>JBBQGE010000122.1:0-17060 GCA_038322675.1 Bryobacterales bacterium
CAGACACTCATCGGTTTTGACGAACCATCGGCCGGTTGCCACCCCTGGCCACGGGTCGCCAAACCGGTACCGGCGGCGGGAACCCTGAAATCGTGAAACCCGCGCCAATTGGGCACTTCATCGAATTCTCGCGCAGAGCCAACAAATTTTACACACGCTTGCTTTTTCAGACGGCAACTATAACAATGTCGCGATAGGAGAAAAACGTGTTTGTAATCCGTAACACGTTCATCGCAAAACCGGGTTCCGCCGGCAAACTGGCTGCACAACTCAAGGAAGCCGTAGCCGCTTTTGAAATGCCGGGTGCGCGCATCATGACCGACCTCACCGGCGATTTCAACCGGGTCATCATGGAACATACCGCCGACAGCATGGCGGAATTCGAGAAGAGGATGCAGGAAACCATGAGCAGCCAGATGTACCGTGAGCGAATGGCCGGATACCTCGAGCTTTGGATCACCGGAAGCCGCGAGATCCTACGCGTCGTCTGACAGGCTCCAAAAAAAACGCACAATCACGGAACTTCTCCGGCGTCTCCCTCGTTCGACCTATACATAGGCCCGAAAGGGGAGCGAATGCCCAAGCCCGACCAGATGATGAGTGAATTCCTGCCAGGCACGCTGGCCATGCTGATTCTGCGCGTGTTGTCCCGCGGGCCTCTGCACGGCTACGCGATCGCCAAACGGGTTCGCGAGCGTTCGCACGAAGCACTCGACATCGAGGACGGTTCACTCTACCCGGCGCTCAACCGGTTGCTGGTCAGAGGTTGGCTAAAGGCGGAATGGGGCATCTCGGAGAACAATCGCAAAGCGCGCTTCTATCAACTCACCCCCGCCGGACGCGCCCAATTGGAAGTGGAATCGCACGAGTTTGACCGGCTGGTGAATGCCATTCAACTCGTGATGAAAACGGCATAACAGGAGCTTCACGAATGCGGGAACTATGGAACAGATTGCGCCACTTCAGGCGCCGCGCCGAATTCAACACTGAATTAGGAGAGGAGATTCGCTGCCATCTCGAGATGCGCGCCGATGAACTGGAGGCCGAAGGTCTCCCGCGAAAAGAAGCGCTACTACGAGCCAAGCGCGAGTTCGGCCCCGCCGCACGCGTGCAGGAGGACTCCCGGAGCGCCTGGCAGTTTCAATGGATCGAGGATCTCGCGGGTGACCTTCGATACGCCTACCGCGCGTTTCGGCACTCACCCGGATTCGCCGCCGCCGCAATCTTCTCGCTCGCGCTAGGCACGGGCGCGAATACCACGGTGTTCACGCTGACCGATCAACTCCTGGTGAACCGGCCCTCAGCATCGCACCCCGAAAACATCGTCACGATGCGCATCGGAGGCAGCAGCCATGCCGAAATGCGCGAGTACCGCATGATGCGCGACGCCGGCGTGTTCGACGGCGTTGCCGGAATGCACGAAGAATCGGAGGTGAACTGGCGCACAGCGGGCGAAACGCGCCGCCTGCGGATCATCCACGTGACGGATAACTTCTTCGACGTAACCGGCACTCCCGTCATGCTGGGCCGCGGCATCGCAACCGGCGAAACGAACACCGTAGTGCTGCACTACGCGTTCTGGAAAGCGAACTTCGGCGGCGACCCGAGCATTGTCGGCCGGACGATGGTGTTGGACGGGCGTCCGCTCACGGTAGTGGGCGTGCTTCCCGAAAAGCATCACACCCTGGTGGGATTCGGCTTTGCGCCGGAGTTGTACGCGGCTACGACCGACGAAGGGGAACGCGTGAAGCTGGTGGTCCGGCTGCCGCAAGGTGTTACCGCAGCGGAGGCTCTGGAGCGATTGAAGGCCGTTTGCGCACGGATCGATAAGGTCTATCCCCCGGAGGGTTCACCTCGCGCCCGGTACACCAGTGTCGAGGCAGTGACGGGGACAGCATGGCTGACAGGAAGGAAGGCGATGCCGTTCGTCGCCTTTTTCGGATTACTGATGATCGTGGCGACGCTCGTACTCCTGGTGGCCTGCGCCAATGTTGCGAGTCTCCATCTCGCGCGGGCCGTCAGCCGCCGGCAGGAACTCTCGGTTCGTCTGGCACTGGGGGCGGGACGTGGACGCATCGTGCGGCAACTGCTGGCAGAGAGCCTACTACTGGCAGGCATCGGCACTTTGGTTGGCGTCGCGCTCACGATGCTGCTTACCAAACTCCTCGACGGCACGCCGCTGCCCTTGCCAATTCCAGTGCGGTTGTCGCTGACGACGGACTGGCAACTGTTTGGATATGCGCTGATGGTGGCTGCCGGCGCCGCATTGGTTTCGGGTGTGATGCCCGCGCTTGCCGTCACCCGAATGAATCCCGGCGGCGGACTCAAAGCTGAGGAGCGCAGCGTCGGAGGCGGTTGGTGGTCGCTACGGAACGTCGTAGTGGCAACCCAACTTGCCGTCACTTCAGTCCTGCTGGTGACGGGGTTTTTGTTTCTTCGCAACCTGTCGCAATCAAGTTCGATGAGTCCGGGATTCGATGCGGACCACACCATCTGGACCACCATGCGGCTGGTACCCGAGCGCTACGACACACCTGAGACAAGAATCGCGATCACCGAACGCGCGCTGGAAACAGTGCGTCAGCAGCCAGGAATTGAATCCGCAGCTCTGGCCGAGGTAATACCGCTCAACGACAGCCGCTCCATCGGCACCAGGATGATTACCGACCTGAATGCACAGGGACAGGAAATTCACGCTTACATGAACGTCGTGACGCCCGACTATTTCCGCACGATCGGAATTCCCTTGCTCGAGGGCCGTGACTTCAACGATCGGGACGTGAAGGGCTCTGGCGTCGTCATCCTCAACGAGAAGATGGCGAAGTCACTGTTCGGTGCCCGTTCCGCGGTGGGACACACGATCAGGTGGAAAATGGAAAACTCGAATTCGACATTATCAGTGGTGGGAGTGGTGAAATCGAGCAAGTATTCCACGCTTGGCGAGGACGAAGCTGCAGCGATGTATGAGCCCTATCGCCAGAGTTCCCGTTACGGCACGACCCTTCACATGCTGGCACGCACCGGACTGGAAACCGGCGCGGTTTCGCGCGAACTCCGTGGCACGCTGCTGCAGGTGGACGATACCGCCGCGGTGGAGTCGCGCCCGATGAAGACGGCGCTGGCATTCGCTTTCCTTCCGAGCCGGGTAGGAGCGGCGCTGCTCGGATCGATGGGCGGATTGGGATTGCTGTTGGCCTCGCTGGGACTCTATGGAGTACTGGCATACGCCGTCAGCCGGCGCGTCCGCGAAATCGGACTCCGCATGGCGCTGGGGGCGAGCCCTGGCAATGTGCTGTCGATGGTGCTGCGCCAGAGCTTCGCGTTGATTGCCGCGGGCGCCGGCACGGGTCTGCTAATAGCACTCATCGTGACGCAGCCGCTTACGATGTTCCTCGTTCCGGGTTTGAGCCCGAACGACGCCGTGAGCTACATCGCTGTCGCCCTGCTGCTCGCGATGGTCGGCGCGGTGGCGAGTTCGGGTCCCGCGTTGCGAGCCGTGCGGATCGATCCGGCCACGGCACTGCGGCACGACTGATAATTCCCAACCAGCAATCAAATCTTGAGTTATCATTCACGCAGTGCAGCAAGGAGTGATTCGATGACACCAGCACCAAACCCGGCAAACTGGCTCACAGCCGATCCTGCCCTGTTCTCGGAAACCGAGCGCCGCATCGCCACCGGGCTCCCCGGCGCTCTCCAATTTGCCGTCCCTGCCCCAGCCCTCGAAGCTGCGCTCCAAGCCGCTACCCAATCAGCCTCCATCCCTGTCTCCACCATCGAAGGGTCCGTCCTCGCCCGATTCGTGCGGCCCCTCATCTCCGCTTCCGGCCACGGCCCGCTCGCGCCCGCCGCACGATTCTGGCAGCGTCGCCTCGCCGTTGCTGGAACCGCCCTCCGCCGTGCGTCGCGCGCCACCGGCTACATCCTGGTTCAAGGCATCCCTGGACTTCACCGCGCCGGCAGCGGATGGCTCATCTCCGACTCCGTCCTGGTCACCGCCGCCAGCGTCGCCGCCCGATTCTCCGATCCCGCCCTCGGCTCGGCCACGGTCCAGGTCTTGTTCGAAGACGGCATCACCGCGCGAGTCACCCGTACCCGAGTCTCGCCCGCAGCCCCGCGCGCCGCGTTCCTCCACCTCGAATTCGACGCGCCCTTGCCCGACGCCATCCCGCTGCTCGAAGGCTCTCCAGCCAACCCCTACATTGCCGTGATCGGCGATGTCACGCGCGACTCCCGCACCGGCGCCCCCGTCCTCGACTTGGTCTACGAAGGCGTGTTCGAACGCAAATGCCTCGCCCCCGGCCGCGTAGTTCAATCCACCGCAACCACGCTCTCCCACGATTGCGCGACGCTCGGTGACATGTCCGGGTCGGTCCTGGTCGATCTCGAAACTGGTCAAGCAGCCGGACTCCACCTCGCCGGATCTCTCGGTGAACCTGGAGTCGCACTCCCGTCGTCGGCCCTGTTTACCGCGATGGAAGCGCTGCAGATCTCTCCCGCCCTCCCCTTCGACCTCTCCGCCGAAGAGGACTTCGGACTCGAAGCCGCGCCCAAACTCACCGCCGCCGACTACGCCGATCGCAAAGGCTACGACACCGATCTCCTCGGCACCGCAGTACCCTTCCCCACCGTTCCCGATAGCACCGATGTCGTCACCCTGCCCTACACTCACTTCACGGTCGGGCTCAGCAAAGGGCGCCGAATGCCCTGGTACACCGCCGTGAATATTCGCGGCGCCGAAGCCATCGAAATCAAGCGCGGCCAGGACAAGTGGGCCTTCGATCCCCGGCTTGATCGCAACCTCCAGGCCGGACCCGAGCTGTATACGCAAAACGACTTCGACCTCGGCCACATGGTCCGCCGGCTCGATCCCGATTGGGGCGCCGACGCCGAGAAAGCCGACATCGACACTTTCCACTACACGAACGCCTGCCCGCAGCACAAGGACCTGAACCGCAAAATCTGGAATGATCTCGAGGACTACGTCCTGAAGAACACGGCGAAGGAAAAACTCGTCGTCACCGTGTTCACCGGACCTGTCTTCGCCGAGGACGATCCGCCCTATCGCGGCTATCGAGTCCCGATGCAGTACTGGAAGCTCGTAGTGATGCGCAAGGAGAACGGCGATCTCTCGGCTACCGCATACATCCTCAGCCAGGCCGACATGGTGACCAGTTTCGAATTCACATTCGGCGAATTCCGCACGTATCAGCTCCCCATCACTGAACTCGAAGCGCTGACGAAACTCGACTTCGGCGAACTCCGCAACTTCGATCCGAAACGCTCGCAGGAAGGCCCGGAATCCGCTACCCACATCACGGGCCCGAACGACGTGGTGGTATAAGGACGCACGATGCCCTGGGACGACATCGAACAACTCGAACACCAACTCGCCGCGGCGCTCCGCGAGTTCGACTGGACCGCGGCCGACCAACTCTGTGCGACCATCGCCGGACGTCTGCGCGACGAACCCGGCTTTCCGGAACGCGCCGCTAGAGGCCTTCTGCAGCAACTCCGGCGCAAGCGGCGATTCGCCAGCATGGGACTCCTTGCCGAAGCAATGCTGCAGTCCGGACTCCGCACGCCGCAAGTGCGCCGGCAGTATGCGCAGGCGCTAATCGACCAGGGCGTGCTGAGCGCCGCTGAACTCGTGCTCCAGTCCCTGATTCAGGATTCGCAGGCAAACGCGGCTGAAATCGCCGAAGCCCGCGGTCTCATGGGCCGCATCTATAAGCAGCTTTACGTCAACGGACGGCCCAATCCGGAACACCTCAAACGCGCGTACGCCGAGTACTCTTTCGTCTACGCCTCGAAGCCGGAACAGTACACATGGCACGGCATCAACATGGTGGCGCTGCTTGCTCGCGCGGAGGAGGATCAAATCCCGATGCAGGGCGTTCCCGACTACCGCGAACTCGCCCGCCAAATCCTCTACGACATTCGCGCAAAAGAGGAGAACTCCAACGAGCCGCTGCCCTCCTGGGATCTGGCGACCGAACTCGAGGCGCTGGTGGCACTCGGCCGCAATGCCGACGCTGAACGCAAAGCGAATCTGTACGCCGACGCCCCGAACGCCGACGCGTTCGAGTACGCCAGCACCCTGCGTCAACTCCAGGAACTATGGAGTCTCGACAACCGCACCCCACCTGGATCCTCGCTCTTCCCCATCCTGCGCGCGGCCCAAGTGTGTCGCGAGGGCGGCGGCATCAGTATTCCTCTCGAGGATGCACATCAGGATCTCGAGAAAGTATTCGGGGACAGCGGATCCGTCTCGCTCCGCTGGTATCTCGATGGACTCGCGCGCGGGAAATCAGTCTGTCGTGTCGAGTTCGCCAACGGCAAAGGCAACGGTACCGGCTGGCTCGTGAACTCAACCGATTTCTTTCCCGCGGATCCCCCACGACAACTGGTGCTCACCAATTCGCACGTGGTCAGTACCACCTTTCCAGGCGCCATCCGCCCGCCCGGCGTAGTGTTCAATTTCCAACTACTCGGTAAACGCATTCCGATGAAGAGCCTCGCCTGGTTCTCCCCCGTATCCGAACTCGACGCGACATTCCTGGAACTGGCCGAACCGGTGGACTGCGACCCCATGCCGTTGTCCGTCGCTCCGATCGAACTCGCGGATCCCGCTCCACGCATGTACATCATCGGCCACCCCGGCGCCCGTGACCTGGAATTTTCGCTGCAGGATAATCGGCTGATCGCCTGCAATGAACAGAAGCTTCACTACCGCACACCTACGGAGGGAGGTAGTTCGGGGAGTCCTGTTTTCGAACCGATGGGGTGGCATGCAGTGGCTCTCCATCACGCAGGCGCCGCCAAAATGGCGAAACTCGGCGGGCCGCCCGATACGTTCTACGAAGCCAACGAAGGCATCGCAATCCTCGCGATTCAGAAGGTTACTCGAACCAAAACACTGGAGGTGCACGCATGACACGCGTTGCAACCGTAATCTTACTCAGCACTCTTTCGCTCTCCGCTCAAACCGGCATCCGCGGCCATTGGAACGGATCCGTCGAAGTGCCCAATCAGACCCTCGCCATGGAAGTCGACATCGATAAGTCCGGCGATAAGTGGATCGGATCCGTCGCAATACCCGCACAGGGAGCTTCGGGCTTGCCGCTCAGCAACATCTCCGAGACGGGTAACAAGTTCTCGTTCGCCATCGAAGGCGCCCCGGGTGACCCGACCTTCAACGGCACCCTCTCCGAGGACGGAAAGACGATGTCCGGCGATTTTACTCAGGGTCCCGGATCATTTCCGTTCAAATTCACGCGCGAAGGCGAACCGAAAGTCGAGGCGCCGAAAGCCAGTCCCGCTGTCACCGAGGAGTTTACCGGACACTGGGAGGGCACGCTGGAAGCTGGGCAGTCCCTGAAACTGATCCTCGATATTGAGAACACCGGTGGAGGCGCGAAGGCCGTATTGACCAGCGTCGATCAGGGAAATGCGAAAATTCCAGTCGCTTCTGTTCAACAAAACAGCAACAAGTTGCTGTTGGAGGTAAAGGCGGTCGGCGGACAGTACGAAGCCACCATCAACAAAGAGGGGACGGCACTCACCGGCACCTGGACCCAGGGCGGTAATGAACTTCCGCTGAAAATGACCAAGACGAAGAAGCCTTGACGCTCCCGTTACACTCCACAACACCCATCGCATGGGGCTGGGAGGTTCTCGCCGACCCCATTCCGCTTCTCATCGATCACGCGTTTCTCGAGAAGAAGGCCGCGAATAACGCCATGGATCTGATGACTCGATGGCCCAACGACTGGACTCCCGGTTGGGTAGAGGCGATGACCGGCGTAGCCCGCGACGAGACCGCGCACCTGGCTCAAGTGGTCCGGTTGCTGAAGCGCCGGGGCGGCCGGCTTGAACGGACGCACAAGAATCCGTACGCAAACGCGCTACGGCTCCTGGTTCGCAAGGGCGAGAAGTACGAAACCGTCGATCGCCTGTTAATATCGGCGCTGATCGAACTCCGGTCCTGCGAGCGATTCGGCGTCCTGGCCGCCGCGTCGGAGGATGTCGAGTTATCCGCTTTTTACCAGGCGCTCTATAGCTCGGAGTTAGGGCATTATCAGGTATTTCTGGAATTGGCGAGCAAAATCGGGCCGGAGTCAGCAGTGGAAGATCGCTGGCAACACCTTCTCGACGCGGAGGCCGGGATACTCGCCACCCAGGAGCCCGGGCCACGCATCCACTCGGGCTTTACTGCCCGCTGATCGTCATCTCCCGAATCAACACCGCCGGCGACGCCAGCGATCCCCGAAATTCCAACTCCGAACCGACCGCCTCAATGCCAGCATAAATCTCAGGCAGGGTACTGGCAATGGTCACTTCCGACACCGGATAGGCTAACTCGCCATTCTCGATCCACAACCCGACCGCGCCCCGCGAGTAATCGCCAGTTACCGTGTTCACGCCAAATCCGATTAACTCAGTAACATACAGTCCGCTCTTAATCCCGCGGATGATATCCTGCTCGCTCGCCGTGCCCGGTTCGAGATAAAAGTTGCCATGGCCTACCGACGCTGCACCCGTCAGCCCTCTCGACGCATTCCCGGTCGTCTTTGAATTCAACCGCCGCGCCGAGTAGGTATTCAGCAGGTAATTCGACAACACACCACGGTCCACCACGACAGTCCGCCGGCTCGGTATACCCTCGTCGTCGAATGGCGAACTCCCGAACAATCCGGGCTTCGTGCCGTCATCCACGATGGTCACGTAGTCCGGCGCAATCCGCTCCCCTAACTTGCCCGCCAGGAAGGACGCTTTGCGATAGACGGCGCCGCCATTAATGCCATCGAACAGGTGATCGAGCAGAGTCCTCGCCACCCGGGCCTCAAATACCACCGGAGCTTTCTGCGTCGCCACCTTCCGCGGCCCGAGCCTTCGCAGTACTCGCTCCGCCGCCTTCTTCCCGACATACTCCGGCGGCTCCAATCCTGCCGCACTCCGCGACGCCGTCATCCAGTAATCGCGCTCCATCGAGTCGCCGTCTCTGGCCACCGGCACCACCGACAACGAACAACTGCTGGTCCGGTAGGAATGCACGAACCCGCGCGAGTTAGCGAACACGCGAGTGCCGGTGTACGAATCGAACGACGCTCCTTCCGAGTTATTGATGCGCGAATCCGCCGAAAGCGCGGCTTCCTCGGCTTCCTTAGCCAACCGGATCTTTTCCCCGGTCGCCAGCCCGGCGACATCCTTGTGGTATAACTCGAGGTCTGTCTCAATCAGCCCGAATTCCGAGTTATCCGGCAGGCCCGCCCACGGATCGTCGCTCGCAACTGCCGCTATCTCGAGTGCCCCAGCCACCATGGAGCGAATGCCCTCGGGAGTCAGATCGGACGTGTAGGCCGAGCCCGTCCGCTTGCCCAGCAGCACGCGAATTCCCGCCCCGCGCGACCCGGATTCCTTCACGTTCTCGACTTCGCCCCGCCGCACGTTTACCGAGAACTCGTCCGCCTCGATGATGGTGCACTCGGCGTCCGTCGCACCGCCGCCACACGCCTGCCGAACCGCTTCGGCGGCTACCTGGTCGAGTTGTTCCGCACTCATTGCGCCGTACCGCCGACAGTCATGCGATCGATTTTGATGGTTGGAATGCCGACGCCCACCGGCACGCTCTGACCTTCCTTGCCGCACACGCCGATGCCCTCGTCGAGTTTCAGGTCGTTGCCCACCATGCTCACATGCTTCAGCGATTCCGGCCCATTGCCGATCAACGTCGCGCCTCGCACCGGCTGCGTGATCCTGCCGTCTTCGATGAGGTAACTCTCCGAAGCCGAGAACACGAAGTTACCGCTGGTGATGTCCACCTGGCCGCCGCCGAACGTCGCGCAGTACAGCCCCTTCTTCACGCTTTTCACGATCTCTTCGGGATCGCTCTCACCCGCCAGCATGAAGGTGTTCGTCATGCGCGGCATCGGGATGTGCTGATAACTCTCGCGACGGCCGTTTCCGGTCGGAGTGGCGTTCAACAACCGGCTCGATAGCTTGTCCTGTAGATAGCCGCGTAACACGCCATTCTCGATCAGAACATTCTGCTGGGTCGGCATACCTTCGTCATCCACGTTGAGCGAACCGCGCCGGCTCCGGATGGATCCATCGTCCACTACCGTGCACAACGGACTCGCCACCTGCTGCCCCACTCGATTGCTGAACGCCGAGACACCCTTGCGATTGAAGTCGGCTTCCAACCCGTGGCCGACGGCTTCGTGCAGCAGAATGCCCGGCCATCCCGGACCCAGCACCACCGTAGTCTCACCCGCCGGCGCTTCTACGGCATCCAATTGCACGATCGCCTGGCGGACCGCCTCCCGCGCGAAATACTCGGGGGTCTTCTCCTCGAAGAAGTCCAACTCTACGCGTCCGCCGCCGCCGGCATAGGCGCTTTGCGGCGGCCCATCGCCGCGCCGTGCGTACGCGCTGACCCCGATTCGAGCCAGGGGCTGCCGGTCCGTCGTGATCACGCCATCGCTGGTCGCGATCAGCACGTGCCGGATGTTATCGGCATACATCGCCTGCACCAGGAACACGCGCGGATCCGCCTCGCGTGCCGCCCGGTCCGCCCGTTTCACCAACTCCACTCGCGCCGCCAGTGGAGCCTCCGTCGGCGCCATCAGCACCGGATACAGATCGCGCTTCCGGCCCTCCATGAAGCCCGTCTTCTCCACCTTCGCCGGACCGCTGGCGATGCAAGCTGCCACGCGGGCCGCTTTGGAAATCTTCTCCGGACTGAGATCGTCGCTGTACGCGTACCCCGTCCGTTCGCCCGCAATCACGCGGATGCCGACACCGAGCGTGGCGCCCTGCGTCGCACTCTTAACGATCGACTCATCGACGCTGATCGACGTTGTGATTAGGTACTCGAAATAGAGGTCGGCGTAATCACCGCCGGCGGACAAGGCATCGCCCAGATACCGGTCCAGGTCGCGCTCGGTCAATCCAAACTTGTGCGCGAAGAACGACTCAGAAAACTGCATGGTATAAATCCAGGTTAACAGGGGGTGACCCTGCTAATTGGATGACGAGGGCGGGATGTGCGATTCGAGCGGCGTTACGGTACGCCGGGAAGCGGTTGTTCCAGATTATGAATTAGTACTTCTCCAGTTCCAGTTGGTCGCCCGGTTGCGTGCCCGTCGCCGCCAGTGTCCCCGCCGGAAGTTCCAGCACCGAATGCGCAGGCAGATCCATCGCCAACCGCCGCTTCGGCATCGCATGGCGCAGTTTCCGCACTTTGCGGGACTTGCTCAGAAACACCACGTCGATCGCGAACTTCATCGCAAACGTGTGGATGCCCTCGCACGGCACAATCCACAACCCGTCCCCAGCCTCGAGCGAACTATGCTTCAGCAACCCTTTCCGTCGTTTCGCGCTGGTATCGGCAATTGTCGCGAATTCTGCCAGCACGGCATTGCGCGTTATGTTGCGAACCCGAAGTTTCTCATCCACATCGGACTCATCGTCCAGAGTGCTCGCGGACTTTAGCCCAACGGCTGACCACCAACTGGCCGAGTCGCACGATACAACCACCGCGCCGGGACGAACGGCCCCACCCGTTCCGCCCACCCAGTGACGATCGCGCCCCGCAGCAGACTCGCAAACGCGAAGGGACGCCCCAATGCCGCCCGGCAGCGCCGGACGTGCTCCGACGCATCCAAGCCACGTGCCGCCGATTGCCCCGCGATCGTCCCGCTCAGCACCGCGCAATACATCCCCGACCCCGTGAACGGATCCACGAACGATAGCGCATCGCCCGCGTAGTAAACGCCTGCCTCGGCGGGGTCATCAAACCGGTTCGCGTACACCAGCGGACCCGTCGTCATCCAGTCCATCGCGCGCTCGAGCGGCCGCACGCGTTCCGCAATGCTCGGCACCGACCCGAGCAGTTCATCGTACGCGAACCCGATCCGCGCCAGCGACGCCTCCGTGGCCAGGCCGCAAATGTTCGTCAAGCCGCCCGCGATGCCGTTAATCCCCACGTACCCCGACCCGAAGAAGTGCAACTCGATCGCATCATGCGCCGGACCCCGAAAGTGCGCCTTGAACCCGAACAGACGAGCGCCCTTCGGCCCCGATGTGCGGCGCCCATGAGCAACAATCGTCCGAGTACCCGCCACTCCCGCCGTTGGTTCTACCGACGCGCCCACCTCCACGGCTCGATCGAACAGCATCTTATCCAGCACCCAGCGGCTCAATCCGTACGCCGCTTCCGGCAGCGCCGCCGACTTCTCCCGCGCCCCAAACCGGATGCACATGCGCCGGATCCGGGCGGGCGACGCCTCCATGAAACGTCCGCCCACGCCCAACGCCTCCAACAACGGCATGATCTCCGGCGATAAGAACTCACCACAGACCTTATGCCTCGGGAATCGCGATTTCTCGAACAGCCGAACCCCCGCACCTTCCCGACGCGCCGTAATCGCCGCCGCGGACCCTGCTAGTCCTGCACCGATTACGTGAATCAGTTCCATTGCCCCAGCATACTGGACGTTGGATCGCCGTTCATTCGGCCGGCCGCTGGCGCTGAAGTGCACCGTGTTTGGGCTTCCGAATGGCGTGATTCGGGCGAGGGACCAGGTCGGGTCTGCTGGTGCTAAGCTCATTCCAGTACAAACCGGAAGAAGATCCGCCATGTTCATAGCTATGCTCTCTCGAAAGGAGGGAAACGCTCGATCCGGCAAACAGCCACCCACCGCGCCTATGAAAACAGGGAGCATGCGTGCGGAATTTTAAGTGGGAAAGTAGTTAGGGTTCGCTTCGATAGAGCCTGATAGCCCTTTCACGTGACCACCACTCCGTTTCAGAGCCGCGCGCGTCAGCAAGCGGTCCTACGAAATACGCGACCCTACGAAGCGAGGGCCAACCGAAACACCGGCGTGACGCACCCACTCCTGGACCGTCTAAAATGGCACCTATATGCGACATTTCCTCTCCGCGGCCGCGCTGCTCTGCGCCGTGCTCCCATTGGCGGGCGACGTAACCGCGTTACCCTCCCTCTCTGAGCCAAGCCTCGCCCCCGACCGCCCCGAAGTCGCGTTCATCTCCGGCGGCGATATCTGGACCGCGCCCCTCGCCGGCGGCGAAGCCCATCTGCTCGTCTCCGACCCCGCTACCGAGTCCCGCCCCATCTACTCTCCCGACGGCAAACGCCTCGCCTTCATGTCCACGCGCAGTGGGAACTCCGATATCTACGTCCTCGACCTCGCCACCAGCCAGATCACCCGCATTACCTACGACGATGCCAGCGAACATCTCGATGCCTGGTCGCACGACGGCAAGTATCTCTACTTCTCCAGTTCGAGTCAGGACATCTCCGGCAACAACGATATCCTCCGCGTGAGTGCCGAAGGTGGCACGCCCATGCCCGTCACCGCCGATCGATACGCCAGCGAATACTGGGCTGCCCCCACGCCCGACGGCTCCACGCTCGCCTTCACCGCGAAAGGCATGCCGGCGAATCAGTGGTGGCGCCACGGCCACGCGCACATCGACCAATCCGAGATCTGGACCGTCCGCACCGGCGCCAAGCCCGTCTACGAAAAGATCAGCGCCGGCGAATCGAAGGAACTGTGGCCGATGTGGTCGCCCGATGCCAGGCGCCTCTACTTCGTCTCCGATCGCGATGGCTCCGAGAATCTATACGTCAAGGACGCCGCGCCGAATAGCCGCCCTCGCAAACTCACATCGTTCGCCAACGGCCGCCTTCTCTGGCCCACCATCGCCTATGACGGATCGAACATCGTGTTCGAACGCGACTTCGGCGTGTGGCGCTACGACTTAGCGAAGAACAAGACATCGAAAATCGAGATCACTCTCCGCGGCTCCCCTGCCGGTCCTGGCACGGAGCACCTCTCGCTGAACAGCCAGTTCCGCGACCTCGCCCTCGCCGCCGATGGCAAGAAAGTCGCCTTCATCGCACATGGTGAAATCTTCGCCGCCTCGCCCAAAGAGGGAGGCTCGGCCGCCCGAGTTACGTCGAACAGCGCCAACGAATTCGATCCCGAATGGAAGCCGGACAGCCGCCGCATTACTTATGCCTCCGATCGCGATGGCACCTATCACATCTACGAGTACGATTTCACTAACTCCGCCGAAACTCGTCTGACCAATAGCTCCGCCGGCGATAGCCTGCCGCGATGGTCACCCGACGGCAAACTCCTGGCATTCATCCGCGGCGGCGACAAACTGATGATTTACGATCCCGCCTCCAAACAGGAGCGCCAACTCGCCCAGGAATTCTTCGGACTCCCGCCTGACAGTCCCACCCTGGAGTGGTCGCACGACAGCCAGTGGATCGCATTCGATGCCCCGGGCGCTCGCCAGTTCCGCAGCGTAATGGTCGTGCCCGCCGCCGGCGGCACTCCGCGCGCCATCAGCTTTCTTCCGAACACCAACATCGGCAGCATCGCCTGGAGTCCCGACGGGACCTATCTCCTGTTCGGGACATCCCAGCGAACCGAGCCCGGCCAGGTAGTCCGCATCGATCTCGTTGCTAAAACTCCGAAATTCCGCGAAGATCAATTTCGCGATCTATTCAAGGACGAGTTACCCTCACGTCCGCGAACTGCGCCATCGGACAAGCCAGCGCCTGAGAAGCCCGAGCCTGATAAGCCCAACATCGATAAGCCCGAAGCCGACAAGCCCGCCGCCGGCAAGGCCGCGACGGACAAGCCTGAAGCCGCATCCGCCAAGATGCCTCTCAAAGTCAACATCACCTTCGAAGGAATTCGCCAGCGCTATCACATCCTCCCCATCGGACTCGATGTGGACGGCTTCCGCATCAGTCCCGACGGCAAGACTCTATTGCTCGCCGCCACCGCCGCGGGCCAGACGAATCTCTACACCTACCCGCTCGACGAACTCGCGAAAGAACCACCCGTCGCCCGCCAACTTACGGCCACGCCCGGCCGCAAGAGTTCTCCCCAATGGGCGCCCGATAACAAAGAAGTGTTCTACCTCGAGGGCGGCCGCCTGCAATCGATGGCCGTCGAGTCGCGCCAGGCCAAGCCAGTCGCCGTCACCGCGGACATGGACGTCGACTTCGCACGCGAAAAGATGGAGGTATTCGCCCAGGCATGGCGCTATCTCGACGATAACTTCTACGATCCGAACTTCAATGGAGCCGACTGGAAGCAGGTTCGCGCCACTTTTGAACCACAGATCGCCGGAGCCCGCACCAGCGACGAAGTCCGCCGTCTCATCTCGCTCATGGTCGGCGAGTTGAATGCATCGCACCTCGGTATCTCCGCTGCCTTCGGACCATCCGCGCCTGTCACCGGCAAGGTCGGACTCCGGTTCGATCCCGCCGAGTATCAATCCTCCGGCCGGCTGCACATCGCCGAAGTAATCGCGCTGAGCCCCGCCGATGTGGCCGGTATCAAGTCCGGCAGTTATCTGCTGGCCGTGGACGGCGAAGCGATTGGCCCCCACACAAATCTCGATGAACTGCTCAACCATAAGGTCGGCCGACGCGTCTCCTTGACCATCGCCAACGATGCGGCTGGGGAAGGCAAGCTCGATGTCCCGTTGAAGCCGGTCGGCCTCGGCGCTGAGAAGAACCTCGTGTATCGCCAGTGGGTGGAGAGCCGCCGCGACTATGTGCACAAACTCAGCGACGGCCGCCTCGGCTATGTCCACATGCCGGACATGGGCAGTAACTCGCTCACGCAACTCTATCTCGACCTAGACACCGAAAATCAGGCCCGCGATGGAGTAGTTATCGATATTCGCGGCAATAACGGCGGATTCGTCAACGCGTACGCCCTCGACGTGCTGGCGCGCCGTCCTTATCTCAACTTGACGTTCCGCGGCCAACCCGCCGCGCCCGCCCGTACAGTACTCGGACAGCGAGCCCTCGAACGCCCCACTATCCTCATTACAAATCGTGAATCGCTATCCGATGCTGAGGATTTCACCGAAGGCTATCGCGCCATGAAACTCGGCAAGGTGGTCGGCGAGCCCACCGCCGGCTGGATCATCTACACCGGAGGCACACAACTCATCGACGGCAGTATTCTTCGTCTGCCGAGGATCAAAGTCACCACCGCCGACGGAGTGAATATGGAGCGCAACCCGCGCCCCGTCGACATTCAAGTAGAACGCCCCATGGGGCAGACGTACACCGGACGCGACGCCGAACTCGAAGCCGCGGTCAAAGAGTTGTTAGCCGAAACATCGCACAAGTGATGGGGCGGTGTGCGGCCAACTCACATCGAATCGCCCGCCCAAGCCCATGCGGTCCCAGCCACGGGCATACATCATGCCGTTCGTCCCCAGAATCAATGCGATAGCTACTGGGAGCGGGAGCGAACGGGCGAGAGCAGCCCACCACTACCTTCGCTCGGCTAACTAATTCGCCGCGCCAGAAAGACTGAATAGCTTGGAGTCCGGTTCGGCTCCCACTTGGACGTCGTAGATTTCGCGAACGTACTCAATCCGGCTTCCATCGGACAGAGCCTTGTGGTTCTCGGATTTCACCTGTAAATCGTTCTCGAGTGATCTCCAACCGACTCCGATCTCCTCTTTTCCGGCTTTCCCAGCGACGGTTTTGTAGACTGGGAAACCAAAGCAGTCGATACCGTTGATCACTTGCTCACCGAGCGCATGAAGTTTTGCCGCCTGAATATACGCTCCGTCCGTTGAGGGCTGGGGTCTCCTTGGAATATCGGACGTTGATACACGTGTCTGACCCGTCCAGTAGCGATACACCTTGCCACCCGCGAGATCCTCGAGTTCAACGATCGCAGCTCCTGAGGAGCCGTTGGTCACGTCTCTCCGTTCAATCCGAACCTTGCCGTTAGAGCTTCTAGCGAACGTGCCCTCGACGTCACTGAGCACCGTTGCAGAGCCGTCCGGTGCGATCTTCTTGGTCACTTCCCGGTATTTTGCGAACACTGGCTTCCACCCGTTCCCTCTGTGCCAACATGAGTGAGACACCTACCCCGCCCGCAATTATTGACCTTTCAGGGGGCGGAGAGATGAGACATCATGGTCGCCGATTTGAAGCTCAATGGAGATTCCCGTATGATCGAGTTGGCAGCGCCGGAGCG
>JBBQGE010000123.1:0-16518 GCA_038322675.1 Bryobacterales bacterium
AGCTTCAGCGACAACAGCGCCAACGCCTCCTCCCCTGCATCGGACCCGCCCACTATCCATCCCTGCACAGCCGCGCTATGTTGTCGACAACTCAGGCTCATGTCATGTCAAAGGACTTCTGACGCACTACACTAGCTAACGAGCGGCCCGGCTGGCTCCAAGTTCGCCGGGCTTCCGCTCGTACACTTTGCGGCCCTCCAGAATCGTCATCATCGGCTGAATCTCCCGTATCTGCGGTTCGGGACACGTAAGATAATCGCGATCGACAACCACCAGATCCGCTAACTTACCTGGCTCAATCGAACCCCGCTCTTTCTCCGCGAACTGCAAGTAGGCCGCCCAGATGGTGTGCGTCTTCAGAGCCTCCTGGCGAGTAATCCTTTGCTCCGGGTGCATTACCTTGCCCGTTGCCGTGAGGCGGGTAACTTCCGTCCACATACTCAGGAACGGATTGTACGGATTTACACCGTTATTCTTGTCGTGCCCGATCATGTGATCGCTGCCGGCCGCGATAATGATCCCCGAATCGATATAGGAGCGCAGCGGATAGAACCAGCGCATGCCGTCATAGCCGAACACCTTCTCGAGAGCCGGACCATCCAGATATAACCACGGTGCCTGCACATCGGCCAGGATGCCCATCTTCTTCATGCGGGCAATCGCTTCCGGACTCTGAAAGCTCGCGTGCATGACGTGCGATCTGGTCGGACGGATCGGCTTCTCCCGATCGAGGGCCTCCAGCGTGTCCAGAAAGGTGTCAACTGCGCCGCCGCCCTGATCGTGCGTGGTTAGCTGCCAGCCGTGATTTCGGGCCGTGCGCATCACTGCCAGTAACTTGTCCGGCGCAATGAATAACTGCCCGCGATCGTCCGGATCCGTCTTGCCATACAGTTGCTTTCCGAAAGCTCCGTACGGATAGCGCTGGAACGCGGTACCGATGGTCATCCCTCCGTCAAGCGTCAATTTGAACGTGCCGAACTTAAGCCAGGAGTCCCCGGTGTTCGTCGTGTAGCCCGCCGCCTCAATTGCCTTCTGCAGGGCCGCCGTGGGCTGCGATGCATCCGGACGCCAAGTCATCACCGTCCGGATCGGCAGTCGCCCTTCCGACTTCAACTTCTGATACACCGCGATCTGCTCGACATCCACGGCACGATCGCCCACCGCCGTCAATCCGGCTGCGACATAGCGCTTCAACTGCTGCTCCAAGGCGTCCAGCTTTTCCGCCTCGGTGAAGCGATCGGTCTGCCCGACGCCTCGCACCAGTTGTTGGGCGTTCTTCAGAATCCCGGTCGGCTCGCCCTGCGCATCCTTCACGATTTCGCCGCCCGGCGGATTCGGCGTATTCCGATCGATTCCGCATTTCCGCAGCGCCGCCGAATTCAGGATGACGACATAACTCGCATCGAACATCACGGGATGATCGGTAACCACGTCGAGAACGTCGCGCGTCGGCATCCGCATTTCTTTGAGCCGGGTGGGGAATGTGCGCGGTACCACGATCCACTCCCCCTTCGGTTTCTTCGCCGCCTGCTCGCGGATATATTGGCGGACTGCGTCGTAGGAATCGAATCGCGGCAGCGGCGCGCGGTACTCGCTCAAGCCTGCTTCCAACGCGTGAACATGCGCGTCCACCAGGCCCGGCAAAACCGTGCGGCCGCCGAGATCGATCACCTGCGTGTGCGGACCCAGATTCGGCTGAACCACGGCGGCGTCCGACCCCACCGCGATGATGCGGCCCCCGCGTATTGCGATCGCCTGCTGAATCGAGAATTTCGAATCGACGGTAACAATCTTGCCGTTGCGGAGGATGAGATCCGCGTCGGCACCGCACGCCAGAATAGAAGCGCCGGTAAGAACGAGAAACAATCGGAGCATACTCGTCCTATGACCCCGTGTGATACGTGCGCGTATATTTGTTCCGGCTGTTGTAGACCGTGTACGCGCCATCCGGCTGGACCGTCACCTGCAGGTAATTCCCCTCGCATTTCTCGTACAGGTTCGCGATGAACGTATCCGCGGCGTTGTTCTCCTTCTCCCCTGCCACTGAAAAATGCAACTGCCAGATGTCCTTCAATCCCGGCGACGAGTGAATCACCTGCCAGGCCGACGGCGTACCGCCCTTGCGGGCTCCGTTGTTCATGATCGCGACCGCCGGATGGAGCGCATCCACGATAGCCGGCGAATTCGACTGGTCCAGACCATGGTGCGTCGTGAGGTACACGTCCACCTTGCCCAGCAGATTATTCGGACACACCAGGTCCATTTCCTTGTTCCAGGTCAGATCGCCGAGATCGATGAACCGGAACGAATTGAAGCTCAGCACGAATCCGGCGGACCGGGCGTTCTCGCTCGGATCGGCTGCCTTCCGCGCTGTCGTCGAACAGACCGGATTCGGCTGCCCAGCCCCCGGCAGTGGATTGTCGATCAGTTCCCCGTTCGCCGCCACCACCCTGATAGCGACGCCCTTCAACGGGATGGTATCGCCCGGCCTCACCACCATGTGCTTCGATGTGCCGATCGCCTCCTTATAATT
Organism: Bryobacterales bacterium; assembly: GCA_038322675.1. Classification (GTDB taxonomy): domain Bacteria; phylum Acidobacteriota; class Terriglobia; order Bryobacterales; family Bryobacteraceae; genus TMP-7. Next base: position 2,534 of record JBBQGE010000123.1, read on the forward strand.
CGCGTCCAACTCCGCGGCCTGCTTGCCCGTCTCGTTGTCCGGACCGTGATCGAGGAACGTGCCCACCGGGATGCGCTCGGCTAGATGTTTCACGCCGCCGACATGGTCCAGATGATAGTGCGTGATCAGCACATAATCGATCTTCTTGACGTGCGCCTTCTTGGCCACCGCCGCGATCCGTTGCGCGTCGCGCCCGCCGTACCCCAGCCATCCCGTATCCACCAGCATGCTTTCGCCCGACGGTGCGACGATGAGCGTGGACTGTCCACCCTCGACATCGATGAAGTACATTTCGAGGTCTTTCGCGGCCCACATGGGGGCGGTGAAGGCGAGTAACGAAATCAATAGGAGTCTCATCAGACGCGATGCTATCACAGCGATGCTCCCTACAGGCTTGCCGCCCGAAAACGCGTTTTTTGAAACAGTTGGCTCCACAGGCCAGTCACACCCGCGAGTGAGAGTTTTCTCTCGGGAGGATTAGATGCCGAAAACAGTGACGCTCGAAGATGCGTTTATCGAAGAAATTCGAGACCTCTACGATGCCGAAAAACAAATCGTCAAGGCGCTGCCGAAGATGGCAAAGGCCGCCAGTTCCGGGGAGTTGAAGAACGCATTCAAGGAGCACCTCGAACAGACCAAGGGCCACGTACAACGGCTGGAGCAGATCTTCGAGTTGCTCGGCCAGAAGCCTCGCAGCAAACCCTGTAAGGGAATGCGAGGGTTGCTGGAAGAAGGCCAGGAAACCATCGAAGAGGACCAGGAGGAGCACCTGCACGATCTGTCCCTCATTGCCGCCGCGCAAAAGGTGGAGCACTACGAAATCTCCGGGTACGGCACCGTCCGGACTTTCGCTCAAGCTCTGGGCAACAAGCGTGCGGCCGAGTTGCTCGACGAGACCCTGAAGGAGGAAGGCGAGACCGACAAGAAGCTCACGCAGATAGCGAAATCGCTGTACAAGGAAGCTCAGCGCGCGGAGAAATCCGGCTCCGGCAACGGAGCGCGATCCAGCAGCCGCCGGTCGCGGACCGAAGAGCCCGTGGAGGCATAGCAACGGACGCGGAGGCGCGGCCGACGCGGTCCGCCTCCTTGCCTGAACAAAGCCGGGCAGCGTAACGTATCTATGTACGAGAGCCTACGGGGTACGAGAGCTACGGGATGCCTTATTGCTGCAATTGTGGAAACCAAGTCCGGGACATGGACCAATTCTGCGGAGTCTGCGGACAACGCCAGACCCCGGCCGGCACCGGAACTCCCGGCACGCCCGGCGCTCGGGGACCCCAGCGCGATCCCCTTTCCGGAATCACCAGCCGCAATGCGTCCCTGCTCTGCTACATCCCCTACGTCGGCTGGATCGCCGCCATCATCGTGCTTGCGTCCAGCCGCTTCCGTTACGATTCGGAAGTGCGTTTCAATGCGTTCCAGGGGCTGTATCTCTTCGTCATTTGGCTGATCGTCGACTGGGTGATTTCTCCTCTGCTGCTCTTTCCCATGCACTTCGGGGTTCGGATGGCACTGCCGCAACTCCTCAAAGTGGCTGTGCTCGGCGTCTGGATTTTCATGCTGGTGAAAGTGAGCCAGGGCCAGTCGTACCGGCTTCCGATTCTCGGCGAATTGGCCGATCGATCCGTCACCGAACAGCACTGAAATCGCTCTACGCCGGTACACTGGAAGTACCTGGGCTTTATGTCGAAAAAACAATTTCTTGTTCTCACGGGACTCCTGGGCCTCGCCGCCTTCTACGCCGCGGCCGCCGACGACCCGAAGGTCAAACTTCCCCCGCCTTACGCCACCCCCTCGGTCAACAATGGTCCGCATGTGGTTGACAAGCCCGCGGGTGCGCAACTCCACGTCCCCGACGGCTTTCAAATCGACGAGTTCGCAACCGGCTTCGACCGGCCCCGCTACATGCTGCTCGGACCCAGCAAAGAAATTCTGCTCTCGGACAGCGGCGGCGCCGTCTACGTTCTCACTAACAACGGCAAGGACCGCAAGAAGATCATCGAGGGTCTCGACCGCCCCTACGGACTCGCGTTCTGGAAGAACTACCTGTACGTCGGCGAGCCTACTTCGATCAAACGCTACAAGTACGACAGCAAGGCGATGACCGCCGGCAAGGGCGAGGAAGTCGTCTCACTCGCGGGCGACGGCCGCGGGCATTGGACCCGCTCGCTCCTGTTCGATCATAAAGGCGAGAAGTTGTATGTCGGCGTCGGATCCGCATCGAACGTTTCCCCGGGTGAATCGCCCGAACGCGCCGCCATCAATCGCTACAACCCCGACGGCAGCGGTCACGAGATCTTCGCCTCCGGCACGCGCAATCCCATCGGACTCCACTGGTATCCCGGCACGGACACCCTCTGGGCCGCGGTTCAGGAGCGCGATTTGCTCGGCGACAATCTCGTCCCCGATTACTTCACTCACATCCAGCAGGGCGCCTTCTACGGCTGGCCCTACGCCTACATCGGATCCCACGTGGATCCGCGCAACGAGGGGCAGAAGCCCGACCTCGTTGCCAAGACCATCGTGCCCGATGTCCTGCTCGGCTCCCACGTCGCCGTTCTCGACTACACCTTCTATACGGGAAATCAATTTCCTTCGCAGTATCGCGGCGGCGCGTTTCTGGCCGATCACGGATCCTGGAACCGCTCCAAGCGCACCGGCTACTCGGTGGTGTTCGTGCCCTTTACAGACGGCAAACCTACGGGCGAGCCGCAGGGTTTCCTCACCGGCTGGATGATCGATCCCGACTCGCGCGACGTGTGGGGCCGTCCTGTTGCCGTGCTGCAACTCCCCGATGGCAGTCTGCTGGTGACCGACGACGGCGGAAAGAAGATTTGGCGCATTTACTACAAGGGCTGATCGCGACGGCGGCGCTGCTGGCATGCACCGCATCTGCCGCCGATTTCTCCCACCGCGTTCACCTCGCCGCGGGGCTCGCCTGTACCCAGTGCCATACGGCAGCAACCACCAGTACGAAGGCGTCGGATAATCTGCTTCCGGCTCCCGCCGTCTGCAAACAGTGCCACGACGACGGACGGACCCCGCGTGCCATTCCCACGCCGCAGGTAGTCACGAAGTTCAACCACGCGCTGCACCTCAAGATGGGCAACGTCGCGCCCGTCATCGCCGCTGCCATTGACAAGGGGATGTTCCTCTCCAAGCTCGGCGACGAACGCGCTAAGCTGCAGACCACCAACCCATGCGAAGCCTGTCATCGCGGCCTTCACGAATCCGATCACGTGACTCAGGCCAACTTCCCGCGCATGGCCGATTGCCTGGTGTGCCACAACCAGATCGACGTACCGTTCAGTTGCGTGAAGTGTCACAACGAAGGTGCCGCGCTCAAGCCGGCCAGCCATACGCCGAACTTCATCGATACCCACTCGAGCGGAAAGCTGAATCTCGACAAGCCGTCATGTGCCGTGTGTCACGGCCGCCGCTTCACCTGCCAGGGCTGCCACTAACACCGACCGGCTCGCAAGGCCTCTTCCACAAAGCGAACACTGGATTCGCGGCGACTTTCTCGGCATCCGCGGGGGGCATCCAGGGATTGGTCACCATCCAGCAAGGGTCGCCACTCTCGTTCCACCGTGCGTTGGGCACGATGGCTTCGAGCGTGCGCAGATTCGGCCCTTCGGCACGATCCGTAGACACGGAGCCCCGCGTTGGAGCAGCACGCACGATGGCCCGGTGCGCGGCGTCGATCAGAAATGCCGAGCGAAGCGTTCCGCGGGTCAATGCGAAGGCGTCCGGCAAGGGCATTATCCATTCGTAAGGGAAACCGGACAAAACGCAGCCCAGTCCCACTCCGGCCAGGACTGCACTCCGCTTCAGCTCGACACATTCGCCGGCGACCCACAAGGCCCCCGGCAGGAGAATCACGAAGTATCCCGGCTTCGACCCGTGTATGAGGAGTAAGAAGGCCAAGGCAGGGACCAATGACAACATTCCAAAAGCAACCCGGCTCAGCCTGACAGATCTCCGGCGACGCGACAGGAGTGCCGCCAAAACAATCGGCCCTACCGTAAGACCTACGAAGACGAGACCCTGCAACGCGTGCATCGAGGCGTTTCGTAGACTCGCACCATAGAACAGAGATGTTTTGCTGAAGAAGGGCTTCGTCACCAAGTTCAACGCATTGCTATAGCTGACGAATCCACCGGCCGATAGCACGACCGGAACGTACCACAACGCCGACAATGCTCCGAAAATCGCCAGGCAGGAAGGCAGCACCCGTGCCCGCCACGCTGCAACGGCCAGCACCGGGAGCAGAAACACCGCCGAGGACGCCCGGAATCCGCCCCATATGCCGAGTAGAATTGCTCCCATCATGGCAGCGCGCGCCGCCCCGTTCCACGCTCGTGCCAGCACCGGCACCACCGCGCAGCCGAAGAACAGGTCCACGGAGTAATTGCAGGGCACGCCGGCATATAACCATGCGGTGGGAGCAAATGCCAGCAGGGGCCACGCGGAATCCAAGGACTGCGGCGCTTTCTTCACCCACACAACAAGTCCTGCCACCGTAAACAGAAACGCGGCCAGCGCCTGCGCCCGGTACGGACTCAGCCCGAGCCAGAACAGCGGCCGCACGATTCCGATCCAGTAGGGATACCCCGGCGGTTGCGGTTGATGCTTCAAGATGTCGAAATCGCTGAGGCCGAGCGCGTAGTTAACCGAATCGTGCTCCAAAGGGTAGGCGAAGCGCAGGGTGAAGGCGAGCGGAACCAACCAGACCAACACCAGGATCAGAGAAACGGCCGGCGCTCGAAGCCGCGAGACCACGCGCCTATGTTAACAAGCCGCCGAAAGCGGGAATCTCGCTGCTCTCACCGGCTCTACTGCCGCATCGCCAGGCGGCGCGCCATCAGCGCATACACACTCGGATTGAACGCCAACCCCACGTGCGTCCCCGGCACCTCAAAGTCGCTCGACGGATCGCCCGTGATGCAGTAACGCCAATCGACGATCCCATCTGTCCGCGTATAGACCGCGGTCATCCGCACCGACGCCGGCATCTTCAGCCGCAGCGAGTTCACGAAGTCGCACGGGCAGTTGCCCGTATAGCAATCCGGGAGCACCGACTGGCCGTGCCGTAGCTTGATCATCCCCCTGACTAGTTCCGCCGCACGAAATACGTTCGCATGCACCACTTCCCCTCGGAACGGCGATCCTAGAGTAATCACCGAAGCGATATCGTCCGGCCGTTGCGCCGCCGCCGACATCGCGATCATCCCTCCCAGGCTGTGCCCGATCAGATGCACCTTCCGCCCAGTCTCCCGCCGCGCTTGGTCGATCGTCCGGTTCAGATTCCGCCGGATCAGCAGGTTTGGACACTCCGCATTGATCCCGATCCCCGAAAAATACGGCCTGTAATCCAACCGGTAGAGCCACGCGTACATCTCCGCCAGGTAGGTGTCCGTCCCGAGAAAACCAGGAATCGCAATCACCCCGGAGCCGTCGCCGTGCTCGCAGTTCAGCCCCCAATAAACGGGAGCCGCCCGCAACACCAGAAACTCCACCGCCGAAAAGGCCTCACGCCACATCGGCAGATCCGTCGCCGCCCGGCTCTCAGTCGTAAATTCCGCAGCTTGAGTCATAGTCCCACCGTGCCATCCCAGAATTGTTCCTATTCGTTGGATAGCTTGGCACGACTCAACGTTTCTGTAAAGCGCTATTCCCTACGTCTCGCGCGCCCCAACCGATACCGACTTCAGCCGCTCTCGCACGTCCCGCTTCGAGATCTTCCCCGTGAAACTCCTCGGTAAGTCCTCCCAAAACAGAACCATGGAGGGAATCTTGAACTTAGTCACGTGATGCGAAATGTGCTCTCGAATCTCGGGTTCCGTCGCATGCCGGTCCGGCTTCAACTGCAGAACCGCGCAAATATTTTCTCCAAACACCGGATCCGGTACACCCACGACTGCCGCGGCCGCGACCGCCGGATGCAGATGCAGCACCTCCTCGATCTCGCGCGGAGAAATATTTTCGCCGCCCTTAATGATTAAGTCCTTCTTCCGGTCAGTAATGTAGAGATATCCATCATCGTTGAGATATCCCACATCACCGGTTCGCAGCCAGTTACCCGCGAATGCGGCATCAGTAGCCTCACGGTCCCGCCAATATCCGTGCATGACATTGTGCCCGTACACATAGATATCGCCGATCGATCCCGGTGGAAGGCTTCGTTCAGCCGCATCCACGATTCGGACCTCGACGCCCGGCGCCGGACGCCCCACCGATCCCACACGGTACGGCTCTTCCTCGTCGTAGCCGCTGGTCAACGCCACCGTTTCCGAGAGCCCGTATCCTTGCTCGACACGGCAATTGCACGCCTCCTCGAATGCCACCCGCACCGCCTCCGGCAGCGCCATGCCGCCGCTGGTGATCCTTCGCAAACTCGTCAGGTTGTAGCGGCTCCGTTCGGGATGATTCAGCAGGTAAATCAGCATCGTCGGCACCACCGGCATGTACTGCGCCTGGTGGCGCTCAATAGCTTGAAAGACCTTCACCGGATCGAAACTGCGCACCAGGATGTCGGTGAATCCCCATAGATTCGCTAGTTTCAGCATCAGCAAACCGAACGAATGCGTCAGCGGCAAGACGTGCACCATCGGCGACCTCGGAAGGTCGCCGTTCTTCCGATATGCGCTGTCCACCGCCGAGAATAAATTGCTGTGTGTGATCGCCGCACCCTTCGGCGCCGCCGTGGTTCCCGACGTGTACAGAAGCAGCGCAAGGTCCGAACCCGAACAGTTGTCCGGACTCTCCATCGCATCCGCCGCCTCCACTTCCGGCACGATGTTTTCGCTTCCGGGCCCCTCCGACTCGCCGAATACCAGCAGTCGCGCCTTCGACCGCACACCCGCCAAACTCCCCTCCAGCAGCGGCGCCAGTGGAGGACACGTCAACACGCAGGCCGGTTCCGCATTTTGTAGAACCGCGCAGATTTCCTTCGCCGTCCAGTTCGGCATGATGGGAGCGATGATCGCGCCGGCCGTCCACACGGCTTGAAACGACGCTGTCAATTCGGGTGAATTCGGCAGCATCACCATCACGCGGTCGCCACGCTGCACATCGTGATCCCGAAGTACGCGCGCGAGCTTTGCCGCGTAATCCAGTTCTTCTTGATTCGTATAACTGCGATCTTCGAAAAACAGCCGCGTATAAGTGCCGAACTTGTCTATGTTGTCTAACTCCATCCGGGCAATATTCCCGCACACCGTGCGGATCCCGATTCCGGACACAGCTGAAGCCATAATTGGGCAACCTCCTGTAAAGACGACTTGCTAATCGGGCAATAACTGCTTGCTGACGCGCGCGGCTCAGTAGAGTCAATACCGAGCCGCGACCGTCAGGGAGCGCCACTTAGAAGCTGAACCGGACCCCCAGTTGAACCTTGCGTGGATCCATCGCGGAGGTAAAGCCCAGCGGCTCGCTCGGAGTCCGGTCGCCCCGGCCCGACAGATTGAACGGCCCCTGGATGTTACCCACCGTGTTATTCACGCTCGCATAGTTCAACTTATTGCACAGATTGAACGCTTCGAACATCAGGTCGAGCGACTTACCCTCGCCGATGTCGATACGGCGCCCGATTCGCGTATCGAGCGTCCAGAAACTCGGGCCGATGCCCGTTTTACGGCCGGCGAAATAGGGCCGGTCGGTAGTATTGTGGCGATCGTTATTCAACTCGCCCCCGGCGAGTAAGTTAAACGGCCGCGGACTGTTGTTGCGGAAAATCGGCGTCATGGTGAAGCCGGTCAGCAACCGCCGGAACCCGCTATGGCCTGCACCGCCCTGCAACACCGCGTAGACCACCACCTTATGCCGCTGATCGAAACTTGACAATGCCCGCTCGCAGGCGCGGCAGAGCTGATTGTTCGGCTGGAAATCGCTGTTATAGTCGGTGGTCTCATCCATTGACTTACTGAGCGTGTAGTTGAAACTAACACTCTGGCCCTTGAAGCGCTTAGTGGCCTCCACGATCATTCCATGGAACCAGGAGTTAGCCGTGCCCTCGTAGATGTTGTACTGATAGATAAGTGGATCCTTGAAGTACGCCATCCCGGTCGGATTCGCAGCCGTAACTCCCCAATCGGCGATCCCCTTGGCCGGATTCACCGGCGCCGGCAGGAGATTGTCGTCGTGCGAAGTAGTAAGGTGCACTCCCCGCACATACACGTATCCAATCGACCCCGTGAGCCCGCGTCCAAAGTCGCGCTGAATTTCGAAACTGGCCTGTTGCGCGTACGGATTCGGGTACTTCGGCGCGCTGGCGAACAGCACCGTGAGCGGAGGTCGCGGGCCGTCGTGAGTGATGGAAATTCCGAATTGCGCCAGATCGCTGGCTAGAATCGGCTGCTGCGGCTGCGGCACTCCGATGACGCCCTGCGCCCGCAGCGTCCTGAAGATGTTGATCGGGCCGTTCACCGCCGTCGGATTGGCTGCGCTCAGCACCGTCAGAACCTGCGCCGTCTGGCGGTATCCGTCCTTCTCTCCCAGCGGCACTACCGTCGCGTCGATCTGCATATCGATCGGCGAATAGAACATTCCGTACCCGCCGCGAATCACGGTGGTGTGTGTACCAAACGGGTCCCATGCGAATCCGAACCGCGGCGCGAAGTTCTTCATATTCGTTGGTAGCGGATCCCAGCGGGTGTCCACTTCATAGCGCATGCCGTAATTCAAGGTCAGCCTGCGGCCCACCTTCCAGGAGTCCTGCGCGAACCCCGCGTAAAGAGGATTCAGCCCACGCGACGTGGGGTCGCCGAACCCCTGCTGGTACGATTGCGCAAGACCCAGGTTGAACGCTTGCAGCGCCGTAATACTCGTCGACGCCAGTGCCGGACTGACAAACGCGCCCGGCAATGTCCCAAACGTGAACCTTCCGGACATGAACGTGTATGAGATGGATGTAAGTTGACGAATCAGCGCATACGCGCCCAGTTTAATGCTGTGCGAGCCTTTGAGGATGGTGAGGTTATTTGCCAGTTCCTCCCGGCGGATGGTGCTGTCGCATGGCAGGAAACGGTCCCGATTGAAGAACCCGTAGCCCGGAATCTCGATCGCCGGCCCGTATGGATCGGTCGACGCCGTCAACAGGTCGTACCACGCAAATTGGGCATGCGCCTCGTTGATTAACGACGGCGAAAACAGGTGCGTCCACGACGCAATGGCCTCGCTATCGAAGTTCTCCTGCGAGAATCCGCGCGAATACCCGACCAGTCCCGACAAATTCGGATTCGCATCGTACAGACCGGTGACGTTATACCGGAAATTGAACTGGTTCGACTCGTTAAACCGGTGGTCGATCCGCATGATGCCCTGGTAGGAATCGGTGGCAAATGGAAAAACGCCACTGTTATTTTCAAACATCTGCACCGTGCTCTCCGGCGCCGTTAGTGCCGCCCGCAACGCCGCCGATTGCGGCGCGGGCAGTGCGCCCAGGATCTTCTCCTGCGCTGCCGTTGGTTGGAAAATCGAAAAGTCCGTAAGCACCGGCACCGCGGAGGATTCGCGCCGCCGCAGTTGCTCGTATGCCAGGAAGTAGAACGTGCGGTCTTTCACAATCGGACCGCCAAACGACCCGCCAAACTGCTGCCGTTGCGAATCCGGCTTCACTCGCGACAATTTGTCGCCCTGCAGCACGATCGCGAACGGGTCACCGGCATCCAAAATCTGATTCCGGAAAAACCCAAACGCCGACCCGCGCAATCCATTCGTTCCGCTCTTGGTCACGATGTTGATCACACCGCCGCGCGACCCGCCATGCTCGGCCGTATAATTTGTGCGGTTAATCTGGAATTCCTGGACAGCTTCCTGAGTTACCGTGGGACGAACCGCGCCGCCGCCGGTATTCACTTCGCCGCCATCGACGGTCACGCTGTTTCCGCGACCATTGCTGCCGTAGAATGAGAGCCCGCTATCGGGAGTCTGCTTTACGCGGAAACTCGTAGAGTCCGCCATGGCCTTCGAATCGTTCACGCCGGGAGCCAGCAGCGCGAATGCCAGATAGTCGCGGCGGTTGATGGGCAGATTCGTAACCGCCGTCTGGGCGATGAGATCCGCCTGCTGCGAGCGTTCCGTCTCCAGAGCCTCCGTCGTCGTGGTGACTTCCACCATTTCGCCCACACTGCCCATGGCGAGAGTGAAATTGGCGGTAGCCATTTCGCCAACCGTCAACGTCACTCCTTTCCGGGTTTGCGTGCCGAAACCTTCTTTTTCGATCCGCAATTCATATGTGCCCGGGTTAACCGACACGAAGCGGTACGTGCCGTGCTCGTCGGTAACCGCGGCGCGCCCACCTCCCGTTTCAACGCTGGTAAGAGTTAGTCTCGCGGCCGGCACGACTGCTTCGGTAGGATCCAAAACCGTGCCTGCCAGAATTGCCGAGGTTTGCGATTGGCCGAATGCCGCCGTGCCAATCGCGAAGCAGAGAACACCTAGAATAATTGCTAGTTTCCGCATATCCGCACATCCTTTGCTCGCCGCCAAACTTACTACCGTTACGCGACGATGTAAAGTGTATCAGGTATAAATATCGAAAACTCCTTGAAAGAAGCCCGCGCTCCAGTCACAATGAATAACGGAGGCTCATCCGGTAATGGCAACTCCCCCAACGGTTAGCGAGGCGGCCCGAATCCCGCGAGACAAGGCAGACGACTACACCCACGACATGGCGGCCAAGCGCCGCGACTTTATTCGTGAGCACACCGGAACGGACCTGTCCCATCTGGCCATGTATTCGTTCCCGCCTTCCACCCTGCCCGGTAACATCGAGAACTTTGTCGGGGTGGCGCAGGTCCCGGTCGGCGTGGCCGGCCCACTGCGCGTCAATGGCGAGCACGCCAACGGCGACTTCTACGTACCGCTGGCCACGACGGAAGGCAGCCTGGTCGCCAGCTATAACCGCGGCATGCGCCTGGTGACGGCATGCGGCGGAGTGAAGGCGACCGTTGTCGAGGAATTCATGCAGCGGGCGCCCGTCTTCTCGCTCAGCGATGCCGCCGAAGCGCGCGATTTCGGCGCCTGGGTCACCGAGAATCTCGAAGCCATCAAGCATGCCGCCGAAAGCACGACGCGGACCGGAAAACTCATGTACATCGGCCAATATCAGGTGGGCCCTCTCCGCTTTCTCCGGTTCAACTACACCACCGGCGATGCCGCCGGCCAGAACATGACGGGGAAAGCAACCTGGGCCGCCTGCGAATGGATCAAGCGGAATTATCCGGGATCAGCCTCCTATTTTCTATCAGGCAACATCGATACGGACAAAAAACATTCTCACATCAATATGTTGCTGACCCGTGGCAAGCGAGTCGTTGCCGAAGTGGTTGTCCAGAAGGAACTAATGCAGTCGCTGATGGGCGTCGATGTGACGGAGTTATTCCGCCTCCGGCAGATGCATAACGCCGGTTCCATCCTGGCCGGGTCCGCGAGCGTCGCCGCCCACCCAGCCAACGGACTCGCCGCGATCTTCATTGCCACCGGCCAGGATGCAGCCAACGTGGCCGAATCGCACGCAGCCATCACCTATTCGCAACTGCTGCCCGACGGAAACTTCTACTGGTCCATCACGCTGCCGTCGTTAATCGTCGCGACTTACGGCGGGGGCACTGGACTCGCTACCCAGCGTCAGTGCCTCGAGATGATGGGCTGTTACGGCAAGGGAAAGGTGCGCAAATTCGCCGAGATCTGTGCCGCCGTTGTGCTGGCCGGAGAGACCTCGCTGGCCAGTGCCGTCCTCAGTGGCGGCGACTGGGTCAATTCGCACGAGCGCCTCGGCCGCAATCGCCCCTGATCGCATAGCCGCACAGCGCGCAGATGGTGTAGCTTCGTTTGGGAAACGCACGGCAGCATCACCTATGCCCCGCGGATCCCGCCGGCGACTCAATACGCTCGAGTCTCAAAACGCGAGCCGCGCACTCTGCATCTTGCCGGATGCGGACGTCCGGAATTCGCCCTTGCGCACGCACACAGCGACTCACCGCGCGCGATTCGTGAGCCGGGCGGATTTCACCTGGTGCATGGTGGCTGCGGATTGGGGGTTTGGCGTGGAGGAAGTCGCCAGCCGATTGATGGAAGAGAGCAGCAAGGCCCGCGAGAACGGCGAGCAATATGCCCTCATGACGGCGCAACGGGCTGCCGAAGCAGCACAGCGCAGGCAGCGCAAGCGATAGCGGGGCAGGGAACCAGGGCTCGCGAACCCGTATCCGGTTAAAGCGTTTGACAGGAGGCCGCTGCATCCCTAGGCTTGGAGTATGGAAGTGAGACTGTCCCCCGACCTGCAAGCCAAACTGGCACGCATCGCCACGCAGCGCGGGCGTGACCCTGAAACACTCGCCAGGGAAGCCATCGAGCGCTTGGTGGATTATGACGCCCGCTTTATTGAGGCGGTCGAAGAGGGGCGGGCATCAGCCCGGCGCGGCGAGCTGCTTGAACATGACGCGGTTGTTGAACGCATCGAGCAGATGTTCCGTTCGTAATGCGTGTCCGGTGGACGACCAACGCCTCTAACGACCTTGCCCGCATCGTTGAGCGCATCCGCGAAGATAACGCCGAAGCGGCCCATCGTGTCGCCCGGACCGTTTACCAGGGCGTCGCCGCGCTTCGCACGTTTCCTAACCGTGGCCGCATCGGATTGGTTCCAGATACCCGCGAACTCGTGTTCGCTCCCTGGCCTTATATCGTCGTGTACGAAATCATCGAAGACTAGGTTCAGATTCTCCGCATTCGTCACGCTTCTCAGGATTGGCCTTTAAGCCTCAACCAGCCAAGCCCCCCGTGTTTCTACGTTTACCCCCCGCGGCGCAATTTTTCAGTAGGGGATTCCTTCGTCCTGCTGATCGGCGCTGGTTTCCTCTTCACCGGCCACGTCGAACGCCGCCACCTTCAGCAGATCATTCACGCGAACTTCCCAGACTTGGCGCTTGACGCCGTCTTTCTAGTATTTGCGGGACGTGAGTGTGCCTGTCACCTGGACATGTTCCCCCTTTTTGAGGGTCGCGGCTTTCTGCCCTTCTTTTCCCAGCACAGGCAGCGATGCCATTCCGTCTTGCCGTCCTTCCATTCGCCGGTCTGCTTGTCCTTGAAGCTGCGATTCGTCGCTACGTTCAGGACTGTGACTTTCTTGCCGGGAGCGGTGTGCCGGGCGTTTCGGCATCCTGGCCGAGGCGACCCCGGAGGGTGTGGCGATATTCAGATCGCGCATGATGTGCCCTTTCGGTTGTGAGTACGGCACGAACATAGAGTGGGGCAGGGAAGTCGTCAATTCAGGACTCGGTGCCCCATACGGCCCACTGTGCGGCCAAAAAATGATGTAAGCGGCTGATGAACCGCCCTCGCATCTCGATGACCGAGTGTAGATTTTCGTTTGGATATCAGGCTTGATTCGTGGCCGAGGTGAGGGTCTTCCAGTTGTGTGGTAGTAATTCTTCAATCCGATTGATCGGGTGCATGGCTATCCGTGTCAGCACATCGCGGAACCAGGCGAAGGCTCGACGCCATTCCGTTTGCACATCGCGATGAAGCTCATTAACACGGCCGCCGTTCGGCCGCCGGCATCGCTTCCAAAAAACGTCCAGTTGTTACGATTATGTGCGATTGTACATAATCGTAATTATGTTTAATTATGTACCGGCTGTGATTATGCAGAAGTATTTGGCGTACCGAGCTAAAGGCCCGAGCGGGACAAATGGCGGGAGGTGGTTTGCACAAACCTCTACGATTCCAGAGCGTAACGCAATACAGTTTCGCAACGCTCGAACCCACGCAGATCGAGCGGTGCCGCATCATTGCAAAACCGGCCATTCGCGCAACTCGATTCGAGAAAGGTGCTAAATCATCAAAAAGTGGGGTATTTACTTGACTCAGGTAGCCTCTACACGTTGTGGTCAAGGTCGGCCCCCACGGCGGCGCACCGGACCAGCGATTTGTACGGGGCGGGGTCAACGATGACGGCCTGCTGCACGAGCCGGTAGAAGAGCTTT
>JBBQGE010000124.1:0-16471 GCA_038322675.1 Bryobacterales bacterium
TTTGGGTGGCCCTAGCGAGGGGGTCACACCCGTTCCCATCCCGAACACGGAAGTTAAGCCCCTCAGCCCCGATGGTACTGCACGCGCAAGTGTGTGGGAGAGTAGGACGCCGCCCAATTAATTCCGAAAGCCCCGACCTAATCCCTCGGGGCTTTTCTCTTGGGTAACTTACTACGACTGGGTCTTCACCGCTTCTTCATAGACCTCGGTGAAAAACTCGCGCGACGTCGGCGACGAACCAATGTGCAGAGTCCCAGCCCCGGGGCTCTCATCCACGAAACCGAGATAACCCGTCCAACCAAGATCGTTCAGGACGAAGTCGAGCGCCTCCCGCTCGCCCATTGGCAGATCGCGGTAGTTCAGGTCGAATACCTGCCCCGTGCAGTGCCACATTGCTTCGTCCCGGCCCTTGGCATATTTGCTCGCCGAGTCCAGCGGTTCCACTAGCGAGGTCACCTCGAGCGGTACGAACTTCTCGTTCTTCGGCTTCATCGCCGCATGCAAACGCCGCGTCTCGTACGCGATGTAGGCGAGTGTGCCGATCGCCGCCGGAGTCGCTTGCCTGTACCATTCGGCGTTGTTCGGGTCTTCCGCGCCGATCAGATCCTTCCGGACGCGGAATCCGAAGTAGTCGGCGTCGTCGAATACTTTGGCCAGCCGGTGCCCCGATTCGCGTTTCAGATCCTCGCAGCTCTGGAATTGCAGATCCTTGGCTCGCAGCCACACGGATAGCCGGTGCGGTGCCCGTTCCGCCGGATTCTGCTCGTAGCGGTACTGCTCGACGAGTTTCTTGAATTCGGCCGGGTCGCTCCTATACAACGCGAGCAACTGTTCGGCTCGCATGATTCGAAAATAATAGGTGGGCGAGAAATCGCGATCCATCTCGCGCTGGACAGCCAGGTACAACTCGCGGTTCCAGGCAGGGTTGCCGCCGAAGAACAGCTTCGGAACGGTGTACGGGGCCTTCATGTCTTTGCCCTGCTTGGTCAACTCGATCATCGACGCGACGCAGCCCTCGCCGCAGTGGTAGGCGAAAACGGCCCAATCCTGGCTGCCGAACTTTTGGGTCAACCGGCCGAGGTAGGCCGCCGCTGCGGGAATGGCGCGTTCGGGCACCATGCGCTCGTCGCGAAGTAAAACATTATAGGTAACTTTTGTTCTGAGGCGTCTCGTAACATATTTGCCGTGTCTTGTTTTAACCCGGCGAGTGGTGACGACGCTCCGGTAGCGTCTCGCATAGACCATCCGCAGTCCCATGCTGCGGGCTGTCCCGCCGGCGATCTGCATCACGCCCTTGGGTCCGGTCGGACTCTGGGCGTTGGTCTCGCCCCAACTTTCGAGGTACGCGACCGCCGCGACGAGCGACGCCGGGACACCGGTCTTCCGCTCCGCCTCGTCGAACAGTTTCTGCATTTTCGGGCTCGTGACCCGTTGCGCGCCGGCCAGCGCCCGCGGATCGCGTAGAATTCCGAAGGTCTGGCTCTCGATCATCAACCCTGTTCGCCTGGCAAGCTGCACATCGTCGAGATCTTCTCGTCCGACGCCGATTCCCGCCAGTTGGTGCGTTGGGACGAACGTCTTGGATCTGCCCAGAATTGGCCAGGCCGCAGGCAACCAGACCAAACCGCTTGCGGTGAGTAATGTGAGTATCCAGAATCTGACCATGCCGATGCTTCTATAGACGATGTTGCGGGGTGTTCCGGGTTCGATGCAAGCAATAAATCAACAGGTAGCGCGAATTGTCGAAAAAACCGTGTCGTGAACGGCATCGCGGGCGGCTCGGCGGAGTAGCGGAGAGTTGCGGCAACCAGGTCGAGTCCTGGAACGGCTCTCATTAGTTTATTTTCTCAGTTGACGCCCGGCATCGCAGTGGAATGTAATAGGCGAATGGGGCGGTCAACATTTGTATCAGTTCAAGGACACGAACGTCCTGGTCACCGGCGGTGGCCGGGGAATCGGTAAGCGGCTCGCGATTGGCTTCGCCCAGTCGGGTGCGCGCGTAGGACTCTTGGCTCGAAGTAAAGCCGAGCTCGATCTCACTCATCTTGAGATAGAACATAACGGCGGAAACGCGTTGCGGATGCGGGCCGACGTGTGCGACATGGAACAGGTAGCCGCGGCGGTGGACCGGATGCGGGTTCACTTCGGTCCCGTGCAGGTGCTGGTTTGCGCGGCCGGCATTCAGGGTCCGGTCGGGCCGTTCCTGGAGACGCCGGCGCGGGCGTGGAACGACACGATCACCACCAACCTGATCGGCGTCGCCAACTGTTGCCGGGCGGTGATGCAGCACATGATCGATCACCGGTCGGGGAAGATTATCGTGTTGGCCGGGCGCGGGGCTGCAAATTCGCGGCCGAATTTTTCGGCGTATGCGGCATCGAAGGCGGCCGTCGCGCGGCTGGTGGAGACGGTCGCCGATGAGATTCGCGATCATAACGTGCAGATCAACTGCATGGCGCCGGGCGCGGCATATACGAACATGACGGATGAGATCCTGCGGGCGGGCGACCGCGCGGGTTGGCAGGAATCCGAAGAAGCGCGCAACGTCAGGATGACGGGCGGAATGTCGCCCGACCAGCAGATCAAGCTGGCTTTGTTCCTGGCATCGCAGCAGTCGAATCACATCAGCGGCCGGCTGATTCACGTGCAAGACGATTGGAAAAAGTTGAAGCATTCGAATATTGATTCGGAGATGTACACCCTGCGGCGCTTAACCCGGCCCGATCGCGGATAATTTCGAGGGAAAAATCGCTTCCGGTTCGTATTATTATCAGTAACAACTGGGAGCACCAATGCCCGACCCGAAGTTGCGATTGCTCGTCTCCTTGCATGGCGTCCGCACCAAAGGTGCCTGGCAGGAAGGCCTCGCGAGTGTACTCGCGCCGTTCTACGACTATCGCGGCCCGAAGTATTCCGAGTACCAACATCGGTTTTGGGGAGCACTCAAGATTGCCGTAGAACCGGCGACGACCGTGTTTCTGTTGGCCATTGCGGCGGTTTTACTCGCGCTGGGATTCTATACCGATATGTTGCGGTTCCTGGTGGTCGGGTGTGTGGCACTCGGCATCTTGAGCGCGTCCTGGATTTACGCGAAACGGGTCCGCGATCGGGCGGTCGACGGCGTGTACCAAGAGATCAAAAACGATGCACTGACCAGGCGTCCGCACGTAATTGCGCACAGCTTCGGAACATTTGTGATTGGCTCGGCGATTCAAAAGCGCGAATCACTGCGGCTGGACACACTTATCCTGAATGGCTGCGTTCTGCCGAGGAAGTTCAACTGGCAGCGCTCCGCCATGCAGTTCGAGAGCGTTTACAACGAAGTAGGCGGTGCCGATTGGGTGCCGATGGCAGCGTCGCTGGTCCCGGAACTCGGTTCCAGCGGCCGGTTCGGATTCCGCGGAGTCAGGCCGCACGTGCACACTCTGGAGACTCCGTATGAGACTTGCCGCCGGTGCCCGCACGATCCGGCACCGTGCGTGCTGAAGTGCGATCGGGAGAACTTCTGCTCCGCGCAAGTTCACAACGTGAAGCACCGGCGGCTGTCGCACGACGGGTTCGAAGATGGGCAGCAGCATGCACTGGGGTTCTGGTTGCCCGCGCTGTGGGGTTTGCATCCGCTCCTGTTCCGGGAGTTTATGGACCTTGCTTTGTGGTGCCGGGACCACGAGGGGGAAAAGACCGAGGAGTTTCAGAACCAGGAACGGAAGCTCCGGCAACAATGCTGGGGATGGACCGGCGGAACGCTCGAAAGCTTTCTGCGCCGAAACATCGCGATTGGGCGCGGTCAACGGCCGGAAGAAGTCTCCGAAGCGGATGTGGATCTGGCGGTACGCACGATGTGGCAGGCTTTCGGCCGTGCGGTGGACCAGTTGCCGCTGGAAACTCGCGACGCGAAACTGTTCCAGGCGCTGGAACCGCGGACTGCGGCCACACGCGCGGTTCAGAATCTTGTCCGGACGGGGGAGCCGAAGCATTGAGTGATGATTCTGTCGAGCGGGCACTCACGAAGCTGCGGAAGAATGCCGCCGACGGCGACGCTTGGGAAGATCTATACCGGCTCACCTGGCCCTATACGCTCGCGACGATGTACCGTTTGCTGAATGGCAACCGGCTGCTGGCCGAAGAGGCGAGTCAGGAAACCATGTTGCGGCTGGTTCGGAATGTCCGCTTTGATCGGGAGAATACGACGGCGGCGAGTTATTACGCCTACCTCCGGCAGATCTGTTCGAGCGTTGCGACCGACATCCGGCGCCGTTCGGTCCGCGAGGTTCCGTTCGGCAACGACGTTTCGGAACTGCCGGAGGAGGCGGTAGAGGATCAGAGGGCCACTCCGGAGCGGGACGCAATGCTGCGGAGCCTGGTGGATCATGTCCGGGCGAAATTAGAACCGGAAGAGGAGAAAATTGCGCGGATGTTGGCTGACGGTTACAGTGCGCACGACATCGCCCAACGTACAAACTCTTCCCTCGCCACGGCTTACCGGCGGATCGCGAGTGTCCGTGAGAGGATCCGGGAGGCACTGCGTTTTGATGCGGGGACAGCGTAAGTTCTGCCTGCGTTTGAGAATTTTGGGCCCCTCGTCCGTATGTATAGGTGGAGAATGATAACGATGAGCACTGGCGAAGAACCCGGCGTTACACCGGACTACCTGGCGGCAGCGGAGGCGATTGCCGCCGAGCGAGGCATAACGGTGCAGGAGGTGTTGGATTCGGCGATGGATCCGGTCCTGAATCCGACATACCCGGGGCCGGACTGCTATTTGCCAGACGAAGTATTGGATTACCAGCGCACCGGCGAACTCCCGAAAGATCGTCTCCGGCACAGACAGGAATGCTGGCAGTGCGCGGCTCTGCTCGACACGGTGGTGCCGGATCCGGAACAGGTGAAGCAGTTCCGGCGGGAGGTAATGGCAGCGCGGCAGCGCGATCAGCAGGCAGCCCGGTTGGCGGAATCCCGAAGCAAAGCGCATTCGTTTTTCGGTATGGGGAGTTGGAATCTGCTGGCGCTGCAGAGCGCAACGCTTTCCGTACTGGCGCTGCTTGCCGGGACCGCCGGAGTCAACCGGTACATTGCGAAGGTCGATGCGCAGAGCATGCGGGAACTGGCGGCGGTAGCGACGCCGCAGCCGGTTTGGTTCAACGTCACTACGGCACCAGTCGAGGTCAAGGACGCTGCGCCGGCGGACAGTGCACCTGCCGTGGTCGCTTCTGTGCCGGTGAAAGTGAATAAGGTCGACGGATCCGTGACGGAGGATTCGTACTCGCACGTCGCGGCGGCCGTCGCGCTGCCCGGAAGCGTGAAGTTTGCAACTATCGGCGACTGGACGGAATCGTACATCAATCTGTGCAGCAGCAAACTGGTGAATGGTATCAGTACAGCGATGCAGACGTCCGGGGGCGAAGCAGATAAGAAAACCTTCGAAGCCAACTTGCAGTCGGCACTGGCCAGCGAGAACGTCGTTGCGAAAGGATCCACCGGTGCGGCGTCGAAGTACGCGATTACTTGCACGCCGAATCAGGGGCCGGCCATGGTCACACTGGATATGTCGAAGGCGTACTCGAAGGCGCAGGCAGCTTATCGGAGCCTGGAGAAGACGAACGGCCAGGTGCAATATCTCGGGCATACCTATGACAGCCCGATGCTGGGGATGTCGATGTCGGCCGATCGAGCAGTGATGAAGGCCAAGTGAGATCACCGGCGCTATACAATAGCGCGTGGTGGGAAAAATCTCTGGTCCGAATCGGCGTAGCTTTCTAAAGACCGTTGCCGCGGGGAGTGCCGCGGCGTCGCTATCTCCGGCGCAGCAGCAAAGCACAGTTGACAACTCGCCCCGAAAGTTCACGGGCCGCAACCTGCAGATGATCGCGTTTCCTCTCGGCGGTATTGCCGCCGGCAGTATCAGCCTCGGCGGGCGCGGACAGCTTCGCGATTGGGAAATCTTCAACCGGCCGGACAAGGGCCGCACGCCGAGTTACGCCTTTCCGAGCGTGTGGGCGCAGGTGGATGGGTCGAAGCCGGTGGTGCGGGTTCTTAAAGCGCGCTTGCAACCGCCGTACCAGGCGGCCGAAGGGCTCGGGCCCGGGAACGTACCCGGACTGGCGCGGATGGACGGCGCGACATTCACCGGCGAGTTTCCTCTCGCTCAACTCGAGTTTCACGATAGGAAACTGCCGGAGCGGGTGCGTCTGGAGGCTTTCAACCCGATTTCGCCGCTGGACGCGGAAGATTCGGCGCACATTCGCAAGACGCTCGCGTCCATTTACCGGAACAATTACGAACCGTCCCTGGCCGAGCATGAATCCGTGCAGCGCATCTACGCGTTGAACGACGAGGCAGGGGTTGTGATCTGCACGTACGCGCCGGGGAAACGTCCGAAAATTCCGTTCCCGTATTTCGCCGAAGTGTGGACCGGATTCGAGTATGCGTTCGCCTCATTGATGCTCGAGCACGGGATGTTGGAGGAAGGCACGAGGTGCATCGCGAGCGCCCGCCGGCGGTTTGACGGCGAGCGCCGCAATCCGTGGGATGAAACCGAGTGCGGGCATCATTACGCGCGAGCGATGTCGGCGTGGTCGGCGATGATTGCACTGAGCGGGTTTCATTATTCCGGGCCGGCGAAGCGGATTGTGGTGGCGCCGCCATCGGGCAACCGTCTGGTGTCGTTTTACTCGACCGGCGCATCGTGGGGACGCTTCACGCACGCACGGAGCGCGACCGCGACGCGGTTTACGATTGCGCCGAAGTACGGAACGCTGGCGGTGTCGGAAGTGGAACTGGACCGCACGGCGGCGCGGCCGGCGGCGGTGGCCGTGAACAAGACGAGCATTCCGTATCAACTGCGGCCGAATGGGGATCGCGTGGTGATCGTGATTTCGGAGCCGTTGTCGCTGACTGCGCGCGATCAGTTATCGGTGATGGTGTGATGCCGCATTTGATCGTCGTCGGTGGTTTTCTTGGCGCGGGGAAGACGACCCTGATTTTGAAGGCCGCTGAAATCCTGCAGTCGCGGGGATTGCGGACGGCGGTGATCACGAATGACCAGGGGGCGAACCTGGTGGACACGGAACGCGTGCGCGCCGCTGGATTCGATTCGGCTGAAATCGGCGGCGGATGTTTTTGCTGCCAGTTCACCGCTCTGATGGAGGCCATCGACCGGGTGAGGAGTTTTGAACCCGACGTCATTTTCGCGGAGCCGGTGGGGAGTTGCACGGACGTTGCGGCCACAGTGCTGCGCCCGATTCAGGAATTGCATCCGGACAGTTTGACGCTGGCTCCATATACGGTGTTGATCGATCCCGCGGCATCGGCCGCCGACCCTGATTTGCAGTATCTGTTCGACACGCAGGTTCGAGAAGCCGATCTGCTGTGCTACACGAAAGCGGATCTCCACTCCGAGTTTCCGCGGATCGGCGGCGATGAACCGCTGCGGGTCTCGGCGGCCCGAGGCGACGGCGTGGCGCAGTGGCTCGATGTCCTGTTGGCCTGGAGTGGCGTTGCCGGGTCGCGCGTGATCGACGTGGACTACGATCGGTACGCGGCGGCGGAAGCTTCACTGGGCTGGTTGAATGCCAGAGTCGAACTGGAGATGGAACTGGCGGCGAGTCCGGCGAGCGTGATCGGTCCGCTGCTCGATTCGTTGGACGAGCGGCTGACGGCGGCCGGAGCGGCGATCGCGCATTTGAAGTTATTCGATCGGACGGCGTCGTCGTCTCTGAGGGCGGGCATTGTGAGGAACGGAGAGGAACCGTCGGTGGAAGGGGATGTCCTCGGGCCGTCGGAATTGCGGCATCAGGTGACGATCAATCTGCGTGCAGTCGCTACACCCGAGTGCTTGCTGGGCATTGTAGAAGCAGCGCTGGCAGCCGTTCCAGGGCGGATCAGGGCGGAGGAACTTCAGGCGTTCGCGCCGGCGTATCCGAAGCCGGAACGCCGAACCGGACTTGCGAGTCCGTTGTAAGATCGAAGTTGAGCCTTCCTCAAGAAAACAAGGAGAGTATGAGCGCAAGCGCAGCCGGATTCAGCGATACCCGCGCGGCACGATTCTGGACAGCGACCATCGGAAAGAAAGTGGTGATGGCGATCAGTGGAGCCGTCCTGTTCCTGTTCGTCGTCGGGCATTTGATTGGCAACTTGCAGGTATTCATGGGAGCGAAGCGGTTCAACAGCTACGCCGAACTGCTGCGCGTCGAGCCGGCGCTGCTATGGACCGTGAGAATTGTGCTGTTGTTGATGGTGATTCTGCACATTTGGGCCAGCATTCAACTCGCACTGCTCAACAAACTGGAAGCGCGCCCGGTGGGGTACGTGAAGAAGAAAGCGATTGGATCGTCGTATGCGTCGAGGACGATGTACTGGAGCGGTCCGATCATCGCGGCCTTCGTCATTTACCATCTGATGCAATTCACGTGGGGAATCGGCGGCACGCCCTTTGACGAGGGTCTTGCTTATCAGAACCTGGTGCGCGGTTTTCAAGTGCCGGTGATTTCGATTTTCTACGTTATTGCGATGGGGCTTCTGATGATGCACCTGTATCACGGAGTCTGGAGCATGTTCCAGACTATGGGAGTGAATCACCCGAGGTACACGCCGATATTGCGCCGGTTTGCGCAGTTGGTTTCCATCGTGCTGTTTGTTGGTTTCAGTTCTATTCCGTTGGCTGTGCTGACGGGGATTATTTCGTAACTTCCATGCAACTCGACTCTAAAATTCCTTCGGGCCCGATCGAGCAGAAGTGGGATCGGGCTAAGTTCGAGATGAAGCTGGTCAACCCGGCGAACAAGCGGAAGTACAACATCATCATGGTGGGCTCCGGCCTGGCTGGAGCTTCGGGCGCGGCGTCGCTGGCGGAACTCGGATACAACGTTCAGTGTTTTTGTTTCCAGGACTCGCCTCGTCGCGCGCACTCGATCGCGGCCCAGGGCGGGATCAACGCCGCAAAGAATTACCAGAACGACGGCGACAGCGTCTTCCGGCTGTTCTATGACACGGTGAAAGGCGGCGACTTCCGGGCGCGTGAAGCGAACGTGTACCGCCTGGCGCAGGTCAGCGTCAACATCATCGATCAGTGCGTAGCGCAGGGAGTGCCATTCGCGCGCGAGTATGCGGGCACTTTGTCGAACCGGTCGTTCGGCGGCGCGCAGGTATCGCGCACGTTCTACGCACGCGGCCAGACCGGACAGCAGTTACTGCTGGGCGCGTACCAGGCGCTGGAACGGCAGATCGATGCGGGCGCGGTGACCATGTATCCGCGAACCGAGATGCTGGACCTGGTCGTGATCGACGGGAAGGCGCGCGGCATCGTGACCCGCAATCTTGCGACGGGTAAGATCGCGACGTACTTCGCCGATGCGGTGTGTCTGGCGAGCGGCGGTTACGGCAACGTCTACTTCCTTTCGACGAACGCGAAAGGATCGAACGCGACGGCGATCTGGCGGGCGTATAAGCGAGGGGCCGCGTTCGCGAATCCATGCTTCACGCAGATTCATCCGACGTGCATTCCGGTGAGCGGCGACTATCAATCGAAGCTCACGCTGATGAGCGAGAGTCTTCGAAACGACGGCCGGATCTGGGTTCCGGAGAACGCGGGTGACAAGCGGCCGCCGAATCAGATTCCGCCGGCCGAGCGGGATTACTACCTGGAGCGGAAGTATCCGAGTTTCGGCAACCTGGTGCCGCGCGACGTCGCTTCGCGGAATGCGAAGGCGGTGTGCGATGAAGGCCGCGGAGTGGGGCCGGGCGCACTCGGCGTCTATCTGGATTTCAGCGAGGCGATCCAGAGGCTCGGCGAATCGGTGATCCGGGAGCGCTACGGCAATCTGTTCGAAATGTACGAGCGCATTACCGATGAGAATCCGTACAAGGTGCCGATGCGGATCTACCCGGCCATGCACTACACGATGGGCGGCTTGTGGGTGGATTACCAGTTGATGAGCACCATCCCCGGGCTGTTCGTGACGGGCGAAGCGAATTTCTCCGATCACGGCGCGAACCGGCTGGGGGCGAGTGCGCTGATGCAGGGATTGTCGGACGGCTATTTCGTGCTGCCGTACACGATTGGCAATTACCTGGCGACGACGAAGTTCGACAAGGTGGACGATAGCCATCCCGAGGTTCGGGACGCCATCGAGAACGTGTCGGGGATCGCGAAGCGGTTGCTTTCGAACAAGGGGAACCGGACGGTGGATTCGTTCCATCGCGAGCTCGGCAAGATTATGTGGGAAGAATGCGGTATGGGCCGGACGGCGGCAGGTCTCGAGCGGGCCATCGGGCAGATTCGCGAGTTGCGCGAGGAGTATTGGGCGCATGTGATTGTGCCGGGGAGCGCGGACGATCTGAATCAGTCGCTCGAGAAGGCGGGTCGCGTCGCCGATTTTCTGGAGTTGGGCGAGTTGATGTGCATCGACGCGCTGGAGCGGAACGAATCGTGCGGCGGGCATTTCCGCGAGGAGTATCAGACGCCGGAGGGCGAGGCGCTTCGCAATGACGCCGAGTTCTCCTATGCCGCGGCTTGGGAGTATCAGGGCGTGGGCCAACCACCGAAGCTGAACAAAGAGCCGCTCGAATTTGAATACGTGCACCCGTCGCAGCGGAGTTACAAGTAGCCATGAACCTGACTCTTCATATTTGGCGGCAGAAGAACGCGAGCAGTCCGGGCAAGATGGTCCGGTATCAGGTGAAGGACGTGAATCCGGACATGTCCGTGCTGGAGATGCTGGACGTGCTGAACGAGGACCTGACTTTGAAGGGCGAGGAGCCGGTGGCGTTCGAGCACGATTGCCGGGAAGGAATTTGTGGATCGTGCGGGTTCATGATCAACGGCGTCGCGCAAGGGCCGATGGCGGCGACGACGGTTTGCCAGTTGACGATGCGGCATTTCAAGGACGCCGACGAGTTGTTCCTGGAGCCATGGCGGGCGAAGGCGTTCCCGATCGTGAAGGATCTGGCGGTGGATCGCGGCGCGTTCGAC
The DNA here is from genome assembly GCA_038322675.1 of Bryobacterales bacterium. Lineage (GTDB taxonomy): Bacteria > Acidobacteriota > Terriglobia > Bryobacterales > Bryobacteraceae > TMP-7. Next base: position 10,970 of record JBBQGE010000124.1, read on the forward strand.
CGGATCATCGCGGCGGGCGGATACGTTTCCATTTCGACGGGCAGCGCTCCGGACGGGAACGCGATTCTGGTGCCGAAGGACGATTCGGACCGTTCGATGGATGCGGCGGCTTGCATCGGCTGCGGGGCGTGTGTGGCGGCGTGTCCGAATGCGGCGGCGGCGCTGTTCACGGGGGCGAAGACTTCGCATCTCGGGCTGTTGCCGCAGGGACAACCGGAGCGGCTGGAACGGGCGCTGAACATGGTGGCGCAGATGACCAGCGAGCAGTTTGGGAGTTGCACGAATATCGGGGAGTGCGAGGCGGTTTGTCCGAAGCAGATCCGGATCGAGGTGATCGGGCGGATGAACAAGGATTATGTGCGGGCGAGTTGGAAGTCGCGGAAAGAGCCGTACCAGGATCCGAGCGAGTTTGCGCGTTGGAGTTACGGATCGAAGTTGAAGGTCGATCCGGTGCGGTAGGGGGGCCCGAGTGCGGAGGGGGATCGGCGTCCCGGCGGTTGCAGTGCTCGGCTTGGGACGATTCAGCTTTTGCCGTGTCCGTCGGCGCGTCGGGGACTGAGCCTGGCGTAGAAGCCCGATCCGGTGCGGTGCGTTTCAGCTACTCTTGTTAGTTTGGACAACCTAACGCATTCGCTCACTGGACTGATGCTGGCGCGGGCTGGGGTCGGCAAGGGGGTCCCGCGCGCGACTCTGCTGTTGGTGATTGCGGCGAATGCGCCGGATGTCGACGTCTTGTCGTGGTTCGGCGGGTCGCTCACCTACCTCGAATACCATCGCTGGTTTACGCATTCGATTATCGCGGTGCCGGTGATGGCGGCGCTGACGGTTCTGTTCATCCGCTTGCTGTCGAAGGGCCGGTTTCCCTGGGTGTCGGCGCTGGTGGCGGCGACCGTGGGTGTCGCGAGCCATGTGCTGCTGGATTGGACCAACACCTACGGCATCCGGCTGATGCTGCCGTTCTCGCCGGAGTGGTACCGGCTGGACATCACCAATATCTTCGATCTCTGGATCTGGGCGGTGCTGTTGCTGGCGGTGGTGGCGCCGGCGCTGAGCCGGTTGGTGAGTTCGGAGATCGGCGCAAAGTCGAGTACGGGAAAGGGCTGGGCGATTTTCGCGCTCCTGCTGATGTGCGGTTACGAGTACGGCCGGTATCTGGCTCATGATCGGGCGGTGGCGGCGCTGGATTCACGGATCTACGGAGGATCGGCGCCGGTGCGGGTGGCGGCGTTTCCGAATTATGCGAATCCGTTCCTGTGGCGGGGGTTGGCGGAGACTCGGGATGCGTTCCGGATCATGCCGGTAGATTTGCTGCGCGATTTCGATCCAGGTTCTGGGCGCGGGTTCTACAAGGCCGAGGGGAGCCGGGCCACGATTGCGGCGAGCCGGACCGAGACTTTTCAGCGGTTCCTTTCGTTTTCGCCGTACACGTTGTGGCGGGCGATTCCGGTGCCGGATCCGGAGGGTGGGACCGAGGTGGATGCGTACGATTTGCGGTTTGGGGATCCGCCCGGAGGTGGGTTTGTGGCGACGGCGATGGTGGACCGGTCGGGGCGGGTGGTGTCGTCGAGGTTCGGGTTTGGGCGGGTCGGGCGGCGGTAGCGGCGATGGGGGGTTGGGGGTGGTGCGGTAAGTACTCGCCCTCTCCTCCCCTCGACGGCGCCCCTCCGCAGCCTCGATTTCTCCGTTTCCAAAAACTCCGCGACTAAATCTCCCCCAAAATCAACAGCATCCCACCCCCGACCCCCTCGAATAGTTCGCCCCACCCGCCACCCTGAAGGCGAAGGGAGACATACATCCATGTCCAAAGATCGCAAGAAAACCACTAGCGCCCGGCAGCAGTAGGCCAACCGCCGTAACGCACAAAATCCACTGGCCCCAAAACGGAAGCCGGCTATGACGCCTAGCTAAGCTAAAGTAGGATCATCGGCCCGAAGCAACTCGACAGCATGGCGGAAGCTCACACCCTGGGTCTTCATCACCCAGTCGGTCGTGGAACCGCCCACGTTGCACGCGCCCAGGCAGTGCCACAGATTCGTCTTCGGCGAAATCACCAGCGAGGGCGTTTTGTCGTCATGGAACGGGGCACCGCCCCATGAGCTCCGCGCCGTGCCGCTTCAACTCGACACCGAAGCCGATCACCAGCTGTTCCAGCGGAACTTCCTTCTTTAGCCGCTCAAATTCGCTGTCCGGGATTCTCGCCATGAAAAACGGCCTCCTTTGAAAAATCTGTCAAGGGCCTGCCGGGTCGGTATGCCGCCTGATTGATAAATACGGTAACATACCGTATGTGGAAACGCTGCTTTTTCACCCCCCGTGCTACACTGCCTTCGTCATGCCCAAGGCTTCCAAGCTGGAGTTGATGCCGCTGCCGCACAGCGAGGAAACTCCCGGTCAGCGCCTCGCTCGCATTCGCCGCGAACGCGGCTTCACCCAGATCGAGCTCGCCGGAAAAACCGGCATGGTGCAAACACTGGTCTCCGATTACGAGCGCGGCAAGCTCCGCCTGAACGCCGACATGATTCTTCGCTTCGCCAGCGCTCTGGAAGTCTCAACCGACGCGTTGCTACAGCCGGCCGGTCCGGTAGAATCGAAGAAACCCAGCCGCAAGGTGCTGCGGCGGCTGGAACAGATCGAGGCATTGCCGGCCGCTCAGCAATCCGCGCTGCTGCGCACGATCGACACGTTTCTCGAAGGAGTCGCCGCGCGCGCGGCGCCTGAAAGGTCAGCCATGAACGCCAACAGAGAGAACACGCCCAGCAGTTGCTGAATCACCTGGCGCCCGATCAGATCGCCGCCGTGGTGCATGTAATGGAAGTCATGCTCGACCCGCTTTCCCGCAAACTGGCCAGCGCTACGCCCGAAGACGAAGAGATCGGTGAAGACGAAGAGCGTACCGCAGCGGAATCCCGCGAATGGCTGAAGCACAACAAGCCCATTCCGCATGAGGACGTCCTCGCCGATCTCGGCCTTTCAATGGCCGACTTCGAGCGCATGGGGCAAACGCCGCTTCCAACGGAACAGAACGATTCCAGCCACTAAGAATCGCGGCTAAAGAAAATGGCTAAGAAGATCGCCTGGACGGGCCAGGCCCGTTCCGTTGCAGCGCGCCCCGCCGACGCAACGGCGGTACCGAACCGTGGGGGAGGCCGAACCTCGGGATTCCGTCACACACGCGGTCCGTTCGGGTAAGATTGACCGTTGTTACGATGGAAGGTGCGAGGTTGTTCATGACGTTGACCATTCAACTTCCAGATGAGGAGACTGCGGCACTAGCAGCAAAGGCGCGCGCCAAAGGCCTCTCGCCTGAGGAATACGCGCGCCAGGTCTTAGCGCAGGACCTCGTTCCCGATTGGCTGCAGCGGTCGTGGGAAGCCTCCCGGCAAGCCGGTGTCGATCGCCTCTCGATGGAGGAGATCGACGCGGAGATTGCGGCGGCGCGAACAAGTCGGCGTGAATCCGGCTTGCAACCTGGCTCATGATCCGGGTTGTTCTTGACACGAACATCATTGTTTCGGCATTACTCCAACCTCTCGGCATTCCAGCGCAGGTGTTCGTCTTGGCGCTCAGTGGCGTGTTCCAACTCTGTGTGAGCGGCAGTCTCTACGCTGAGTACGAGGAGGTTCTCAGTCGCCCCAAGTTCCACTTGTCCGAAGAAACGATAACAACCGCGCTTCGCGCCATTCGTGAAAAGGGTATGTGGGTTCGCCCGACAGAATCCGTCCGAGCCTGTTCTGATCTCGCGGATGACATGTTTCTAGAATGTGCGGCGGCGGCCAATGCCCAGTATTTGGTGACCGGCAACCTCAAGCACTTTCCCACCGCATGGGCCGGGACGCGCGTCGTCACCGCCAGGTGGCTGCTCGACATCGTCTCTGGCGCGTCCGAGCCAGAACGCCAATAGAGGGGCAAGTAACCGCATCCAACCGAAAACCTCCGTTTAAGCGAAAGCAGCGTCGGCCGTGTTCTCGACATTACGCATGCTGCTCACGTCGGAATGGTACCTGACGGATAACAATTCCGCGCGGCTGCGGCCCGGTCCCACACCTTCACTTGCCAACTGCGCGAAGGCCAGTGCGAAATAGGGTATTGCCGAGCTTTGCAGATCGAACAGGTTGAGATCGAAGTAGAATTCCTCGCCGGGTGCGACTCTGCGGCCGTCCAGGTGAGCGGCCCTTATTGCTCTAATTCCAAACATAAGCGCCGACGTGCGGCGAGTCAATAGGAATATGGCTACAAAATCGCTATCCCGCGACGAGGTTAGGGAATACATTCAAGCTCTGAAATACATAGCGAGCCGAGCATACCACGATTCAATTAGCTAAACCATACTCGGACAGGTCGGACACGTCGGAACAACAGGGCCTTGTTCCGAGTGGCGGTGAATCGACTCGGAACACGCAGAGGTCCCGTGTTTATTGGGTTGTCCGATTCGCCGCGGCGGTGACCCGCCAGAAGAGCCATTTCGACCGCAGGCCGCAGCGAACTGGCGCCCACACACGAACGGCGAGAGCGGTGAGCAGAAACACCGCGTCAGCACACAGCACTACGACCAACCACTCAAGTTGCAGAGCCCGGTGATCGATGCTTCGGTGGGGAGCGTGGTCCCAGAAAACCAGAGAAGGAAGTAGCCCGCTGACATGCCACCGCGAAGCTTCCAGGGCGGATACAGAGAGAGCACGGCTGTCGCCGCGAGTGTAATGCCGAGCAGCGTCCTGTGGGCGTGTTTCATTCGCAGGCGGTTCCATTCCGAATATCGTTTTCGCTGGGCCGGAAGTCAATCCGGGAATTTCCGTAACCCGCCCGTCCCAACTGGGGGATTTCCAACGCACGCCGTCGGAGGTACGCTGCTGGGTATGAGGGCTGGAAGGCCGAAAGGCGGATTGTCGCCGACCTGCCGCGAACAGAAGCACTGACCGTCTTCGAGGAGAGCCTGTACAAGCGAGTTCGGCGCCGGATGCGCAGGCTCAAACCCTTGCGCGATCTGCTGAGCGATCCCCATAACGGAGGATCAGGCGGGTGCACTGGTCGATGTAGCGCGATGCCGCCGGTCCATCGAAGATCTCGTCGCATGGCTGGAGTGTCCAGCCGTGACATATCAGAACTTCCGCAATATCGGGAGTACGAGGATGAGTTTCGCCGCGAACGAGAACCACTGATACGGATGGTTGGGCCGTTGGACATCGACCCACCGGAACTGGAGCGAATCCGGGCGAAATACCGTGTAACGGGTCACGATCTTTCCTCTTGAGATTTTCAGTTTATTTTCCGGCAAGTTGGTCAAGCTAATGGCGGGCCGGTGCGGCGTCGAAGGCAAGAATAAGGAGCGCCTACGGCGGACCTCGCGTTTGATGCCCAAGGCCAACGCTCGGGGACATCACCACCCTGATGCCACAAAAGCAAAACCCCCGAGACTTGCCCGGGGGTTGTTGCCGTGCCGATCAGTAACGGAGCCAGCCCGTCGCCTCGGCCTTGGGTTCCATCCAGGCGCGACCCCGGACGGAA
>JBBQGE010000125.1:0-16186 GCA_038322675.1 Bryobacterales bacterium
CAGGTGGCGGCCTGCCGTTTGGCCGCGCAGAAGGGGATTCCGTCGGGCGCGTTTCGTTACGCCTCGCTGGTCACTGCGACCGAGAGTGGCTTCGAGGATCCTGCGGGGCGATGACGACTATTTCGCTGACGGCACAGTGAACGTCAGCACGACGCCGCCCGACGGCATGGTCACATACTGACGGCCATCGATGCTGTAGGTGATCGGCGCAGTCTTGATCGAAGTTCCCGTGTTCAGCTTCCACAACAGCTTGCCGTTCTTCGCGTCGAACGCCATGAAGTAGCCGTCCTCGTCGCCCGAGAAGATGAGTCCGCCTGACGTGGACATGGTTCCACCCCACGGCGCGCGGAAGTATCGAAAATCCCACTTGGTTTCGCCGGTGCGGGGATCCAGAGCCTTCAGGAGTCCCCATTCGCGCTCATCGCTTGCGGCACGACTCACGCTGCCCCAATACGACTTGCCCTCGATATACACGGGCGGTTGCGAATAATAAACGTCGCATTGCTCGCGCACCGGGAAGTAGAACCAGCCCGTCGCCGGATTGTACGAGGGCGCCATCCAGTTTGCCGCGCCCGCGAGTCCGGGACAGAGCCGCGTGCCTGCCTCCGTGGGTTCGATGTTGGGGAGTTTGATCGGGCGGCCCTTCGCGTCCATGCCCTTCGCCCAATTCTGCCGCGCGAATGCCTTCGCCATCAGGAACTCGCCGTTGGTCCGATCGAGCACATAGAAAAATCCATTGCGATTCGCCTGCACCACCACCTTCCGCTTCTGCCCCTTCCAATCGAGGTCGAGCAGCATCGGGGTTTCGTTCGCGTCCCAATCGTGCGTGTCGTGCGGCGTGAATTGATAGTGCCACTTCAGCTTGCCTGTATCGGCATCGAGCGCCACCAGCGAGCACGTGTACAAGTTATCGCCCTTGCGAACATCGCCGGCCAGATCGGGTCCGGGATTACCGACTCCCCAGTAGATGAGGTTCAGTTCGGGGTCATACGTGCCGGTCATCCAAGTGGGACCGCCGCCGCTTTTCCACGAGTCGCCGGCCCAGGTCTCGTGGCCGGGCTCACCCGGACCGGGAACTGTCCAGAATCGCCAGGCGCGCTGTCCGGTCTTCGCATCGAACGCATCGATCAAGCCGCGAATTCCGTACTCGCCGCCCGACACGCCGACGATGATCTTGTCCTTCACCGCGAGCGGCGCCAGCGTGCCGCCGTACGATTTCGCTACCGGCGCTATCTCGGAATTCCAAATCTGTTTGCCGGTCTTCGCGTCGATGGACACGAGCTGCGCGTCGGGGGTGACCATGTAAAGGCGGTCGCCGAGCATGGCGAGTCCGCGACTGATAGTGCCGCAGCACAGCTTGGTGTTCGGCGGCATCGCGTATTTGTAAGTCCAGATTTGACGCCCGCTGCGTCCGTCGACGGCAAATGCGTAACCTTCCGAGGACGTCAGGTAGAGGATCCCGTCGACCACGAGCGGCACGGTCTCCGAGATTCCAGCCTGGCCGGTTTGGAACACCCACTCCAGATGCAGATCCTTCACGTTCGCGGTATTGATCTGGTTGAGCGCGCGGTGGCGGACGGCGCCGTAGTCGCCCCAGTAAGTCAGCCAGTTTTGCGGCTCTTTCGACGCATTGACGATGCGCTCGAAAGTAACCTGCGCGGTAAGTGGTAATGTCAGGAGTCCGGCGAGCAGCCAGCGATTCATCGAATTCCCTCCGCTTCTTTCACTGCGCCGTGTGCGGTTCCCGTGATACTCGCGAGATAGGCCAGCAGATTCTGCAAGTCCGCAGGAGATAGCCGATCGTAAGCCGGCATCAGCGATTGCTTGTCGTAAGTCAGTTGCTGCACCTCATCTTTCATGAGGCTGATAACTCGCTGGGACGGATCGCGCAACTGCAGCGTGAACGTGTCCTCATTGACGCGAACCCCATGCACGCGCTTTCCGTTCTTCAAGACGGCCGTGACTCCTTCGAACTCGGGCGGAATATCGGCGGAGGGATGCACAACGGACTCGCGCAGATACTCGAGCGGACGCGACGCACCGATGCGGCTGAGATCGGGCCCGAAAACGCTGCCTTCCCTGCCGATGCGATGGCACGCAGGGCATCCTGATTTCGTGTAGATCTGGCGACCGGTTTGCGGGTCGCCCAGCACGGTTGTGCGCTTCACCGTCGCGCGCGAAACGGAGCGAAGGTAGTCCACCAGGCTTCGCACTTCGTCGTCGGAGAAGTTCTCAAAGGATGGCATGGTAGTACCCGGAACACCTTGCCGGATGGTGTTTCGCAGATCCTCGTCGGACTCGCCATGGTGAAGCGGGGCCGAGACCAGGTTCGGACCGCGACCGCCTTCGGCAGTGAGTCCATGGCAGAAGGCGCAGTTAGTGCGAAACAGCGCGCGGCCGTGAGAAATGCCCGCATCGGTTTGGGCATATAAGGTCAGCGGAAGTAATAAGAAGAAGAATTTCACGGAGAGTATGGGCTCCATTATAGTAGGCGTGTCGGGCGGCGCGATAGGGATGCCGAGGGCCATCTGCGCGACGAGGGGTTGGAACAGCGCGTGCTGGACGTCGGGCACGAGGTGGCGCGAGTTGCCACCATGCACAAGTGCGGCCGTCTCCTTGAGTTCTTGCGCGACTGGGAACAAGCGCCGGAGAACCCAGGCGCGACTAGTTCGTAGCAAGATAGTTCTGATGAAAAGAATCGCTCTCCTGCTGGCGGCCGTGTTGCCGCTGGCCGCACAGACGCTTGCGCCGCTCCGTCCGCCGGCCGTTCCATTGATCGCGCACGATCCATACTTCAGCGTCTGGTCGATGAGCGATCGGCTCACCGACGATGAGACCCGGCATTGGACTGGTAAGCCGCAGAATCTCACTGGCCTGCTTCGGGTGGACGGTCAGACGTTCCGGGTCATCGGGCCGGCGCCGCGCACCATCGCCGCGTTGCCGCAGACCGGAGTGGAGGTGCTGCCGACGCGCACGATCTACGATTTCGCGGGAAGCGGCGTGAAACTGAAGCTGACATTTTTGACGCCGGCCTTGCCCGACGATCTGGACGTGCTGTCTCGGCCACTCACCTACGTGGTGTGGGAAGTGTCGTCGAGCGATGGCCGCGATCATGACGTATCCGTTTACCTGGAGGCATTGGCCGATCTGGCGATCAACACGCCGGAACAGCCGGTGATCTGGGCGCGGCTGCAATCGGATGGGCAGACGGTGCTTCGCTTGGGGTCGCGGCATCAGCGGATGTTGGAGAAAGTCGGCGACGATGTGCGGATCGACTGGGGCTATCTGTATCTCGCCGCCGATCGCGGACCGGGCGTCCAGTTTGCCGCTGTTCCACGAGCGCCGGCGGAGCGTGCGTTCAAGCAGGAGGGGCGTGTTCCGTTGGACGATGACTTCGACGACAGTCGCACGGGCCGTCGCAACGTGTCGGCGCTCACGGCATCGATCCACATCGGCACCGCCGGGTCGACGCCAGTGTCGCGATACATGATGCTGGCGTACGACGACATCTACTCGCTCGAGTATTTCCAGCGGCGAGTCCGGCCATGGTGGCGGCGGAATGGCGCGGGTCCGGCGGATCTGCTGCGGAGTGCTCGGGCCGATTACGCGAGTCTGGTGGAGCGCAGCGCCCGCTTCGACGAGCAGTTGATGACGGCATTGCGCAATGCCGGCGGTGAGCGATACGCGCGGCTCGCTGCGCTTGCGTACCGGCAGACGCTGGCTGCGCACAAACTCGTCGCCGATGCGGATGGCACGGCGCTGTACTTCCCGAAAGAAAATTTCAGCAACGGATGTATCGGTACAGTCGATGTGTTCTATCCCAGCGCTCCGTTTTTCCTGTTCTTCAATCCCGCGCTGCTGGAAGCGCAGATGCGGCCTCTGCTCGAGTACGCGCGCATGGGCCGTTGGAAGTTTCCGTTTGCGCCGCACGATCTGGGAACCTATCCGCATGCGAACGGGCAGGTGTACGGCGGGGGCGAGGAGAACGAGGTGAATCAGATGCCGGTGGAAGAGAGCGGCAACATGCTGATTCTCACGCTGGCACTGAGCCGCGCGCAAGGGAATACGGCGTTCGCGCAACGCTACTGGCCCGAGTTGACCAAGTGGGCCGAGTATCTGAAAGAGAAAGGACTCGATCCCGAGAATCAGTTATCCACCGACGATTTCGCGGGGCACCTGGCGCATAATGCCAACTTGTCGATCAAGGCCATTGAGGCGTTGGGTTCGTATGCGAAGTTGGCGGAACTGACCGGTCATGCGGCGGAGGCTGCGGCGTACCGCAAGACAGCGGAGGAGTTCGCGCACAAGTGGATTCCGCTTGCGGACGATGGCGATCACTACCGGCTCGCGTTCGATAAGCCGGGCACGTGGAGTCAGAAGTACAACCTGGTGTGGGACCGCCTGCTGGGTCTGAATCTATTTCCGGCGGACGTCGCGCGCAAGGAGATCGCGTTTTACCTGCAGCATCAGGAGCCCTTCGGGTTGCCGCTGGACAATCGCGAGAAGTACACGAAGCTCGACTGGATTCTGTGGACCGCGACCATGGCCGATTCGCGTGTGGACTTCGAAGCGTTGGTCGCGCCGGTCTACAAGTTCGCGGACGAATCGCCGACGCGCGTTCCGCTCAGCGACTGGTATTGGACCACGAACGGCAAGCAGCGGGGATTCCAGGCGCGGTCCGTGGTCGGCGGTGTGTTCATCAAGATGCTCACCGACCCGCAGGTTTGGAAGCAGTGGTCAGGTCGCGCTACTTCGCGATGATGCCGATGTGCGCTCCGTTGAGCGCCGCAGTGTCGAACCACTTCACGCGCTGATCGAACCACGTCACGTTCGAGTCGCTTATCGTCTTGGCGCCGAGCAGGAACGCGAACGGCGCCTCGCCAAATCCGTTGATGCGGTGCGCTATTACCGAGTCGTTCGAAGCCGCCGAGGCTAGTATCACCGGAGTGCCCTCGAACCACGCGAGGTGTGCTCCCAGCGATGCATCGTCCTGTTGTTTGGGTGCGGGCAGCCCGAATGTCTTGCGCCACTGCGCGATGGCCGCATCGAGATCGCGGACCGCGATGACCACGCGCTCCACCCCGGTATATGCGGTCGTGGTGGGCTTGCCGCTCGGGTTTGCGCGTAGTGTGCGGAGCGTGTCGTCCTCGATAAGAAACGGAAATAGCGAGCCCTGCGGTGCCGGTCCGATGGCGGCCGTCGTCCAGCGGAGAGCCTTGCCGTCGGGACGTTCGCGACCGCCTGGCTGCGGGGTCGCTTCAATGACGACTCGCTCGAGCCGGTCGAGTTCCGCTTTGATATCGGGCACCGTGATGGCCCACGCGCAGGGGCCGCCCTGCTTCTCGATGAATCGTGCCCACTCGTGTTTCGCCACGTTCGCCCCGGGTTGAGCGGCAATCAACTCGAGGTAGGAGCCATCGGGGAAACTCGCGAGGGCCATTTCGGTCATGCCGTTCGTGTGCTTCCCACCAAACTCCGTGGGGATGCCGGCGTGCTCGAACTGCTTGCGCATCGTGGCAAGATCGAGGCCGGCGATGGTGACGTGGTCGAGTTTCAAGTCGGTTCCTTTCGCGGGTGGCGGCATGTGATCGGTGGTGAACCGGGGAAGCATTGCGTCACGATTCGCGACATGCCAGACCGCTGCTGCAATCACGATCGACGACTTCACGGCGTCATCGGGCACGACTCGCTCGTAGGTGTCGAGATTCGTGTGCCACGTCGCCATGCCGTACTCGATGGGATCCTGATTGAGGCCGATGCCAGCGAGTCCGGCAGCATTGAACGACGTGCTGTCGGTGCCGCCAAGATTGCGCGATTTGGATGCCGCCGCACCCACCACGCCGAGATCCTCGAAAGGCGCCAGTGCCTCGCGAATCACCGTAGCCGCACTCGGCGGACCGAACACTCCAGCACCGCGCACGCGGCCAGTGCCCGAATCGATGTTGAAGTAGGCAGCGAGTTTGGAGAACTCGGGCTTCGGATCCTCGAACGTGCCGAAGTGCTGCTTCACGTAGGCCTGCGATCCAAGGAGTCCCTGCTCTTCGCCCGACCACAGCGCGATGCGAATGGTGCGGCGGGGCTTCAGTCCAAGCGCACGGATCAGGCGCACGGCCTCCAGCATCATCGTGGAACCGATGGCGTTGTCGGTGGCGCCGGTGGCCCCGTGCCATGAGTCGAGATGGCCGCCGAGCATGACGATCTCCGCTGTTTTATCACTGCCGGGAATCTCGCCGCTGACGTTGTAGCTGGTGACACCGTCGGGATAAACGTGATTCACGATATCGAACTGCAACTGCACATCGCCATCGGCGAGCAGGCGCTCGATGCGGCCGTAGTCCTCGTTGCGCAGCACGACAGTCGGGACGGCTTTCGCGACGTCGTAACTGCGATTCGCGAATGCGCGGATCTGTCCATGCTCTCGCGCTCCGTCGTTGACGCGGACCAACGCACCGTTTGCCACCAGCCACGGATCGAGGATCTCGTCCACGCGGCGCGCGCTCAACTTGCTTTCCGGAGTTGGATCGGCGCGGCGGCCGAAATTCGGAGTTTGCGGATTCACCGGATCGAAGCGCGCGATCAGGTCGGCATCGTCGATGCGCTTGGCCGGCGAGTTGAACGCGACGGGAACAACCGTCGCCTTGCCGATCAGCACGATGCGGCCGCGGACCTTGTCCTTGTTTGCGTCAAGCCAGGTGGCGAGTTCCTGCTTCGTGGGGTTGCGAGGCGGCGTCAATTCGATAGCGGACGCGGTGACCGGGCCGTTGGTGGACGGTGTCCATCCCAGCACTTCGAAGGTGAGCGTGTCGTTGGCCGGCGCGATGAGGAATCCCGAAGCGCGCTCGTTCAGCCAGCCGGAGTGCCCGAACTTCCAGGGTTCGAGTTTCACGTTCTGGAGTCCCCACTCGTTGAGTTGCGCAGCCACCCACTTCGCCGCTGCTTCATGATTCGGCGATCCGGTGAGGCGCGGTCCATAGCGATCGGTCAGCACGTGCAATGTACGCATGATCTGCGAGTGCTCGGTCGCTTCGCGGCGGATTCGCCAGTCAGTTTCGGTATCGATACGCTCCTGCGCGGCGCTGGTCAGCGCCAGCACCATCGCGGCCACCATCAGCTTGGTCATTTTCCCCAGGATACGCGAGTTATAGGCACGCGAGTTATGGATACGCGAGTTATGCTGGTCTGGAGCATGTCGCAATCGGATTGGCGGACCGCCGGGATTCGGATTGTTCGTGCCGGCGAACTGGACACGAACACGGCGCAGACTCCGGGAATGACGCGAGCCGCGGCTATTACGCACGCGCGTACCGGTGCCAGCAAGCTCTGGGCGGGCACGGTGGTGGTGGAGCCGGATGCGAAAACCGGAGCGCATCATCATGGCGAACTGGAGACGGTGCTGTACATCGTGCGCGGCCGTGCGCGATTCCGGTGGGGCGATGCGCTGGAGTTTGTGGAGGAGGCGGGCCCGGGCGATTTCATATACGTGCCGCCGTTCGTGCCGCATCAGGAAATCAATGCGCGGCCGGATGAGCCGGTGGAAGCAGTCGTGGTGCGCAGCGGGCAGGAGCCGATTGTCGTAAATCTGCCGATCGAGAGTCCGGAGGCGGCGGGCGGTCCGGACTCGTTTCATCCGAAGCGTGTACAATAACTTTCACCGTTACAGATATGGCCCAACAATCGTACTCTACCCATCGCCAGTACGTGGCGCTGTTTCACTACGTGCTGATTCCGCTTTTGCTGTTGTCGCTGATCGGATCGCTGGTGAATGTCTACCGCTCGCTCGGCGATCACGAACGAATCTACAGTGCGTCGCTGATTGCCGTGCTGGTGGTGGCGTTGGTCATCACGGCCTTTCTCGCTCGCATCTTCGCACTGAGGGCTCAGGATCGTGCGATTCGGGCGGAGGAGAATCTACGGCATTTCAGTCTGACGGGTAAACTGCTCGACCCGCGGTTGAGCGTGCGGCAGGTAATCGCACTGCGGTTCGCATCCGATGCCGAGTTTGTCGAAATGGCTCGCCGCGCCGCGGAGAGCAATATGGCGCCGGACGAAATCAAGCAGGCCGTCAAGAACTGGCGAGCGGATCTGCATCGGGTCTGAGGCCGGTGCCGATCTTCATCGTCCAGCTCGGCACGCCTCGCAAACCTGGAGAAGGATTGCGGCTCGGCACCGTGCGGCGTCCTCCGCGTGGTGTCCCGAAATCGGATTTCGCCAAACTCGATTATTACGATGTCTGGTTCCCGAACCTCGCACCCAGCGCCGTTTTGGTGAAGGAGGCGTTGGCCGCCGACGATCAGAAGGGATGGGACGCATTCCGGCGGAAGTTCCGTCGCGAGATGAGTGAGGCGGACCGCAGCCGCGAGTTAGATATGCTCGCGGCGCTGTCACACCAGACGAACCTGGCACTGGGCTGTTACTGCGACGACGAGAGCCGCTGTCACCGGTCGATACTGCGGGATCTTCTTGTGGAGCGTGGCGCGGTGGTAAGCTGAACCCGGAATGCCCTCGATCATCAACCACCAGTGGCGCCTGCGCGCGCGTCCGCAGGGCCGTGTTTCGGAATCCGATTTCGAATGGCGCGAGGAAGCGCTCGGCGAACCGGCCGCCGGCGAAATCCTGGTGCGCAATATCTATCTCTCGCTCGATCCGGCCAATCGCATCTGGATGAACCCCGCCGATTCGTACGTGCCGATGCTGCAACTCGGCGAAGTGATGCGCGGCGGAGCTATCGGCGTCGTGGAGGCGAGCGGCGATCCGGCGTTTCAACCGGGCGATATCGTGCAGGGACTCGTGGGCTGGCAGGAGTATTATCTCGGCTCCGCAGCCGGCTTCGTCAAGCTGCCGCCATTGCCGGGACTCCCGCTGACAGCGCATTTCGGGGCCATGGGACACATCGGCTTCACCGCATACTTCGGCCTGCTCGATATCGGACAGCCGAAGGAAGGCGACACACTTGTGGTCACGGCGGGGGCGGGCGCGGTGGGTTCCATCGTGGGACAAATCGGCAAGATCAAGGGTTGCCGCGTGGTGGGCATCGCAGGCTCGGATGACAAGTGCCACTGGCTCACGTCTGAACTCGGCTTCGATGCGGCCATCAATTACAGGAAAGAAAATGTGCGCCAGGCGCTGGCGGCGAAATGTCCCGCGGGCATCGACATCGATTTCGAAAACGTCGGCGGCGAGATTCTCGAGGCGATAATCGATCACTTGAATCTGCATGCGCGTATCGTGCTGTGCGGTCTCATCTCGCAGTACAACGCGACGAAGCCGTCGGGTCCGGCGAACTTTGGAAACCTGCTGGTGAAGCGGACGAAAGTGCAGGGCATGATCGTATTCGACTACGCCGCGCGCTACGCCGAGGCCGCGAGAGACATTATTGGTTGGCTGATGCAGGGCAAACTCAAGTACAGGCTCGACGTGGTGGATGGACTCGCACAAGCTCCCACGGCGCTGAATCGCCTGTTCGACGGCACCAACACCGGGAAGTTGCTGGTGAAGGTTTCCGAAGAACCAGCCGCCACCGCCCATGTTTCGTAAGATCCTGGTTGCCAATCGCGGCGAGATCGCGGTGCGGATCATCCGTGCACTGCGCGAGATGGGAATCATCAGCGTCGCAGTGTACTCGGATGCCGATCGCGCGGCGCTGCACGTCCGCATGGCCGATGAGGCTGAGCACATCGGTCCCGCGCCGTCGAGTGAGAGCTATCTTCGGATCGATCGGATCCTCGATGCGGCCGCGCGCCACAATGCCGAAGCGATTCATCCCGGCTACGGATTCCTGAGCGAGAACGCCGATTTCGCCGAGGCGTGCGAAGCGGCGGGCATCGTGTTCATCGGGCCGTCGAGTGTCGCGATTCGCGCGATGGGCTCGAAAACGGCGGCGAGGAAGATGGCCATCGGCATCGGCGCGCCTGTGGTTCCGGGGACGGAAGAGGCGGTCGTCGATCCTGCTCGGGCTCGCGAGGTCGCGCGGGAGATCGGATATCCGGTCCTGCTGAAGGCGGCGGCGGGTGGCGGCGGCAAGGGCATGCGCCGCGTCGATTCAGAGGCCGCACTCGAGGGTGCGCTACGCGATGCATCGAGTGAGGCAGAGCGGGCGTTTTCCGATAGCGCCATCTACATCGAGAAACTCGTCGAGCGGCCGCGGCATATCGAGATTCAGATCATCGGCGACAAATCGGGCCACATGGTTCATCTCGGAGAGCGCGAGTGTTCCATCCAACGCCGGCATCAGAAGGTGATCGAGGAGTGTCCATCGCCCCTGGTGGCAGCGCATCCGGAAATGCGGACGGCGATGGGCGAGGCGGCGCTCCGTATTGCACGCACAGTGGATTACTACAACGCGGGGACGCTGGAATTCCTGGTGGACGAGCATCGCCAGTTCTACTTCCTCGAAATGAATACGCGTCTGCAGGTGGAGCATCCGGTCACCGAGTTGGTCACCGGATACGACTTGGTGCAGATGCAGATCCGAATCGCAGCAGGCGAACCGCTGGGCATCACGCAAGAGGACGTGACCTGGCGAGGATCGGCGATCGAGTGCCGCATTTACGCCGAGGATCCGAATAACAACTTCATGCCGTCGCCCGGGCGAATGCATCATGTCGAGCGCCCGGCCGGTCCCGGCGTACGGCTCGACAATGGCATCTATCCCGGCTGGGAAGTGCCCATCGAATACGATCCGCTACTGGCGAAACTGGCGGTGTGGAGCGGCACTCGCGACGGTGCCATCGCGCGATTGAGGCGTGTGCTCGGCGAATACTATGTCTCGGGAATCAAGACGAACATCACGTTCTTCCGCCAGATTCTCGATGACGCCGAGTTTCGCGCCGGTCATCTGCACACCGGCTTCATCGAGGAGTTTTTCCGCCGCGCAGCCGAGCCGGTGGAGAAGCAGGACCCGCAGTATGAAGCTGTCGCGGCGCTCGCCGCAGCCGTATTCTTGCTCGATCGGAAATCAGCGCCGTCATCGAACGGCGCTACGGCACGCCCGAGCCGGTGGGTGACACAGGGCCGCATGGAGTCGCTGCGATGAAACTGAACGTTTCGGTAGATGGCCGCGCGGGCGACCTCGAATTCACGCGCGACGGCGAGGCATGCCGGTTCACCTACTCATCCGATCGCGCCGCGCCGCAGAAACTGTCCGCCACGCTGGTGGAAGTGGAGCCGGGCATCTACTCGATCCTGGTGAATGGCCGCAGTTATGAAACGAAGGTGGTGCAGGGTGCCGATGGACTGTACGTCGACATCGCGGGCCATCGCTCGGTGGTGGAGGTGCGCGATCCCCGCGCGTTGAGCCGTACCGGCCGCGACGGGCTCGGCGAGGGCCGCCAGATCGTGAATGCTCCGATGCCCGGCAAAATCGTTCGGGTGCTGGTGGCCGAGGGAGACGAAGTGGAGGCTGGCGCGGGGCTCATCGTGGTGGAAGCGATGAAGATGCAGAACGAGTTGAAAGCCCCGAAAGCGGGCCGGGTGGTGCAGTTGTCCGCGCGTGTCGGCGCCACCGTCGGCATGGGCGATCTGCTCGCGGCCATTGAGTAGTACACTGTGGCTGAATGTCCGAATCTGCCATCCAGGAAGATGTGTGCCCGCGCTGTGGCGGCAGCGGTTGGGTGATCACGGAACGAGACGGCATCTCCGGAGCCGAGCGCTGCGATTGTATTCGCGCGGCCCGGTCGCGGCGCATTGAGGAGTCGTCCGGCATTCCGCCGAATTACCAGAACGCGAACTTCGACAACTTCCTGCTCCCATCCGATAATCCGATCGCGCGCACGGGGCTTGGAACCGTGCTGCTGACGGTGAAAAATTACGTTCGCGAGTTTCCGCACGGCGATCGTCCCGGGTTATTGCTGGTTGGCGACGCGGGGACCGGGAAGACACACCTGGCCGTCGCCGCAATGCGTTCGCTGATGGCTCGCGGATTCGATGGCGTGTTCTTCGACTATCAGCAACTGTTCGAGAAGATCCGATCCGGTTACGACGATACGTCGGGGACTAGCGACAAGGAAGCATACCGGACGGCGCTGGAATCCGAGATTCTGCTAATCGACGATCTCGGCGCGCATCGATACAAGGAGTGGGTGGAAGACACCATCACGTCGATCATCACGTATCGCTGCAACCATCGGAAGCCGTTGATTGCGACAACCAATTTGCCTGATGATGATCGGGTGGCGGATTACAGAACGGCGGGGAATACGACGGTGTATCGCAAGACGCTGTCGGAGGTGATCGGGGTGCGGTCGCGATCGCGGCTGCACGAGATGTGCCGCGTCGTGCGGATGCCGGCAGTGGAGGACTACCGGCTCCGCAAACGGTAACAGTTTAGGCCTGCGCCTGCGCCGCCAGCACTTCGGCGAACGGATTGTCGTCGGCGCTCATGCCGTAGATGGCCGGCACCTTCCCGCCCATCGGACGCAAATAGGCCGACAGCTGTCCGCGATGATGGACGCTGTGGAGCACCATGGCATTCAGGAACCCGATCGCCTGCATCTTCCAGACGCCATAGAAATTCAATTCGCGGGCCAATTCCTCGCCGGTGAGCGCTTTCACCCGGGCGAGGTTCGCTGCCGTCTGCTCCTTGTACATCGCGATCACATCGGCCGGGGTCTTCATCGACTCGGGACGCGCATGATCTTCCCCTTGGGGGAACGCTCCGTTGGCAACACCGGACATGAAATACTGCTCTGAGCTGGCTATGTGATACGCCAGGTCCAGCGCTTTTGTGCACCTTTCGGATGGGGCGTAGTCCAGGTTTTCGTTCGGCATGGCCGCAATTACCTTGAGGGTGGTGGCGTGCTCCTGCTCAATCGTGGGCAAAAGAAAATCGAGAATCGCTTTCGCTTGGTCGGGCTGCATAACTTCTTAACTCCTTCGGGCGTCTTTGCCTTCGATATAGTATAAGACACTGGTTTGGCCTCGACGCCACCAGATGAATAAATCCGGAGTACAAATGGAACGAAGACATTTCCTGATGAGCGGCGCTGCCGCCGTGGGCGCGTTTGCTGCTCGTCCTATGGCGGGCGCACCCAGCGACCGCGTACGCGTCGCCTGCGTGGGTGTGCGCGGGCAGGGCAATTCGCACATTCACAACTATCTCAAGATGGACAATGTCGAAATCGCCGCGGTTTGCGATATCGACGAATCGGTACTCGATAAGCGACTCGGCGAAATCGAGAAGGCCTCGGGCAAAAAGCCCGCGCGCTACACCGACCTCCGCAAACTCCTGGAGGACAAGGAAATCGACGCGATCTCCATTGCCACTCCCAATCACAACCACACGCTGCAGGCGATCTGGGGCTTGCAGGCCGGCAAGGACGTCTATGTCGAGAAGCCGTGCTCGCACAACATTTTCGAGTGCCAGCAGATTGTGAAGGCCGCCAAGAAGTACAACCGTATCGTGCAGCACGGGGTGAACGCGCGGTCGAGCGCCGGCGTGCAGGAAGCCGTGCAGAAGATGCGCGACGGCCTCATCGGCGACGTCTACATGGCTCGAGGGCTGTGTTACAAATGGCGCGATACCATCGGACACACTCCTGTCGAACCGGTACCTGCCGGTGTGCATTACGACCTCTGGCTCGGTCCGGCGCCGAAGCACGAATTCACGAAGAACCGGTTCCACTACAACTGGCACTGGTTCTGGGATTACGGCAACGGCGATATCGGCAATCAAGGCATCCACGAGATGGACATCGCCCGCTGGGGACTCGGCGTGAAGTATCCGACTCGTGTCACCGCGATGGGCGGGCACTTCATGTTCGACGATGACCAGGAAACGCCCAACACGATGACCGCGAGTTACGAGTTTAACGAGGGCGGCCGCAAGCGCATGCTCGAGTTCGAAGTTCGTCACTGGATGACGAATCACGAAGCGGGAATCGATGAGGCGCCGGGCCGCAACGGTAAGAAGAATTCGAACACGGTCGGCAACCTGTTTTACGGGTCGAAGGGGTATCTCGCCATCGAGGGTTACAACAAGTACTCCACGTTCCTCGGCCGCGATCAGGAACCCGGTCCCGCTCGCGATGCCGGCGGCAACAACTGGCAGAATTTCATCGACGTGGTTCGAAGCCGCGACACATCGAAGCAGAACAACCCCATCGAGGAAGGTGCCGCTTCGGTGGTGCTGATGCATTTGGCCAACATCTCTTACCGCGTGAAGCGATCGCTGGAGTTCGACGCGGAGAAGATGCAGGTGGTGGGCGACAAGGAAGCGAACGCGCTGTTCACGCGCAGGTATCGCGCACCGTTCGTCGTTCCCGAAAAGGTGTAGTTTACAGGCGGGTGAGGTCGGTACGAGCGCGACGGCTGGCGCGCTCCTCGCCGGCCTCCACCACGGTGATGCGATCCCGCTCGTCCAGAAACTGCCGCAGCATCTCCTTCAATTCGGCGGCCGAAAACCGCGTGCGCAGGGCCCACTGATGCCCGAGTATCTGGGTAGCTTCCAGAGTCCGGAGTTTTTCGCGAAACGACGCGTAGTCCCCGCTGGTGACGAATTCGCAAGAGACGAGATAGAGCTTGAGCGACACGAGAACATTGTAGCGCTACTGGCGAATAAAAGGCGAAGAACCGGCGGTAGCATTCGCGTGAACCTGCTCCGGATTCTTGCAGCCGGGAATGACGCACGACACCAGAGGGTTCGCAAGACACCACGCCAGCGCCCATTGCGCCATCGGGACTCCGGCGGGCACTTCGGTCGTGCGCAGTCGCTCCACTTCGGCAAGATCCCGCTCGAGCCGTGCGTCATCGAAGCTCGATCGGAAATCGTTCGCCTGAAACTTCGCGCCCGATTCGTACTTCCCGCTGAGGAGGCCACTCGCCAGCGGCACACGTGCAAGGATCCCGAGATGATCGCTCTCGGCGGTGGGAAAGTACTGCTGCTCGGGACGGCGATCGAGCCGGTTGTAGACCACCTGCAGGGCCTCCGCGCCCGCCTGTTTCGTCTGACGCGTCTGCAGTTCGCTGCCTGTGCCACGAATCGAGACACCGAGGTGGCGCACCTTCCCAAGCCGCTTCTGCTCGTGCAGCATGCTCCACAGTTCCTCGTTCTCAAACGCCTCATCCGGGCCCGAGTGGAACTGGTAGAGATCGATGGTGTCCACCTGCAGCGCGCGCATCGACGCTTCTAACTGCTGCCGGACACCGCCGGCTGAGAAGTCGTCCCTGCGCTTCAGAAAGCCGTCGAACTGGTGGCCGAACTTGGTTGCGACGATCCATCGCGAGCGGTCGTGCCGGCTCAGATAATCGCCGATCAGTTGTTCGGAAAGCCGGGGGCCGTAGCACTCGGCGGTATCGATAAGATTGATGCCGTCCGCAGCGGCTTGGTCGAGGATGGCATCCACTTCCGCTTGCGAGAAGTCGTGACCCCACTCGCCGCCGAACTGCCACGTGCCGATTCCAATGACAGAGACGTCGAGGCCGGTGCTGCCGAGAGTACGATAGTGCACTTCCCGATCTTAGCCGACGGGGGACTTCCAGACGATCGCGCCCATGCGAAAGAAGTAGTGGCGGGAGATGTCGACGCGGGCAGCGGCGGTCTGTTGGAGCATGACGCGCAGTTCTTCGGGTGTGTAGGCTTGGCGTACGGAAGCGGGAGCATCGTTATCAGTGATGCGGCTGCGATAGATCAGGCGGCCCGCGTGCGCAGCCGCCAGATGGAACGGATGACGCACCAGGTCATTGATCAACACCGCGGTTCGGGCGCAACGCAGAGCTTCTTTGACGAACAGCGGGACCTCGCTGGGCGACAGGTGATGAACGAAGAGACAGCAACTGACGAGATCGAAACTGGCGTTGCGAAAGGGGAGATGGAGCGCGTCGCCGGCAATCCGGTTGCCGCCGCGGCCCAAGTGACTCGGTAGCCGATCGAGGAGATGTAGCCGGATCCCAATGCCGGTCCGCTCGAGACGCGTGCGCACGGATTCCGGCATATCGCCCGATCCCGCGGCCACCTCGAGCAACGACAACTCGGAGGCTCGAGTGAGGCGAGCTACTCGTTTCACCATGTGCTCGGTGGTCGAGATTCCGCCGAACCAGGTATTGAGGAATCGGACATCGATGAGTGAGTCCGCGATTTCAGCGGGCGTGCCGGCATCGTCGTCGAGTAACTCACGGCTGGGGATTCGTTTCATTCGGGAAATTGGGTGTCCAGGATAGCATGCCCGGCACAAGCTTCCGGCGGCTACAATAT
>JBBQGE010000126.1:0-16179 GCA_038322675.1 Bryobacterales bacterium
TGAACTGCTGCTGGGGACCGCGGCTGTCCCTGCCTTGGCCGCCCCGCCGCCAAGCGTGTTGGTTCACGAACACGTGATGGTCGATTTCATCGGCGGCCGCTGGGATCCCGACGAAGTCTTTCGAATCGCCAAGCCCAAAATCGAGGCTCTGAAGCCGTTCGGCTGCAAGCGCCTGCAGGAATGCACGCCCGCGTATCTCGGCCGCGATCCGGAACTGCTGGCGCGGCTCACACGGGCGACTGGTATCGAAATCTGGTCGAACACCGGCATCTACGGCGCAGCCGATCACAAGTACGTGCCGGCCTTCGCTCGGGACGAAAGCGCGGAGCAGTTGGCGAAGCGCTGGATTCGCGAAGCGCACGAGCCCTGGAAGCCCCGATTCATCAAGACCGGCGTGAATCGCGGTCCGCTGGATGATCTCGATCGCAAACTCGTACGCGCGGCGGCCATCGCATCGCGCGAAACCGGACTCACCATCGCATGCCATACCGGCGATGGGCGGGCGGCGCTGGATGAAGTGGCTATCGTCCGCAGCGAACGCGTGGATCCATCGAAACTCGTCTGGGTGCACGCTCAGAACGAGCAGGACCACGCGATTCACCGCGAGATAGCGCGCACGGGAGCGTGGGTGGAGTTCGACGGCATTGGTCCGAAGTCGCTCGACCGGCACCTCGATTGTGTGCGCTTCATGGCCGCCGAAGGACTGCTCGATCGCACTCTGATTTCGCAGGATTCCGGCTGGTATCACGTCGGCGAACCCGGCGGCGGCGAGTATCGCGGCTATACGTTCATCTACACCGATTTCCTTCCGAAACTCGAGCCGGCGTGGGTGCCCAAGCTGATGTGGGACAATCCGCGGCGAGCGTTTCAGTAGTTCTTCTGGCGTTCGACGCGGGCGCGTTGTGCGCGGCCCATGGCTTTCACTCCGGCCAACGCGGGATCGGCGCCTGCGAGTTCGTCGAGGTGGTCCACCACTTTCGCAATTGCCGCGGCGATGTCGTCCACATCGCGCTCGTCGCCGATCAGCAGAAACTGCGGAAGCCAGACGGCTTCGTCATAAGCGGCGCGTTCGGTCACTGGACAGTGAACCCGTGCGTAGTCGACCGGAGTATCGCGGCCGATCGCCAGTTGCGGGCTGTTCTGCGGTGTCGCATAAAACAGATCGCTCTTGTAGACCGGCTCATAGAAGCGGCCGTCGCAGGGAATGCCTTCGCGGTCGAGCGCGGCGACGAACAGATCGCGCGAGGGCGCCGGACGGCCATCAGGGCGGTATTGGAAGACGTAGTTGTAGATGGTCTGTGACGTAATCGCGTCCTGCGGCGGAAGCGGCCGAACGCCGGCGATCGATTCCAGACGGCGAGTCAGCCGTTCCGCGTGCCGCGTGCGCTTCTCGCGGAATGCGGGCAGCATCTCCAGTTGCCCCGTCAGCAGGCACGCCTGCAATTCGGTCATGCGGTAGTTCGACCCGAGTTTGCGGATCCCGTACTGATCCGTCAGGCTTGCGCGGCCGCAGTTGACGATGGTCTGCATCGCCTCGAAGCAATCCAGCCGCGAGGTGATGCAGATGCCGCCTTCGCCGCCCGTCATGAGCTTGCTTTCCTGAAAGCTGAAGCAACCGATGTCGCCCATCGACCCCGCGCCGCGGCCGCGATACTGGCCGCCGTGGGCGTGCGCGCAATCCTCGATGACGGCGAGTTGATGTTCGGCGGCCAGCGCGAGCAACGCATCCATTTCGGCGAATCGCATCGCGAGGTGGACCGGCAGAATTGCTTTCGTGCGAGGCGTGATGGCCGCGCGGGCGGAGTCGATGTCAAGGCAATAGGTATCGGGGTCGACATCCGCGAACACCGGCACGCCGCCTGCGAACAGGACGGCCGTCGCGGTGCCGTCCCACGTGTAGGCAGGGACAATCACTTCGTCGCCGAATCCAATGCCGGCAGCCTGCAGCGCGGTGATCAGCGCGATGGTGCCGTTCGCCAGACAGAGTCCATACTTCGCGCCGTGCATTTCGGCGAAGCGCTGGGCGAACTCTCCGCTGACTGGACCCGGGAGAGGGAAGCCGCCCCAATGGCGGCTCTCCACCTGCTTCACCAGACGCTGGATGTCCGAAGCCTGGTATTGCGGCCACGGGCTGAACGGCTTCGTGCGGGCGGGTTCGCCGCCGAGTATCGCGAGTCCGCTCATTTGCGTGCTCCTGCCGATACCATGCCCCGATCCTGCAGGACGGATACCAGTTCCTCCGGCATTTCGCCGCTCTGGAATGCGAACGCGAGATAGTCAGCGTGGAGCGTGGCCTTCGCGGGCAGCCACCGGTACACCGGCGTGCCGAACACCGATGCGCGTTGAATCATCGAGCGCCGAGCTTCGGCGAAGGGCGATGCTCCGAATTCAATTCCGCGTGTGATGGTCTGGCCATTCCATGGCGGTTGTTGACGGCTGCGGTTCTCTTCCCAGAGCGAGATCCAGGGGAAGTCGGCGCGGCTCCATGCGTATCCGAATGCGAGCCGTGAGCCGGGATTCCACGACAGGAAGTAGGCCTGCTCGCGATCGGCGTCCACCAGATGCGCGGTGACGCCGGCTGAACGTTCGGAGTCTGGATAGGTGCTGAGATCGATGGTGGACCTGCTCTTGGTGGGTGCGGCGGGCCATTCGAATTCAGCGTTGACGGCATAGGCTTGGTCGGGACTGAGGTCGGTGGGGTACGTCACCGAGCGCTTGGCCGGCAGGAACAGTCGCGTGCGGCCATGCTCGATGAACGGCGGCCCGAGCGTGACGTGCTGCGTCCACGCGATGGGCCGGTCGATGCCGGCGAGATTCGTCACAGTCTCGCGAATCGCGACGATTCCTCCGGGCTTCAGTTCGATATGCCGTTCGAAGTCGAGCATTGCGACCTGAAGATGCGCGCGGGTCTGCATCGACGTTGCATTACTGGTGATAGCGTATGGCGCCACCGAGGCTTCACCATGCACCGTCACTCCGGCGGCGAACTCTTCAGGTGACGGCGGTCCGAAGATATCGAGCGCGAGGTTATGACCGAAGATGCCGGAAAGCAGTTTGCTCTCGCTGTCGTTGCCGTATTCGGGATGGCGCTCTAGCGAATATGTGGACGGCTCGATGGACGGCCACGGCGGCGCCCACAGCGGATTCATGCCGGACGCTTTATCCAGGATTTCTGCGATGTGACCGCCTTCGACGGTGACGGTGACACGGAGTCGATCGTCTTCGATGGAGACGGCGCGGCGGTTGCGATAAGTGGTTTCGGCTTGCACGTAGTCCAGCATATGATAACCTCGCTCGCAATGAGGGTTCTCCTATTAGGAATGTTGTGCGCCTCGGCCGTGCTGGCAGATGTGTGGACTCTGCGAATCGAGGAGCCGACCGGCCTGTATCGCCGAACCGGCGAGGTGGTGCACGTTGCGTTGGCGAAGGTCGGTGGGCATGATGCCGGATTCACGGTGGTCGATCCGCAGGGCCGCGAACTGCCCTGGCAAGTGACGGGCGGCGAGTTGTTGTTTCCGGCCTCCCTGATTCCGGGTGAACTGCCGAGGTACCGGGTGCACTGCTGCTCGGCGGAATCGAAGAAATTCGTGAGCCGCATTCACTATCGCGCGATCGGGATGCGTCGCATCGAGTTTGGAAATTCGCGATTCCGGATGGTGGTGGATACGGGCGTGCCGGCCATCATCGAAGCGTACTCTTTGACAGCGGGTCCACGGCGGGTGGTGAATCTGGTGGATACAACGCCCGACAAGCCGGGATGGACCTCGGCGGGTGGAACTGCCGCGGTGGATCGGGTCGAGGTGATCAGCGCTGGTCCGCTGGAAGGCCGTGTGCGGTTGCATCGGGCGGGCGAGACGCAGGAGTTCGTGTGGGATGCGGATTCGGCGTGGGTGCGCTGGAAGGCTGTTCGTGGATTCCGTTTCGCCAGTATTTCGGCCTCGCCGTTCCTGCCGTTTGATCGGTACACCGACTCGCCGGAGTCGGGTGTATGGCCGGATTCAGACGTGTCGGCGGAACCGCCGGATCACGATATCGGAGCAAGGGCAGGGAAGAAGTTGCACGACGGCCACGGCGTTTACTATCAGTTTGCCGAGAATTACGGTGCCCTGGGGATCGTGGCCTTGGATCCCGCGCTGGATTGGACGGGAGTTGGGACGGCGAGTTTCGAGGCGATGAAGGAGTCGGGTGAGACGGAGATCGCGATCACGTTTCCGCGATGGGATAGCTTCCGAACGTTGTTGGAGGCGCGCAAAGAGAATCGCATGCTGCGGAATCCGTTGCTGGTGCGAGTGGAGGGACGGAGTAGCGAGGGAATCCCGCCGATTTCGACGAGAGCGGCCGTGGAGCCTGTATCGCGGGTGGATGCCGGCGAGGCGACGCCGTTTCATGAGGAGTCGTTGAGTTTGGATGGCGCCTGGGATCTGGCTTGGTGCGACAAGGGCTGCGACATTCCGGCGTCGGGATGGCGGGCGGTGACGGTGCCAGGGACGGTGCATGTGCAATGGCTGGGCGCTAATAAGGCGATGACCCGGCAGGCGGAGTGGATCAGTTATAAGGAGTGGTGGTATCGGAAGCGATTCACAATTCCGGAGAATTATGCGGGAAAGCGCCTTCGGCTGAGTTTCGAAGCTACCGACTATTACGCCGATGTATGGCTGAACGGGCGCTATCTCGGGCGCCACGAAGGTTACATCGACCCATACGAATACGATGTGACGGGCGCCAAGGGAAGTCAAGAGTTACTCGTTCGTGTCTGGACTCCTGTCGATTATTACTGGCGCCACCGGCCCTACACGGTCAAGGGGTCGTATGGCGCGGTAGATCAGAAGCCCGATGATATCACCGCGCTCGGGATTACCCGCCCCGTGAAACTGATTGCGAGCGCTCCGGTTGTGATACGCGATGTCGCCGTGGATACCCGGCTCGTAGATGGCGCTGCGGCTGAGGTCCGGGTGGAGGTGACAAGCGACGGGAAGGGCACCGGCTATGAGTGGGAGTTGACGTTGTCGCCGCGCAACTTCGCTGGGAAGGAACGGATTCGGGTACGCGGAGAGGGCTCGCGTTTCGTAATTCCGGTGGCGAAACCGCAACTATGGTGGACTTGGGATCACGGCCGCCCAAATCTGTACACGCTGGACCTCCGGCTGATCGGTCCGGACGGCAGGGCGGTGGATGGGAGGTCGATGGCTGTCGGGATCCGGGAGATAGAGAAGATCGGCTGGAATTTCTATCTCAACCGGAAGCGTATGTTTATTCGCGGCACGAATTACTACTATAACCTCTTTCTGTCCGAGATGAATCGCGAGAAGTATGCGCGCGACCTGGCGCTAATGATGCAGATGAATATCAACATGATTCGCCTGCATTGTCATTACTCGAACCGCGAGTTCTACGATCTGGCGGACGAGCAGGGCGTGCTGTTATGGCAGGACTATCTGGAGGCCTGGTATCCGGAAGACACAGGTTTCTCGTTGCGTGCCGCGGCCCTGTACGATAACGAGATCCGGTACGTTCGGAATCATCCTTCGATCGCGATTTGGGCCACCAGCGACGAAGAGAGTCTGGAGAACTACCGCGACCTGACGAAGCACTTAGCTGCCCGTCCGGCATTCCTGGACCAGCAGCGGAGGGCGGTGGTGCGGTCGACCGGGCGGTATGGCGATGCGCACGTGTACTATGGCTGGTACGGCGGCTCTATCTGGCAGTACACGAAAATGAACGAGGCATTCGTGAGCGAGTTAGGCGCCACGAGTTTGCCCAATTATGAGACCTTGATCAAATTCATGCCGGATGCGTGGCCAATCAAGGATCACCAGGAGGAGTGGATCTGGCGAAAATTGCAAATTCCAGAGGCAATGCGTGCGTGGGGCGATCCTGGGGGTAAGTCGTTACGGGAATACATTCCGCAGACGCAGGCCTATGTCGCGCGTTTGTTTCAGATCGCGCTCGAACGGGCGCGGCGACAGAAGAGCGCCGGTACAGGTGGCATCCTCCACTTTCACGCGATCGACATCTGGCCGTCGGTCACGATGGCGGCCATCGATGTGGACCGGGTGCCGACCAAGACGTTCTATACCGTGCAGCGAAGTTTTGCGCCGGTGCTGGCGAGTATCGAATATGATCGCGATAAATGGCGGTCCGGTGACACGCTGCGATGCGGAATCTGGGCGATCAACGACGAGTGGGAACCGCTGCCGCAGGCGCGAATCGAGTGGCAGATCCTGGACAGTTCGGGGAAGGTGCTACAGTCGGGGCAGTTTGCGGCGGCCATGGAAGCCGACTCATCGCGGAAAGTCGGCGAGGTGGCGTGGCAGGCCGGCGCTCCCGGTGCCTATCAATTAAGAGCGGCCGTCGTGAATGCGTCGGGTATGCGGGTGTCCGAGAACATTTTCGAATTCAATGTCATATAAATCGCTGGTGCTGGGATTGGCCGCCGTATGTGGAGTGGCCGCCGAATTTCCGATGCAGGTCCGCGTCGCGCATCACACGCCGCCGGCCTGTTGTGTGGCGGTGGGACCCGAAGGCGTCGTATACGCGGGCACCTCCGAAGGATTGATGGCCTACCGCGATGGGCGGTGGAGCGCAGTGGAAAGCGTGCCGCACGAACCGGTGAGTGCGCTGACCGCGAGTGAGTTGGCGGTGGCGGTTCGTGTGGGCGGCGCGGTCTATCTCTTGAGCGACGGCCAGGTCCGGCTGGAAGCGGTCGGGGCAGTGTTCGCTTTGGATGGCCGTCGTCTGGTGCGAGCGCCGCAATTGATACCGGTCGTGGCAATGGCCGTAGGTCCGAATGGTGCCAGCGCGGTCGCGGCACGCGACGGACTCTATGAGCAGACTGACGGGCGCGACTGGCAGCGAATCTATCCAGCCAAGGATCGCGCAATTGGGCCCCGACAGATGTTCGCGCTGTCGCGTACGACGCCGCCGGGCGGTTGCATTTCGCGAGCCCACAAGGCGTTGGCGTCCGCGATCACGGAGAGTGGCAGCTATTCACACCGGAGGACGGACTTCCCTATGACGATGTCACATCGATAGCGCCGGCGCCCGATGGGTCGGTGTGGTACGGGACCCGACTCGGCGCCATCCGGCGGCAGGGCAGCGAGTGGGAATACCGCGAGGGTCTGAGATGGCTACCTGGCGACGAGGTTCTTGGTGTTGCGGTTTCGGGCAAGACGGCGTGGTTCGCCACCACCGCGGGCATCGGAGCCATCGAGCAGAGCATGACCACGCTCGCGGAGAAGGCTAAATTCTTCGAGTCGGAAATCGATCAGCGGCACCGTCGAACGGAGTACGGGTATGTGCTGGGTGTGCACGTGAACTCGCCGGGTGACAAGAGCGAGTGGACGCAGCACGACAGCGACAACGACGGTCTCTGGACTGCGATGTATGGGGCAGGGGAGTGCTTCGCGTGCGCGGCAACTCGCGATCCGGAATCGTGCCGCCGTGCGACGGCTGCGTTCGAGGCGCTGCGTTTTCTCGGAACGGTGACGCAGGGCGGCCAGCATCCGGCTCCGAGCGGATTCGTCGCAAGGGCCATCCTACCTCGAAGCGGGCCTGACCCAAATCTTCAGGACTCGGCCGAGCGCGACCAGCGCGAGCAGGCGAAGGATCCGTACTGGAAGGTGATGAATCCAAGATGGCCAATCAGCGCGGACGGTAAGTGGTACTGGAAATCAGATACCAGTTCGGACGAGTTAGACGGGCATTACTTCTTTTACGGAGTCTACTACGACCTCGCCGCCAAGACGGAGCAGCAGAAGCAGGCCGTGCGCCAGCATGTCGCGGCGTTGACCGATCATCTGATCGAGCATCGGTTCGAGTTAGTCGATTATGACGGCAAGGTAACTCGATGGGGTGTCTTCAGTCCGGCGAAGCTGAACCATGACCCCCGGTTCTGGGAGGAACGGAGCCTCAATTCGATCAGCATTCTCTCGTACCTCCAGGTGGCGGCGCACATCACCGGTAATCCGAAGTACCAGCGTGCGGCGCAACAACTCATCGAGCAGCACTCGTACGCGATGAACACGCTGATCTCGAAGACGAACGAGGGGTTCGGATCGGGCAATCAATCGGACGATGAGATGGCGTTCATGTGTCTGTACAATCTGGTGCGGTACGAGACGGATCCGCAATTGCGCACAATGTATGCCACGGCTTTACGCAAGCGGTGGGAAATCGAGAAACCGGAGTTATCCCCGCTGTTCGATTACATCGCCGCGGCCGTGTTGAACGACAAAGCGGGTGACTCAGTGGATACACTGCGGCGATATCCGCTGGACCGGTTTAACTGGGCGATTAAGAACAGTCAACGGAAGGATCTGCTGTCGATGCCGGATTATGACGAGCGGCGGGCCTTGCGCGGATTCCGCAAAAATGGGCGCGTCCTGCCAATCGACGAACGGTATGTGGACCATTGGAATGTCGATCCCTGGAGATTGGATTACGCCGGCGATGGGCTGTATCTCGCGGACGGGGCGTCGTTTCTGCTGCCTTATTACATGGGCCTGTATCACGGTTTCGTCGCGGAGTGACTCGGCAGGCGGAACACGATCGCCTGCGCCTGTTGGAATCCGCGAACATCACCCGGCGGGTACTGGCGCGATGGTAACTGGCGCGCGAGATTCTCGATGGTCCTCGTGCGGTTACCGGGATTCGGGTGGGACGATAACAACTCGGCGACGCGGCCCTGCGATCCCGATTGGGCCTCGAGTTTCTCGAAGAATCGGGCCATTTCAATCGGGTTATAACCGGCATCGGACATGATGAGCGCGCCGTTGTAATCGGCCTGCGCTTCGGCCGATCGGGAGAATTTCAGGAGTACGCCATTCGCGCCGATTCCGATGCCGGCCTGCGTGAGTCCGCCGAGCAGTCCGCCGCCGCTTTGGCCGGCCAGAATGGCTGGGATGGAAATCAGGTTCGCCTTCGATGCCTGATTCGTTCCGTGGCGTAGCGCGACATGAGACATCTCGTGCGCCATGACGCCCGCGAGTTGAGCCTCGTCTTCGGCTTCTTTGATCAGACCCGTGTGGATGAACATCGGACCGCCGGGTAGCGCGAAGGCATTGATGCTGTCATCGGCGACTACCTTGAATGAGTACGGGAAGTCGTTGGCGTACTGCGACCGGGCCAGCTTTGCGCCGAGCGCGTCGATGTAGCGTTGCAGCACGGCGTCGTGAATCACTTGATACTTCTTCTCGACTTCGGCCGCCGCTTCCTTGCCCAATTGAATGTCCTTCTCTTTCGAGAAGAGATTGAAGCCAGGTTTCGGTGGTTTGACTTGAGCGGGCACGGTCACGGCCGCGACCATCAGGAGTGCCAGAAATCGTGGGAGCATACGCCTCTGTTATTATGCTGATGCGGCGGCAGCGATCCGTCAACTTGTGAATCTGCTGGAGCAGTTCGGCCAAATCGATATTTACTTGTTCGACCAGTTTCTGCGCGGCCGGATTTTGCCCGGAATGCGAGTGCTGGACGCGGGATGCGGCTCGGGACGGAACCTCGTATTTTGTCTTCGTGAGCCATACGAGGTGTTCGGCGTGGACGCTAACCCGGAGGCGATTGCGGCGGTCCGCAGCCTGGCAGCCGCGCTGGCGCCACATCTTCCAGCTACGAATTTCCGCGTGGAGAATCTGGAGGCGATGTCGTTTCCGGATGCCTGGGCGGACGTCGTGATCAGCAGTGCTGTCCTCCATTTGGCGCGCGATGACGAGCAATTCAAGGCGATGCTCCTGGGAACATGGCGCGTCCTGCGGCCGGGCGGAATGCTGTTCTGCCGGCTGGCTTCTTCGATCGGGATGGAGAATCAGATAGGGCGAGTGTCCGGCCGGCGATTTCGATTGCCCGACCGATCCGAGCGGTATCTGGTGGATGAGCCGATGCTATCCGGTCTGGCGGAGGAACTCGGTGGGGAGTTGCTGGATGCGCTGAAGACGACGGTGGTGCAGAATCAGCGGTCGATGACAACCTGGGTGCTGCGGAAACGCGACATTTCGCGTGATGTGAAAACATAGGGACAGGAAGGCTGAAGCGATGACGATTGAGATTCGCGGACCAGAACTCGAAGCCCTGATCATCCAGCGCATGAAAAACGGCGGATTTCACAATGTCGAGGACGCTCTCATGCAGGCGTTGGAGAACGCCCCGCTACCCGAGGACCGGACTGGAGAGCCGCGCGATAGGCGGACGGGCGGCGACCTGATTGCCGCGTTGCGGGCTTCGCCGTACCGGGAGACAGAGATTGAGCCTGCACGCTATCGCTTGCCGGTGCGTGACGTTACGTTCTGAGGGGTTGGCTACTCGATACCAACATCCTGTCTGAAATTCGGCGGTTAAGGCCAGAACCGAAAGTGCTGGCGTGTATTTCGGGTTATCAACTTCAGGAGCTTTACATCAGCGCGGTGACGCTGGCGGAACTTCGCTTCGGCATTGAACTTCTGACCGAGGGACCACGCGCCGCGACGAACTGAACCACTGGCTGACGCTCACGATTCAGCCTTTGTTCGACGGGCGGGTGTTGCCGGTCACCGAAGACATTCTGTTCCGCTGGAGGTTGCTGGTGGAGGCAGGCCGGAAAATCGGATACACATACGCCCAGCCGGACCTGATGATCGCTGCGACAGCGCTTGAACACGGCTTGACGATGGTCACTCGGGATCGCGGCGATTTCGAGAAGGCCGGTGTGACGGTTATCAATCCCTGGGAAGCCACGTAGTTCACTGTAGTGACGAAGCGTGATAGTCAACGGCCGGAATGCGAAGAGATCATCGAATGGATGCTACAGAGGAACGGTTACGAAGAGGATGTCCGTGTTATTGGCTCGGACATTCCCTACAGGCTGTGAGCGTATTCCGGCCACTATCACAATCCCTGAACATGGCGTGGTTACATTGAGCTGCGAAACCGTCGGGGCCCAACAACGATCCGCTCCGCCATCAGAAGATCTCCGCCGGATCCGCCTGGCGCAACCGTCGTATCGCCAGGCCGCCGGACGCACAGCACATCACCACCGTCAGCACGTAAACAATGGCAACTCGCAGCAGCGACATACGCAGCGGCAACAGCGTAGCATTCCGCGCGATCATGTACACCGCCTGCGAGAGCGCCAGACCCGGCAGGAACCCCAGCACCGAAAGGATCAGCGACTCGTAGAGCACGATCGAAAACAGGTACGAATCCGGATGGCCCAGCGCCTTGAGCGTCGCATACTCCGGCAGATGATTGCTCACATCCGTGTATAGAATCTGGTAGACGATGATGGTTCCCACGACCATACCCAGTCCCAGTCCCAGACGAAACACGAATCCGATCGGCGTCCCCTCGGCCCAGAACCTCCGCTCCATTTCCATCAGCGCCTCGCGCGTGGTCACCCGGACATCGGCGGGCATCGCAGCGGTGAGTTCCCCCAAAACGCGAATGCGATCGTATCCAGGCCGCACTTTGATCAGCCCCAGGTCGGGGACTCCCAGTTGCCGGAACGGCAGCAGCCGGATGAAGTTCACGTCGCTGGTGACGATTGTGCTGTCCGCCAGGAACGACGTGCCCAACGTGAACAAACCGACCACTTCCGTACGGTGGCCTTCCACCTCCGTCACCACGGTCCCGCGCTCGCGCATCCAGCGAGGCACGTCGCCGAATTCGGGCCGCGATTCCCGATCGAATAACACCGCGCCGGTGGCTTCGGTGAGCCTCATCTGCCGGTTGATTTCCTCGATGTCGAGCACGCGGCTGTGCGGCTCGAAACCGATCATGAAGATGCGCGACCGGCGCTTCGATTCGGGATTGGTCCACATCAGGCTGCCCAGATACATCGACGCCACCGATTGCACGCCCTGGCAGCCGAGCGCCTGGTACAGCCGCCGCTCCGAAAAGAAACTCGCCACGTTCAGCGCGCGGAACGACGGGCTGAACATCACCAGGTCCGCATCCAGATGCGAGAGCAGGTTCATGGAGCTGCGGAACAGCGCGTCCTCGAAACCCAATTGCACCAGCATCAACACCACGGCGAACAGGATCCCGGCAATGGCCGCCGCGAGCCGCCTGGGCTCCGTGCGCAATTGCAGCCATGCCAGCCGAAACGCGCTCATGGATGGATTACGACGGCTACTTTGCCGTGAATGAGGCTTGCGGCCGTGCCCGCGTCGCTCAGCCGGATATACACCGGCACTACACGGGTATCGGCGAACGTAGCGGGATCGGTGGGAAAGAGCTGGCTTTTGGCGATGAGGGAGCCCACGCGCTCCACGGTTCCGGCAAGTTCCCGCGGCAGGATTTCGGAGGTGATGGTCGCCCTCTGTCCCTTGTGGACGCGGCGCGAATCGGTTTCATAAACCTCGGCCACCACATACATGTGATCGGTCTTGCCCAGCTCCAGCAGCCCTTCCGGTCCGATTTGTTCGCCGGGATGCGCGTGGATCTTCAGGACGCGTCCGGCGGCGGGTGCGCGCACCACGGTGGCCGTGCGTCCGGCTGCGGCGCGTTCCTCCGATGCCATCGCGACTTTCAGATCGGCGTCTGCCAGGTCGACTGCTTTCGCCTGCGCTTCGCGGACGCCCTGCAACTTCTGCCGCGCCTCTTCGAGAGCACGCTCGGCAGTGAGCGTGGTCGTGCGCCGCGTCTCCAGTTCGGAGGCGGACACATCGTCGGTCCGCCGCAGCGTCTCGAACCTCTTCTGCTCGCTGCGCGCGTGATCCAATTCCAGTTCCAGGCGCCGGATCTCCGTCTGCCGCGCCGCCAGGTCGGCGATGGATGGCGTCGCCTTCACCTGCGCCAGTTTCGCGCGTGCGGCTTCCACGCGGGCACCGGCTTCGCGCACCGTCGCTTCCACCGTGTCGCGTCCACGCAGCAGCGCGATCACGTCGCCGGTGGACACGCGGCCGTTCTCTTTCACGCGCAACTCGTCCACCATTGCGGGAGCGCCATCCACATAGGGCGCCGTGACGCGGATCACGCCGTCTTCGGGCTCGATGCGTCCCATGCAGCCCACTGCACCGGCGGCGCTGCCGGCCACGGTTGGCGGCGGCAATGGGCGCGCACTTTTCACGTTTTCGACGCGCGCGAAATAATACACTGCCGCAATCGAGACCGCGCTTACGAAAATCAGCGCCGCCCCCCAGCGACCCATTCTGCGCCAGGCAATCGACATCCGGGAGTTATGATTGTACCTTCAACCGTCCGACCACGCTATGCTCAGCAGATTTTTTCTACTTCTGGCCGTTCCCTGTCTATTTGCCCAGACGGCCGCCCCCGTTGTCCGGCTCACCCTGCATCGCGCCATCGAGATGGCTGCGACGCAAAACGTCGACCCGGAAATCGAGATGGCGCGTGAGTCCGAGCGTATCGCCGAGGCGCGCCACGAGCAGGGGCACGCTGCCATGCTGCCCTCGCTCGATATCAATGCCATCGGGCAGAATCAGACGCGGAACCTGAACGCACAGGGCTTCCAGTTCGCGAACACGGTTCCGGGCGTGGCCATTCCCGCTTCGGTCGGCCCGTTCAACACGTTCGACCTCCGCGTCAGCGTCAGCCAGGGGGTGTTCGATCTCAGCGCGATCCGGCGCTCGGCGGCGTCGCGGGCCGCGATCGAGGCTGCGAAAGCGGACACGGCGCAAACGCGCGATGAAATCGCCGCCCACGTGGCGCACGCATACGTGCGGGTGCTGCGCGAAAATGCAGTGCTGGGGGCCAACGAGAAAGCCGTCGAGCAGGCGCGGGCCACGTTCGAATCGGCGCGCAACAAGCACCAGGCCGGTACGGGAGTCGCCATCGATGTGACCCGTGCCGAATACCAGATGGCACGCGAGCAGCAGGCTCTGGCCGGGGCCAGGCACGAGCAGGAGAAGGCCGTGCTCGCGCTGCTGGATGCCATGGGCCTGAGCTTCGACACCCGTCTGGAATTCGAGGACAGTCTGCACTTCGCCGCGCCCGAGTCCACGGCGGTGGAGCAGGCGCTGGAATCGGCGGTGCGCACGCGCGGCGATTTCGAAGCCGGACGCCGCCGCGAAGAGAACCTGCGCCTGGGCCTGGAGTCGATCCGGCTGGAGCGGCTTCCTACCGTGGCCGCCTATGCCGACGCGGGCGCGCTGGGCGGAGTCGAAACGCATACCATCGGAGTCGCACTGCGCATTCCGGTCTTCGACGGCGGACGGCGCAAAGCGAAAGAGGCCGAGACGGCAGCGCTGCTGCGCCGGGAGGAGGCGCGGGAGAATCAGCGGCAGCGGAGGGCGGAGCTCGCCATACGCCAGTCCGAAATCGCGCTGCGTTCGGCGGCGGAGCAGGTGTCCGCGTCGGAAGAGTACGTCAAGCTGGCGGAAGCGGAACTGGCGCAGGCGCGGCGCCGCCATGATGCTGGGGTCATTGGCGCGCTGGACGTGATGGAAGCCCAGTACCACCTAGCCACTGCCGCCAGGGATCGAGTGGACGCGCTGTTCCGATACACCGAGGCTCGCATTGACGCGGTCGCCGCCAGGGGCGCCATCCGGGAGTTGCAGCTATGACTGTGGAGGCTCCGCCGGCCATCGTCATGCGCAACGTGAGCCATTCCTACGGCCAGGGGCCGTTGCGGAGGCAGGTGCTGTTCGGCGTGTCGGCGGAAATCCACGCCGGCGAAATCGTGATCGTGGTCGGACCGTCCGGTTCGGGCAAGACCACGCTGCTCACGCTGGCGGGCGCTCTGCGCGCGGTCCAGGAAGGCAACATGCAGGTGCTCGGCAAAGAGCTACACGGCGCCACGCCCGCCACCCTGCTGCGACTGCGCAAGGAGATCGGCTTTATTTTCCAGGCGCACAATCTTCTGGGCGCGCTGACGGCCATCGAAAACGTGCGCACCAGCCTGACGCCGCTCCACTATCCGGCGGGCAAAGCGCGGCGCGAGTCGTCGGCTATGCTCGCCGAAGTCGGACTGGCTGACATGGAGAACCGCCTGCCGGCGCAGCTTTCCGGTGGACAGCGGCAGCGTGTGGCGATCGCCCGCGCCCTGGTGCGCAAGCCGAAGCTCGTGCTGGCCGACGAGCCCACCGCCTCGCTGGATGGCGCATCCGGTCGCGAAGTGGTCGAGATTCTGCGCCAGTTGGCGCGGCGTCAGGGCTGCACCATCCTCTTGGTCACGCACGACAATCGCATCCTGGACATCGCCGACCGCATCCTCACACTCGAAGACGGCAAGCTGGGCTCCTTCTCGCAGGCGCTGAGCGCGGAGGCCGGGCACCTGCTCACCGCGCTGGCGCACGTGCCGGGACGAGAGGGGTTGCGACAGCTCTGGAGCGGCCTGTCCGAACCCGATTTTCTCGATCTCCTGCAGCGCCTGCGCGCCGAGGTCGAACAGTTCCTCAACGTCATGGACTTCGGCGAGTACACGCCCGGCAACCAGCTTTTCGAGACGCTGCTCGATACGGTCTTCCATCGCACCTCCAGCGTGATTGGCGCTTCGCGCGCGGTGCTGCGCATCGGCGACGCCGTGAAAGTGGAGATCGGCGGCGGGATAGCGGCCGGGCCGAACAGCGTTTCGCTTCCAGTGCGCGATCGCGAACACGTAGTGATCGGCGCCGCCGAGTTCATGGCTAAGGCCGACGGAAGAGCCTTCACCCAGGCCGACGAGCGCGCCCTGCGCGATTTCGAGCGGCCGCTTGGGCTATTGGTGGAAGTCTACCGGCGCTCCGTGAAGTGATCACTGGCGGCCCGTGTTCAACGCAGGCGCCGATGGAGTGGTTACCAGTTCAACGCCCGGTGCGGGCGAGACGCCGTTCTGCTTCAGGATGTCCGCGGACTATTCCATGCCATCGGGAAACGGCAGGTAAAGGACGAGTATCTTCTCGAAACCGCTGACCCGGAACACTCTGATCTGAGTTGGTCGAGCGGGGAACCTCCGGCGTTGCTTGGATCGCGCAGTAGAGGGCTTGTCGATCGAGGTCGACGATCCGTCTTCGGCCGGATCACGTAGCGCTGCCCGCTCACCTGGTTCGCAACCGCTTGTCCAGCAACCGGTGCTTCTCTTCCCAGTTATCCGGGACCGACATCGATAGGCTGACCCGAATTCAATCCTGCGAGAGCGTAGGATTCCAGTTCCGCCTCGGCAGCCTGTTCAGCGTCCAGCAGGCGTTCATTATATGCGGAAACCGATAGGCCTTCGACTGCGGCTATGATTGGCATCCGGTACGCTGCTGTTTCGAGTTTAGCTTCCTGCCCGGG
>JBBQGE010000127.1:0-16117 GCA_038322675.1 Bryobacterales bacterium
GTGTTCATGATCAGCCGCGCTCCGGCCAGGGTGGAGATCGCCATTGCGCCCATGTTGATCCAGTAGGGCGGCGAGAGATCGTCGGGCGAAAAGCGAAAGAAGGTGTAGCGGTAGAAGATCAGCGAGATCATCCAGATGTAGAGCATCCCGCCCCACAGCCACATAGAGAGGGCGAAGAAATTGATCATCAGCCGGTATGGCTGGTTCCAGTGGTGAGACACGAGGGCGCTCAGGCTCGCGACGGATTGCGTGGCAACCACGGCCAGCAGCCAGGCTCCAGAGATTCCTTCGTACAAGCCGGGCTTGTCTTCCTTGATAGTGAGCGCGGTGAGAATGGTGTAGGTCAGCGACACCCACAGGAAGATGGCGAGCACCCACAGCACAGCGGCGACGTGGTAATTGCCGGCGATTAGAACAAATTGGCTGCCGAGGATACCGGATGCCGCCACCGCGGTGAAGAAGCCGGGGCCGCGTTGATGATCCGTAAGGTCGTGGAGAACCACTCGCCCGAACCACAAAATGCGAAGCAGGTACAGCACCCAGATGATCCCGTAAGCCGCGATATTCAGCGCGAACAGAGCGGACGCCAGCCACAGCATCCCCAGCATTTGCGCGGACAACGAGACAATGCCCGTGGCCATGACCATCGCGAAATAGGCGGGAGACAAATCGGCGACGATGCGGGCCAGGGCGCTCGGGCGCCGGGGAGGTTTGGGCGTGTTCACGAGACTATGGGTCGCGATCGGTACGGCACTCCTCCAAGTCCACGTCGGGATGTGGATAGACGTCGGGATCGAATCGTTCTTCGGGGCGAGTCAGACAACGAAAATCCTTCTCGATTGCGATTTCGAGCGCGCCGGACTCGCCGTAGATCCCCACTTCCGCGGACGAGGCCCACTGCAGGAGCCTGTTCGATGAAACCACCACGAGCGCAGCTCCGGATTGAAACGACGTCCGAATCCCGTCTGGTTCGCCACCGGGCTGGATTCCATAGCGCAGGATCTGACCTGGCCCGAACTCGGCGGATTCTTCAATCAAGCCGCCAGCGCCCAAACGCGCGACCTCCGACCTTGTCAGCCGTAGCCGCACGGAGTTTCCCTTGACGCGTAACTTCATCCATCCTCCTTCTAATTAACTGTAGTAACTGAGGCTCTGCGCGAGCCGCGGATCGTGTACCGGTGTTTGCGGCGCGTGGCGGAACCAGGACAGAAAAGCGATTCCGAACAGTCCCATCGCTCCGATCATCATCCCCACTTCCATCCACGGCAGCGCAACCTTGCCATGCATGACCGGTGGCAGAATCATCAAATAGAGGTCCAGCCATCGTCCAATCAGGATCGCCACGGCCACGGAAGCGAGGATGGCCGGGCTTCGCTTGGCGGCACTCGACAGCAGGACCAGGAACGGCACTCCCCAGTTGAGCGCGATGTTGATGATGAACAAAACACCCAGCACGCCGCTTTGCCGCAGGATGTAATACACGCTCTCCTCAGTAATGTTGGTGTACCAGATCAACATGTACTGGCTGAAGAAAATGTACATCCAGAAGTTGCTGAAGGTGAACAGCAGCGTGCCGAGATCGTGCAGATGTTCGCCATTCACAAAATCGCGCAACGGCGCAGACCGCTTCAACCAGAGGACCATCAGGATGATGGCAGCCAAGCCCCCGAGGAACAGCCCCGAGAAATGGTAGATTCCGAAGATGGTGCTGGACCACTCCGGCTCGAGCGACATGATCCAATCGACGCTCGCCAGCCAGAGAGTGAGAGCGAACACAACCATGTAGACCACCGACGCGCGAATGTTCAACCGCGTGTGGCGAAGATCGCCGTCTTCGTCCTGGCGGCGCGAGTTACGGACGAGCACGGCCGAGAACAGGAACCAGACCAGGAAATAGACGACCGCTCGAGCCAGGAAGAATGGACGATTGAGCCAGAGAGCCTGGAACCCGGCCTCCCCGGCATGGTGTGACGCCCAGGGATAAAGTCCTGGATGGATGAGGAAAACAGCGAACATCCCCGCGGCACCGATCGGGAGCGCGGCGATCATCGCTTCCGGCACGCGCCGGAACGCAACGGCCCAGCCCGCGCCGCAAGCATACTGCAACGCGACGAAGAAGCTGCCGGTGAGTCCCATGCATACTAGCCAGAATGAGACGAGCATCAGATTGGCCCAAGCACGCTCGGGTGCAAAGGCGAAGCCCGCGGCGCACGTCAGGACGCCCGCGACGGCTAGCACGAGCAGAACGCGAACCACGATTCGTGAAGGACGATACGAGAATTCAAGGTGGTTCATTTCTTGATCTCCTGGACGGAAGCGGGCACTGGAGCCAGACCCGGAGTGGGAGCCGGCGCCGGTGCGGCAGCCTCGTTCTGCACCGACCGGATGTAAGCCACCGCGCTCCAGCGGTCGTTCCCCGTCAGTTGCGACGCATACGAAGGCATCTTCTTCTGACCAAACGTGAGGACGTGGAACATCTGGCCCTCGGCGAGCTTCATGCTCTTCTCACCCTTCAGATTCGGAGGCGCAGGAAAACCATGCAGCGCGACCGCGCCGTCACCCCGCAGGGAGGGTCCGTGACAGGGCGTGCAGAAGTTCTGATAGACAATTGCGCCGCGCGCTTTCGCCACCATCGGGTCCAGCGGATTCTTCAACTCCTGGCCCGCGCGAATCGCGTCCTCTGGCGTCGCCTGGTAGGGGAGCCTTTCGAAGCCGCGCGGAATCGTTCCCGGCACCGGACGCTGCATCGTCCTGCCTTCGGGGAGAATCGGATTCGGCGTAAAAGACGCATAGGCAAGCGAGTGCGCCATGTCGGGAAGAATCTCGATGTTGGGCACAGCGGGATTGGGCCGAATAGCGAAATTGGCAATCATCGACAGCAAAAACAGCGCCAGCAGCGTCCAGTTCAGCTTAGCGGTCATGCCAACACCTCCCCGGTGATCCGCTCGGTCACCTCGACCGCGCCATGATGCTTGAGCAACGCGCGCACGCGATCGACATCGAACGTCGAGTCCGTCTCCTCAAGCAGCAGCGCGAAGTGATCGTTGGTGACTCGCGGATCCACGAGTTTCGGTTTCTTGCCCGGCCGTAGCCTTGAAACCATGAAGAACGCGGCTACGGTAGTGAGGCCGGCAAACAGCACCATCACTTCGAAAGTGACGGGAACGAACGCCGGCAGGGAGTTCCACGGCTTGCCGCCGACATCGATCGGCCAATCGACCGCCATCGTCCAGAATTCGAACCACAGCTTCACTACAGCGCCTACACCGCCGGCGATCAGGCAGACCAGCGCGAGGCGGGAGCGTTTCAACCCCAGCGCCTGATCCAGGCCATGCACGGCGTAAGGGGTGTAAGCCTCCACGATGCTGAGGCCCTGCTTCCGCGCGGCAGCCACCGCGCTCAAGATTCCGTCTTCGTCTTCGAAGATCCCGAGCATCATGATTCTGCTCATCGGTGCGCCTCCAGGCGGTGCAATCCGTGTTTCAGCACCCCTTTGATCTCCGCCATCGCGATCACGGGCAGCACACGGCAGAACACCAAAAACAGCGTGAAGAACAGGCCGAAGGTGCCGATCAGGGTGGCGATCTCGATCGACGTGGGCCGGTAACTGGTCCAACTCGATGGTAAATAGTCGCGATGCAGCGAGGTCACGATAATCACAAAGCGCTCAAACCACATCCCGACGTTCACGAGGAGCGAAATCACGAACACCGCCGCCCAGGAGGTCCGGATTTTCCGGATCCAGAGAAGCTGAGGGATGAGCACGTTGCAACTCACCATGGTCCAGTAGGCCCAGAAAAACGGCCCCAGCGCACGATTCAGAAACACAAACTGCTCATACTGGTTCCCGCTGTACTGGGCTGTGAAGAACTCGGTCAGGTAAGAAAATCCGACGATGCTGCCCGTTGTGATGACCAGCTTCGACATAACGTCGAGATGGCGCAGGTTGATGTAGGCTTCGAGTCCCATCGCCTTGCGGGCGATAATCATCAGGGTGAGCACCATCGCCATGCCGGAGAAGATGGCGCCGGCCACGAAGTAGGGCGGAAAGATCGTGGCGTGCCAGCCCGGGATCACCGCCGTTGCAAAGTCCCAACTGACGATGGTGTGGACGGAAACCACCAGCGGCGTGGCCAGGCCGGCCAGCAGCAGGTACACCATTTCGTAGCGGTTCCACGTCTTGAAAGCGCCGTCCCATCCGAGGCTGGCGATGGAGAAAATCGTTCGTCGCAAGCCGGGCTGGGAACGGTCGCGGATGGTGGCCAGATCGGGGATCAACCCCACGTACCAGAAGGTCGCTGAGATGATGAAATAAGTCGAGATGGCAAACGCGTCCCAGGCCAGCGGCGACCGGTAATTGATCCAGAGCGAGCCGCGAAAATTCGGATAAGGGAAGATCCAGTAGCCGAACCACGGACGGCCCATATGGATCAGTGGGAAGATACCCGCGCACATCACGGCGAACAACGTCATCGCCTCGGCGGCGCGGTTCACTCCCGTACGCCAGCGTTGCCGCAGCAGGAACAGAATCGCCGAGATCAAGGTGCCGGCGTGACCGATGCCGATCCAGAACACGAAGTTCGTAATATCAAACGCCCATCCGACGGTCGTGTTCAATCCCCAGGTGCCGATGCCGGTCGCAATCTCGTAGGTGATGGCAGCCACTCCGAGCAGCAGCATCGAGAACGTCACAGCGAACGCCGCCCACCAAATCCCGCCTGGCCGGCGCTCCATCGGGCGGCACACATCATGTGTAACCTCCGCCAGACTCTTATGTCCAACCACCAGGGGCGGACTCAATGCGATATCAGCCATTCTCTTTCTCCTCGCCCGCCGGCGCGTCCGGCCGGACAATCTTGAGGTAACCCACCCCGGGGCGCACGTTGATCTCTTCCAGCACGCGGTAGCGGCGGCCGCTCGCCATTAGCCGCGATACTTCGCTGTGCGGATCGTCCAGATCGCCGAAGACAATCGCCTTCGCCGGACAGGTCTGCTGGCACGCCGTTTGAATCTCGCCGTCGCGAACGGGCCGGCCTAAGCGCTTGGACTCGATCTTCGCCTCCTGAATACGCTGCACACAGAATGTGCACTTCTCCATGACGCCGCGGCTCCGCACGGTGACGTCGGGGTTCAGCGCCAGATTTGCCATCCGGTCCTCACGGACGTAGTTGAACCAGTTGAAGCGCCGCACCTTGTACGGACAGTTGTTGGCGCAGTAGCGCGTTCCCACGCAGCGGTTGTAGATCTGCTGGTTCAGCCCCTCATCGCTATGCACGGTGGCGAGCACTGGGCACACGGTCTCACAGGGCGCATGGTCGCACTGCTGGCAGAACATCGGCTGGTGTGCAACCCGCGGGCTGTCCAGCGCGCCGGAATAGTAGCGGTCGATGCGCATCCAATGCATCTCGCGCTTGCGGCGCATCTCGTCTTTGCCGACTACGGGAATGTTGTTCTCGGCCTGGCATGCGACGATGCACGCCGAACATCCGTTGCAGGCGTTGAGATCTACCACCATCGCCCAGTGATGCACCGGATATGGGTGATCGGGCGGCCACAACTCGGGCCGGGGTGATTCCTTTGCCCGCCGGTCGCCAGACTCTCGAATTTGAACGAGCGTCGTCTCCTGGATGATCGGACGGATTTTGGCTCCAGCGGGCTTCAGGCGCTCGGGAACACTTACGGTCTGGTGCTCCTGCGTGCACGCCAGCGCCATGGTCGTCCCGGTTTTAGAAAGCTTGACGCCCGAACGGAAGTACTGCAAGGATCCCCGATCAAAGCCCAGCAGCGGCGCGGCGTTCACGCCGACGAGACCTCGCTCGTTCAACGTGGGCCGGCCTTCCAGCCATTGCGGCCCCACCTTGGCGAACCTCCCGGAAAGTTGGCTGCCATACCCGAGTGCGACAGCCACGGTGTTCTCATGCTGGCCGGGTTGAACAAGGGCCGGCAACTCGATGTCTTGTCCGCCGCACTGAATGCCGAGCACGTCGCCGGTGGCCACGCCCAGTTTGGCCGCGGCACCGGGGGCGAGGCACGCATAGTTGTCCCAGGCGATTTTGGTCACGGGGTCGGGCACTTCCTGAAGCCATGGGTTGTAGGCGTGCCGGCCCTCCAGCAGAGCGGGTTTCGCGTAAAGGGCGAGATGGAAGCCATCCTGTGGATCCATCTTCTGGAGCGGTTCCGGTTCCGATTCGCGC
Organism: Bryobacterales bacterium; assembly: GCA_038322675.1. Classification (GTDB taxonomy): domain Bacteria; phylum Acidobacteriota; class Terriglobia; order Bryobacterales; family Bryobacteraceae; genus TMP-7. Next base: position 6,195 of record JBBQGE010000127.1, read on the forward strand.
CGCGCCGCGGTCCGTGCCCGCGCGGCCGGCGTGTATTGCGCGAAGCCGTCCTGCAAGCTCCGCTCCCAGAACTCTTCGAAAGCCAGATTCGATTTCGCTTTGGGGAAGATCTCCTGCCGCCACTGGTCGCGGATCAGATCCAACGCCACCCCCGGCTTGCCGGACCACGCCGCCAGTGTTTCCACTAACGGCCGCGTCTGAAACAGTGGCTGAAGGCACGGCTGTACGATGCAGGCGGTCCCTTCCACCGGTTCCACGTCGCCCCACGATTCCAACACATCGGGAGCAGCGCAAACTGCCTGTGCTTTCGCGGCCGTCTCGTCCATGCGCTGCGCGTGGACGATCAGCAACTTCGCCTTCGCAACCGCCTCGCCGCCGGGCAGATCGAACGCCGGGTTTGCTCCCGCTACGATCAGCACGTCCACCGCGCCGCCCCGCAACTCCGCGAGCAGATTCTCCAGCGCGCGATCGTCTCCGCGACGCTGTCGGCTGGCGCGGTCCGTCTCGATGGTCGCGCCGTAGTTGCCGAGCGCCTCGTTGATCCCGTTCACCAGTGCCTGCGCCGCGACATCCTGCAACCCGCACACAACCAGGCCGCGGCCGCGCGCATCACGCAATCGCTGCGCAATTTGGAGGACCTCGGGACGATTCGATCCGCCTTTGATCACGGCATCGTGCAAGTCGCTGACAAAGCCTGCCAGGTCCGCCGGCCCCAACACAACGCGGTGGTCCGCCTTAGTCCCCGTCAACGACATCCGCGACTCCACCTGCGTGTGCCAGGCGTATTGCGAACCGAGCGGATCGCGCGCGGCGGCGTATTCCCGCGCAAACTCCACCGGTGAAATCCAAGTGCCGAGGAAATCCGCGTCGATCCCCACGATGACGCCGGCCTTGTCGAAACGGTAGCGCGGGAGGATGCGTGCACCGTGCGTCCGCTCGTGCGCGTCGAGAATCGCCGACGCCGACAGCGCGTCGTATTCGATGTGGCGCGCGTTGCGGAAACTCCCGAGGAAATGGCCGATCCAAGCCGATTCAGTAGGGCTATGCACGGTGCCGGTGAGAAGACGCACAGCGCCGCCGGCACGACGGGCCTGCTCCAGACGGTCCTGCACAAACGCGTCGGCCTGCGCCCAACTCGCGGCTTTGCCGTCAACCATCGGGTGCGCGATCCGCCGGCTGTCGTAGAGACCTAGAATCGACGCCTGGCCCACCGCGCACAAACCGCCGCCCGAAACCTGGTGGCTGGGATTGCCCTCCAGCTTGATCGGACGCCCGTCCCGCACTTTCACCAGCGTTCCGCAGCCCGCGCTGCAACCTCCGCAAGTGGACGCATAATAAACAGGGCGTCCCGGTATGAATCCTTCCGGTTGCTGGAGATTCGGCTCGATCTTCTGAACCGTGCGGCCGCAACCGGCGAGCATCGCGGCTCCGAAACTGAATCCGGCAGCTTTCAGAAATCCGCGCCGGTCGGGTCCCGCTTCGATATCGATCGGAGTTTCGGAGAACTCAGCGTCGCCGGTTTCCGAAACGTTCCGCCAATCTTCCAGGCTGCGCCAATATTTGTCGGACATAGTCAAACCCTCTAGTAATGACAGGTGGAGCAGTTCGTCGACGCATGCACCCGTGCGCCCGCAATGCCCGTCTGGTTTGCCTGGCGATGGCAGTTGACGCACCACCCCATGCTCAGATCCGAGACCTGGCGGACGCGCTCCATCGTCTCCACTGGGCCGTGGCACTGCTGGCAGGCAACGTTTACCCTCACATGCGCGCGGTGGTCGAAATAAACGAACGATGGCAGAGCGTGAACCCGATTCCAGACGATCGGCTGCGGTGTCTTGCGCGGATCGGGCTGGAGGTTTCCGTCGAGAGCCAGCGCGTCGTAAAGCTTTTCGAGTTCGGCCGAAACGATCTGTCGAGGCTTGCGCTTTTCCTTTGCCGCCAGTTCATCCTCGGCGTGCATCCCACCCAGAGAGGACGTCACCTGGCGGTGGCAGTTCATGCAAATGCTCGCTGGAGGGACGCCCGCGTGCCTGCTGGTCTGCGCGGCGAAATGGCAATACAAACAGGGAATCTGCATTTCGCCCGCATGCAGGCGGTGCGAGTACGCGATGGGCTGCACCGGTTCATAACCCTGCTGGTTGCCGGGTAGATGCAGTTGGCTCATGCGTCCAGCCAGCAGAAGGCACGAGACGCTGAGGCCAATGGCGAGAAGAATCGTGATAATGCGGCTTTTCATGTCAGTGGCTCGTTATTGCACTTTTTTCAACCCCGGGTCGGGTGCAACTTCACCTGAATACTTAAGAATCCATGCCATGGTGAGCGACGCGAGTGTCAGAAAGATGAAAATAATGAAGCCGATGGCATAACCCGGCTTGCCGAGATCGCGGACGGCGAAAGCGAGCAACGGCGGAATGGCGAACCCCCCGAAAGCGCCCAATCCACCCACCCACCCCGAAGCTCCGCCCACCGCGTGGGGCACGGCCTGGGGCACGATCTTGAAGACCGCCGCATTCGTGACACCCATGCCGAAAGCCATGAGGATCTCGCCGGGTAGCGCCACTTCGTAGCGGGTTGCGTTGATCATCACCAGCGTGCCGGAAAGCAGAATCAGGAGCGCCAGGATGGCCGTGTTTTCACCGCCTTCCCGAAGCTTGTCGGCCAGCACTCCTCCGCCCACGCGGATCAATGAGGACAGCAGCGAAAACAGGCCGGCAAGCCCGCCGGCCAGCAGCGGCGAGAGGCCGAAATACTGGGTGTAATAAGTCGGCAGCCACGCGGTGAGCGCAATGAATCCGCCGAATGTCGTGAAGTAGATGAACACCAGCGCCCAGGTCTTCGAGCAGCGTGCGGACTCCCGAAGGCTTTCGACGAGATTGCGGGCGGGAAACAGTTCCTGGCCGAGCGCGGCGGCCTCGCGCTTGGCCTCTTCAAACGATGCGCCCTGTGCGCGCAACTGGAAAAACCAGGAGTTCCGGCCCATCACCGCGTACAACACCGTGCCGGCCAGCAGCATCAGAAACCATGCGATGTAGGAAGTCGCCAAACCCCATTGCGCGAGAGTGAACGGCAGCACGAAGGTGAAAATTCCGGGAGCCACGTTGCCGAGGCCCGCATAGATAGCCAGCGCGCGGCCTTGCTGCCGCTGCTGGAACCAATATGAAACCTGACCGATGCCGACCGAGAACGTCGCGATGCCGCTACCGGAGAATACGCCCAGAATCAGCAGCACGGGATACCACGCCGCCGTCAGGTGCGTTGGATAGATCCAAATCGTCAGCGCCGTCAATCCGGCCATACCGGCCAGAGACAGGCCCAACAGAACCAGGAACGGCTTGCGGCCGCCTGTGGTTTCCACCCACGCGGCAAACGGGATGCGCAGCAGTGAACCGGAAAGGGAGGGCATGGCGACCAGGAATCCCACCGCCATTGGACTCAGACCCATCACCTGCTGGAACCGCGCCGCCGTGGGACCAAACAGCGCCACGGCGGCGAAGCCGAAGAAGAATCCCAGCGTCGCGCCCCACAGGCCGGCCGACGGGGTGCCCTTGAGTGATCGTGGCATCCGAGTCTCCCCCTAAACTCGCGCCGCCGAAGGCCGCCGGTACCAGCGAACCACCTGGGGCCTGCGCCACAGATACGGGTTGGGCGCCACCAGGATGTGCATCAGCCGCGTGAACGGGAAGAAGCCAATCAACACGAAAGCGTTGATGATGTGGAACTTCACCATCGCCGGCATGACGCTGACCAGGGCTATGTTCGGGTTGAGCGTGGCCACCGACCACAGGTAGGGTGTCATCGCGATGGCGAACCAGGACGAGCCCCACGGATGCATCATCGCGACGCCGAGCCCCGAGACCACCTGCAGCAGGAGCAACGTGAGGATGATCCAGTCCGACAGCGTCGTCACCACCGCAATCTTGTGACTCGTGCGGCGCCGCACCATGGCCGCGATGAGTCCGGCAAGCGTAAGTAGCCCGAACGCCAGGGCACTGATCTCGAGCACGTACAGCCGTGCCGGCACAGCGTTCCACCACAGCAACTGCCGCGGCAGCAGGAACGCCACGATGTGTCCGGCCAGCACCGTCAGGATTCCGTAATGAAATGGCATGAGCGCCCAGAAGTGCTGTCGATTCTCCAGAAATTGGCTGGAAAGGCTGGACACAGTAAAGGCGTTCGACCGGTATCGAACGATCGTTATCAGGAAGAACGTGAACAACGCCACGTACGGCAAAGCGATGAAGAACACGGCATTGAAGTAGCTTGAAGTGTCACGCATGGGTTGCTCCGGCGGGAATAGTTTCGGTAACGAGGCCGGCGATCTGACTGCGGACGCAGAGCAGCAGCGGCAGGAAGGGACTCTCGATCTTGGCGAGACCGTCGCTTAACTTCTCGAGCGCCGGCTGAACGAACTTCGCGGCAAAGCTCCCCCGCTCATCTTCCGGCAAGCGATCGAGCAGTGGCAGGACATGTGAGAGGTGGTCCGGCAGTTCGTGCGACTCGGGCAGTCCGTAAGTGCGCAACGCGCCGCGGAGTTTCACCAGAAAATCGCCGCGGTCGTAGTTCTCGCCGAACAGGTGCCAGCCGATATCGAGTGTCGTGGCGGGACTCCAGTCGAAGGTCTGCGTGTACAGTTCCTCGATGGCCTCGCGCGGCAGTCCGTCGATGCTCTGCGCGAACTCCTCCAGATGCGGCGACGGGGCGCCCGCCATGCAGTCGCGCAAGCGCTCCAGGTAGTCGGGGCCGGGGTAAGACAGCAAGGGAGACCACAGCGAAAAGTTCACATCCCCCTCCTGGGTCCCTCGATGAACCCGAATCCCACACTTTGCTTATGCATCTGGGGATCCTCAAGCATCTCGATCGCCTGTTCGCGATGCATCGGCGGAATCACGAACCGGTCGTCGAAGGTGCACAGCGACGTCAACCGGTAGATGGCTTCCGCTTCCTCCACCGAGGAATCGGCTTCCATGAGCATCCGCTCGGCTGTCGGCATGTCGACGTCGCCCACTGTGACCGCCCGCCGGTACCATCGCACTGCCTTCTGCTTGCGCAGCGCGTACCGCACTTTGCCCTCCTGGCCCCCGCCAAACAGATTGGCGAGATACTGGATCGGCGCGCGCGCCTCGTCGATGTCGTGAAACAGATCGTCCGACACGTTGTCCACGGCCGTGCCGTTTCTCTGCGCCATCACCGGCGCCATCGGCGGCACGTAGAACAGCATCGGGAGCGTGCGATGCTCCGCGTGCAGCGGGAGCGCGATCTTCCATTCCTTGACAAATTTGTAGGTCGGCGATTTCTGGGCCGATTCCACCACCGAGTCGTGAATCCCGTTGCGCCGCGCCGCGGCGATCACCTCCGGATCGCGCGGATCGAGGATCAGCGAACGCTGTCCCTCAACTAGCTCGTCGACTGGGAGTCGCGCGACGTCGTAGATCCGGTCCGCGTCATAGAGCACAACGCCCAGGTAGCGAATACGGCCAACGCAGGAGTGGAAACACGCCGGAGCCTGTCCGGTCTCAAGCCGCGGGAAGCACAGGATGCACTTTTCGGATTTGCCGGTCTCCCAGTTGTAGTACATCTTCTTGTACGGACAAGCGGCGATGCAGGCGCGCCATCCGCGGCAGCGCTTCTGATCCACCAGCACGATGCCGTCTTCGCCTCGCTTGTGCAGCGCCCCCGAGGGGCACGAGGCCACGCAGGCGGGGTTCAGGCAGTGGTTGCAGATGCGCGGCAAATAGAAAAACATCAACCGCTCCACCGCGAACATCTGCGCGCGCTGGTCCGGATTCAACTGTTCGAGATTCGGATCGTTCTCGGCGTACACCGGTGAGCCGCCCAGGTCGTCATCCCAGTTGGGGCCCGCCTTGATTTGGATCAGGTCGCCGGTCACCATCGAGATCGGCACCGCCGTGGGCTGGTCCGGTCCTTCCGGCGCGTTGAACAGATGCTGGTAATCATAGGTCCACGGCTCGTAGTAATCGTCCATGGATGGTTGGTGCGGGTTGTGGAAAATGTTGAAGACCGTCTGGGTCTTGCTGGTGGAGCGAAGCCGCAGATCGCCGTTCTCGCATTCCCATCCGCCGTAATACTTATCCTGGTCTTCCCAGGCCGTCGGATAGCCCGTTCCGGGTTTGGTCTCCACATTGTTCCACCACATGTACTCGGTACCCTTGCGGTCCGTCCAGATGTTCTTGCAGGCGATGCTGCAGGTGTGGCACCCAATGCATTTATCCAGGTGGAACACCATCGATATTTGGCTGCGAACGTTCATTTCGTCTCCTTTCCCGCTACCAACGCAGATCCGGCAGTTTACGCACCAGCACGTGCGTATCGCGGTTCACGCCGGTGGGACCCCAGTAATTCATGTGATAAGTGAACTGACCATATCCGCCCATCATCAGGTTGGGCTTCAGCCGTATGCGGGTGAGGCTGTTATGGCCGCCGGCCCGGCGATAGCCGCGCAATGGCGACTTTGGTACCGAGTAGGTTCGTTCGGGCGAATGGTACTGGATACAAATGCCGCGCGGAATGCGCGCGCTGACGGCGGCGCGGGTTACCACCACGCCGTTGTCGTTATGTACCTCCACCCAGTCGTTGTCGACAATGCCGATTTGTTCGGCGTCGCGGTCGTTGATCCAGAACGGCTCGACGCCCCGGGAAAGCGTGGTCATGCGCTGGTTGTCACCGTAGGTGGAGTGAATATGCCACTTGCCGTGCGGTGTCAGGTAGTTCAACATCAGCGAACCGTTCTTCTCGGTGGTAAAGCGTAGATCGCCGTACTCTTCTGGCAGCGGCTTCGGCTTGTAGCACGGAAGGTGTTCGCCAAAGTCAATGTAGCCTTGATGGTCGAGATAGAAATGCTGGCGGCCGGTCAGCGTCCGCCACGGCACCATGCACTCCACGTTGTAGGTGAACGGCGAATAGGCGCGGCCGTCCTCGGTGAGGCCGGACCACATGGGACTGTTCAACAGCCGGAAGGGCCGTGTCTGTAACGTCTTGTAGTCGGCGCGCAGCGCTCGCGCCTTCTCCACCAGTTGGGCCAGCGGAAGCCCCACCCGCTGCTCCATGTTCTTGTACGACCGGTATGAGAGTTCGCCGTTGGTGACCGTGGCGAACCGCAGAATGGCGTTGCACACCTCCTCGTCCTCATACAGCGAAATGTAGCGTCCGCCGTCGAATTCAACCGTCGCTACCTCGCCGAGCGCCCGTTCGTAGAAATCCTTAATTTCGTAATGGGTGCCGTGCATGCCGATCCCCTGGTCGCGGGCCAGCGGACCGAAAGAAATGTACTGGTTGTAAACGTTGCGATAATCGCGGCGGACGATTCTCATCCCCGGCATCGTCTTGCCCGGAACGGCCTCTACTTCGCCGTTGATCCAATCCGCGATCCGCGGTTGCGCGATTTCGGCGACTGAATCGTGCCCGAGCGGACTCGTAACCAGGTCTTCGACAGGACCAGCGAAGTGTTTACCCGCCAGTTCGGAGAACTTGTGAGCGATAGCCCGGAAGATCTGCCAATCGCTCTTCGACTCCCAGCACGGCGGTACTGCGGCCGACAGCGGATGAATGAAGCTGTGCATGTCGGTCGAATTGAGGTCGGACTTCTCATACCAGGTGGCGGCAGGCAGGATGATGTCGGAGTACAACGCCGACGTGTCCATGCGGAAGTTCAGATCGACTACCAGGTCCATCTTCCCGAGCGGAGCGGTCTTGTGCCACTCGATTTCGTGGACCGAGCCCTCCGCCAGTTCCTCGGCGATGGCGTTGGTATGAGTGCCCAGATAGTGCTTCAGGAAATATTCGTGGCCCTTCGCGGATGCCAACAAGGCGTTGCCGCGCCAGATGAACCAGACTCGCGGCCAGTTCTCGGGAGCGTCGGGATCTTCCACCGAAAATCGCAGCCGGCGCTGCTTCAACTCGTCCACGATCCAGGAAACGATGCCGTCGTCCGACGTCGCTCCCGCGGCGCGGGCTTGCTCCGCCAATTCGAGTGGGTTCCGGCTGAACTGCGGATAAAACGGCAGCCAGCCGTTGCGAACTGCCTTCACCTGCAAATCCGCCGTGTGTCCTTTGGCCACTGAATCGGGGCGTTGATACTGCGGAACGGTGTGGTAATCGGTGAAGTGACGCTCGTAGCGCCACTGGTCGGTGTTGATGTAGTGCCAGCTCGGGGCGTTCTGCAAGCGGGACACCGGCTGCCAGTCGCGGCCGTTCGCGATGGATGCCCACGATTCGCCCGGCGCCAGTTTCTCCTGCCCAACGTAGTGCGCGAGGCCGCCGCCGTTTACTCCTACGCAGCCGCAGAACATCAGGGCGTAGATGGGGGCCCGGTACATTAGGTTGTTGTGGTACCAGTGATTGATGCCCGCGCCGATGATCACCATGCACTTGCCCTTGGTCAGCCGCGCGGTGTTGCCCCACTCCCGCGCGAACCGGATCAGGGTTTCACGGCCCATGCCCGTGTAACGCTCGGACCACGCCGGTGTATAGGGCTTGTCCTCTTCGTCATAGGACGCCGGATAATCGCCCGCCAGCCCGCGTGGCACCCCAAACTGCGCCATCAGCAGATCGTAGACGGTGGTCACGCTCACGGTTTCGCCGGACGCCAGTTGGATGCGCTTCACAGGCACTCCGCGCGTAATCGAGCGCGCCGCGCCGAAGTCGTCGAACGACACCTGTACAACCCCGTCGTTGTTGGCGACAAAAGTCAGTGCTGGATCAATATCCGTGCCGTCGATCCCGTCCTGAAGCTGCAAGTTCCACTTGCCCTTCTCCTGACCCCAGCGGAAGCCGCTGGAACCCAAGGGCACCTTGGGACACTGGTTAGGCTCGTCCCACATCAGGAATTTCCAGTCGCCGTTCTCGATGTCCGTGTAGCCGGGCAGCCGGTTCGCTCGCAGCATCTGGCCCGCGCGCCACGCGCCATCCGCCTCTTTAACTTCGACCAGGTACGGGGCATCCGTATATTTTTTCGCGTACTCGATGAAGTAGGGCTCAGGCTTATCGTAGTGGAATTCCTTGAGCAGAACGTGATTCACCGCCATCCACCAGGCTGCGTCTTGACCGGCGTTCACCGGAATCCATTCGTCGGCGTACTTGGCCACCTGGTTGAAGTCCGGCGCAAAGACCCACATCTTCGTCCCGTTGTGGCGGGACTCGGCCGCGAAATGGCAATCCGGTGTCCGCGTCATGTTCAGGTTCGACCCCATGACGGCCAACAGTTTCGCGTTATACCAGTCGGCCGATTCGTGGGCATCGGTTTGGTCGCCCCACACCTCGGGCGAAGCGGGCGGCAGATCGCTGTACCAGTCGTAGAACGACAGCGAGACGCCGCCGATCAGTTGCAGATAGCGGTTGCCGGAGGCGTAGCTAATCATCGACATCGCCGGGATCGGCGAGAAGCCGGCGATTCGATCCGGCCCGTACTTCTTGGCGGTGTACACGTTGGACGCCGCGATAATCTCGAGCGCGGTGTCCCAGTCGAACCGGCGAAAGCCGCCTTTGCCGCGCGCTTTCTGCCAGCGTTGTCTTTTCTCGGGGTCCTCCACCAGAGACCGCCACGCGTCCACCGGATCCTCATGAGCGGCCCGCGCGCTCTTCCAAAGGTCGAGCAACGCTCCGCGCACGTAGGGGTACTTCACTCGCAGTGGGCTGTACAGGTACCACGAATAGGAAATCCCGCGCTGGCATCCACGCGGCTCGTAGGGCGGGATTCCCGATTCGAGTAACGGATAATCCAACGCCTGCATCTCCCACGTGACGATGCCATCTTTAACGTAGATGTTCCACGAACATCCGCCCGTGCAGTTCACGCCATGCGTGCTGCGGATGACCTTGTCGTGCTGCCAGCGGTTGCGATAGAACTGTTCCCAGCTGTGCTGCGCGGGATTGCTTTCATCCTTGATCCAGACTAACGATCCATCGGT
>JBBQGE010000128.1:0-16033 GCA_038322675.1 Bryobacterales bacterium
TCTACAGCACGACTGTGATCGCAAGCCGGACGCCTGGATACCTGCGGTCGTTAAGGTAGTAGCCGCGGTCGTAATCGATATAGACGTCGTCGGCCTCGTACCAGTCATCCGCCCAGTATTCCGGCCACGGATCCACGAGGAGGAACGAAAGTCCGTTGTAGGAGAAGCGCGGGTATCCCATGTACATCGAGAGTTGGTTTCCCATGCGGAACCCGTGCTGACTCCCGAAATATAGACCGAAACGGTCCTGAGGAATGTAGTAGCCACCGTAGCCGCCACGTTGCAACCAATCGCGATGCTCGGTTCCCCATTGACGGGCGCGCGACTGCCGCCATGAGGCTTGGCCCTGCCAGCCACCCTGAGGCAACCATCCCCGCCGTTGTTGCCAGGCCATCGCCTGCTGCTGGCTCCGCTGTGGCTGCCGTTGGGCCCGCTGCTGATTCCGCTGCTGATCCTGCTGCTGAGCCCGCTGCTGCTGATTCCGCTGCTGATCCTGCTGCTGGGCCCGCTGCTGCTGATTCCGCTGTTGATCCTGCTGCTGAGCCCGCTGCTGCTGGTTCCGCTGCTGATCCTGCTGCTGGGCCCGCTGCTGCTGATTCCGCTGCTGATTCCGCTGTTGATCCTGCTGCTGCTGGTTCCGCTGCTGATCCTGCTGCTGGGCCCGCTGCGGCGGTCGGGCAGTTTGCCCGCGCTGCTCTTGCGGCTGCACCTGACGGCGCTCCTGGCCGCCCTGCTTCCGCTCAGATTTGTCTTGTTTCTCGCTTTGCTGCTCTTGCTGTGCTACTGCAGGGACAGTTGTCCCGAATAGCAGCAGGAGCGCAGTCGCACTGGTCGCTCGCATTATGCACATAGTTATCCCTCTTTTGGATGCCGTGCTCGAATACTTACTTCTTGGTCTCAACGGGGACGTAATCCGCCGTCTCCTCGACGGGCACAGCGTCAGGAATCGTGACCACCACCGGCGCTCTCTCCGTCGGCTTATCGGTTGTCCCATAGTCGGCGCGAGCCTCAGCGGCGGACGAGATATCCCGGGCGCCCGTGTCTTTCAACATCTTCTTCGCCCGTGCGCACCATTCCGGACTGTCGCAATGAACGGACAGGAGAATGCCCCCACGCCGGATTCTGCCCGCGTACCGCTTGGCGACGTATTCCGTCAGACTCATACCCGCCAGTAATCCCGCGATCCAACCCAGCGCTCCGCACGCGCCGGCTCCAGCCAGGGCAGCGAGTATCGGTCCCGCGGCGACAAGCGGCTCCAAACCGGCGACGGTCACGGTCTGGGAGGCGACCAGCCAAGCCAACCCGGCACCAACCAACGCACCCAGCGCCGCTCCCGCCGCCGCTCCCGCAGGCGCCCTCGTGTGTCTCTCGACAGCGAAATCCTTCGACCCCAGATTGTCGGACGTGAGGACAGAGATGTCCGTCGCGCGAAACCCCGCTTTGGTCAGAACGCTGGTTGCGTCCGAAACGGTTGTGCGATCCGGGTAGATCCCGATGACCGATGTATTTCTTGCCATTTGTACCTTCCTCCTTTTGGAAGGTGCTACCCATGGCTATGCACGAGCCGGGCCAATGCAGCCGCTTGACCGCAATTGGAAGGGATCTGGTCCTTCGCAGCAGATCCTGCATGTTTAACAGCAACAACTGCATGAAGCAGCTATGCATTCGCCGGAGGACCGAATTTCAGGGCCTTTTCGCTTTGGCTCCCGACCTGCCCATAGCTAAGTCGCAAGGGAGATCGACGACCGTATGAGATATTTCAGGAACATTGCATTCGCAGCCTTCGCCGGATGCATCGGCTTGGCGCTGCTACCAAGTCTCCAGGCGGATACCTGGGACAAGAAGACCACTCTCACCATCAATGAGCCGATACAAGTGCCGTCCTGCTGCACTGCGACCCACACCGTAACGCTTCAACCCGGCGAGTATGTCATGGTTCTGGTTGACTCCTCGTCGGACCGGCACATCGTCCGGATTTTCGATAAGGATCAGCAGAACGTGATCACCACGATCCTCGCGATTCCGAACTATCGCCTGCAGCCGACCGGCAACACGGTATTCCAGTTCTGGGAAGTTCCCGAAGGACAGCCCAAGGCCCTCCGGGCATGGTTCTACCCCGGCGACAACTTTGGACAGGAGTTCGCCTACGCCAAACAGACCGCTGCGCAGATAGCCGCCTTTGCGAAAACTCAGGTTCCCGCCATCGACGTAGATACAACCGCGGTAGAAGACCTGAAAACGGCGCCGGTTGTGGCGGTGGACGAGAGCGGCCAGACCAGCGAACTCACGGTCGCCACGCTGCCCGTGCGGGAGCGGGATGCCGCGATGCAGCCCACCCAACAAGTTGAGACAGCCTCTGCCCCGGTAACCGATCAGACGGCCGACCGAGCCGCTGCGACTGAGACGGCTCCGACTGAGACGGCTTCGGCCGAGACGGCATTGCCGCACACTTCGAGTGCGCTACCGCTCCTCGGCTTCGCCGGACTCGTGGCATTGGCCCTGTTTGCCATGCTCGAGGGACTTCGCGCGGGGCGCCGGCGTTCTTCCAAGGTGTAAAGCCAGGAGCGCGCCAGCCATTCGCCGTGGCTCTTCCAGTCGGGCCACGGTGCAGAGGGAGTTTTGCGATGCCGGCAAGTCTATTCATTCTCGGGTTGGCGATGGCCGCGCAGGCACTCCCTGCGCAGGCCCCTGCGGCCCAGGAGTCCGAACAACCGTTAAAGATCAGCGTGACCGCCGAACTGGTGCTGCTGGACGTGAGTGTCCGAGACAAGGATGGCCTGCACGTTGCGAATCTCGGCAAACACAACTTTGGCATTTATGAAAATGGAGTGCTTCAAAAGATTGCGCACTTTGCGAGCGACGACGTCCCGGTGACGGTCGGCCTGGTGATCGACACCAGCGGCAGCATGAGGCCGAAGTACAGTGTGGTGGTCACGGCGGCGCTATCGTTCATTCACGCGAGCAACCGGAACGACGAGATGTTCGTCGTGAACTTCGGCGACCAGGTTCGCAGCGGCCTCCCGGCTGGTGTTCCGTTCACGGCCGACATCGACCGTCTTCGTACGGCCCTGTCGATGGCGATTCCAGCGGGCCGGACGGCTCTTTACGACGCGATTCTGTTCTCGCTGAATCACCTCGGAGAGGGCAAGTGCAAGAGAAAGGCCCTGATGCTGGTCAGCGATGGCGGCGACAATTTCAGCGCTCACAATCCGAAAGACGTGATCCGGATGGTGGGGGAGTCTCGTGCGACGATCTACACGATCGGCATCCTCGATCCCGACGACCTCGATCAAAATCCCGGATTGCTCCGCCGGCTCAGTCAGATCAGCGGCGGCGAGTCGTTTTTTCCCGAAGGCCTTTCGGCGGTCGGCAGCATCTGCGGGAGGATCGCAGCCGATATTCGAACGCGTTATACGATCGGCTACGTTCCGGTTCGATCCGGTGAACAGGGCGCCGTGCGGAAGATCAGAGTAACCGCATCGACGTCCGATGGGCACAAGTTAGCTGTGCACACGCGCACCCGATATTTTCTACCAGACCTACGCCCGCTGGTTGTTCAACCGGACTCCGCGAACCGGAAACCGGGCCTATGAAACTCCGTGCAACCATCTCGCGGACCGCATACCGAACCTTGGGCCGGTACTGGCTACTGATTGTCGCGGTTGTTTGCCTGGGCCTCTACGGCGGCGCGTTTCTCGAGCGGGTGCTTTACCAGACTTACGAAGGCCGGGAATTCGACCGCGAACACGACCGGATCGCCGCCGCGGTCCCGGTTGCCGCCACACCGGTCTGGCGAACCGTTCGCGCCCCCCGCCCAGCGTCTCCGGCGGGAATGAGCCTGTCCTCGGGCGCCGCGATTGGGCGAATTTCGGTCCCGAGGCTACACTTGTCCGCGATGGTGCGGGAAGGCATCGACGCGAACACCCTGCTGCTCGCCGTGGGCCACATCCCCGCCACGGCGCAGCCCGGCCAGGCCGGAAACGTCGGGCTGGCGGGTCACCGCGATACGTTCTTCCGCGGCTTGAAGGACATCAGGACCAATGACGAAATCCGGGTCTCGACGTTGACTGGAGACTTCCGGTACGCGGTACAGTCGCTCACGGTGGTGGAGCCAGACAACGTAGGGGTGCTCGCGCCCTCATCCGGGAACGTGCTGACGCTGGTGACCTGTTATCCGTTTTCCTATCTGGGATCCGCGCCCAAACGGTTCGTGGTGCGGGCCATTCAGGTGTCGCCGGAAACAGCGCCGCCATCGACTGTGAAATGATGAAAAGCGGCTGGCCCATGCTGGCCGGCGGGAGTGAAGCGTGAAACACGATTCGACTGTTGCCATGGCCCGGATCCTTGTCATCGAGGACAATCGATCCGACGTCTTTCTTCTCGAGCGGGCGCTGAAGAAGCAGGATCTCCAGTATGAACTGATTCACCTGTCTGACGGCGGCGAAGCCCTGGCCTTCATTCACCGCGAGGGTGCCTATGCGGGGGCGGCCATTCCGGACTTGATCCTGATGGACATGAATCTTGCCAAGTACACCGGTGAGGACATCCTGCGCGCGATTCGCGCGGCGGAGCATCTGACCGGCGTCCCGGTTTGCGCGTGGAGTTCTTCCCAGTCCAAGCGAGACCAGACGCTGCTCCAGGACCTGGGCGTTGCCTGCTTCATCACCAAGCCGGCCGGTCTCGGACAATTCATGGACATCGGCATCATCATCAGGGAGCAACTCGCGAACTCCCGCGTCAATTAGCGCCCGGCCGTCGATCCGCTTCGAGGGTACATTCCCGGGTGTATGGTCGCCAAAAGGAATTGGCACGACGCGTGCTCATCCAGCGTTACAATCCCGAGAATTGGCGGCCGGTTATCCCGGCCAAGGAGAGGTAGCGATCGTGTATGGCAAAGAAGACCGTCAGGCCCTCACCCGGTGATACTCCCCGCCCCAGGCGGCGTGCGGCGCCGGTGGCGAAGCCTCCCACGGCGGTCGCGGAAATCGGTCCTCCAACTGACCAGGAACCCGGAGAAATCGCCCCGAGGCGGATCGTGGGAATGGGAGCCTCGGCGGGCGGACTGGAGGCATTCACCGATTTGCTCAGCCATCTTCCCGACGACACCGGCATGGCGTTCGTGCTGATTCAGCACCTCGACCCGAGTCACGAGAGCCACCTCACCGAACTGCTCTCCAAGGCCAGCAAGATGCCTGTCTCCGAGCTGAAAGGCGAGACTCGCGCCGCCGCCAATCGTGTTTATGTCATTCCACCGCGAACCCATCTGAGCATCTCCGAAGGGATCCTACATACGCTGCCGCGTCCCGCTCGCGGACCCAACCTGCCGGTCGACTACTTCTTCCGGGCCTTGGCGGCGGATTGCGGCAGCAGCGCCATCGGCGTCATTCTGTCGGGAACCGCTTCGGACGGGACGTTGGGACTAACCGCGATCAAGGACGCGGGCGGCGCTACCTTCGCCCAGGAGGTGGGAACGGCGAAGTACGACGGGATGCCCGGAAGCGCCATCGCCGCCGGAGTGGCGGATTTCATTCTGCCGCCGGCCGGAATCGCGCGCCAACTGGTGGCCATCTCCCGGGACACTCGTGTCGCAGCCGAGTCACTGGAGGCAAATGAGCCGCCGCGGGATGCCGAACTGGCGAAGATACTCCGGCAGGTGCGGAACGCCACGGGCGTGGACTTCACCCACTACAGGCCCAGTACGCTGGCACGGCGCATCAAACGGCGCATGGCCCTTCGCGGCTTCGTCACCTTGGCGGACTACAGCCGGGATCTCGAGCAAAATCGCGAGGAAGCCATCGCCCTGGGCGAAAGCTGCTTCATCATAGTAACCCGGTTCTTCCGGGAACCGCCCGTTTTCGAGGAACTGAAGCGGACCATATTCCCGGCCCTGCTCGCGAACAGGTCGCCCGACGATCCGATCCGGATCTGGGTGCCCGGGTGCGCCACCGGCGAGGAGGCCTATTCGACGGCCATTTGCCTGACGGAATTTCTGGAGGATTCGAATGCGGAGGTTCCGTTCGAAATTTTCGCCACCGATATCAGCCAGACGGCGATCGAAAAGGCCCGTGCCGGTGTGTACAGGGAGTCCGACGTGGCCCCGGTCTCGCCGCAACGCTTAGAGCGGTTCTTCACGCGGGTGGAACATGGGTTCCAGATTGCGAAGCCCATCCGCGAAGCTTGTGTCTTTGCCAGGCACAACCTCGTGCAGGATCCGCCTTTCTCCAAGCTGGACCTGGTGAGTTGCTGCAATGTGCTGATCTACCTGGGAGCGGTGTTACAGCGGAAGGTGCTATCGATCCTGCATTACGCCCTCAAGCCAACGGGTTATCTGGTGCTCGGCGCATCGGAAGGCATCGGCACACTCTCCGAATCCTTTCACCAAATGCAGAAGGCGCACAAGATCTACTGCATCCAGCCGGCCGCGAGTATAACGACGCGGACACCGGGCGGTAGCCGGCGCATCGAAGAGAGGGCGGACATCCGCGAGAGAATAGCCGCAGGCCAGGCGGGGCCGGATGTGTTGAGAGAAGCCGACCGGTTGGTGCTGGCCGAATACGGCTCTCCAGGCGCGATCGTCGACGAAGCCATGAACATCGTTCAGGTACGGGGCCGCACTGCGCCGTACCTGGAACTGTCGCCGGGCGTGCCGGCCCAGAACCTTCTCAAGATGGCCCGTGAGGGCTTGATAGCAGGGCTGGGCAAAGCAGTACGAGCCGCCCGACAGCACAATGCCGCCGCCCAGGAAGACGGCTTCCGGATCGATGATAGCGGCCAGTTGAGAGACGTCATAATCAAGGTAACCCCTTTCAGTGCCTCGTCCTCTCCCAAGGAACGCTATTTTCTGATTCGTTTCGAGGACGCCGGGCCGAAGGCGCCGAAAGAACCCGCCGTGGACGACAGCCAGGCCGGCGCCCGGATGCGGCGCGAACTTCAAGCAACCAAGGAGTATCTGCAATCGATCGTCGAGGATAACGAGACCACGCTGGAAGAACTCAAGACAGCGAACGAAGAGGCGCAGGCCGGCAACGAGGAGTTGGAAACCGCGCAGGAAGAGCTGGAATCGGCCAACGAGGAACTGAACACGTTGAACGAGGAGTTGAAGATCAGCAACGTGGCGTTCAGCAAAGTCAACCGGGATCTTGGAAATCTCCTGGAGAGTATCAGCATCCCCATGGTGATGGTGGGACGGGATCTGCGCATTCGCCGCTTCACACGGGCCATTGAGCCGATGTTGAACTTGATCGCCGCCGACGTCGGCCGGCCGATCACCGATCTGCGGCCGAAAGTCGACCTGCCCGACCTGCGGCGGTTACTGTCGGATGCGATGGACGGCGGCAGCCGGACCTGCCGCGACATCCGCGACTCGCATGGCCATTGGTATACGCCCCGAATCCTCCCGTCGGCATGGCCGGATGGAAAGATAGACGGCGCGGTGCTGATGCTGATCGATATCGACGCCGCAAAGCGGGGCCTTGATTTCGCGGAGGCGATCGTCGAAACGGTGCGGGAACCGCTGGTCATCCTGAACCAGACCCTGCAAGTAGTGAAGGCGAATAAGACGTTCTATGGCACCTTCCATGCCTCGAGCGAGGAGACCGAGGGGCGTCTGATTTACGACCTCGGGAACGGACAATGGAACATTCCGAAACTGCGCGAGCTGCTCGAGAATATCCTCCCCGCGCACTCGACGTTCCGGGACTTCGAGGTGACTCACGAATTCGACCGCGTCGGACGGAAGGTGATGCTGCTGAATGCCAGCGAAATCTTCAACCCGAATGCACAGGCTCGAACGATTCTTCTCGCGATCGAGGACGTGACGGACCGCAAGCATGCCGAAGAAGCGCTTCGGACCACCAATGCCGAACTGCAGCATTTCGCGTATGCGCTGACGCACGACCTGCAGGAGCCTCTCCGCATGGTAGTGAACTTCAACGAGCTTCTGGGGCAGGAATACGCCGGGAAACTGGGCGAAGAAGCGGACGAACTCATCTCCTATTCCGTGGAGGGTGCGCTGCGGATCGAGGCGTTGTTGAAGGCGATGCTGGCTTACTGGAAAGTTACCGAGCGGGATCAGAACAGCTTCGGCTCCATCGACTGCGGCGCCGTTCTCTCCAATGTGCTGCTGAACCTTCAGGAAGCCATTTCGCGGAGTGGAGCCGTTGTGACTTCCGGCGCTTTGCCAACCCTGGTTGCGGAAGAGGTTGTCCTGGTACAACTCTTCCATAACCTCATCTCGAACGCGATCAAGTACAGAGGCGAGGAGCCGTCCAGGATCCACGTCTCGGCGGAGAAATGCGCCGAAGGGTGGCTGTTCGCCGTGCAGGACAACGGAATCGGCCTCGATCCGAAAGATGCCGACCGGGTGTTCGGAATGTTCAAACGACTGCATGGAAGCGAGATTCCCGGAATCGGCATCGGTCTGGGGCTCTGCAAAAGGGTCGTCGAGCGTCAGGGCGGACGGATCTGGGTGGAATCGGAGGCGGGGCGGGGCGCTACGTTCAAGTTTATGCTCCCGGCCGTTACCACCCGGGGCGAAGAGGCTGAAAATGGATAGTCCTGACCAGGACCGCGCGAAGCACGAGATCGGGCGATTGCGCGAGGCGCTCGCCGCCGAGACGGAGCGATGCATCGAGCTCCAGAAGGAGTTGGAACGGGCGAACGCGGAATTCGAAGAGTTCGTCTCGGTGGCGGCTCATAACCTGCGCGAATCTCTCCGGGACGTGATTTCGTTCAGCCAGTTGATTGACGAGACCCAAGCAGGCCGCCTCGGTCCCGATACCACCGGGTTCCTCGAACACATCCAGGACGGGGCGGCCCGAATGCAGTCCCTGCTCGCCGCTGTGGTGGACTACTGGGCCACCGGAACCGGCGGCGCGCCAGCTTACCGAACGGATCTGGAAGCGGTTCTGCGCCAGGCGCTGCTAGCGACGGATAAGCGGATCGCCGAGGGCGGCGGGACGGTCACTCACGACCCTTTGCCCGAGGTGATGGGAGACTTCAGAACCCTGGCCAACGTTCTGCACCATCTGATCGCTAACGCTATCGAGTACTGCGGCGTGCCCGACCCACGGGTTCATGTATCGTCCATGCAGGGCGATCGCGAGTGGGTAATTTCGGTGCGGGACAACGGTCCCGGAGTAGATCCAGCATTCCAGAAACGGATTTTCGGCGCCTTCAAGCGCCTGCACGGACGCGAATACCCCGGAGAAGGGCTTGGACTTGCATACTGCAGGAAGGTTATCCAGGGACAGGGCGGGCGCATCTGGGTGGAATCCGGGCCGGGGAGCGGTTCGGTTTTCTATTTCACGTTGCCAGCGGCCGGTTAATTAGCGTAACTCTTGCCTTGAGCAGCGCAGGAAATACCGTGGCGGAAGCCTGGACGGCGCTGGAGATCCAGTTAGCGGCTTCTCGCTGCGCGGCGGACGCCTGTTGACCACTGTATAAGTCGATCCCTTCATGCCGCACATGCCAGGTGACCGTCCGCCGCCTGTACCTCGCAGTTCACGGAATCTGACCTTCGTCAGCCAGTTTGTCGAAATCCCGGACGATGAGACACTGCAACTCCTGCCCAACCAACGGCAGGACTTGCACGGGCCCTGGCGCCTCCGGAACTTCCGGCCCAAGCCCGCTGTAGTCCGCTTTGGGCCCCACAAGTGCTGGTAGAAGGCCGGATGCGGCACGGATTCCGTGATCCGCAATCACAATCCCGCGAAAGGAGGAATCGTGGCACGAGCGAGAGACGACAAAGGCCGTTGGACGCAACGCGTCATGGCGGTGGACACTGTGATGGGCGATAAAGTCGTGAACCGTCAAAGAGAGCAACTCGGAAAGATCGAGCACTTCATGATCGACGTGGAGAAGGGCCGAGTTGCATGCGCGGTCCATTCCTTCGGGGGCTTGCTGGGATGGGCGATAAACTGCTCACCATCCCCTGGAGCGTACTAGCGGTAGACACAGCCGGGAAGCGAATCGGACAAGAATCATTGGCCGAATATGGCTGACACAACATGGTGGGCGCCGAGGTTTCTCACTTATTACGGTGCCCAGCCCTATTGGATCTGACAATTACCGGCCTTTGGCGGGGCAAATTAAATGCAAGATTCAAACCTGGACGCAGTCAACAAACGCCCTGGAAATCGAGCCCCGCTATTTGTTTCATAGCACCGCAGGCCGGGCGGTTGGGTGGCGGAATGCCCACCCCTAACCGGCCAGACAGCTTAGAAAAGGAGAAATCAAAATGAACCAGAGCACGAAGGATCAGGTCGAAGGTAAGTTTCACGAATTGAAAGGCAAAGTCAAGGAGAAGGCAGGCCAGATCGTGAACCAGCCGGACTTAGAGGACGAAGGCGCCTCTGAGAACCTCGCCGGCAAGGTTCAAAAGAAAGTTGGGCAGATCGAAGAAGTCCTTGAGAAGTAAGTCCACCGTGATCGACCCACACGTCCACCCGAGGAGGCTGTCGTGAAAAAGATTCTTGGCGCAATATTGTGTGTGATTGGTGTCATCGGCCTCGCATGGGGCGGCATCACCTACACGACCCGGGAGAAGGTCGTCGATGTCGGTCCGATTCACGCCTCCAGGGACCAGACACACCAGATCCCGTTGCCCCCCATCGTAGGCGCCATCGCTCTCATTGGCGGCATTGTCCTTCTGGTGACAGGCAGAAAGTGAACGGAGGCCAGCATCGCGCGGGCAGCCCTCGCAGCGCGCCGCAGCGGCCTGGCTGACTTTCTTCGTATGTGTGCCGGCAGCTCTCGACGGGCTGCCGGCACTCGCTGTTTTCGGGCCCCGGGGTAGTCAGGGACCGCCATCTCGGGATTGGGCCCGATTGTGCCACGGCGTCATGGCTATTCGGTGTTCTTGGGCGCCTTGCCGCCGGTTCCAAGCGGTGTCGAACTGTTCTGCCGCCGGTGGACAACGGCGCGGCGCGGCAGGGGACTCGGGCGCCCGGGTGCGTTTAGTAACTCGACGTCTGTCTCGCCCAACACGCGAAACGCGGGTGCATGCCCCTGCGGTGCCCCGCCGGCCTCGGGTGTTCCAATCGCTCTGCCGCCCACACCAAGAGATCCGAGGGCCCGAAGTGGGCCGGGGGAAGTCCGTCGCACTGCATCGCAAGTGGGAGCGTCACCGTCCTGAGTAAGCAGCGGCAGCGTGCCCGGCGGACCGGTTTGGGCGGTAAGGAACGGCTACCAGCGCGACGGTCAGTGGAATAAGTCCTGTCTGCCGCACACTGGCCGCCTCCGGGTTAACGGGCGGCACTTGAGTAGCCACGCCACACCTCGAATACAGGCCTGGTGCCCACTCGTGGCGTGCAAATACTGCACCGCGGTTGTGTAAGTTCGACCGCACGGCCCGATTCGCCCATTGGTATCGTCATGCAAGTTCATCGGGCGCGGTTTGGACTATCCCGTGCTGTGGAGGAATGACGGCCCGCCGGGGCGGAAAGGTATTACATGACAATTTCACCTGCTGCGATAAGCGGTCTAGAGGAAATTCTGGAACAGAAGGCGGCGGAACTGACTAATGTGTTGCGAAAGCGCGACGGGATCGCCATCGAGAAAAGCGCCGACCAGATGGATGAGATCCAATATGCCTCCGAACGCGACTTGGCGATTCAGAACGCGGACCGTGAGTCCGGACTGCTTCGCCAGGTTCGTGCAGCCTTGCGGAGGATTCGGAGCGGGGATTTCGGGACCTGCGTCGACTGCGAAGAGACGATCAGTCCAAAGCGCCTGGCGGCTGTGCCTTGGGCGTTACGTTGTATTCAGTGCCAGGAAAGGACGGACCTGGATTGCCGGAGCGAGACGGACTCGCTCGGCGACACTCTCTTCAGTCCCGCTTGAGTGGGCCACGACTATCCGCCGAACCAGTAGGAAAGAAGGAGGCCAGGTGTGAGAACAGAGTTCGGCTCACGAACCATCGCGTTTGTCGGAGATTACTTACCCCGCAAATGCGGGATCGCCACGTTCACAGCGGACCTGCTTGGCGCAGTGGCGGCGCAGCGTCCGCGAAACCGTTGCTTCGTTGTCCCAGTGAACGACATCGAGGGGCGCTACCGGTACCCGGAAGAGGTCCGTTTCGAGATCGAGGAGCAGGATTTGCAGTCCTACCGGCACGCCGCGGACTTCCTGAACTCGAGCGACGTGGATACTGTGTCGGTCCAGCACGAGTTCGGGATCTTCGGCGGGCCGGCCGGCAGCCACCTATTGTCGCTGCTATTCGAATTGAGAGCTCCGGTAGTTACCACGCTCCACACCGTTCTACTGCGGCCGGACGCCGGCCAGGATCGTGTCATGAAGGGATTGATTTCGCTTTCAAGCCGGCTTGTCGTCATGACGGAGCGCGGTGGAAAAATCTTGCGGGAAGTCTACCAGGCGCCCGCAGCCAAAATCGATCTCATACCGCATGGTATTCCCGACGTACCCTGCATCGCCCCAGATTGCCGCAAGAACCAGTTCGGCGTTGGCGGAAGGAAGGTGCTGCTGACGTTCGGGCTGCTTTCGCCGAACAAGGGGATCGAGAACGTACTCCACGCTCTGCCGGAGATCGTTGCCGAATTCCCCGATGCCGTCTATGTGGTAGTGGGCGCTACGCATCCCAACGAATTGCGTACGCGAGGCGAGACCTACCGCACCGGCCTCGAGGCCATCGTCAGGGACAATAAACTCGAAAATAACGTCATATTCCATAACCGCTTTGTGGATTTGGACGAACTGACCGGCTTTATTGGAGCCGCGGATCTCTATATCACTCCTTATCTGGACGAAGCCCAGAGTACGTCGGGAACATTAGCCTATGCGTTTGGCGCGGGCAAAGCCGTGATCTCGACGCCCTACTGGCATGCTGCCGAATTATTGAGCGACCAACGGGGCGTCCTCGTTCCGTTCGCGGACCCGAAGGCGATCGCGCGCGAGGTAGCCGGCTTGCTACGCGATGAGAAGCGCCGGAACACCATGAGCGAGCAGGCATACCGGCTGGGCCGCGAGATGGTGTGGAGCAAGACGGCGGAGCTCTACGTGCGGTCGTTCGAGTTGGCGCGGCGCGAGGGAACAGCCCAACGCCGCGCCACGGTTTCCGGCGGCGGCACAGTCCACCGGCCGCGGGAATCGCCGGAGTTGAATCTGGACCATCTCCGCCGGATGACCGATTCGACCGGCATCTTCCGGCATGCGACCTTCACGACGCCGAATCGCGCTGACGACTACTCGACCGACGACAACGCCCGAGCCCTCATCCTCACCGTATTGCTCGACCAATGGAAGGAACAACCGGCGGAGTGCGTACCGGCGCTGGCTGCGATCTACGCGGGCTTCCTGGACCATGCCTTCGAGCCACGAACGGCCGGCTTTCGAAATCTTTTGGGTCTCGGAGGCTGCTGGCTCGACGAGCCGGGATCCGAGGATTGCCATGCGCGGGCCATCTGGGCGTTAGGCACGGTGGAGGGACGTTCGCCGCGTAGGAATTCGCGGATCGCCGCCGCAAGGCTTTTCGCGCGGGCGCTACCCGCCGTGACCGAATTCACTTCGCCCCGGGCGTGGGCCTTCAGCCTGCTGGGCATTCACGAATATCTACGCCGGATGGGGCGCAACCCCCTGGCCTGCGCAGTCCGCGAAGAGTTGACCGCGCGGTTGGTGACGATTTTCGACCAGGTTGCCGAACCCGGCTGGGCGTGGTTTGAAGAGGGATTGACGTACGACAACGCCAAACTAGCGCATGCCTTGATCGTCAGCGGACGCGCCGCCGGGCAAATAGACGTGTTCGCCCGGGGCATCCAGTCCTTGCACTGGCTGGTGGGGGTACAGACCTCGCCGCGTGGCCAACCGCGGCCCATTTGCACCAACGGATTCTATCCGCGTAACGGCACACGCGCGGATTTTGACCAGCAGCCTATCGAGGCCCAGGCCATGGTGTCTGCGTGCCTGGAGGCGCACCGCGGCACAGCCGACCATTGGTGGCGCGAACAAGCGCAACGCGCCTTCAACTGGTTCCTGGGCTGGAACGACCTCGGGTTGGAACTCTACTGCCCGCAAACCGGCGGCTGCCGCGATGGCCTGCTCGCGGCCCGGGCAAACGAGAACCAGGGGTCGGAGTCGACCATCGCTTTTCTCCTGTCTCTCGCGGAAATGCACCTCGTACAAGAAACCTGCATCGGCGGTCAGCGAATCGGTTTGGCCGCCTCCGTCACTCAATGAAACAACTCGATGTAAAACGCAGCACTGTCATTTTGGATCCGGACCGCACTCATGTTCTGGCTCGCCCTTTTCGGCTCATGAGCGACAATCGTTCCGTGAAGATTGCCGCCCGGATCATGGCACTTCCTGAAAGTGAAGTACACACTCTACTCGAGACGGTGCGGGCCGAATTCGGCGACCGCCAACTGAAGATCGACGACGTCCTCCGCCGCCGGTTCGACGAAGTCAGTCCCTGGCTGCTGAATGGTCAAATACTGTCGGATGAGCGGAAGTTATTGCTGGGCGGGTATTTCACGCACGAGTATTCCCTCGAAGCCGCTGCGTTGTTCAACCCGTCGATGATTCCGCACCCGGATCAGTCAAACCTGCCGCCTGGCTCATTGCGGTTCATTCTGAGCCTTCGCGCCACCGCCGAGGGACACATTTCCTCGATCGCCTTTCGCGGCGGAGTGTTGAATGCCGCGAGCGATGTCACGATGGACGTGCCTTCCCGCTACAGCCTCGAACCGACGCAAGTGCCCAATTCGGCGTTCGAAAAATCCCTGTTCGAACGGAAACTCCAGGAACTCCGTCTCACGGGCGACTTCAACCGGGAGGTTCTCAACGGCTTACCGGATGAGTTCACGATGGAAGAACTGCGCGCCAGCATTGAACACACCTCGAATCAGCTCTCGGAGTTGCAGCGGCAAACGGCCAAGGGTGTAGCGCTGGAAACCCTGACGCTCGCCAGTTCGAACTACGAAGTGCAGTTTGCACCGGCGTCGCGGCTATCCGAGCGCGTCCTGTTTCCGGTGACTCCGTCGCAGAGCAACGGCATCGAGGATGCCCGCTTTGTCCTCTTTCGTAAGGAGGACGGGACGCACATATATTACGCGACCTACACGGCCTACGACGGACGGATGATCCTGCCCCAGTTTCTCGAAACGTCCGACTTCCTTCGCTTCAAATTCATCACGTTGAACGGCCCGGCCGTCGAGAACAAGGGCATGGCGCTATTCCCCCGGAAGATCAACGGGCTGTATGCGATGCTCGGCCGGCAGGACGCGGAGAATATCTACGTGATGTTCTCCGATCATCTCCACTTCTGGAATACCATGCAGCTCATTCTGGAGCCGAAGTTCCCGTGGGAGTTCATCCAGTTGGGCAATTGCGGCTCGCCTATCGAAACCGAAGCCGGCTGGCTGGTGATCAGTCACGGCGTGGGGCCAATGCGAAAGTACTGCATCGGAGCCTTCCTGCTGGATCTCGACGATCCGACGAAGGTGATCGGCCGGCTGCCAGAGCCGCTGATCAAGCCAAATACGACCGAGCGCGACGGCTACGTGCCCAATGTCGTCTACTCGTGCGGCAGCCTTGTGCACGGCCGGCAACTCGTTATTCCCTACGGCATATCGGACTACGCCACGACGTTCGCGACTCTGCCGCTCGACCAGGTGCTGGCCGCGATGGTCTGAACGGGCACGACGTGGCGCCGCACCCCCTTTTTCAGACGGCGCCCAGTTTGCCCGGAAGCACGCCGGCAAACCAGACGATCTCTCAGGCTTGCTGCCGGACTTCGCCGGCGTGCCGCGGGCAGGACTATACCGACTTGCGTTTCCGGCGAGCCACCCAACCGAGCGCGAGCAGCCCGGTGCCGATCGAAAGCATGGACGCCGGCTCCGGCACCCCGGCGGGTCCCTGGGTGTTGCCGACATTGTCCGCGATCGTTCCGACCTGCGGTCCGTTGTTCGCGATGCCGCGAGAAGCGTAGCTAACCTGAGTCGGCGTACCGAAGGTCGACATTGCCGAGAAAAGGCCCAGATCGAGTCCGTTGGTCAGGCCGGAGCCGGAGAGAATCGCTCCC
>JBBQGE010000129.1:0-15807 GCA_038322675.1 Bryobacterales bacterium
CTACGCCCACGTCGATTGCCCCGGCCACGCCGACTACATCAAGAACATGATCACCGGCGCCGCGCAGATGGACGGCGCGATTCTGGTGGTGGCGGCCACCGACGGCCCCATGCCGCAGACTCGTGAACACATCCTGCTGGCTCGCCAGGTGGGTGTGCCGTACATCGTGGTGGCACTGAACAAAGTGGACGCGGTGGACGATACCGAACTGCTGGAACTCGTCGAACTCGAAGTTCGCGAGCTGCTGTCGAGTTATCAGTTCCCGGGCGACGATCTGCCGGTGGTGCGCGTGAGCGCGCTGGGCGCGTTGAACGGCGAGCCGGAGTGGGAAAAGTCGGTGGACGAGTTGATGGCGGCGGTGGACAAGTACATTCCGATGCCGGAACGCGCCATCGACAAGCCGTTCCTGATGCCGATTGAAGACATCTTCTCGATTCAGGGACGCGGCACGGTGGTGACGGGCCGTATCGAGCGCGGCATCTGCAAGGTGAACGAGGAAATGGAGATCGTCGGCTTCCGCGACACGCGCAAGACGGTGGTCACCGGAGTCGAGATGTTCAAGAAGCTGCTCGACGAAGGCCGCGCGGGCGACAACGTGGGTCTGCTGCTTCGCGGTATCGCAAAGGAAGACGTGGAGCGCGGGCAGGTGGTGGCGAAGCCGGGTTCCATTACGCCGCACAAGAGGTTCAAGGGCGAAGTTTACGTGTTGAGCAAGGAAGAGGGCGGGCGCCACACGCCGTTCTTCAAGGGATACCGGCCGCAGTTCTACTTCCGGACGACGGACGTTACGGGTGTGGCGCAGTTACCCGAAGGCATGGAGATGGTGATGCCGGGCGACAACGTGAGTCTGGAAGTGGAGTTGAATTCTCCGGTGGCCATGGACAAGGGGTTGCGCTTCGCGATTCGCGAGGGCGGCCGCACGGTGGGCGCCGGCACGGTTACGGAGATCCTCGAATAGCATTGGCCGATGGGGCCGGCAGCTTCGGCGGCCGGCCCCGAGCCGAAAGACAGCAATGAGCAGCCTTAGAGAGCGCATCAGAATTCGACTAAAAGCGTACGATCACCGCGTGCTCGATCAATCGACCACCGAGATCGTCGCGACCGCCAAGCGTACCGGCGCGCAGGTAGCCGGGCCGATTCCGCTGCCGACGATACGGAACCGGTACACCGTGCTCCGTTCGCCCCACGTGGACAAGAAGTCCCGGGAGCAGTTTGAGATCCGGACGCACAAGCGGCTGTTGGATATTCTCGAGCCGACGCAGGACACCGTGGACGCGCTGATGAAGCTGGATCTTCCAGCCGGCGTGGACGTGGAGATCAAGGCGTTCGGCAAAGGAAAGTAGTGGCAGGTGGCGGATGGCCAAGTGATTGGCCGCTGCCGCTCATGAAGAGTTCAGAGTTGGCGGAGTGGATGGGATCGGCCGGGAGGCGTGGCGAAGGTGCCACTTGCCGCTAGCCACCTGCCGCTCGGCAGAGGTAGACAATGGGCCCAGGAATTCTAGGCAAAAAAATCGGGATGACGCAGGTGTACCGCGATAACGGCGAAGTGGTGCCGGTCACGCTGGTCAAGGCGGGTCCTTGCGTGGTGGTGCAGCGCAAGACGCCGACGGTGGACGGCTACGACGCCGTGCAGGTGGGATTGGTGGAGTTCACCAAAGCGTCGCGGACCAACAAGCCGCTGTCGGGCCATCTGAAGAAGGCGAGTGCCGAGGGTGCGCGCTATCTGAAAGAGATGGAATTGAATGGCGGCGATCTGAAGGCGGGCGACCGGCTGCTGGTCGATCAGTTCAAGCCCACCGACAAAGTGGATGTCACCGGCATCAGCAAGGGCCGCGGCTTCGCGGGATTGATCAAACGTCACCACTTCCACGGCGGTCCGGAATCGCACGGTTCGATGTTCCACCGCGCGCCGGGATCCATCGGCGCATCGAGCTATCCTTCGCGGGTGTTCCCCGGTATGCGCATGGCGGGCCAGATGGGCACCCAGCGTGTGACGGTGCGGAATCTCGAAATTATCCAGGTGGACGCCGACGACAACGTTCTCATGGTAAAGGGTGCGGTCCCCGGACCCAATGGCGGTTACGTCATGGTCCGGCCCGCAAAGAGGTAACCGGCGATGCCCAACGTAGACATATTCAATTTGACGAACCAGGCGGTGGGATCGCTGGAACTGGCCGACGAGGTGTTCGGCGCGCCGGTGAACGACCACCTGCTGTATGAAGCCGTCCGCCATCATCTGGCGGGAATCCGCGGCGGCAACGCGAAGACCAAGACGCGCCACGAAGTCGCCGGATCGGGCAAGAAGCTGTGGCGGCAGAAGGGCACGGGCCGGGCTCGGATGGGCTCCATCCGGTCGCCGCTGTGGCGCCATGGCGGAACTGTTCACGGTCCGCAACCGCGCGATTACAGCTACAAGCTGCCGAAAAAAATGGTGCTCGGGGCGCTGCGCAGCGCGTTGTCGGCGAAGCTTCGCGACGGCGAGTTGAAGGTAGTGCAGGCATTCACGCTCGGCGATCACAAGACCCGGACCGTAGCCGGCACGCTGGCCCAACTCGAAGCAGTGAAGACCGTTCTGCTGGTGGAAGCGGGCGAGAACGTGAATCTCGAGCGTGGTGCGCGCAACCTGCCTGGAGTGAAGCTGGTAGCGACCAAGGATGTGAACGTGTACGACCTGCTGGGACATGAGCGTGTGCTGCTCACCGAAGCGGCTGCGCGGAAACTGTCCGAGGCGCTGAAGTAAAGGGAACGGCCATGAGTGTATACGAAATCATCCGCCGGCCGATCGTCACCGAAAAGGGCGTGGCCAAGAAAGACGAAGAGCAGACGCTCTGTTTCGAAGTGGCCACTGGCGCGAACAAGACGCAGGTGAAGGCGGCCGTCGAGCAGTTATTCAAGGTGAAGGTGGCAGAGGTCCGAACGGCGATCAACAGTGGCAAACTGCGGCGCCGGGGCCGGTTCACCGGATACCGGTCGGATTGGAAGAAGGCGTACGTGCGGTTGAAGCCGGGGCAGAAGATGCCCGAGTACGCGGAGATCTAGGGAAACCGCGGAGAGTCAGAGATGCCCATAAAGTCATATCGCCCGGTAACGCCGACGCGCCGTTTCACGACGGTGGACCGTCGCGACGACATCACGAAGGACACGCCGGAAAAGTCGCTGGTCGAAGGAAAACAGCGCACCGGCGGCCGTAATAACCTCGGCCGGATCGCGATCCGGTTCCGCGGGGGCGGGCACAAGAAGGCCTACCGCATCATCGATTTCAAGCGCGACAAGACCGGGATTCCGGCCAGGGTCGCGGCCATCGAATACGATCCGAACCGCAGCGCTCGCGTCGCCCTTCTGCATTACGCGGACGGCGAGAAGCGGTACATCGTGGCTCCCCACGGGCTGACGGTGGGCCGTACGGTTAGCTCGGGTCCGGAAGCGGACATCCTGGTGGGCAATGCCCTGCCGCTGAAGAACATCCCGGCCGGTACCGTGGTGCATGCCATTGAGTTGCGTCCCGGCAAGGGCGCTCAGATGGCGCGGTCGGCGGGCACCCAGGCGCAGTTGGTATCGAGGGAATCCGAGTACGCGCTGCTGAAGCTGCCTTCGGGCGAAATCCGGCGTGTGCATGTCGACTGCATGGCCACCATCGGCCAGGTCGGCAACCTGGATCACGAGAACATTTCGCTCGGCAAGGCGGGCCGGTCCCGCTGGCTCGGACGGCGTCCGCACAATCGCGGCGTCACGATGAACCCGGTGGATCACCCGCACGGCGGCGGCGAGGGCAAAACGTCGGGCGGCCGTCACCCGGTAACTCCGTGGGGCCAGCCGACGCGCGGCTTCAAGACGCGAAACAACAAGCGGACGAACAAGTGGATTGTCACCCGCAAATCGAAGAAGCGGTAGCGAGTAAAGATCGCGGTAACGAGTAAAGATTAATGTCACGTTCACTCAAAAAGGGACCGTTCACCGACGACCACCTGACCATCAAGGTCAGCGCGATGAACGAAAAGAACGAAAAGAAGGTTATCCGTACCTGGTCGCGGCGTTCGACGATCATCCCCGATTTCATCGGGCACACGCTGGCGGTCCACAACGGAAAGAAATTCATTCCGGTGTACATCACCGAGAACATGGTGGGCCACAAGCTCGGCGAGTTCTCGCCGACGCGTACGTTCAAGGGACACGCGGCCAAGGCGTCGGAAAAGGGAGGAAAGCCCTCCTAAACGGCGGAGCGACACCATATGGAAGCAAAAGCGGAAGCCAGATACATTCGAGTCTCGCCGCAGAAGGCGCGGTTGGTCGTGGACTTGATCCGCGGTCAGCGGGCCGGACAGGCGATCACCATTTTGCGCAGCACCAATAAGCGCATTGCGCCGACAGTGGAAAAAGTGTTGCGGTCGGCCATCGCCAATGCCGAGAACCGGTTCAACGACGTGGACGTGGATACGCTGTGGGTCACCGGGGCGTATGTCAACGAAGGTCCGCGGGCGAAGCGGATCCGGCCGGCGCCACAGGGACGCGCCTACCGGTATCAGCGGCGGATGGCCCACATCGTAGTGACGGTCGGGGACAAGGATTAATTATCGGATGGGACAGAAAACACACCCGTACGGTTTCAGGCTGGGAGTCACCAAAACGTGGCGGTCCCGCTGGTTCGCCAAGCAGGACTATGCGAAGCTCCTGAAGGAAGATCTCGATCTGAAGGATTCGCTGCGCGAGCGCCTGAAGGCCGCCGGCGTCAGTTCGATCGAAGTCGACCGGCCCGGCAACAAGCTGCGCGTCACGATCCGGACGTCGCGTCCCGGCATCATCATCGGCCGCAAAGGCGCCGAGATCGAAAAGCTGAAGGGCGACCTCGCCAAGACGACCGGCCGCGAAGTGTTCATCGACATTCAGGAAGTGCATAAGCCGGAGTTGGACGCGCAACTGGTGGCCGAGTCCATCGCGCTGCAACTCGAAAAGCGCGTGGCTTTCCGCCGCGCGATGCGCAAGGCCGTCGATTCGGCGCTGCGTTTCGGCTGCAAGGGAATCAAGGTGCGTGTGTCGGGCCGGTTGAACGGCGCCGAAATCGCCCGCAGTGAGTGGTATTTGCAGGGACAGTTGCCGCTGCACACTCTGCGCGCCGACGTGGACTACGGCTTCGCTCAAGCCTACACCACCTACGGCGTCATCGGAGTGAAGTGCTGGACGTATAAAGGTGAGGTGATCGAGGGTGGCCGCCGCACATCATTGCGGAGCGAACCTGAGCCACGCC
Source organism: Bryobacterales bacterium (assembly GCA_038322675.1). GTDB lineage: Bacteria > Acidobacteriota > Terriglobia > Bryobacterales > Bryobacteraceae > TMP-7. Next base: position 5,243 of record JBBQGE010000129.1, read on the forward strand.
GCCGCGAGCGCCGGGAGCGCAGCGGTGAGCGCCGGGATCGCGGTCATTCGGATCGCGGTGAACGCCCGGCACCGATACAGGCTCCTCCGTCCGAAGCCGGGAGTGGAGCAGTGCAGGCGCCGCCGACGGATATGCCGTCCCGGGCAACCGGTCCGATTCTGCCGCCGATGGCTCCGCCCTCTCCGTCCTGGAAACAGGAAGTGCGGCCGGAACCCGCTGGCGAACCGGAGAAGCCGCAGGAATAAGAGATTCGAAGCGGGCCCAAGAACTCGCTTCATCATGTAGGAGAATTCAGCCATGTTGATGCCCAAGAAGGTCAAGTACAGGAAACAGCAACGTGGGCGCATGACCGGGAAAGCCTGGCGGGGCTCGTCGCTGTCGTTCGGCGATTACGGTTTGAAGGCCCTGGAGTGCGGCTGGGTGACGGATCGCCAGATCGAGGCGGCTCGTATCGCCATGACGCGCTTCATCAAGCGCGGTGGCAAGGTGTGGATTCGCATTTTCCCCGACAAGCCGATTACGAAGAAGCCGGCTGAAACCCGTATGGGTAAGGGAAAGGGCGCTCCGGAACAGTGGGTCGTCGTGATCCGGCCGGGCAAGATCATGTTCGAGATGGAAGGTGTGCCGGTGGATGTAGCCAAGGAGGCTCTCCGTCTGGCTGCGCAGAAACTGCCGCTTCCCACGAAGATGGTCACGCGCGTCCAGTAGGAGTTATTGAGATGAAAGCCGACAAAGTTCGAGAACTGGACGCGACCGAGATGCGCAACCAGTTGAAGGAATCCGAGGAGCAGATGTTCCGGCTCCGGTTCCAACTGACGATGGGACAGGCCGACGGGTTGAAGAAGTACCGTGCATTGCGGAAGGATCGGGCTCGTATGCTGACCGTTCTGCGCCAGCGCGAGTTGAATCCCGCCGACAACCCGGAGCCAGTGAAGTCCGCCAAGAAGGGGAAGAAGTAAGCGATGGCCGAGTCAGCGAGTACTACACGCAAGAATGAAAAGGTTGGCCAGGTCCTGTCGACCAAGATGGCCAAAACCATCATCGTCGTGGTCAGCCGCCGCGTGCCGCATCCGCTTTACAAGCGCATCATCAGCAAGCGGAAGAAATTCTACGCCCACGATGAGACGGGTGAAGCGAAGCCGGGCGATGTGGTACGCATCATCGAGTCCCGTCCGTTAAGCAAGCTGAAGCGGTGGACGCTGGGCGAAGTGATTCGGAAAGCGGTTCAGGTGGGTGTGGAGCCCAGCGCTCTCGATCTGGTGCCCGATGCGGCGAAACCGGGGCCAAAGAAGCGGAAGAAGAGGCGGAGGAAATAAGCCATGATCGGAATGCGCACCATTCTCGAGGTCGCCGACAATAGCGGCGCCCGAAAGCTGTCCTGCATCCTGCCGCGTGGCGGCGACAAGGGTCTGCACGCCGGATTGGGCGATATCATCACGGCCGCAGTGAAGGAAGCCGCTCCGGATTCGGCGATCAAGAAGGGGAAGGTAGTCCGCTGTGTGATCGTGCGAATGCGTAAGGAAACCCGCCGCAAGGACGGAACGTACATCCGGTTCGACTCGAATGCCGCGGTATTGGTGAACGATCTGGGCGAGCCGGTGGGAACGCGTGTGTTCGGCCCCGTCGCTCGCGAGCTTCGCGATAAGCGCTTCATGAAGATCGTGTCGCTGGCTCCGGAGGTTATCTAATGGCGTCGAAGATTCCGCAGCGTTATGCGAATGCGCCGAGACCGCGCATGAAGCTGAAGGTGAAGAAGGACGACGTGGTAAAGGTCATCGCGGGCCGCGATAAAGGCAAGACCGGCCGCGTCCTCGATCTGGATCGCGAGCACGGCAAACTGCTGGTGGAAGGGATCATGATGGTGAAGCGTCATACCCGTCCGAATCCACAGAAGCAGATCAAGGGCGGCATCGCCGAGCGGGAGAGCATGATCGACGTTTCGAACGTCATGCTGGTGACCTCGGGTGGTGTGGCTACGCGCGTCGGCTACCGCATGGAGGGCGTCGGAACGGCGACCCATCGCGTCCGCTATGCGAAAAAGGGCGGAGAGATTCTGGACAAGCGAGGTTAGCCCGATGGCAGCAAGGCTGAAAGACTTATATCAGAAGAACGTGATTCCGGCGCTCACCAAGGAGTTCGGATACACGAACGTAATGGGTGTGCCGAAGGTCGAGAAGGTGACCCTCAACATCGGTCTTGGTGAGGCAACTCAGAATCCGAAGTTGATGGATGGCGCGGTGAATGAGATGACCGCCATCGCGGGTCAGAGGCCGGTGGTGACGAAGGCGAAGAAATCGATCGCGGCCTTCAAGCTGCGCGAGGGCATGTCGATCGGGTGCCGCGTGACGCTTCGCGGCGACCGCATGTACGAGTTTCTGGACCGGCTCATGAACGTCGCGCTGCCGCGCGTCCGCGATTTTCGCGGCGTGTCGACCAAGTCGTTCGATGGACGCGGCAACTACACGCTGGGCATTCGCGACCAGTTGATTTTTCCCGAGATCGACTACAACAAAATCGAGAAGGTCAAGGGCATGAATATTTGCGTTACGACGACGGCCAAGACCGACGCGGAAGGCCGGTCATTGCTGAAGAATCTCGGCATGCCGTTCCGCCAGTAGGGCTCGAGGAAGAGGGTAGAGAAGAAACACATGGCAACAACCGCCAAAATCGCACGTGACGAAAAGCTGTTGAAGGCAAGGAAGGCGAAGACGCCGAAGCTGGCCTGCCGGCACCGGAATCGTTGCTTCCGTTGCGGACGGCCCCGCGGGTATCTCCGCAAGTTCGGCCTGTGCCGCATTTGTTTCCGTCTGCTGGCGCTCGCGGGCGAAATTCCCGGCGTCACGAAGGCGAGTTGGTAGGAAAAGGTAGAGGTTAACTGATGACGGATCCCGTTGCAGACATGTTGACTCGCGTAAGAAACGCGATCACCGCCCGTCACCCGAAGGTGGACGTCCCGGCGTCGAAGCTGAAAACTGAGATTGCGCGCATTCTCCGCGAGGAGGGCTTCATTCTCAATTACAAGCTCACCGAAGAGGGCGCCAAGAAATTTATCCGAATTTATCTCAAGTACACGCCCGGCAACGTACCCGTGATCTCGCGGATTGAACGCGTGTCGCGCCCCGGGTGCCGCGTGTACGTCGGAAGCAAGGAAGTGCCGCGTGTTCTCGGAGGTCTGGGAGTGAATATCCTGACCACCCCGCGCGGAGTGATGAGCGGCGCCACCGCCCGTAAAGAAGGCGTGGGTGGCGAGGTGCTTTGTCAGGTTTGGTAGAAGACAGATGGCCACTGGCCACTGGTTCAACGGCCACTAGCCGCGAAGGTTTTTATGTCACGTGTTGGAAAGAAACCGATTCCGCTCCCCAAAGGGGTCACGATTACGATCGGTGAACAACTGCAGGTAGAAGGACCGAAGGGCAAACTGTCGGTCCCCATTCCGAAGGGCATCACGATTCGCCAGAACGACGGCAATCTGGAACTCGATCGCGATGGAGATAAATACGCCGCTTTGCATGGGCTGACCCGCGCGCTGGCTTCCAATGCCATCGTGGGTGTGTCCACCGGCTTCACGCGCGAGCTGGACATCGTCGGTATCGGGTATCGCGCCGATGTGAAGGGGCGCATCGCGACCTTTACGCTCGGCTATTCGCATCCCATCGAGTTGTTCCTGCCCGAGGGCGTCGATCTGAAGATCGATAAGCAGACGCACCTGGTCCTGACTGGTCGCGATCGTCAGGCAGTGGGTCAGGTCGCCGCGAACATGCGCGCGCTGCGTCCACCCGATCCGTACAAGAACAAGGGAGTTCGCTACACCGGCGAAGCGTTGCGCAAGAAGGTGGGCAAGACCGGCGCGGGAGGTAAGTAATGGCGGATAGCAAAGACGATATTCGGATTCGAATTCACAAGCGCATCCGGCAGCGCGTGGCGGGTACCGCGGAGCGTCCGCGGCTGGCCGTGTTTCGCAGCTTGAATCACATCTCCGCGCAGGTCGTCGACGATCGCGCCGGCCATACGCTGGCGGCGGCTTCGTCGGTTGAGAAGGCGGCGAATGTGAAGAGTGGCGGCAATGTCGCGGGCGCCAAGGATATCGGCAAACTGGTGGCCGAGCGCGCCAAGGAAAAGGGAATCAAGAAGGTGGTCTTCGACCGTGGCGGCTACCTGTATCACGGCCGCGTGAAGGCCCTGGCCGATGCGGCTCGCGAAGCGGGACTGGAGTTCTAATGGCTTTTCACCCGATCAAAAAGGTCGATTCGAGCAACCTCAACCTGAAGGAGCATGTCGTCTCCATCAACCGCGTGACCAAGGTGGTCAAGGGCGGTAAGAATCTCAGCTTCTCGGCGCTGGTGGTGGTCGGCGATCCGTCGGCGAACGTCGTCGGCTTTGGCACGGGCAAGGCCAAGGAAGTCCCGGCGGCCATCAAGAAGGGAATCGAAGCGGCGAAGAAGAATCTGCGGAAGATCAACGTGCTCGAAACGACGATCCTGCACCCGGTGCTGGGCCGTTTCGGCAGCGGACTCGTGCTGTTGAAGCCGGCTCCGCAAGGAACGGGCGTGATCGCCGGCGGTCCGGTGCGCGCCGTCATCCAGGCCGTGGGCATTCCGAACGTGCTGACCAAGTCGATTGGTTCGCACAATCCGCACAACGTGGTAAAGGCGACTATCGCGGCGCTCGAGCAGATTCGGGACAAGACCGCGGCCGCCGATCTGCGCGGCATCGCTGTCGACAAGTTGGACGCGTACGTACGCCCGGCCAAGCAAGTGCAGCCGCAGGTGTAAAGGCAGGGAAACATGGCGGAAGGAACTATTAAGATCAAGCTGGTGCGCAGTCCGATTTGCACACCCGAGAAGCATAAGGCGATTGTGCGCTCGCTCGGTTTGAAAAAGATCAACCGGGTGGTGGTGCGGCCGGACCGGCCCGAATTTCGCGGCATGGTCGCGAAGGTGCCGCATCTGCTCGTCATCGTGGAGGACAAGTAAGAGCCATGGCGAATCTCAGCAACCTACGGCCTCCCGCCGGGCAGAAGCAGAAGAAGCAGCGCGTCGGACAGGGCATGGGCTCGGGGCGCGGCAAGTTCTCGGGCCGCGGCGCCAAGGGGCAGAAGTCGGTTTCAGGCTACAGCCGCATGCGCGGATTCGAAGGCGGCCAGATGCCGCTGCACCGCCGTCTTCCCAAACGCGGGTTCACCAACATTTTCAGCAAGGAATATGCCATCATCAATCTCGATCGCCTGAATGAACTCGAAGGCGATTCGTTCGATCCGAAGATGCTGATGGAGTTGGGTATAGTCCGTAAACTGCACGACGGGTTGAAGGTTTTGGGCACCGGTGATGTCACCCGGCCGGTCACTGTGAAGGCGCATCTGTTTTCGAAGTCGGCGCTCGATAAGATTCAGAAAGCGGGTGGCACGGCGGAAGTGATTCCTCAGACCAAGTCGACCAAGGACCGGCTGGCAGCGGCTAAGCTGGCCAAGCGGGAAAATCCGGCAGCGGCCAAGCCGGGAAGGAAGCCGGAAGCCAAGTAAGCGTGCCGTGCACCGGCCTGCGAGAATGCTGTTCAGGAAGCGAATCTAGCCATGAAGTTCTTTGAAGCCTTTACCAACATGTTCCGCATTCCGGACCTGCGGTACCGGGTGCTGTTCACACTCGGCATGTTGGCCGTGTACCGGCTCGGGGCGTTCATCCCGACGCCCGGCGTGAATGTCCATCGACTGGAGGCGTTCTTCCAGGCGAATGCAGGGACGCTGTGGGGCTACATCGACATGTTCAGCGGCGGGCAGTTTCGCCGTCTGACGATCTTCGCCCTGGGGATCATGCCATACATTACGGCATCGATCATTCTGCAGTTGCTGACGGTGGTTGTGCCGACGCTTGAAAAGCTGCAGAAGGAAGGCGAACTCGGACGCCGCAAGATCACGCAGTGGACCCGCTATCTCACCATCGGTCTGGCGCTGATGCAATCGTTGGCTATCGCTACTGCCCTGCAGAGTTCACAGGGCGGGTTCGTGAATAACCCGGGATGGGCCTTTGTCGCGATGACCATCCTGACGCTGACCACCGGCACGGGATTCATCATGTGGCTCGGCGAGCAGATCACCGAGCGCGGCATCGGCAACGGAATGTCGCTGATCATCTTCGCCGGCATCGTAGTCGGGTTGCCCAATGCGATCCGGCAGATTATCGATAAGGTGTTCCTCACCCAAGAGTGGAACGCGCTGCACCTGATGCTGATTCTGGCGATGATGATCGCGGTGGTGGCGTTTATCGTACTGGTAGAGCGCGGCGAGCGCCGCATCCCGGTGCAATACGCCAAGCGCGTAGTCGGTCGCAGAATGATGGGTGGACAGTCGACGCACTTACCGCTGAAGGTGAACGCGGGCGGCGTCATCCCGGTGATTTTCGCCTCTTCGCTGCTGGCGTTTCCGCAGACCCTGATGCAGGTACAGGCGGTGAAGAATTCGCCGTTCCTCAGCGGGATGCTGCAGGCCATCGGCGGCGCGCAGCCGTTCTACTACCTGATGTACACGGTGCTGATCATCTTCTTCTGCTTTTTCTACGTGTCGATTATTTTCAACCCGAACGAGGCGGCCGACAACATGCGCAAGTATGGCGGCTTCATTCCGGGCATCCGGCCGGGCAAGAACACGGCGGATTACATGAACAAGATTCTGACCAAGATCACCATGGTCGGCGGCCTGTATCTCGCGCTGTTGTCGCTGCTACCGCAGATCATGATCTCGGGTATCCGGCTGCAGACACTGCCGTTGGTGGGCAACTGGATTGACGCCAACTTCCCGCGATGGCTGCTGAACGGCTTGGGCGTGACTTTCTATTTCGGCGGCACATCGCTGCTGATCGTCGTGGGTGTGGCCATGGATACAATCAATCAGGTGGAAGCCCAATTGATTATGCGTCACTATGAAGGATTTACGCCGCGTGCCGGCCGTATCCGGGGACGCCGCAGCTTTGCCTGATGGATTCGGCGGCCATGAAGCCGCCTGTACATGACCAAGTTCTGTCTGATATTGTTCGGCCCCCCGGGCTCCGGGAAGGGCACGCAGGCCAAGCTGTTACGCCAGCGCTTCGGATGGCCGCACATCTCCACGGGGGACATGCTCCGGGAGCACGTCCATTCGCAGGACGACCTTGGCAGGCAGATCGCAGGCCTGATGCAGTCGGGGCAGTTGGTGCCGGACGGATTGGTGAATGTGCTGGTCGAGAAGCGGATCAGCAAGGCCGATTGCGAGAGCGGATTTATCCTGGACGGCTATCCGAGGACGGTTCCTCAAGCCGGTATGCTGGAAACCCTGCTGAAAGCAAAGCGGTTTCAGCCGGTGGTGGTGTTTCTCGAAGTAGATTACAATAAGGTAGTAGCTCGTCTTGCGGGCCGGCGACTCTGTCCCCAATGTGGAGCGCTGTACAGTCTTGCTGCGAATGCCCCGGCAATTTCCAAGGTGTGCGACTACGATGGCTCGACTCTCATCGTTCGTGATGACGATCGGGAAGAAGTGATCCGGCATCGGCTGGGAGCATACGAACACCAGACTCGTCCGTTGATCGAGTACTTCAAGAACGGCGGTTGGGCATTTCACGCGGTGGAGGCGAGCGACGGGACGCCTCAGTCGATCGCGCAGCAGATCGAAAATTTGTTCCCCGTCGAAGTAGCGCAGCGAAGCGTACCAGCGGGTTCGGAATGATTATTCGGAAAACCGCCGCGGAACTCGAGAAGATGCGGCGGAGCGGATTGTTGGTTTGGGAGATCCTGCAGAAGCTGGCCGTGATGGTCGGCGAGGGCGTGACTACTCAGGATCTGGAAGTGGCGGCCGAGAAGATGGTGACCGACGCGGGTGCGAAACCAGCGTTCAAGGGTTACTACACGCCGAGCGCGGGTTCGAAATACCCGTTCGTTCTTTGCACCTCGGTCAACGACGAGATTGTTCACGGCATGCCCTCGGCCAAGAGGGTGTTGAAGCGGGGCGATATCATTTCCATCGACACGGGAGTTTCGCTCAATGGCTATTTTGGAGACTCGGCTATCACTGTGCCAGTGGGTGAGATCAGCGCGTCGCTGAAGAAGTTGTTGGATGTAACGCGCGAGAGCCTGGAGATGGCGATCGAGAAGGTCCAGCCGGGGAACCGGCTGTCTGATATTTCCGGCACTGTCGAGAAACATGTGGTCTCGAACGGGTTCTCGGTGGTTCGCGAAATGGTAGGACACGGAATCGGCACCAAGCTCCACGAAGAGCCGCAGATTCCGAATTATGTGGATCGCCGGTCGGAAAATCCACGCCTAAAAGAGGGCATGGTCCTGGCGATCGAGCCGATGGTGAACCTGGGCCGTCCGGAGTTGAAAGTTAAATCGGACCGGTGGACGGCGGTAACGTCGGACGGAAAGCCGTCGGCCCATTTCGAGCATTGTGTGGCCGTTACCGCCAATGGTCCCTGGGTGTTGACCAGGCCGTAGCGGACCAATGACGGAACGAAGCCAATCCGAGGCCGAGGCAACGGTGGTGGAACAACTGCCGAATGCCACCTATCAGGTCCGGTTGGCGAATAACGATCGCGTGCTGGCCCATGCGGCGGGTGCGGCGACGGCGAATTTTATGAGGCTCCGGCCCGGCGACCGGGTGCGAGTGGCAATTTCACCGCATGATCCGGGTCGGGGCAGGATCGTCGGGATTTTGGATAAGGGATAAAATTATGAAAGTACGGGCGTCCGTGAAAAAAATGTGCGACAAGTGCAAACTCATCCACCGCGAGGGCGTGGTGCGCGTGATCTGCACCAACCCCAAGCACAAGCAGCGGCAGGGTTAGAGTTTCCAGATAGAGGTTTGAACGATGGCGCGTATTGCAGGCGTTGACTTACCAAACAAGAAGCGGGCCGAGATCGGTCTGACTTATATTTACGGAATTGGACGGACCCGTGCTTTGTCCTTGTGCTACCGGGCCGGCATCGATTCGAATACCAAGATTGCGGACCTGACCGAAGAGCAGACCAATCACGTCCGCCAGATTCTGGAAGAGGAAGGCGCCGTCGAGGGCGATCTCCGCAAGGAAGTCTCTCTGAACGTGAAGCGCCTGATCGAGATGGGCTCGTACCGCGGTCTGCGGCATCGCCGCGGTCTGCCGGTTCGCGGCCAGCGCACGCATACCAACGCGCGTACCCGCAAGGGCCCGCGGCGCGGCACCGTTGCAAACAAGAAGAAGGCGACATCGAAGACGTAAGGCGACAAGCGAAACATGGCGAAAGCACAGGCGAAATCACAGGCGAAAGCACAGGCGAAAAGTACCGGCAAGAAGAAAGCCTTCAAGAAGAAGGAAAGGAAGAACGTCCCCAGTGGTATCGTGCATATCCAGGCGTCCTTCAACAACACGATTGTTACGTTCACCGACCAGGTGGGCAATGTGCTCGCGTGGTCGAGTTCGGGTTCGCTCGGATTCCGCGGATCGCGCAAGGGCACGCCGTTCGCCGCCCAGCAGGCGTCGGCGACGGCCGCTAACAAAGCGAAGGAATACGGTCTGCGAACGGTGGAAGTCCGCGTAAGTGGACCCGGTGCCGGCCGCGAGTCCGCCGTCCGGGCACTGTCCTCAGCCGGCATCGATGTCCGCGGAATCAAGGACACCACGCCGATCCCGCACAACGGTTGCCGCCCTCCGAAGCGACGGCGAGTTTAGTCAGCCACTACGTAAGCAGGACGAAGGCCCCGAGCGGCCGTAAACTGCACCTGAGTTAGAAGAAAGGTAATTGAATGGCTCGTTATATTGGACCTTCCTGCCGGTTGTGCCGGCGCGAAGCGATGAAATTGTTTCTCAAGGGCGAACGCTGCCACTCGGAGAAGTGCGCCATCGAGAAGCGGAATTTCCCCCCTGGACAACATGGTAAGGACCGCAAGCCGAAGATTGTCGGCTATGGTCTGCAGTTGCGCGAGAAGCAGAAAGCCCGCCGCTACTACGGCATCCTCGAGCGCCAGTTCCGCAACCTCTACGAGAAGGCCGCGGCAATGAAGGGCATCACCGGCGAAAACATGATCGGGATGCTCGAGCGCCGCCTGGACAGCACCGTTTATCGCATGGGCTTCGGAACATCGCGCGCGCAGGCCCGCCAGGTCGTGCGCCATGGACACATCCAGGTGAATGGCCGTAAGGTCAACATTCCGTCGTTTACGGTGAAGCCGGGCGACGTCGTGGAAGTCCGCGAAAAGAGCAAGAATAACCCCACCATCCTGTCGGCTCGCGATGCTACGGCACACGCGCCAAGCCCTAACTGGCTCGAAGTCGACCGCGAGGCTCTCCGGGCCCGCGTCGTCAGCCTGCCAAAGCGCGATGAGTTGGTTCAGATCCAGTTGAACGAACAGCTCATCGTTGAGTTGTATTCGAAGTAATTAGGTGAACGCTATGTTCAAAGGTTTTCAGAAGCCCAAACGATTAGTTGCCAATACCGAGAGCCTCACGGACCGGTATGGCATGTTTACGGCGCAGCCGTTCGAGCGTGGATTCGGATCCACCATCGGCAACAGTCTGCGTCGCGTGCTGCTCAGTTCAATTGAAGGCGCGGCGATCACCGCCGTCCGC
>JBBQGE010000130.1:0-15496 GCA_038322675.1 Bryobacterales bacterium
GACGAGTGAAACTCTTCCGTGCGGCTGGAATCCACAAATGCGACCAGGCAACCTCCGAAGCCCGCGCCTGCCTGGCGTGCGCCGATAACTCCGGGAGCGGACGTCATCGCCTCCATCATGGAAAGCATGGCCGGTGAGCAGATTTCGTAGAGGTCTCGAGCGCCCGCGAACGATTCGGTACAGAGTCGCGAAACCGCGGCCCGGTCGCCGGATTCGAGCGCGGTGGCGAGTGATTCGCAGCGCGCGATTTCGGCGATGATGAATTCGCACCGTCGCGCGACCTGATCGGAGAGTTCGTTGCGTATCGCGGCCAGCATCTGTGGGGTGACATCTCTCAGGGCTGGTACGCCCAGCACGGCGGCACCCCGCTCGCACTGGTGACGCCTTTCGCCGTACTCGCCGCGCGACAGCCGCCGTTGAGACATCGTGTTACAGATGACGACGCGAATGTCCGGGCTAATTCGCACGGGACGCGTTGCGAGGTCCCGGCAGTCGAGAAGCAGGGCGCATCCCTCGCGGCCCAAAGAGGAGGAAAACTGATCGAGGATTCCGCATTGGACACCGGCGAATTCGTTCTCGGCCTTCTGACACAGCAGGGCTTTCCGGCGCGCGGTGAGGCTGGAACCGGCGAGTGCTTCGAACACGGTTGCCAAGGCGCATTCGAGCGCGGCCGAGGAACTGAGTCCCGCTTCTATGGGGACGTTGCTGTGGATGATGGCGTCGCACCCGGGTAGGGCAAACGCCTCCTGCTGGAGAACGGCCGCGACGCCGCGGACGTAGTTGCACCAGCGCGAGGAGGGGTCGCGTTCGATGCGGTCGAGTGGGAATTCGTCAGCGGCATCGAGGTTCATCGAGTATACGCGCACGATGCGGTGGTCCCTGCGGCGCGCGGCGACCCATGTATCGCGGCTGATGGGCATGGTCAAGACGAAGCCGAGATTATAGTCGGTATGACTGCCCATTAAGTCGACGCGTCCCGGTGCGCGGGCCCATAACTCGGGATTGCTTCCGAATTTCTCACGGAAGCGGGTGGCGATGGCTTGGACGCGGGCGGTATCAGCGCGAGAGAGCATTCAGCATGGCCTCCACGTTGGCCGGCGGGATGTCGGACTGCATGCGGTGCGATGCCCCGAGCAGCAGGCCTGTTCCAGCCGGTGACAGCGTGCGCGCGCAGATCTGGGTGGCGGCGCGGACTTGGTCGGCGGTGCCGGTGGGCAGGATGCTCTGCGTCGAAACTCCGCCGTAGAAGCTCAGGTGCCCGCCGTATTCTTTCTGGAGCCAGACATGATCGAGCACTTCGGGTTGGACGGGGTTCAGTGTGGTCAACCCGATTTCGACGAGATCGGGGAGGATGGCTCGAATGTCGCCATCGGAATGCAGAATGACGGGGAGGCCGGCATCGAGGAAGACGGAGAACAGAGCTGCGAGTCGCGGCTTGATGAGTCGCCGCCAAAGCTTCGGGGAGAAGAGCATTGCGCGTTGTGCGCCGTAATCGTCACCGAAGTATCCGCCGGCAACACCCGCGGTGACGAACCGGCGCGCGAGAGTCAGTTGGATGGCGGTGATGCGGTCCAGCAACTCTTCCACCCACTCGGTGCGCTCCAGCAGGTCCATGAGCAAGGTATCGAATCCGCGGAGCGACCATGCTCGTTCGAACAAACAGATTCCCATATTGGGGACGATGAATTCGGTTTCGCCATGGTGCTGGATGGTTTTTGTGGCTGTAGTAAGGATTGACGGACGATTTGGATCGGGCCACGGGTAATTATCCAGGTCAAGGCAGTTTTGCAGGGGTCCGAAGGCATGCCAGTAACCCTCGGTGCGGGTATCCCAACCTGCGCCCCACCAATCGTACTCGATGGAACCGTCCGGATTTTTTGGACGGGAGTAGTCAATGTCCACGCGGAGCAGGTGATTATCCAGGCGATCGGGCAATTCGGCCACGCCGACTCCAAAATAGGCGGCCAGGAGGCGGGCCATGGCGCCGGTATAATTCGACTGCGTGGGAATCCTATCGACCGGTTCGCGACGCAGCGCCCGGCGCAGACGCTCTTTTCTGGATAAGTGGTGAGTCATTTACCAAAAGATAATGTTCAGCCAGACGAAGACAACGGCGATCAGCGCCGCGAAGAAGATAGGACGCCGATAGAACGGAACCGATCTCTCCGATGGTAGAACGGTCAGCCCGTAGACGAGGCCCTCCAATTCCGAAACAGGTTTGGGCTTGGTCATGAAGCTCACGGCAATGGTCACGATCACGCATACCAACCAGGACCAGATGAACCTGTATAGATTTTCGGCCATCGGCTTGGCGTGTGAAGAGAGGGCCAAGGCGGCCAGTGTCTCGGGATGAAGTCGTACCAGTAGCCACAGGGCGATGGAAGACAGGGTTCCGGCGAGGAGTCCCCAAAATCCACCGGCGGGGGTGGCGCGGCGCCACAGCATTCCGATGATCACCGTTCCAAACAGTGGAATAATGAAGAATCCGAACAATGCTTGCACGTAGTCCATGATGCTGGCAAATTGCATCACCAGGTAAGCCGCGCCAATGCTGGCCGCAAGACCGGCCACAGTACACCACCGGCCGACGCTGAGACACTTGCGGTCACCGGCCGTCCGGTTCAATACTGCACGATAAATATCATAAGTCCATACCGTGGCAAAGGCGCTGATGTTACCCGCCATCCCAGACATGAACCCCGCGATCAGTGCCGTAACTCCAATGCCGAGAAACCCAGGACCGAGATAGCGAGCCATCATGAGCGGCATTACTTCGTTGTAGCTATGTCCGCCGGTGGCGAGAGCCTCGGTCTCTCCCGTCAGTTTCATCGGGAGCACGGCCAGTCCCAGGAGACCCGGCAGGATGACGATTGCCGGCAGCAGCATCTTGAAGGCGGCGCCGATGGTGGTGGCGAGTTTTGCGGATCGCAGGTCGCGTGCGGCCATAACTCGCTGGACGACCAGGAAGTCGGTGGTCCAGTAGCCGAATGCGCCGATGAGTCCTAATCCGAAAACCATGCCGGTCCAGTGAACGCCCATGGGATTATCGGCGGCGGATCCCATGTTGCGCCACATGTGGGTGTAATCCTGCGAGGGAGCACGTTCGGCGATGCGGGCCAGCATGCCATTCCAGCCGCCGGTTTCGATAAGTCCGAAGATTGGGATAGAAATGGTTCCCACCCAGATCAGGACGAATTGCACTACCTCGTTGACAATGGCGGAAAGCAGTCCACCGAGTGCGACATAGACGCCGACGGTAATGGTGGAAATCAGAATGCTGAAATTAATATCCCAACCGACGATCACTTTCATGACGACGGCCATTGAATACATGTTGATTCCGCTCATCAACACAGTCATGATGGCGAATGAGATGGCGGAGAGTAACCGGGAATCCTCACCGAAGCGCAGTTTGAGATAGCCGGGGACGGAATGCGCCTTCGATACGTAGTAGAAAGGAATCATCACCATGCCCAGAAAGAGCATGGCGGGAACGGCTCCGATCCAATACCAATGCGCTGCCAGCATTCCGTATTGATAGGCGGACGCCGACCAGCCCAGCAGTTCCAGCGTTCCCAGGTTCGCAGCCACGAAACTCAACCCCGCCACCCAGGACCCGACGCCCTTGCCGGCGAAGAAGAAATCGTCGCTGACCCGAATCTTGCGCTTGAGATAGACGCCGATCCCCAGGACCAGTGCAAAGTACGCGCCGATCACGAGAATGTCGGCCGTCGACAGAGTCAGGAGGCGGGATGCCTTGGCGGTTTGCGCGGCAAACGACGTGACGTGAACCGCGACGCCGGCAGCGGCCACCCGGATGGTTCTCACTAGACCCATATCATACAACCGGTGAATCGCGGCGCCGTCGATCGGGCGTATTATGAAGGCGAACAAAGGAGTGTGGACGATGGCGACACCGACCGAGCAGGCTGGAATTTCAGAGGGAATCCGCGAGCGGTATCTGAAGTTGTACACGGGCGCGATCGCCGACATGCTGGACAAACTCGGGTATCGCCAGCAGGTGCTGCCGCACTACGTGACGCCGTTTACGGCGGTGAATCGCGTCGCAGGGCCGGCGTTCACCGGACAGGGCTACCCTTGCGCGCAAACCACCAACAACGACACACAGACGAGGTTGGACATGCTCGACAGCATAACGCCGGGCACAGTGTCAGTCTGGGCGTGCGGCGGCAGCATGGAGTGCGCGCACTGGGGCGAGATCATGTCGACGGCTGCGAGAGAGCGTGGATGCACAGGGGCCGTGATCGACGGTGGAGTTCGGGATCTCGACTTCATCAACGCAATGCAATATCCGGTGTTTGCGCGATTCCGGTCGTGCGCCAGTTCTATCGGGCGTTGGGACATCAAGGAGTATCAGGTGACCGTCAAGATCGGCGCGACGGTGGTGCACCCCGGGGACTTCGTCTTCGGCGATATCGACGGCGTCGTGATCGTGCCCAAGGACCTTACGATGGGCATCCTCACGGCCGCCGAGGACGTCTACGAGCGCGAGAGCGGCATGCGTGCGGAATTGCGCAGTGGAGTCTCCGTCAAAGACGCTTACTTGAAATATGGATCTCTCTAGAGAACGAGTTATGACAAAGCAGAAGAATTTCATTAGTAATCGATTCATCGACAGCGCCGGATCGGAAATTCCGGTAGAGAATCCAGCCACGGGACAGGTGATCGGCAGCGCTCCGGATTCCACAGTCGCCGAGGCGCACGAGGCGGTCGAGGCAGCCATTCGGGCGCAACCCAGTTGGGCCAAACGCCCAGCCGTGGAGCGGGCATCGTTTCTCCGCCGGGTGGCGGCGGGGATTCGCGACCGGAAACAGGAGATTGCGCGCACCATCACCGAAGAGCAAGGCAAGGTGATGGGCTTGGCGGAAGTGGAGGTCGCCTTCACGGCGGACTATCTCGACTACATGGCCGAATGGGCACGCCGCATCGAGGGCGAGATCCTCACCAGCGATCGTTCAAATGAAAATATTTTCCTGTTTCGAGCGCCCATCGGAGTTATCGCCGGAATATTGCCGTGGAATTTCCCGTTCTTTTTGATAGCTCGAAAGATGGGTCCGGCGCTGGTGACGGGCAACACCATCGTAATTAAGCCGAGTGAGGAGACTCCCAACAACGCCGGCCTGTTCACTGAGATCGTAGCCCAGTGCGAACTGCCTCCTGGAGTGTTCAACGTCGTGTATGGCCGGGGGCCGACGGTTGGACACGCGCTTGCGTCGCATCCGGGAATCGGCATGGTCAGCCTGACGGGCAGCGTGGAGGCGGGCGTTCAAGTGATGACGGCCGCCGCCGCCAATCTCACGAAAGTGAATCTGGAACTCGGCGGCAAGGCTCCCGCGCTGGTGCTGGCCGACGCCGACATGGATCTGGCGGTCACCGCAATCAAGAATTCCAGAGTAATCAACACCGGCCAGGTATGTAATTGCGCCGAGCGAATCTACGTCGACCGGCGGATTGCGGACGAATTCTCGGACAAGATGGCGGCTGCGATGCAAACCACTCGCTATGGCGATCCGCTGAAGGAAGACGGGCTCGACATGGGTCCGCTGATCAATGCGCGGCAGTTGGAGAAAGTGGAGTCGCTGGTCGCGGGTGCCGTTCGCGAAGGTGCGCACGTGGTCACCGGAGGCAAGCGGGCCAATCGGGGCGCGGGTCACCATTACGAGCCGACGGTGCTGACGAACGTGCGCCAACCGATGCAAATCGTTCAGAAGGAAATATTTGGCCCGGTCGTGCCCATCATTCAATTCGACGATCTGGACCAGGCGATCGCGTTCGCGAACGATTCGGAATACGGCCTGACGTCGTCAGTGTACACTCGCGACATCAACGTGGCAATGCGCGCCTGTAATGAATTAAAGTTCGGTGAAACCTACATCAATCGCGAGAATTTCGAAGCCATGCAGGGGTTTCATGCCGGCTGGCGCAAGTCAGGAATCGGCGGCGCCGACGGCAAGCACGGACTGTACGAATACACGAAGACGCACGTCGTCTACATCCAGTACCACGGCTAACTCGACCACTCACGGAGGAGTAACGGCACCGCGCAGGGCCGCGATCACACTGCAGAGAATCGTGAACGAGATAAGACCGTAGTGGATCCAATGGCGCGTGTAGCGGATCACGGTCCACGTTTCGCCGGCGAGTGTCAGGATCGGCTTTCGCGAATGCATAGTGCGCACTTCGAATTTGCCGGATGCCCGGCCGGTGCGATATAGCCGAAAAGTCACGGCACCCGGTGCCGAAGTTCTAGTCCGCTGCCGTGGCGCAGCAGTGCCGAGGTACCAGTACGAGGTATCACGGGCAAAATCAAAGCCGACGGGTAGGCACCGCCGTGATAGACGGTCTGGCTTGCGGTTCGCAGTTCGGTCTCCTCGGCGATGGCACGGCCCGTGTTCGGATTGCGGTCGAAACGGGGAAAATTGCTGCTCGATATTTCGAGGCGAATGCGGTGTCCGGCCCGGAAGACCGTGCTGGTGACGCCGGCATCGATCGCAATCGGGTAGATCTGCCCGGGTGTGGCAAGTGCGGGTCTGCCGAGTCCGCCGCGGTACCGGAGGCGGAGGATGCCGTCGGTTACCCCGAGAGCGCTTCCGCCGGGCGCGAGGTCGACGAGTTTGGCGGTGAAGTCGGTGTCGCGCGCAGTGGTCGAGACCCAGAGCGTGACGCGCACATTGCCAGTTACGTCGAGATCGGAGTCGAGGGGCACCGAGGTGTAGACCAGTACGTCGCGCCGTTGTTCAACGGGACGCTGATCCATAGGGCCCGGCGGAAGGAGCCTGGGGTTGCAGCAGATGGCGCCGCCTCGGGTGGGCACGGGCTTGCGTGGATCGTACAAGTAGTGATCGGATTCGTGACGATGTTCGTGATGGGTGACCAGAACGCCGTCGCCGAGGAACGAGTTGGCCTTGCCGGCGCCGCCGAGGAACAACTCGTGTATCCGCGCCTCAGCGGGAGGCCACGATTCCTCATGCCGCCACTCGTTGTCGCCCATGGTGAAGATGCGAGCCGCGGGCCAATCCGAGAGGCTTCCCTGTCCCTTGAGCCAGTGATCGAACCATTCAAATTGGAGGGTACGCAGCCGCGCTACGGACTGCGGACCGAAGCTGACGGGGAGGTGATCGGTGAAACTGTGCGGCCAGGGGCCCACCACGATATAGGCATGGCGCCCGAGGCGGCGGAGCACCTCAAAAGCTTCCAGATCACTCTGGGCGTAGTTGTCGAACCACCCGGCAGAGGTAAACACGGGCACGTGGACGCGGGCGAGTTGTTCGCGAGTGCTGACGGAACGCCAGAACGCATCGTACGAGGGGTGGTTGAGCGAGTTTTGGTAAAAGTCGATGGTGCGGCCTGCCGCGGAGCGGTCCGAGGTGCGCAAGGGCAGATGCCACATGTACCGGGAGATGTCGAGGCGGGGATAGCCGGGGACGCGGAGGTTCTCCGATAGCCAGACCAGGCGGTGCCCGAGCTTCATAGCGCCGCCGCGGGAGTAGAAGCGATCGAAGTAATCGTCGAATCCGGCGACGGACGGCGCGATGGCTTTCAAGTAGGGCGAGTTGCCGAGAGCGGCCTGCCACTGCGCGATGCCGAGATACGATCCGCCGATCATGCCGATCTTGCCTGTACACCAGGCTTGCCGGCCGATCCAGTTGAGCGTGTCCTCGCCATCGAGGGTTTCCTGGTGCAATGGCCGGAAGACACCATCGGATTCGCCGCGCCCGCGCACATCCTGCACGACGACGACGTAGCCGTGATCGACGTAGGAGCGGTAGTTGAGGCTCAGCGCAGTGCCCTTGCCGTAGGGGGTGCGGGCGAGGAGCGCGGGCCATCGTCCGTTGAAGGCGGGGCGGAAGATGTTGGCCGAGAGTTGGACACCGTCGCGCATGGGGATGCGGACGTGGAGTTGTTGGACGATCTGCGCGGGCAGAGCGGCCGCCAGGGCGAGCGCAACGAGGAGGACTCGCCGGATCGTCGTCTCAGTCACAGGACTCCGCGAGCACGGACCAGTATTTCGCCGCGATCTGGGCCGGGTTGTGGTGCTCAGCGATGTGGCGGCGGGCGCGGTCGCCGATGGCTCGGGCGTCGTCCGGGAATCGGGCCATCCAGGTCATGAACGTCGCGAGGGAATCGAGTTCGGCGGGTCCTGAGTCTACGCGCAGAAGTGCGGTCGCGGGGATGTCCGCAGTCTCTGCCCCCTCTGTCACCAGAACCGGTTTGCCAATGCCCATCATTCGAATCGACATGCCGGAAGTTTCACCCGACGCGGGATAGCGAAGGTTCACGCAGGCATCGACGGCGTGCGCGTGAACGGCGAAGTCGCTGTCCGGAGTATAACCGGAACGGAGAATGCCGGGACGGTCGAGCAGTGGGAGGGCGGCGCGGGCGAGGTCGGAGGAGGCGAATTCACCGGCGATCAGCAGCAGACAGCGGAGTCCGGCGCGTTGCAGCGAGTCGAAGGCTCTCATGACTGTGAACAGCCGTTTCGATTCGCGTAGGTGGCCGAAGACTCCGAAGATGCAGGTGGACGGTGCGCCTCCGAGTTGGGCACGGAACCGGATGATGTCGTACTCCGCGGGCTGAGGGCCGTCGAGATACAGGTGCGGAATGATGTGGACTCGCGCGTTGGGCGCGTGTTCGCGGGCAGCTCGCGCGGCGGCACGATTGTGGACGATAACAGCGCGCGAGCGTTCGGCGATGCGTCGGAGCATGGGGTAGCGGAAATACAACGGGTCGGCACCGGAGCGGGCGCGGTGCTGCCACAACCGCGCGGCGAGTTGCTCGGTCCAACGGCCGTAGTTGTACGTGAATTCGTCGATGTAGGCGGATTCATCGAGGGATCCGAGGAAGAAGTGCTGGAGCACGGCGTCGTGCAGGACGACGACTCCTGGTTCGGCGAGGGCTCGGTCGTAAATGGCGCGATGCATCTGGTTGTTGCCCAGGTGGTACAGGCGGACGTCCGCGGCCGTGTCGTGCAATTGCACGGAGCCGAGCCGGCGCATTTCGCGCAACAACGCGGCGGAGTAGTCCGCGACGCCCGACCGGGCCGGTGGCATGGGCGAGAAGAATCCGGCGGTCATACCTTCTTGCGCGGGCCGAACAGGGCCGTCCCAATGCGGATGTGGGTGGAGCCTTCCTCGATGGCGACTTCAAAATCGTTCGACATACCCATGGAGAGCGCGGGCAGACCGTGCGCGTCCGCGAGTTGTTTCAGGCGCCGGAAATAGGGCCGCGAGGGCTCTGGATCCTGAGACCAGGGCGGCATCGTCATGAGTCCGTGGAGGCGCAGCGTGGGGGAGGCGCGAAGGGCGTCAATCAGCGGCGGAAGATCTTCGGCGCCGGTGCCGTGCTTGGCTTCTTCCGGCGAGAGTTTCACCTCAATCATGACGTCGAGCGGATGCTCGGTCTGCTGCTCCAGGCGCGATGCGAGGCGGACGGAATCGACGGTCTGGATCCACTGAAACAATTCGGCGGCTTTGCGTGTTTTGTTGGATTGCAGATGGCCGATCAGGTGGAAGACGGCATCGGCGAGATCGGACAACTCGGGCGATTTCTGTTCGAACTCCTGGACGTAGTTTTCGCCGAAGTGGCGGAGTCCATGCTGGTAGGCATCGCGCATGACGGAGACCGGGAATTTCTTGGTGACGGCAATGAGCGTGATGTCTTCCCGGCGGCGTCCGGCCCGTTGCGCGGCCGCACGAATCCGGCCCTCCACTTCGTCCAATCGTTGCTGCAGCACTGACTCCAATATAATAGGGATGAGTTGAAACCCGCCGCAGGCACCCCCTCCCGCAGCACTCCGGAGCAGGCGCGAGTCGCTATCGAACAATTTCTCGCGACCAGTAAGAGTCCGGTCGTAATGGAACCTGGCGAGCCCGCGATGCCACTACACGAGGGCAGCTATGCGCTTTCGTGGCGAAGCGGATATCTGACGCTGGAGGTCTGGACGGATGAGCGGAATCTGTTGCGGCGAATTACCGGCCTCGCCGGGCAGTCGCGGTCACGGGTGGAGTTGACCATCGAGCGATTCGGGAAAAAGACGGGCACGCTCACCATCCAGGATGCGTCGGCACCGAGGGTGTCGGATCGAAGTTCGCGGCTGAGTTATCGAGAGTCGTTCCGGCGAAGCCTGATGCGCCAGTTCGCGGGATGGCGCATCGGCGACTTGACGGCGGAGGCAGACCTGGAGCATAGTCTGTCGCCGAGTTACCCGCGGGCGTTGCTGCGGCAGGGGACCAAGGGGTGGGCGGCGATCGGCGGGGGGCCTGATTCGGATGCGAATGGGGTTCTAACGTTCGGGCTGATCTGGCTAGATTACCTGCGGAGTCGCGAACGGAAGTTGACCATCGAGGGTCTGGCGCTATTCCTACAGCGCGGCCGTGAGCGCACGACGTCGTTGCGGCTACAGTGGATGAATCCGAATGCTGCGCAATTCCAAGTGTTCGTGCAGGGGGACGACGGGTTTGAGGATCGCGTGGATCTGGCGGACTACGGCAACCTGGACACGCATCTCGAGCCGTGCACCAGGCTAGGAGCGGGCTTGCCGGGCGAAGTGGAGTCGTGGATGGAGGAGATCGCGGCGGCGGTGCCGGTGGAGCGGCGTCCGCGCGGCGATGGCGGGGTGAGTTTGTGTGTACACGGCCTCGAGTTCGCGCGGGCGACGGACCGGGGACTCACTTTCGGTATCGAAACAGAGCGGCGGGCTTCCGCGTCCAACCTAAAGGAAATCGTCAGTCTGGCGACACAGCTACACCGTTTGCGATCGACGGCGGGCGGGGACCATCTGAATCCGTTGTATGCGCGGAATCCGGAGCGATGGCTCGAGTCGTGCGTCCGGTCGGAGTTGACTGCGATTGATGCGACGCTCATGAGCGATCCGGTGTATGGCCAGGTTCCGGCGTTTACGGCCGGTGACCGGGACGTCATCGATCTGCTCGCAGTGGACGGCCGCGGCCGTCTGTGCGTGATGGAATTGAAAGCCGCCGAGGATATTCACCTGCCACTGCAGGGGTTGGATTACTGGACGCGAGTGCGCCGGCATGCAGCGGCCGGCGATTTCTCGCGGTGTGCTTATTTTCCCGGCGTCGAGTTGCGCACGGATGCTCCGCGTATGTTGTTGATCGCGCCGGCTCTTGATTTTCATCCGTCGAACGAAGTGGTGCTCCGATACTTCGCGCCTCAAGTGGAAGTGGAGCGGGTGGGTGTAGGGTTGGAGTGGCGGAAGAGTCTGAAGGTGATGTTTCGGTATAGCTCGGGGAGGTAAGGTTTCGATGGCATCGCTCAACACAATCGGACAGGTGAAATCAGCGCTCCAGCATTTGAATCCAGCCGAGGTTCGCGAACAGGCGGGACAGCCGTTGAACATCGGGCTGGTGGCATCTTCGCAAGATGCGCTGTGGCGGATGGAGCGCTACTTCTGTCCGCCGGAGTTATCGGAGGCGAAACGGGCGGAGGTGTCGCGGATGCTTCACCGCGTGTCGCCGGGCGAGCGATCGCGGAACTTTGATCTCGAGTTTTGGGACGACTCGCTCGCGCTGCCGGAGCACGTCTTTGGATTCGACCCGGACCATCCGGACCGAACCGTCCTCGAAGTGTTGGACCGGCGTCCCGAGTTATTGCTGCCACTAGCGCGGAATCTCATCCCATTCCGAAAGCCCGTCGTGGAGCGGATCATTTCGTCGGTAGCCAAGGAGAATGCGCTGTTCTCCATCGCTACGGCGTTGCCGGATATCGTCCCGCTGCTGTCGATTCCGTGGGCTCTGGGCGAATTCGCCTCGGATACGGCATTTCTGACAATGAATCAGATCCGGATGACGTTTCTTGTGGCCGCTGCATCGGATCATACGGTGGGGTACCGCGAGCAGAAGGGCGAGATCGGATCCATCGTCGCGGGCGCGTTCGGATTCCGCGCGCTTGCTCGGGAGTTAGTGGGCCACATTCCGCTGGGTGGCGGACTGATTCCGAAGGCGGCGATCGCCTGGACGGGAACCTATGTAGTTGGGAGATCGATGGAGCGATTCTACAACCTCGGGTATGCGTATACGCGAGAAGAGCGTAAGTCGGCGTATGTGCAGGCGCTCGAGAAGGGGAAGCAGATCGCGGCGTCGTTGTTGGAAAATCTGCGGCGGCCGCAAACGACGTAGCGGCCTACGGTGCCGTCGCCACGGTTGCTCCGTGGAAATTGATGAACAGACCCGGGAGCTTATTGAATTCGTCGATCAGCCCGCTCGCCGTATGGAAGGGACACCAGAATGCCAGCGTGATCTCGACTGGAAATGCTGCACTGGCAGCCGCGATCACATCGAGCACGTCGCGCAGAACCAGGGGCCTGGCGGCGCGATCCACTCCACCCGAATTTTCGCCAATCTGGGCAGTCCAAAGATACCTCGAGTCCGAGCCGAGGGTCTTCGACAGACTATAGATCGCACGAGGTTCTTCGCCAGGCTGCGCCGCCATGAATTTCTCGAACTCCTCAGCATTCGCTCCGGGTTTCAATTCGAGCGAATATCCCACGATGGTGTTATTCACGTGCGGTTTGTTCATAGCTATCCTCCGCGGCTGTTACAACCGAAGGTGGACTGAGTCTAGCATGGATTGAGCGCCGGAACTTGGTGGGATGGGGCGCACCGGCGGCGGGAGATATGCGGCTCGTCCCGAAGGCGAGCCGCGCTGAGAACTAAATAAGCTACCTCGGACTGTTGGACGAAGACGACAGCGATCCGCCCGTCTCGCCTTCGACACCGTAGACCTTGATGTCCACGCGACGGTTCTCTTTGCGATCCTCGCGGGTCTTGTTCACGGCATTCGGGAATTCTTCACCGACACCGAGTTCGCGGATACGCCGCAGCGGGATTTCGTGGTCCACCGTCAAGTAGCGGACAACGGCTTCCGCGCGCCGGCGCCCCAGTTCGAGATTCAACGCCTTGCTGCCGCTGCGATCGGTGTATCCAGCGATCTCAATGATGTAGTTCTTCATATTCTGAAGACCCTGAATGGCCTGATCGAGCTTTGCCATGTCGTCCTTGCTCAGATCGGCCCGGTTCACGCGGAAGTACACCTTCTCCGTAGTGACCAGCTTGAAGTTATCGAGGTTATTGATGCGGTTCTCAAGCGTTCCAGCTTTTGACATTGTCTGCTGGGCCAAGCTATTTGCGCTGTTCGCAGCCTGTTGTGCCTGACTGGCAGCCTGGTTCGCTCGATCAGCCGATTGCCCGGCAGCAGTTGCCTTGCGATCAGCCTCCATTGCTTTCTCGTCCGTTCGGGCGACGTTCCGATCGAGATCTCCGATGGACGCCGTGTTATCCGATGTCTTCTTCTGAACGTCGGTGACTTGTTGTTGAACGGGTGCGATCGCTTCGCGGACGTGTTTTTTCGTCGCGCATGCGCCGGTCAAAAGTGATAGGGCAGCGACTCCGCCTAAAATTGCCGACGCGGGTGTCCTTAGGTGCATTAGCATGCCTCCTCTCACTGCCGACGTGCAACTCGAAGGCCAAGTTGCAGCAACACTCAAGTTGTTGTTCCAGGATAAGGTTTTGCGCGGAAGATTGCAAAATTTACCGCACGATCGGCAAAAAACGGCGTATTACTCGTCCCACCGGACGATCTTCTGGTCAGTCACGTCCGCCAGCAGATCGCGGATGGTGCGATGGCACAGGGGGTGTTTCGTATCCGGTATCAGTTCGGCTAGTGGTTCCAGAACAAAGCGCCTTTCAGCCATGGCCGGGTGCGGAATCGACAGGTCCGGGGTTTGGACGATGGCCCGGCCGTAGAGGAGTATGTCGATATCGATCGTGCGCGGACCCTTCGCGACCAGACGCTTGCGGCCTAGAGCACGCTCTACCGCCAGGATGCGGGCGAGCAACTGGCGCGGAAACAGACGAGTCTCGATTTCGACCACCATGTTGAGGAACCACGGCTGATGAAGTAACTCGCGGGGTTCCGTTTCGTAGATGGACGAGCGGCGCACGATGGCGAGGTCGCGTTCTTCTAGCAGAGTTAGGGCGCGTTTGAGCGAAGCCTCACGGTCTCCGATGTTGGACCCGAGCGACAGATACGCTATCTTGCCCACGAGTTAGAAGAGGACGTTCTGGGCACCGCGAATGCGGCGGGCGACACCGAAGTAATCGAAGGCGCGCTCGGTGGCGAGACGGCCGCGGGGCGTGCGGTCAAGAAAACCGAGTTGAATGAGATAGGGTTCGTAAACCTCCTCGATTGTGTCAGACTCCTCGTCGATAGAAGCGGCGATGGTGTTCACGCCGACCGGCCCGCCGCCGTATTTCTCCAGGACCGTCAGCATGATTTTCTGATCGATCTCATCCAGGCCATAGCGATCGACTTCGAGGAGGTCGAGGGCCAACTGCGCCACGCCGAGATCGACGGCACCCGAGGCGCGGACCTCGGCATAGTCGCGGACCCGGCGGAGCAGGCGGTTCGCAATGCGCGGCGTGCCCCGGCTGCGGCGGGCGATCTCCTCGGCGCCGGCGTCATCGATTTCCAGATTGAGCAGGCGCGCAGAGCGGAGGACGATGCGCTTGAGTTCTGGGACATCGTAGTGGTTCAGGCGAAGGACGAGCCCGAATCGGCCGCGGAGAGGAGCGCTGATGAGTCCCTGGCGGGTGGTGGCGCCGATGGCCGTGAACCGGCGAATGTCCATCGATACGGTACGCGCTCCGGGGCCAGTGCCGATGAGGATGTCCATGCGGAAGTCCTCGAGAGCGGAGTAGATCATCTCCTCGACGTCGGGAAGCAGGCGGTGGATTTCGTCGACGAAGAAGACTTCGCGCTCCTGGATGTTGCTGAGGATGCCGACCAGGTCGAGTTTCTTCTGGAGCACGGGGCCCGAGGTCTGCTGCAGTCCGACGCCGAGTTCCTGGCTGATGATGTTCGCGAGTGTCGTTTTGCCGAGGCCTGGCGGTCCGTAGAGGAGCACGTGGTCCATCGCCTCGCCACGGCGACGTGCGGCTTCGATGGCGATCGCGAGATTCTCCTTCACCTTGGGCTGGCCCGCAAACTCCTCGAGACGGCTCGGGCGCAGGGAGACTTCGAATTGACGTTCTTCGTCCTTGGCAGCAGCGGAGACGATGCCCTTCTCGCGCATGTGATTCTCAGTCTAGCAATTCGAGCTTTCCGGGCGGCGGTCTCTCTGCACAGGAGTTTTGTGGGGTGGCCCTCGGGTCCTTATATTTGCGCTGACGCTCATAAATTACGGACAGCGACAAACGCGCTTCCGCATTCTTGGAATACAGCCGCAAGACTCGCTGCCAGGCATCTGCCGCGCAGTATTCAGGCGCGTAGCCGATTCGAAATCCTACGGGCGCGGGCGGCGTCTTTCGTGTTGGCAAAAACAACACCCCGCGCATTCAGCAGGGAGGCATCGCGCGGATCCGCTGCCAGCGCGGCGGAAACCACTCGCAGCGCTTCGTCATAATTTCGGGATTGCAGCAGCGTCTCCACCTGCCGCAGCGCCGCCGATGGAGTTGTC
>JBBQGE010000131.1:0-15460 GCA_038322675.1 Bryobacterales bacterium
ACGGTCGGGAAACATCACCGCGAGCTGATTCATCACTATATCCCAACCCTGACGTCTGGTCCATCGGTTCGAGAAGTTTCGAATGTTCAGGAACAGGATTTTGACGACTGAGTCATCGGTCGGAAAGACCTTGCGGCTGGAGATGTTCTTGCGCATCTGCGAGTGGAGGCTCTCGATGGCGTTGGTGGTATAGACGACGCGGCGCAACTCGACCGGGTACTTGAAAAACGTCAAAATAACGGGCCAATCGTAGAGATGTGTCCCCCGTAATACCCCGCCGCCCCTTGACGATTCCGCCGCTCAGCTGTGGATGAACTTGCAGGTGAAATATGACCTTGCAATTGCCGAGGATGCTGTATCTGCCCGGGTTATCGGAAACTGGCCCGCCAGCCTTCAGGTCAACGGTCCGCAGTTTTGCCGATCCGAGCCTAATCCTGCCTGCGGCGATTAGAATGGCAGACGAACGGAGTTCCGGACGATAATCAGATAATTCGATAACTGGTCGCGCACGCGCCGGAATGCCGCCATCCGGTCTTCCTCAGAACCTTGAACCGCAGCGGGGTCTTCGAAGCTGCGGTGTAGTTGCCTGGTCTGAATAGGAAGAACAGGGCAGCTTTCTTTCGCGTTGTCGCACACCGTTAGCACATAATCGAAAGTCTGCCCGGCGAACTCATCCACATGCTTTGAACGGTGCCCGGAAATGTCGATGCCGGTTTCGTGCATTGCGGCGATGGCTTCGGGACGGACCAGTCCCGGCTTTGTACCTGCGGAGTAAACCTCAAAGCGGTCGCCCGCGAAATGCCGGAGCAGGCCTTCGGCCATCTGGCTCCGCGCCGAATTACCGGTGCACAGGATGAGCACTCGCTGCATTTGGGGCCTCCCAAGTCCATCGTTTCTGAAGCCAGAGCGCGACGTTTACCAGCGCGATCAGGGCTGGCACTTCCACCAGAGGCCCGATGACCGCTGCAAACGCTTCGCCCGACTGGATGCCGAACACCGCAACCGCAACCGCGATGGCGAGTTCGAAGTTATTGCTCGCCGCAGTGAAGGCTAGCGTTGCCGTCTTTGAATAATCGGCGCCGAGCCGGTGGCCCATCCAGAAGGAAATCAGGAACATCGCGACGAAGTAGATCAGCAGCAGGACGGCGATGCGCAGCACGTCGAGCGGGAGCCGGATGATGTAGTCGCCCTTGAGCGAGAACATGACTACAATCGTGAATAATAGAGCAATGAGCGTGAGCGGACTGATGCGCGGGATGAAGCGATTCTCGTACCACTCCCGGCCGCGCGCTCGAATCAGCGCAAATCGCGTGATGATCCCGGCCAGAAAGGGGATGCCGAGGTAAACGAGCACGCTGCGGGCAACCTCGGCGATGGACACGCGCACCACCGCCCCCTCCAAGCCGAACCAAGCCGGCAGAACCGTGACAAACAGCCACGCGTACACGGAATAGAACAGGACCTGAAATACCGAGTTCAAAGCCACCAGCCCAGCCGCATACTCCGTGTTGCCTTTGGCCAGTTCGTTCCACACGATCACCATCGCGATGCACCTGGCGAGACCGATCATAATGACGCCGGCCATGTATTCGGGGTAGCCGCGCAAGAAGATGATGGCCAAAGCGAACATGAGAACAGGGCCAATCACCCAGTTCTGAACAAGCGACAAGGCGAGCACCTTCCGGTTACGGAAAACCGCTCCCATCTCCTCGTAACGAACCTTGGCAAGCGGAGGGTACATCATGAGGATCAGCCCTATCGCAATAGGGATCGATGTCGTGCCCACCTGCAAGCTGGTTACGAGCCTCATCACACCGGGCGACGCGTATCCGGCACCCACACCGAGAATCATCGCGGCGAAGATCCAGCCAGTGAGATATCGGTCCAGGAACGAAAGCTTGCGGCTGATGTGCTCCACGACGGCCCTACTGCTGGACGGGTTTCCGGGCGCGCACGAATGCACTCATGAATTTGCCTTCTACCAGCGGCCCGATTTTTTCGAGATCGATACCTTTGCCTGCGAGGAACGACAGGGCATCCTCGGCACGGTAAACACGAGTCGGCTCGATGCCGATGTTTTCAAACCCGGCCGCGGCTAGCTTCGACCGGTACTCGTTCTCGTCCAGCGCCCCGGCGACACAGCCGACCCACAGAAGCATGTTCTGACGGATCTCCTCGGGTATCTCACCTCGGGTCACCACGTCGGACACGGCGAACCGGCCGCCGGGCTTGAGCACCCGGTATGCTTCGCGCAGGACACGATCCTTATCCGCGGAGAGGTTGATCACGCAATTCGAGATAATCACGTCAACGGAGCTATCCGGGAGTGGAATTTGTTCTATCTCACCTTTCAGAAACTCCACATTATCCACGCCCGCCTTCTCCCGGTTTTCGCGAGCAAGGGCCAGCATCTCGTCTGTCATGTCGAGCCCGTACGCTTTGCCGCCGGGCGATACGCGCTTAGCCGAAAGCAGAACGTCGATGCCGCCGCCGCTCCCGAGGTCGAGAACGACCTCACCGGGCTTCAATTCGGCGAGCGCAGTCGGGTTGCCGCAGCCGAGCGATGCCAAAACGGCCGCCTCCGGCAGTTCGTCCTTCTGCAGTTGGTCATAGAGATCCGAAGTGATCGGATCGCCTCCCGAACAGCACGAAGACGGGCTGCTGCCACAGCAGGCACTCCCCTCGCCGGCAACGACGCGAAGCGCCGCCTGGCCGTATTTCTCTTTCACAACGTCTTTGATAGCACTCATGGTTAGTTCTCCTATTTGCAGCAAACTACTTTCTTCGGCTCCACGGCTTTGTTCCGCGTGCAGCATTCCGCGTACAAGAACCCGAGAAGCCGTTCCAACGCCACCGTGTTAGCCGAATAGCGAAGAAAAGTGCCCTCGCGCTGCACATGTACGAGCTGCTCGCTCTTCAGCTTGTCGAGATGATGCGATAAGGTGCTGGCGGTCACGTCCAGTTCCGCGGCCACGTCGCCGACGACCATGCCGTCGGGATGCGCCGACAATAGTATCCGCATGATGCGGAGGCGCGGCTCGCTGCCGAGCGCAGCGAACATATCTGCGTAGAGGCTGATCTCTTCCTGCGTGAGCTTCGTGGAGGCCGCCTGCTTCGTCCCTGGCATACTTCGATAATCGGGCAAGAATCGTAGTCTGTCAAGAACTATTTTGATGATTGTCGAATTACGGTGCGAGACTGCTACGTCAGTACGGGTGAATCGTGTCCACGATCTGCTTCACCCGCTCCACTGGAAACTTCGGTTTGCGGTCGAAGGTAAGAAGTCCGTTCACCTCTTGCTCGACGTCGGTCAGTTGCGTGTAGCAGAAGCCGGCAAAGGGTAGATTCGAGATGGCGACGAACAGGTTTTGAAAGCGATCCAGCGCAGACTGCTCCGTCTTCTCCACTCCCGAGTAACCCCACGATTCTTCCGGGACGGTGGTACCTGGAGGGATGTAGGCGATGCCGCCGAATTCGGAGAGATAGAGCGGTGTACCGTTGTACTCGAATCCGGGTGCGAGCAGTGGGCGGCTGACACTCGGGAATTCACGATTCTTCAGGGCATCCTTGTATTTTGCGTACAGAGCATCACCACGCGAGTAGTCGTGAATGGCGAACAGGTCGGTGAGATCGGTGTGCTCCCATCCTTCGTTGTCGATGACCAGGCGAGTGGGATCGAGCGACTTGGTAGCCGTGTACATGGCGCGGAGGTGCTGCTGCTGGCGGGGGTCGCGGATATTGGGGACTCCCCAGCTTTCATTGATGGGATTCCAGATGATGATGGACGGGTGGTTATAGTCGCGCTCGACCGCTTGCAGCCATTCGCTGGTGAAGCGTTGCACGTAGTCGGGCGAGAACTCGTAGGCGTTGGCCATTTCGCCAGAGACAAGAAAACCCATTTTGTCCGCCCAATACAGGAACCGCGGATCCTCGACTTTCTGGTGCTTCCGCGCGCCGTTGAAACCCATGGCCTTGGTCATGCGAATGTCGTATTGCATGGCTTCATCAGTGGGCGGCGTTAGGATGCTCTCGGGCCAGTAACCCTGGTCGAGCACGAATTTCAGATACACCGGGCGGCCGTTGAGCAGGACACGATTGTCCTTGGCGGAGATGGAGCGGAAGCCGATATAGGACGAGACGCGATCGAGGGGTGCCGCTTTGTTGGCAAGTTCGAATTCGACGTTGTACAAATGCGGATTCGACGGACTCCACAGCCGTGGATTGTCGAGACCGGTGAGAATGGTGGCGTGTTCGCCGTGCACCGTGACCGATGCTGAGGCCGTGAGTTGACTTCCATCGAGAATGCGGGCCGTGAGAGTGCTGCCCTCGTCCGGATTGGCGATGCGAGCCTCGATGCGGAGCGAGCCATCGACCGACGGAGTCATGCGGGCTTCCTCGAGATAGCTTTTGCCCGTTGCCTCCAGCCATACCGGTTGCCAGATTCCGGTGGTCCGCGTGTAGAAGATACTGGCCGACTTAGGCTTCCAGTATTGTTTTCCACGCGGGATATAGCGGTCCTCGGGCGGATCGACCACCCGCAGGCTTAGCGTGTTGGCTCCGGAGGCGAGGTACGGCGTGATATCGAACGAGAACGGGACGTTGCCGCCCTCGTGGAATCCGAGTTCGCGGCCATTCAGCCAGACCCACGCGCGGTAGTCGACGGCTCCGAATTTGAGCAGCACGTGCTGATCCTTCCACGCAGGCGGGATGGTGAAGGTCCGGCGGTACCAGACTTCGGGATGGAAGGAAGTATCGCCGATTCCGCTGAGACGGCTCTCAAAACAATATGGCACCGTAATGTTCCGGCTGAATTTGCGGGTAGATGCGGCCCAGTTCTGCGCGACCCCGTTGTGCGCGTCGTCGAACTCGAATTGCCAGGTGCCGTTGAGCGTCTGCCATTGGGAGCGTTCGAACTGGGGCTGCGGAAACTCGGGTCTGGGAACATTTTGGGCAATCAGCGTGGAAGCGGCGAAGACGATAGAGAGCAGACGGTTCATGGTGGAAAAATCTATACTGAGCTTAACAGTATGAGACCGTTTACGCTGGTTCTAGCCGCCATGCTGACAGCATCAGCCGCCGTTCCGAATGCCGAAGAACTCCAGAAGATGGCCGCGCGATTCGCCAAGGCGCCGCTGCGAGTGGATGTGTCAAAACTTGACGCCGGCGACCGCAAGGCCCTCGCAAAACTGATTGAGGCCGCACGAGTTTACAACTTCATTTTCATGGACCAGTTGTGGAGCGGCGACCGTTCGCTGTATCAGCAACTGAAGAAGGACACTACCGAACTCGGACGCGCGCGACTGCACTACTTCTGGCTCAATAAGGGCCCGTGGTCGGATCTGGATGTGCATCGGGCGTTTCTGCCCGGCGTGCCGGCAGTGAAACCGCTGGGTGCGAATTTCTATCCGGAGGATATGACGCGCGAGGAATTCGAGGCTTGGGTGAAGACGCTTCCGCCGGGACATAAGGATGCGGCCACGGGATTCTTCACCGTCATCCGGCGCGATCCGAAGACGCGGAAGTTGACGATTGTGCCGTACAACGAGGCGTATCGTGCCGATTTGAGCCGGTGCTCGAAGTTACTGCTGGAAGCGGCGTCGCTCACGGCGAATCCGACCTTGAAGAAGTTTCTCGAACTGCGGGCAGCGGCGTTTCTATCCAACGACTACTACCAGAGCGACCTGGCGTGGATGGATCTGGACGCGCCGGTGGACGTGACAATCGGGCCGTACGAGACTTACAACGACGAGTTATTCGGATACAAAGCGGCGTTTGAGGCCTATGTGAATATTCGCGACGATGCCGAGACGAACAAGGTGAAATTCTTCGCGGGTCACTTACAGGAAATTGAGAATAACTTGCCGATCGACGCAAAGTACAAGAATTCGAAACTCGGCGCGCTGGCTCCGATTCGCGTGGTGAACGAAGTGATCGCGGCGGGCGATGCGGCGCATGGTGTGCAGACGGCGGCGTACAACCTGCCGAATGACGATCGGGTGATTACGCAAAAGGGCAGCAAGCGCGTGATGCTGAAGAACGTGCAGGAAGCCAAGTTCGAGAGCAATCTGCGGCCGATTGCGGCACGTGTGCTGGCGAAATCCGCACAGGCGGACTTGAGTTTCGACGCTTTCTTCACGCATATTCTGGCGCACGAGTTGAGTCATGGAATCGGGCCGCATCAGATCCAGATATCGGGCCGCACGAGTAATGTTCGGCTGGAGATGAAGGAACTGTACAGCGCGATCGAAGAAGCAAAGGCGGACATCACGGGTCTGTTCATGCTGCAGTATATGTTCGATCACAAGATGCTTCCAGGATCGGAGCGGCAGTTGTATACGACGTATCTGGCGTCGAGTTTCAGAACGCTGCGATTCGGCGTGAACGAGGCGCACGGCCGCGGCATGGCACTGCAGGTGAATTACCTGATGGACAAGGGCGGATTTGTCGCGAATCCGGACGGAACGTTCAGTGTGGATTTCGGGAAGATTAAGGGTGCGGTTCGCGATCTCACGCACGAGTTGCTGACCTTGGAAGCGACGGGGAGCTATGCGGGCGCGAAGAAAATGTTGGATTCGGCGGTAATTCGACCAGTAGTACAGAAAGGGCTGGATCGGTTGACCGGTATCCCGGTGGACATCGAGCCGGTATTCGAGGCAGCGATGAAGATACAACCAGAGTAACGGAAGGGAGGCGTCACCGGACGCCTCCGACTCGTTAATTTACGGCTTCTTCGGCTTGTCCTTATTTTCGTTGTGGCCGTCAAACGCATCGACAACCGCATTGCCGGCCTTCTTGACGCCCTTCTTGGTGTTCTTATAGCCTTTCTTGGCTAGATCGGCAGTGCGATCAGCCACGTTGTCCGTGGCTTCAGCAGTGCCCTTGGCGGCACTGACAGCGGCATCTTTCGTTCCGATCCCTACCTGCTTTGCGCCGTGTCCAACACCTTTGCCGAAGTCCACAGCACCAGCAGTAATTTCAGCATCGCCGAGATCCCGTCCGGCTTCTTTGGTCCCCTTCTTCACCGCATGGCCCGCCCGCGAGTAACGATCGACGATCGCATCACCAGCGTTCTCGAAATGCTCGCCCGCTGTCACTTCGCCGAGGCCCATTTTGCCGGCGGTTTCGCGAGTGTACCTGCCGGTCACCGGTAGATCGTTCTCGTGCTGATAGCGCCTAAGAGCAGCGCGGGTCTGCGGCCCGATGATGCCATCGATCTGACCGCGATAGTAGCCTTTTTCTTTCAGTATTTCCTGAGTCTTCTTGACGTTATCCGCGTGGTCGGCAGCGAGCACGGGGAACGCCAACAAACCAAGCGCGACGACGGTACCCAGCAGTATTTTGATCATTCGTGTCTTCTCCACACAGTTGTTGGAGGAGTCACGGGTTAAATTGTTTCGGAGTACGAGAGTAACAGGAGAGAACGGTGGGCTACCTTACTTCTTTTTGCTGTCGCGGCTGGCTTCTTTCCAGCCCTGGCCAAATTCCTTCGCCTTTTCTTTGATCTCTTTCCCCGCCTTCTTTGCCATGTGACCCGCCTCGCGCGATGCCTTATACGCGGCTTGGCCCGCCTGCTCCGCGGGGGTGTTGTCGCGCGCGGCGGCGGGTACCTCGCGACGGCTGCAGGCCGCCGCGGAAATGAGCACCGCGAGCACGAGGAAGAAGTGTCTCATACGCTATTTGGATGCTAACAGGTACGCGAGCGTTTCGGGGTGGCGCATCGTTCCTGCCGCCGGCCGCATCGAATTAGGGTATGACAGCGACGATGGCGATACGACGAGCGGCGAGGGTGTTTCCCGCTCAACAGACGATTGAAGGCGATGGAGTGAATGTCCGGCGCGCGTTTCCTATCAGTTCCGTTGACTCGGTGGATCCTTTTCTTCTGCTGGATCATATGGGGCCGATCGATTTTGCACCAGGCCAGAAGTCGGGGTTTCCACCACATCCGCATCGCGGATTCGAGACGGTCACATATTTACTTTCTGGGCAGTTCGATCATCACGATTCGTTTGGGAATCGAGGGAAGTTGAATGCGGGCGACGTGCAATGGATGACCGCCGGTTCGGGACTGGTGCACTCGGAGACGCCGGGCTCGGACCTGGTGCGGGATGGAGGACAACTGGAAGGATTCCAGTTGTGGGTGAATCTTCCGAAATCGGAGAAGATGACGGCTCCGGGATATCAGGAGGTAGCGGGTGCGAATCTTCCGTTAGCGGTGAGCGCGGACGGGAAGGTACGGGTGAAGATCATCGCGGGGAGTTCGATGGGGCGCAAGGCCGCAATCGGGACTCGCACACCGATTCTTTACCTCCATTTCACACTCGCTCCGGGCGCGACGCACGTGCAGGAAGTCCCGAGTTCGTACAGTGCGTTCGCGTATGTGTTCCGGGGGGCGTTACCGTTTGCGAAGGCGGGCGAGGTCGCGATTTTCGATGACTCGGGGGACACGGTCGAACTGTCGAATGAGGGAGTCGAGCCGCTGGAGTTGTTGCTGATCGCGGGCGAACCTCTGAAGGAGCCGGTGATGCGGTACGGCCCGTTTGTGATGAATACACGAGACGAGTTAGTAGAGGCATTCGAGGATTACCGCTCGGGCAAGATGGGCGTCCTCGACGAGTAGGCTTAGATGAACCGGTGGTTTCGACGGGGTCCGCCGTCGTTGGGAGTTGCGGCTATTCGGACGGCGGATCCTGTAGAACCCGCACAAGTCCGCGCGCATCCAACTACTGAGCCCCGCGTGACCATTCTTCGACTCGACCACGTCAGCAAAGACTACATCACTGAAGGCCAGCCCGTACCGGCGCTGCACGATGTTTTACTCGAAATTTTTCCGGGTGAGTTCACGGCGCTCGTCGGGCGCAGCGGGTGCGGCAAGAGTACGCTGCTGAACCTGGCGGGCGCGATGGATTCGCCGACCTCGGGAACGGTGTACGTAGATGGCGTGTCCACGTCGTCGCTGGATGATGCGGGCCTGACGCGGCTGCGGCGGACCAAGGTCGGATTCATCTTCCAATCGTTCCAACTGCTGCCGACGCTGTCGGTGGTGGAGAATGTCGAACTGCCGTTGATGCTGGCGGGGAACCTGCGTGTGCGGGATGCCGCGCTGGAGCGACTGCGGCAGGTGGACCTGTATGCTCTGGCGTCGCGAATGCCATATCAGCTTTCGGGCGGGCAGATGCAGCGGGTGGCCATTGCGCGGGCGCTGGTCCATTCGCCTTCGCTGCTGCTGGCGGATGAGCCGACCGGCAATCTGGACAGCGCGACAGGGGAACTGATTCTCGAACTGCTGCGGCGAATTGCGCTGGAGCAGCGCACGGCCATCGTCATGGCAACGCACAGCATGGAAGCGACGAATCTCGCCGATACCGTGGTCCGCATGCGGGATGGGCATGTGGAGGAGATCCGCCAGGCGGTGAAGACTCTGTAAATGCCGTACATCCTGTTATTTCAGCGCCTGATTGTTCGGCCGCTTCGCAGGGAACCGCTGCGCACGCTGCTGACGATGGCGGCGGTTGCGCTGGGCGTGGCCGTGGTGCTCGCCATTGAACTCGCCGGCGATGCGGCAGCGGGGTCGTTTCGATCTTCTGTCGAGACTCTCACGGGCAATGCCGATTTCGAAGTGACGGCTACGGGCGGGGTTCCACCGGTGGCGCTGACGAAGTTGGCCATGCTGCCGTATGCGCTCGACCTCGATCCGCGCATCGAGGGTTTCGCCGTCATCGAAGGTAGCCAGCGGACTGTTCCGTTACTTGGCGTGGACCTGTTGAAGCAAGCCGATACAGGCGGAAGCGGCAGTCTGCAGGATGCCAATTCCATCTGGACGGGGCGAGACCTGGGGTTCCGGAAAGGCGATCGCGTACAGTTGCTGATCAACGACCACTCCAATTCCTACACTGTACGCGGCGTGCTCGGCGAGCGCTCGGGCGAAGCGATCGTCATGGATCTGTCGGCTGCGACGCGAGTGCTGAGTCGGAATGGAGCCCTGGATCGGATCCTGGTGAAGACTCCATCGACGAAGCCCCTGGCCGAATGGCAAAAGATTTTGGAGCGTGCACTCCCCCCAGGAGTGACCGTAGCGCCGCAAGGATCGCAGACGAACGAGAACCGGCGGATGCTGGCAGCGTTCCGATGGAATCTGCGAGTGCTCAGCTACATTGCGCTGGTGGTGGGCGCGTTTCTGATTTACAACACCATCTCGGTTTCGGTGGTGCGGCGGCGCGCGGAGATCGGGATCCTGCGGGCACTGGGTGCGACTCGGGGCGCGGTACGGATGGCGTTTCTCGGCGAAGCGGCGTGTTTCGGCATTGGTGGCGGACTCGTGGGCCTTGTGCTTGGGCGACTGATGGCGGAAGTCGCCGTGAAAGTGGTGGCCGCGACGGTCGGTTCGTTGTACGTGAGCAGCACGCCGGGAGCGATCGACTTGACGTGGCAGATTGCGCTGGCGGCGTTGCTGACGGGGACTGCGGTCGCGGTGATTTCGTCGCTGGCTCCGGCGTGGGAGGCGAGCGAGGTGACGCCCGTCGAGGCGATGTCGCGCGGGCGCCTGGAGCACGAGGTGCGAGTGGGGCAGTTGCGAAGGCTCGCGGCGGCAGCGATTCTCGCGGCGGGGGCATGGGCGGCATCGCAGCAGCCGGCGATGGCAGGCAAGCCTATTTTCGGATACATCGCGGCGGTGTTGCTGATTGCCGCTTCGGCGTTGGCGATTCCGGCGATGGTTGCGGGATTGACCGCCGCGTCGAGTGCGATGCTGCGCCGCGCATTCGGAGTGGAGGCGCTGCTGGCGGTGCGTAGCCTGGCAGGGTCAATGCGGCGGACCTCGGTGCTGGTGGGCGCGTTGTCCACTGCCATCGCGATGATGGCGGCGGTCGGCATCATGGTGGGAAGTTTTCGCGAGACCGTGCTGGTGTGGATGCAGGACCGGTTGCAGGCCGACGTCTATCTGCGGCCCGCCGGACCATCGGGTGCGGACCGCCATCCGACGATGTCGCCCGATGTTGCGGCGCGGATCGAAGCCTTGCCCGAGGTGGCGGCGGTGGATCAGTTTCGAGCCTACGAGATCAGTTATGAGGGGCTGCCCGCGACGCTCGGTGGAGGTGAGGCGCGGATCGCCGGCCGGTATGGCACACGGCCGTTCTTGTCGGGCGCCCGGCCACAGTCGATATTCGCGCAGCTACCGGGCCGCGATAACGTGATCGTCAGCGAGCCGTTTGCGAACAAGCATCACGTGAAAGCGGGCGATGTTTTGGAATTGCCATTGGGCGGGAAGACCGTGCGATTGCACGTGCTGGATGTTTACTACGACTACTCGAACGAGCGCGGCTACATCATCATGGATCGGAGCACGCTGCTGCGGTATCTGCCCGATCCGTCGCCGTCGAACATGGCCGTGTATCTGAAACCGGGCGTCGCGCTGGATAAGGGGCGGCAAGCCATCGAGAAGGCTGTCGCGGGCCGGAAGGTGCTGGTGCTGTCGAACCGTGCCTTGCGCGAGGATGCCATCGCGATTTTCGACCGCACGTTCGCTATCACCTATGCGCTGGAGGCGGTGGCGGTGTTCGTCGCGATCATGGGTGTCGCGGGTGCGCTGCTCGCGTTAGTGATCGACCGACGGCGCGAGTTCGGATTGCTGCGATTCCTGGGCGCGGCGGCGCAGCAACTACGTCGAGTGATTCTGTTCGAAGCGGGATTGCTGGGGCTGCTGGCGAATGTTGCGGGGCTCGCACTCGGGTTGCTGCTGTCGCTGCTGCTTATCTTCGTGATCAACAAGCAATCGTTCGGATGGACCATTCAGTTTCACTGGCCCGTCGCGGTGTTGTTGGGTGCGTTGTCGGTGGTGTACATCGCAACCGTGATGGCGGGTCTATATCCGGCGCGGATTGCCACGGGCATCAATCCCATCGAGGTGATTCATGAGGATTAGGGCGGCGGCCCTTCTTGCGGCTGTGTCGATGCTGGCGGCGAGCGATCAGCCGTATCGTGCGGCACTGCCGGGATACCGATACCAGTTCCCGCGCGATCACTTCAGTCATCCCGATTTTCAAACCGAATGGTGGTACTACACGGGCAATCTGCATACAAAGGCGGGGCGGCGGTTCGGATTCGAATTGACGTTCTTCCGTCACGCAGTGGACCGGGGTCCAAAGTCGAACGTGTGGGACGTACGCGATGTGTGGCTGGCGCATCTGGCGTTGAGCGATATCGATGGGAATCGATTCTTCCATACGGAGCGGCTGAACCGGACGGGTGCTGGGTTGGCGGGCGCGAGTGAGCAGCAGGCTCGGGTGTGGAACGGTAACTGGGCGGTGCATTTGACCGAAACCGAGCAGACGTTGGCAGCGGTGGATCTACGATTCCGGATCGCGCTGACGCTGCGGCCACAGAAGCCGCCGGTGATCCATGGCGTGAATGGCGTCAGCCAGAAATCGGCAGGTGCGGGACACGCGTCGCATTACGTGTCGTTCACGCGGCTCGCAACCACGGGCGAGATTACGGTGGAGGGTGAGACATTCGCCGTCGACGGTTTGACGTGGATGGATCACGAGTTCTTCACGCATCAACTGGAGGCTGACCAGACCGGCTGGGATTGGTTCAGCGTGCAGTTGAACGATGGCACGGAGTTGATGCTGTTCCGATTGCGGCGCAAGGACGGATCAGTGGATTCGTACTCGGCGGGCACGTGGATCGATGCGCAGGGACACGCTCGGCATCTCACGCATGACGATTTTGAGCTGACACCGGGTGCGACGTGGCGGAGTCCGGTGACCGGCGGCGTGTATCCGATCGCGTGGACGATTCGCGTGCCGGCGATCAGCCTGTCGCTGTCGTTGACGACGAGGCTCCAGAATCAGGAGTTGGCCACCAAGCAGAGCAACACGACGGCGTATTGGGAAGGGGCCATCGATGTTTCGGGGGCACGGCAGAGCAGTCCGGCAAAGGGCGAAGGATATCTGGAGATGACCGGGTACGCGGGGCCTGTCCGCATGGGCTTGTAGCCGTGGTAGCGTACTAGCGTGCGCTATCTTCTACTGATCGCCGCCGCGTGTACCGCGGCATTCGCGGCCGAGCCGCCGTCGGCCGAAATCACAAACGGCATGATCACCGCGAAGTTCTATTTACCGAATGCGGAAATTGGATACTATCGCGGCACACGATTCGATTGGTCGGGCCAGATTCCGAGCCTCCGCACGAAGAATCACGAGTACTTCGGGCAATGGTTCGAGAAGTACGACCCGAAACTCCACGACGCCATCATGGGTCCGGTGGAGGAGTTTCGCAGCGCCGAAGGCGGTCCCGGGTACGCGGAGGCGAAGCCGGGTGAGACGTTTATTCGCATCGGTGTCGGCAATGTTCGGAAGCCGGAGGACGAGAAGGAGTACCGGATTTTTGCAACCTACGACATCGTCGATCCGGGCAAGTGGACGGTGAAGCCGGGCAAGAACTCGATTTCGTTCACGCATGAACTGACCGGAGCGAATGGGTACGCGTATCGCTACACGAAGCGGGTGATTCTGGAGCGTGGAAAGCCCGAGATGACCATCGAGCATGAATTGAAGAACACCGGCAAGAAGGCCATCAAGACCTGGCAGTACAACCATAATTTCTTCGTTATGGACCAGGCCCCGACGGGTCCCGATTCACTGGTGGAGTTTCCGTTCGAGTTGCAGGCGACGAAGCCACTGGCGGGAGAGGCTGGGTCGGTGAGCGGCCGCCGGATCGTGTACTCGCGGGAGTTGCAGATGGGCGAGAGCGTTTATGGCGAGTTTGCGGGCGCGCCGGAGTATGGGGTGCGGCTGGAGAATCGGAAGGCGGGAGCGGGTGTGCAGATCAGCGGCGACAAGCCGATTGCGCGGATCGTGTACTGGTCGATTCGGAAAACGTTCTGCCCGGAGGCTTATATCGATATCGACGTGGAGCCGGGCCAGCAGTTCCGGTGGAAATATCACTACCGGTTCTATGATTTGCCGGATGCCAGTAAGTGAACGATTTTGGGGCATACCGCATTGGATGGGGGGCAAGGCGGCTGGATCGAGTAGCGTAACGGATACAATACAAGAAGATGCAGGTGATGCAGGCTGGGGCTCATAAGCTCATACTCCTCGAACTGGATACCGATTTCGTCGCGAATCTGGTGAAGCAGTCCGGGTTCGAGTACCGGATGGAGGATCGTGCGCGGAGTCTCGGCATTGAGTTGATGGCACTGGACCGGCAGGCGCCGCTGCTGCTGTTCGATGCGGCCGATCCTGCGAATCTCGGATGGTTTTCGCGCTGCCAGTTCTATGTCGACGGCGGCACGGGAGCCGTTTTGCAGACGCCGATTTCGCTGGCGAACCAGCGGGACCGGTCGGGGCGGATGCTGCCACACTCGTTGCGGCTGCAAATCACGAAGGAGTTGCCGGCGTCGTTCCGGCTTCCCAACAAACAACCGGTCACCGAGCAGATGGTGTACGCGGTGCTGTACAACCTGCTCAACGCGCTGTTAAACACCGGCGTCGGTGTTTGCGGCGGCAGTATAGTGAAGCCGCTCGCGGGCCGGACCGAGCCTCGCGGACCGGAGCGTCCGCTGATTCGAAGCTAGCACCTGCGTAAGTCGGCGTTACACGACGCGGGACGTTCACGGCCATCGGCAAAGCCGCCCACTGTGGACATCGTCGGACTGCCCTCGGGACGTGACGCTAGAATGGGAGTGTTATGGCCCAGCCTGCGATCGTGATCGATAGGGAAGTGATGAGTGGAACCCCTTGCTTCCGGGGGACGCGCGTTCCGTTCAAGAACCTGATCGACTACTTGGAGGGCGGTCATTCACTGGGCGAGTTCCTTCGCCAGTTTCCCACGGTCACGCGCGACTTGGCGGTCCAGGCGCTCGAGGAAGCTAAGGATTCCTTGCTAGCCCGGATCGCATGAAGATTTTGCTGGACGAGTGCCTCCCTGTTGATTTCCGGCACAGCTTTCCCGGCCATGAGGCGCACACGGCCCAGTGGGCCGGGTTCAAGAGCAAGAAGAATGGAGAATTGCTGGAAGCCGCTGAGATGGCAGGTTATGACGTTTTCATGACGGTCGATCAGGGAATACCGCACCAGCAGGCTCTTGCGGCGCGGAAGCTATCTATCATTCTGGTACGCTCCAGCACAAATCAGATGGAACATCTGTTGCCCATGGTAGACGCTATCCTGGCTGCTCCAATGACTCTCAAGCCAAGTCAGATTCTCACCGTCCAATAACCGTATCGAAAGACGTTTCGGTTCGCCGCGAACGGAACTTGTCAACGACTTTGAGACACCTGCCCGCATAAATTAGTGAGTTTCGTCTCCCTGCGGCGGACTTGACTTGGGAGGGTTGATCCAGACCGCGTCCGGGAGCGGAGCGGGCCGCGGAGGTTTGCGGACGAAGCGCTCGGGGTGCAGCTGGAAGGCTGCGGTTAAGACGCGCTGCCGATTGTCGAGGACATCGGCGGCGAGCCCGTAGT
>JBBQGE010000132.1:0-15203 GCA_038322675.1 Bryobacterales bacterium
TGCAGTTGCTGCTCATTCTTCCCGACGGAAGTAAGTCGCTGGTTTCCGCAGACTGGACAGACTTCCAGACTGATGCCGGACCTCAGGCACCTCAGCTCGTCGGCTCGCCGGATGACCTACTGCGTCTTCGCGGTCTCGTCAACGCGCTCCAACGACGCGCCACCGTGCCAGTAATATCTGTGGCAGTCCAGCAGAGCCATGCCACAACTGAATCTGAACTTCCTCGACATCCCGATTCCGGAGACCTGCCTGTGGGAACAACTCGACGACGATCAAAAGCGGATTGTCATCGAGACTCTGGCGCGCCTCCTCGGTGGCGCGGTCTTTCATCAGGTCTTTAATACGCTCCTCTTCCGTGCTGATCGGCTTGCGGGCGACGTTCAGCGAATCATAATGGCCGCCGACCAGGACGCAACGATCCTTATCGACGCCGCCGGGCAGAACCGCGACGACGTTCGCGAGTTCGACGTCGTGCAGAATCGCACCGCGGCCGCCGCACTTCGAGGCGCGAACTATAGCTACGGAACTGGTCCGCGATCCAGTCGCGGGCGGCGTTGATGCCGTGCCCGGGATCGGACTCGCCGGACATGACATGCCGCGTGCCGAATGACTCGAGTTTCCTCAGCGTCGCGGAGATATGCTCTTCGGAAACGGCCTCGAAGATGTCGCGAATCGCCGGATTGATCCGGTATTCGGGCACTTGCGCATGAACCAGTCCTGGAACGAGCAGGACGGCTAAAGAGAGGACGGTTCGCATGAGGTGGATCTATGATAACCCACCTCCTTTTCAATACTGGCGCTGACTCAGTTACTCGCCGGACGCCAGTTTGACCTGGGACCGCCGTCGAAGAAACGCGACGCCGATCAAGCCCGGGCCGATGAGCAGCATGGTTGCGGGCTCAGGGGTGTCACCACCATCACCGCTGCGGGTGGGCGTGGTTCCAACTAGATTCCAGTTGATGGACTCATTTCCATCGCCGCCGGGTGGCGCGAGATTGATCAAGTCGTAGCCGAAGGTATCCAGAATGTGACCAGTATCGGTGTAGCTATTCGGGGTGCCGTAAACATTGAATGTAATGACAGGCTGATACGCTGCACAGCCAGCTACCTGAGTTGCGTCCGCCGGGTTGGTACACCCGCCGAGTGGATGAGAGGCGTCGACGTTCACCGGCCCGCCGCCAAAAACCCCAAAGTCACTCGAATCGAAGTTGTACGAGCCGGTCTGAGTGAAAATTCCGATCTTCCCATCCGGAATCACGAGAGGAGCCCAGATGTTGAACACCTGGCCGCCCCCCAGTGTGACGGCAAAATTCGAAATTGTGACGGATGCACCGGTGTTATTGTCGATGCGAATCGCACCGGCATCCAAACTTTGCCCGGTGGGTGTTTCTGAAACTACGCCCAGATCGCCCAGCCATGGCGTGGGAAAGAAACCACTGGCTCTGAGGTTATCCGCGTACCCGACATAGACGACAATGCTACCCGCTTGTACAGACAATGCGAGCAACATGAACAAAACGAAAATACGAACGTTCCCAGGCTTCATCTTGTCCCTCCGTCGCGTTCCCTTGCGGGAATTTCCGCGACAAGCAGATCAAGAATATACCGATTGGTATCACATGTCCAGAGGAACTATCATTTTGTAATGCAGAATGCAACAACTCCTAACTGCATACACAGCAGATTTACGTTTTGCGAGTTACAATTCCCAACTCGGTCCCGCAAAGCGGATATAGCGGAACGTTTCTGTCACAGTTATACTCACGAGGAGGGTGCAGTTGAAATCGTCTGGAGCGCTCCCTCGAGCACTCTCTGCCCGTAGTCAAAACCGGCGTCGAACGCCTTCAGGTTCAGATCCTTGGAGTGAGCCGGAACCGAATCCAGCACGGCTTTCTTCATCGATTCGCCGGCAATCAGGCCGGTGACGGCGGTGAAGAATCCGACCATCACGATATTCAGCACCATCTTCTTGCCGAGTTCCTCGGCGAGCCGTGTGGCCGGTATGGCGTAGACACGGATGCCCGGCTTCAAGTTAGCCACATGAACCAGGTCCTCTTCAATGAGCAGGATGCCGTCGGACCGCAGTTCTGGGAGGAATTTGGTGAAGGCTTCCTGAGACATTGCCATCAGTATCGATGGCTCATGGATGTAGGGATAAAGGACCGGCTGGTCCGACAGAACCAATTGCGCGCTGGCAGCACCGCCGCGAGCCTCCGGACCGAAGCTCTGCGTCATGGTGGAGTAGCCATCTTCGTAGATGCAGGCGGCCTTCCCGATGACGGTCGCCGCCATAATGACACCCTGTCCGCCAAACCCGGCGATTCGGATTTCAGTTACTGACATATGATGGCTCCCGCTTCCACGTAGCGCTCGCCGAGGGTGCGCGCGTAGTGCTGTTTCATCAGGTCGAGGTACTCGGGACGCTCGCGATCGACGAACTTGCCGACCACGATTTCCCCGTCGCGGGTGAGTCCGACGTCGGTGGTGGCTGCACCGTCGCGGCGCTTGCTCATCTCCTTGTAGAACTTCATCGTGTCGGCGCCGTCGCCCATTTTGTTGCGGCGTTGATACAGCGTTGGACAAGGCGAAAGGATTTCAACGAACGAGAAGCCTTTCTTGTTGAACATCTCGAACATCGACTTTGCCAGTTGGCGCACGTGGAACGTGGTCCAGCGCGCGACATAAACGGCGCCCGCGGCTTCGGCGAGTTGAGGTAGGTTGAACGCGGGTTCGAAGCTGCCGTACGGAGACGTGGAGGTCAGCGCGTCATCAGGGGTCGTCGGTCCCGTTTGGCCGCCAGTCATAGCGTAGACCAGGTTATTGACGCAGATCACCTTGAGGTTCATATTCCGGCGGGCGGCGTGAATGAAGTGATTCCCGCCGATGGCGAACAAATCGCCATCGCCGGAATAG
The DNA here is from genome assembly GCA_038322675.1 of Bryobacterales bacterium. Lineage (GTDB taxonomy): Bacteria > Acidobacteriota > Terriglobia > Bryobacterales > Bryobacteraceae > TMP-7. The sequence continues at coordinate 2,914 of JBBQGE010000132.1, forward strand.
ACGACGACTTCAAGGTCGGGGCGCGCGAGTTTCAAACCGGTGGCAAATGGAATCGCGCGGCCGTGCGTGGTGTGGAAGGAATCAAGGTTCAGATACCCGGCAACCCGGCCCGAGCATCCGATGCCGGAGACCACTGCGACCTTGTTGAGGTCGGCCTTGGAGTCGAGCAGGGCCCTGGTGAAGCAATTGACCGTCGTACCGATACCGCAACCGGGACACCAGATGTGCGGCATGCGGTCGGTCCGAAGGAATTGTTCAACGGGGTTGGCAACTAGTTCGCTCATTTTGCGGCCTCCATGATGGCTTCGACAATCTCTTCAGGCTTGTGGACCGTACCGCCGGCATGTGTGACGGAGATCGTCTTGGCGAGTCCGCCCGCCGCGCGTTCTACTTCGCGCACCATCTGTCCGAGGTTCAACTCGGGAACTACGAATCCGCGAATGCGTTCGGCGAGATCGTGAACGCGAGCCTCGGGGAACGGCCACGGGGTGACGAGGCGGTACATGCCGACACGGAGTTTGTGCTGGCCGACCCGGTAGTTTCGTTCGTTCACCATGCCGATCGCCTTCATCGCGACTCGCGACGTGATGCCGTACGCAACAACCACGACATCGGCATTGTCGAGATCGATCTCCTCATTGATCGAGATCGTCGCAGTGGCGTCCTTGATCTTGTTCTGGAGGCGGTGGATGAGTTTATCCTGCGTCTTTACCGTCATCGAGGGGTAGCCCTTTTCGTTGTGGGTGAGCCCGGTGACGTGGAATCGATAACCGTCACCGGCTTTGACAATGTCGGGGACCAGGTCGCTACACGGTTCGTACATAAGGTAGTCGCCGCAGTTTTTCGTGGTCATGCGGCGGGGGACAATGTCGATCTGGTCTGCGGGCGGAATCACCACCTTCTCGGTCATGTGACCGACGCATTCGTCCATCATGAACATGACCGGGACGCGATACTGTTCGGCGAGGTTGAAAGCTCGGATTGTAAGGTCGAAGCACTCCTGAGGCGAGTTGGGGGAGAGGGCGATGATTTCGTAATCGCCGTGCGAGCCCCAACGCGCTTGCATCATGTCTCCTTGCGCCGGAAGCGTAGGCAGCCCGGTGGACGGGCCGCCCCGTTGAACGTCGATGAAGACGCAAGGGGTTTCGGTCATTGCCGCGTATCCGATGTGCTCCATCATGAGCGAGAATCCGGGTCCGGAGGTGACCGTAAAGGCCTTCGCGCCGCCCCAAACAGCTCCTTGAAGGGTGATGGATGCCGCGAGTTCGTCCTCCATCTGGATGAACATCCCACCAACTGTGGGAATTCGCGCAGCGAATCGCTCCACCACCTCAGTCGAGGGGGTGATCGGATATCCTGAGGCAAATCGCGCACCTGCGGCTAATGCACCCTCACAACAGGCGTGATCGCCGTCAATGAAATGAGTCCCAGTGAGCACCCCTTTGGGGTCTGCGTGAACGGTCATACTCTCTTCTCCCGCCAGCCATGAATCGCAAAATCGGGGCAGAACATGCCGCACAGGTCGCAACCATTACACTTATCGGGTGCAACAACATGCGGGGTATGATAGCCCTTCGCGTTGAATTCGGGGGACAGCGCGAGCACCTTGGTGGGGCAGAAGTCGACACAGAACGAACAGCCCTTACAACGCTCGGCCAGGATAGCAACGTGGCCCTTAGTCATTAAGCCTCCAAGCGATGTAGCGGCATGCGGAGGGCCAATGTCGGGAGCTATCAGCTGGTTTGACGTTTGGCGGCGAGTCCGGCGGCGGCGAGGCCGATGAGTGTGGGGGATGGTGGTCGCGGGTTCGGGGTGGCGGCCGGTTGGACTGGTTCGAAAGTGGCCGAGATGGCTTTTCCGGTGCCGTCCATAACATAGGCCAGATCAATCGCGGCCGCACCGCGTAAGCCGCCCGACAAGCTTGCGTAGACAGAGTAAGTGAATTCGATGGGCTCGCCGAAGACGATCGGGATTAAAACGTTGGCGGAATGAGTCATCCGATTCGAATCGACGAAGTTGCCGAAGGACTGACTGTGAATGGAGGCGCTGCCATAAGCGGTGGCGGGATCATTCGGGTAGTGATCGACTTTTGGCAGTCAGTACAAACAAAGCCGTGCCAGGGCCACTGGCACCGTAGAACACCCACTCGAAGGTGCCGGACCCCTTTACCGTGCAGGGTGGGCACGACTCGACGGAGACTGAGGTGATTCCCTTGAGGGGGTCTCCGGGGGCGATGGTGCCGGCGAATAGAGACGGCGCGAGTATCAGGAAAACAGCAGCGAATCGAAGCATTTCTCAGGACTCCCCGGGGCCGGTATTTGGGCGTTTCAGACCCGGGAGTATTCTGTCCCTGCTCGCCAGTGCGTGCAAGGGTATATAGGGCAAGCGGTTCAGGCAGTGGTACCAGCGGGCTCAATCACAGCCCGCATGGGGCCCTTGGACCGGGGCATGCGAGGGTCGGCCCCATAGGCATGGATCTGGTCGCGGGCGAATTCGGCTTGGGGGAGTTCGCAGGTGATGACGATGGTGCGTCCGGCGGTGTCCACCTCGACGGCCCGGCGGAAGGCTTCGGACTGGGAGTAGAGGAAAAGCACCTCGAGCATTTCGATGACGTAGTCGTAGGTGTGATCGTCGTCATCAATGAGGACGACGTGGTACTGCGGGGTGAGTTGATCTTCGGTGGTCTCGCCGGGCTTGGTGCCGGTGCCCGGGAGTTCGGTCGTATTCGCCATCCAATTTTATTTTGACGCAACTTGGGGGTAGGGATGGTCATCGAATACAATGAAGAGGAAGGGGGCGCACCGGGTTCGACGGGATAGAATCGTTGTGAGAAGGCGTGCCGGGTTCCGAGCTCCCGTAAAACGATCGGAAACAATCAACTGCCAATCAGCAGTTTGCATACGCTGCCTAATTAAATAGGTAGCCGGTCCGGTTCTCCAGGCCTGCATGGGGAGCTAGCGACCGTCATTATGGCAGGATAGGCTTGAGGCTTCTGTCCGTAGCTGATAGTCGAGATCAATCGGACTAAGCGGTGGCTTTCTTCGCTGGTTTATCGGGCCGCCGCCGACAAATACCGAATCAGACACGCACGTAGGCTTTTCATGGCGGGCTTTCTCGGACGCGGGTTCAATTCCCGCCGCCTCCACCATTTCGAACTCAAGGCGATTCACTGACGTTGCTCAACTTCTTGACGGTTGTTGTGTCGGTGAGCCTGGGAAAACGTCACGGTCTAACATGTTGCTGGATGCGACTTGACCGGGGATCGATTGTGCTCTCTCCGCCGATGTGGCTGTGCTTTCGTCCGCACTTACCACAAGGATAAGAGGAGAAACGCGGAGCCGCAAACCACCGCGTCGGGCCACGCAACTCCGAAATGTCGTAAAATCAAGGATCCCGATACGGTATGGACACGCTCACTCCAAAGGAGCGGAGTATCCGCATGGGGCTCGTTCGGGGATCGGACACAAAACCCGAGATGGTAATCCGCAGCCTAGTGCATCGCATGGGTTATCGGTACCGGCTGCACGTGTCCAGCCTGCCGGGCAAGCCGGACATGGTTTTCGTTTCAAGAGGTAAAATCATTTTCGTGCATGGATGCTTTTGGCATCGCCACCCGAGTACGGCGTGCAAACTGGCCCGCATGCCGAAGTCGCGCATCGATTTCTGGGAAGCGAAGTTGGAGCAGAACCGCCAACGGGACGCGGAGGTGCTGCGACAATTGAAGCGCGACGGGTGGAGGATTCTTGTAATCTGGGAATGCCAGATCAAAATGACTGGTCTTGCCGATAAGATAGTTAGGTTCTTGGAGGCTTGAGTGACCTCAGTGGAGTTGTTCGCTGGTGCCGGCGGGTTGGCACTGGGTATATCGAATGCGGGATTCAAGCACGAGGCGGTTGTGGAGATTGACCACCACGCCTGCAACACGATTCGGGCGAATCAGGAACGCGGCCTCCAGCCCGTCGCGGATTGGCCGCTGTTTGAGGCGGACGTGACCAAGTTCCCTTTTGGCGACTTCCCAACGGATATTGATCTTCTCGCCGCGGGCGTACCGTGCCAGCCTTGGTCGATGGGCGGCAAGCACAAGGGGATGCAGGACACCCGTAACATGTTTCCGGAGATGTTGACAGCCGTGCGAACGCTGCGTCCGAAGGCCATATTGATCGAGAACGTGAAGGGGTTGCTTCGAGAGTCCTTCGCGAACTACTTCCAATACATAAAGCTGATGCTGTCGTTCCCCGAAGTCTTACGACGAGAGGGCGAGCAGTGGCGGCAGCATCTGGCACGGCTGGAACAACACGAAACTTCAGGCCACGACGATGGGCTTCGTTACAACGTCGTGCATGAGTTGCTCAACGCCGCGAACTACGGAATTCCGCAGCGGCGCGAGCGGGTATTCATCGTCGCCTTTCGCTCCGATCAGCGGATCCAATGGAGCTTCCCGGAGCACACGCACTCGCAGGAACTTCTCTGGGAAAGCCAATTTATGACCGGGCAATACTGGGAGGAGCACAAGGTCCCGAAAAAGGAACGACCGCTTAAGGCCACAGAAGCGATGGTGGCAAGATTCCGCGAACGCTCCATCTTCTCCGTGACGCAGCAGCGTTGGCGCACGGTGCGTGACGCGATCGGCAACCTACCCGACCCGGAATTGAAACCCTTGGCTAAGGTTGCTAACCACCAGTTCCAGCCAGGCGCACGCAGCTATCCCGGCCACACCGGCAGCCCTCTCGACGAGCCCTCGAAGACACTCAAGGCAGGCGACCACGGAGTCCCGGGTGGGGAAAACACCGTCGTCTATCCCGATGGCCGGTTCCGGTATCTGACGGTGCGGGAGTCCGCGCGCATACAAACATTCCCCGACGATTTCATCTTCTCAGGATCGTGGACGGAGAACATGCGCCAGCTCGGAAACGCCGTTCCGACGCAACTCGGCCAAGTGATTGCCGCCGGTATCCGCAAACGCCTTCTGGAGAAGAAGCGTGCGGACTGAGACGCCATACAACCCACTCGACAAGAAGAATCTCGGTGTCAGTGTTGCGGACGCCATGCTCGCTCGCCCGATTGGTCCACTGCCTCCGGAAGGGAAGTTCCTCGGAACCGGAATTTACGCGCTCTATTATTCCGGCGACTATGGCGCTTACAAGTCCATCGCGACAGCCGACGAGGAAGGTAGGGTCACGACGCCGATCTACGTCGGTAAAGCAGTCCCTGCAGGGGCGCGGAAAGGAGGGTTCGGCCTCGACCTTCCCGCTGGGGCAGTGCTTTACAACCGCCTCGCCGAACACGCCGAATCGATCCAGTGCGCAAAGAATCTCGACATCAGAGATTTCGCATGCCGCTATCTGGTGGTTGACGACATCTGGATTCCGCTCGGTGAGAGCCTCCTAATCGAAATGTTCGCACCCATCTGGAATCGCGTTATCGACGGTTTCGGCAATCACGATCCGGGCCAGGGACGGCGCCAGCAACAATGCTCGCCGTGGGATGTTCTCCATCCTGGACGCAACTGGGCTGAGAAATTGCAGCCGCACACCAAATCGGAAAAGGAGTTTCTGCGCGCGCTTGAAGCATTCTGGGCAAAACAGAAACCGAGGATCTGATCCGGATGTCTAACGTGTATCGTAGGATGGCGTCGGAGCCGGGGCGGGCGCGACAGAACCGTGCATTGTCGACGCGGTTGTCGTATTGGGGCGATTCCGCTCTTGGCCCAGGCATGCGGCCCTAACCGAAAGCTCACCTTCTTCGACCTGAACAACCGCGGGCATCGCGGTTCTCAACTGAGCATTGCGATTCCTGGACGATCTCGCGCTCTCGCTCGATGAACCTGCGGTCCGTTACTCGCCCGCGTCTGTGAACTTCCATTAGTTGCCTCCAACCCCAAATTCCGGCCTATTTCAGACCCCACGGTGTGTTAACCTGAGACTTGCGCCGGTCCTATTTATGCCGGCTCGGGTGAGCGAATCGTTTGTCATCAGGACCTATCCGTTCGCGGAGTCGGACCTGATTGTCAGCTTCTTCACTCGGGACCAAGGCAAGCTACGCGGCGTGGCGAAGCGGGCCAGGAAGCCGAAAAGCAACTTCGGTTCCGGGCTGGAGCGATTGTCACAAGCCCGGGTCACCTACTACCAGAAGGAAACCCGCGAACTGGTGACGGTCACCTCCTGTGAGTTGATCCGGTCCCAGTTCGATCTGATCACTGACTACACCGCAAGCGTCACGCTGGACTACCTGGCGGAGGTCAGCGAGCAACTACTGCCGCCGGCGGAAACGAACGAACGGTTCTTCCGCTTACTGGCCGCCGTGCTCGAACATCTGCACGCGCGGGGTAGCACATGGGCCGCGGTTACTTACTTCTCTTTATGGGCAGTCCGGCTATCCGGGTTTCTGCCCGATTTGAAAGTGAGCCAGGAGTCGAGAGCGATCGCTATGGAGATGCTGAAGACGCCCATCGGTCAGTTGGGCGAGCGGGATTGGTCGAAAGCAACCGCTTCGGATCTCCGCCGCCTGCTGGTGCGCCAGATGGAAGAGCATGTCGAGCGCAAGCTGCTCTCGGTGCCCTTGCTCGAAGCCTTGTGAGGAGCATGCAGTAGCGCAGAATGGATTCCTTCCAGCAGACGAAGTTCAAACTCGAGACATACTGGTCCGATCACGGCTGTATTATCACGGAGCCGTACGACATTGAAGTAGGCGCGGGCACGATGGCGCCGGAGACTTTCCTTCGTGTCATCGGTCCGAAACCGTATCGCGTCGCCTACGTGCAACCCAGCCGCCGTCCAGCGGACGGGCGTTACGGTGAGAACCCCAACCGTTTATACAAACACCAGCAGCTTCAGGTGATCCTGAAGCCGTCGCCCGAAGACGTGATCGATCTGTATTTGGCTAGCCTCGAAGCGGTTGGCATTGACCTCTCGAAACACGACATCAAGTTCGAAGAGGACAATTGGGAATCGCCGACGCTCGGTGCCTGGGGCGTGGGTTGGCAGGTGATGCTCGATGGCCTGGAGATCACGCAGTTCACCTACTTTCAGCAGTGCGGCGGCATCGATCTGGACCTGGTGCCCGCCGAACTCACGTACGGTCTCGAACGCCTGGTGGCATTCCTCCAGGGAAAGAACAGCGTCTATGACATCGAGTGGGCACCCGGCGTCACCTACGCCGATGTCCGGCTGGCCGACGAACTGCAGAATTCGGTTTACAACTTCGAGATGGCCGGCGTGGACGCGATGTGGAACCTGTTCGCCATCCACGAAGGCGAGGCGCAGCGGCTCATCGACGCTTACGCCAAGTATCCCGACAAGCACCGGTTCCCCACGCTGGCAGCCTACGATCACGTGTTGAACTGCTCGAATGCGTTCAACCTCCTGGACGCCCGCGGCGCCATCAGCGTTACGGAGCGGGTCGGCGTCATCGCGCGCGTGCGCAAACTGGCCGTGGGTGTCGCGCAGATTTGGGCCGATCAGCAGGCCGCCGAGGTGGTCGCATGAGCCTCCCGTTTCTGCTCGAAATCGGCACCGAAGAGATTCCGGATTGGATGATCACGGGCGCGCTGAACCAGCTTCAGGATCATTTTCAGACGTTGCTCGACCAGCATTCGCTCGGCGGACGCGTGGCATGGGCGGAGGCGACTCCGAGGCGGCTCGCACTCCGGGCCGACGGTTTGGTGGAGCGCCAGGCCGATACCGACGAGATCGTGACGGGACCTCCGAAGTCGGCCGGGGCCGGCGCCGCAGCGGGATTCGCGAAGAAGATGGGCGTTTCCGTGGATGCGCTGAGCACCGAATCGACGGCTCGAGGTGAGTATCTCTGCTATCGCAAGAAGACGGCGGGTCGCACCTCCGCCGAGATCCTCGCCGAACAACTGCCGTCGCTGATCCTCGGCATTTCGTGGCCCAAGACGATGTACTGGATCGGCGGCAAGACGGGTCCGCGATTCATCCGTCCCATCCGTTGGATAGTCGCGCTGCTGGGAGACAATGTCGTGCCGTTTGAAGTGGCGGGCGTCGCTTCCGGCAACATTACGCGAGGTCACCGCAAGCTCGGCACTAACTCGATTCCAGTCACCGTGGAAAACTATCGAGACTCGCTGGCTCTAAGCGGAGTGATCCTCGCGGCTACCGACCGCCGCCAGAAGATCGAATCCGAGATGAGCATCCTGCTCGATCAAAGCGGCCTCCACGTACGCCCTGACCCCGATCTTCTACAAACTCTCGTCTTCATCACCGAGTTCCCGACCGCGATCCTCGGGCATTTCGACGAGCAATATCTGGAACTGCCCAGCGAAGTGTTGGTCACGGTGATGCGTCATCACCAGAAGTACTTCTCGGTCGAGGACGCAACCGGCAAACTCGCGCCGCGATTCGTGGCCGTCATGAATACGAATGCCGATCCCGACGGGTTGGTGCGCCACGGCAACGAGCGCGTCTTGCGAGCCCGCTTCAACGACGCGCGATTCTTCTGGCGGATGGACCAGCAGAAGCAACTCGCAGATCGCATTCAGAGCCTCGCGAACGTCACGTTTCAGGCGAAGCTGGGGTCCTATCTCGACAAGACGAAGCGGATTGCGGCGCTCGCGTGGGAACTCGCGGCGATGGCGCAGATCGGCGAAGTTGCCGTGGAACGGGCGGCGACCCTCTCAAAGACGGATCTCACTACCGAAATGGTGAAGGAGTTCACCGAACTGCAGGGCGTGGTCGGTGGACTCTACGCGCGCGCCCAAGGCGAACCCGAGGAAGTGGCTCGCGCGATCTACGACCACTACAAGCCCGAAAGCATGGAGGATTCGATTCCCTCCACCATCGAAGGGCGCCTGGTTTCGCTCGCCGATAAGGTCGACAACCTGCGCAACTTCTTTGCGATCGGACTGGGTGCGAAAGGCTCGAAGGATCCGTTCGCGTTGCGCCGCGCCGCGCAGGGAGTGGTTCGCATCCTGGTGGAGGGCAGCCTCGAATTTCCGCTGAGCAAACTCGCCGGTGGCGATCCGCACTTGATGGACTTCCTGCTCGACCGCGTGCGCTACTACTTCCGCGACATTCGCGGATTCGCGTACGACGAAGTGAACGCGGTTCTTGCCACCGACGCAGACAACTTGCCCGACGTCGGGAAGCGGCTTACGGCGCTGAAGGCTGTCCGGCCCACCGCGAACTTCGAACCACTGGCTGCAAGTTTCAAGCGCATTCAGAACATTCTCCGGCAAGCTGCCTTCACCGGCGAGGGCAATCCGAACGAGGCGCTCCTCGAAGCCGGACCGGAGCGCGAGTTATACAGCGAATTCCGGCGAGTTAGTGAAGCGGCTCGCGATAGCGAATATCTGCCCGCCCTCGAAGCCATCGCTTCGCTCCGCCCGGCAGTGGATCTCTTTTTCGACAAGGTGCTGGTGAACGCTCCCGATGCGGAGGTGCGCCGCAACCGGCTCACGCTGCTCAAAGGCATCTTGACCGAATTCTCGACGATCGCGGACTTCTCGGAGATCGTCACGCAATGATGTACGAACCGGCCATCGATGCTTGGCCAATTCTTAGGAGCTCATAGATGAAATACGTATACGCGTTCGGCGGCGGAACGGCCGACGGCGATGGAACGATGAAAGATACTCTCGGCGGTAAAGGCGCCGGCCTGGCCGAGATGAGCCGGGCCGGTGTTCCCGTGCCTCCTGGATTCACGATCGCAACTGACGTCTGCAACCTCTTCTTCGACAACAATCAGCAGGTCCCGAAAGAAGTGGACGAGCAGATATGGGAAGCGCTGGACAAGTTGGAAGGGATGGTCGGCAAGAAGCTCGGCGACACTTCCGACCCGCTGCTGCTCAGCGTTCGATCCGGCGCGAAGTTCTCGATGCCGGGCATGATGAACACGATTCTCAACCTGGGTCTGAACGATCAGACCACCGAGGCCCTGGCGAAAAAGACCGACAATCCCCGCTTCGCCTACGACTGCTATCGACGCTTCATCCAGATGTTCGGCGAAGTGGCGATGAACATCGACCCGGCTCTGTTCGACGAAGCCTTTGACGCGCGGAAGCACAAGGCGAAGGCAAAGCTCGACACCGAACTCAAGGCCTCCGACCTCAAGGCGGTCATCGAAGACTACAAGAAGATCGTAAAGAAGGCCATGAAGCGCGACTTCCCGCAGGACGTTCGCGAGCAGTTGGTCATGTCGCGCAATGCTGTGTTCAATTCGTGGTGGGCGCCGAAGGCTTCCTACTATCGCAAGATGGAGAAGATCTCCGATCGCCTCGGCACGGCCTGCAACATCCAGACGATGGTGTTCGGCAACATGGGCGACACATGCTGTACCGGCGTGGGCTTCACGCGTGATCCTGGCTCAGGCGAGAAGACATTCTACGGCGAGTTCCTGGTGAACGCCCAAGGCGAGGACGTTGTATCCGGAGCGCGCACACCTTCCCCGATCAGCGAACTAAAGGACTGGAACGCGGACGTCTACAATCAGCTATTCGACATCACGCAGCGCCTGGAAAAGCACTACAAGGACATGCAGGATTTCGAGTTCACCGTGCAGGAAGGCACGCTGTACATGCTGCAGACCCGCAACGGTAAGCGCACGGGTCCCGCCGCGGTTCGCGTCGCCGTCGAGATGTACGAGGAAGGTCTGATTAATGACCAGACTGCCGTGCTCCGTGTCGCGCCGGCACAACTCGATCAATTGCTCCACCCTGTGTTCGACGTCAACAGCCTTGGCAAACTCACCAAACTCGCCACCGGCATCGACGCATCGCCGGGAGCAGCCGTCGGACGCCTCGCATTCACGGCCGAAGCCGCCGTCGAAATGGCGCCGAACGGTCCGGTAATCCTGATTCGCAAAGAGACGACGCCGGACGACATTCACGGTATGGATGCGGCCAGAGGCATTCTCACCGCGGTCGGCGGCAAGAGTTCGCACGCGGCCGTAGTGGCTCGCGGAATGGGCCGTCCATGCGTAGTCGGCTGCAGCGCTCTCTCGATTAACGAGCGCGCCGGAACTGCCACCGTGAAAGTCGGTGACAAGAACATCGCCATCAAGCAGGGCGATTGGGTGTCGATCAACGGCACCACCGGCGAGGTATACCAGGGTCAGGCCGACACCAAGGATCCGGATCCGAACTCGCCCGTGTTCGCCAGATTCATGAAGATGGCCGACAAGTTCCGAGGGAACTTCGGCGTTCGTGCGAATGCTGACATCCCGCGCGATGCCAAGGCTGCGCGCGCATTCGGAGCCGAAGGCATAGGACTTTGCCGCACCGAGCACATGTTCTTCGCTGAGGATCGACTGCCCCTCATGCAGGCGATGATTCTCTCGGATAACGAGAAGGATCGCCGCAAGGCGCTTGCAAAACTTCTGCCCATGCAGCGCAAGGATTTCGTCGGTCTGTTCGAAGCCATGGACGGACTGCCGGTCGTCATTCGCACCATCGATCCTCCGCTGCACGAATTCGTTCCCAAGCGCGAAGACCTAATGGTGGATATCGCCAAACTACCCGCCGCCGACATCAAGACCAAGCGGGAAATGGTGGCGCGGTACGCCAACTTCGGCGCCGAGGTGAAGAACCTGAAGACGGTGCTGCCCGATCTGCTGAAGCGGGTAGAATTGCTGCACGAGTTCAACCCGATGCTCGGACATCGCGGCTGCCGTCTCGGTATCACGTATCCCGAGATCACGGAAATGCAATCGCGCGCCATCTTCGAGGCCGTCGTGCAGGTGGCCAAGAAGGGCAAGCACGTCATTCCAGAAGTCATGATTCCGCTGATCGGTTCCGTGCAGGAACTCGAGAATCAGAAGGCGATCGTGAAGCGCGTGGCCGACGAAGTTCTCGCCAAGGCGGGCATGCAGGATCAGAAGTATCTCATCGGTACGATGATCGAGATCCCGCGCGCGGCGCTGCTGGCCGATCAGGTGGCACGCGAGGCCGAGTTCTTCAGCTTCGGCACCAACGATCTGACGCAGACCACGATGGGCCTGTCCCGCGACGACTATACGAAGTTCTCGAAGGACTACGAAGAGAAGAAAATCTTCAAGGCCGATCCATTCGGCGTGCTCGACCAGGAAGGCGTCGGCATGCTGATCAAGTGGGCCGTCGAGAAGGGCCGTCAGACGCGGCCGGACCTCGAAATCGGCATCTGCGGTGAGCACGGCGGTGAGCCGAGTTCGGTGGAGTTCTGCTACCGGGTCGGCATGGACTACGTGTCCTGCTCTCCGTACCGTGTGCCGATCGCGCGCCTGGCTGCCGCTCAGGCCGCTCTTACCAAGGGCGACAAGAGCGAATCGAACCGCACCGCATAGTGACTACAGGGGCGCGG
>JBBQGE010000133.1:0-15180 GCA_038322675.1 Bryobacterales bacterium
GCAGTACGGACAGCAGCGGGGTTCGGTCAATGCGTCTCCTCAGAAATCGAAAGGGATTCCAACTTCTGAGCAAAGCAGACAGCGCCGTATGAAATGAGAACGATATAGAAACTGCTATAGAGTACCTACCGCGTCCCCGCCAAGGCTGTCATCACCGGCAAAACTGCGGGTGTTTTGTCCCGGCACTGACAGTTGGAGGAACCGCCAATGCCAGAGACAAGCGTGAGAACCAAAATGGGTGCGGAAATCTTGAGTACACCAATCGATTCCAACGTGGATTCGGAGAAAGGACTCATATATCCAAGCCAAGTAGCGCCGTATGGATATAATGGGTCTATTCGCAAAATCCGCTCTCACTGAATGATGGGCCGGAGCGGGAACGGCTCAGAGAGCCGGATCACGTGTTGGTGGATCAGGCGGTGCTGCGACTACTGCTTTACGCTGATTTCCTTGAAATACACCGTCGACGCCTGATCATGGTTCTGAATCCCGATGTATCCGCGATCCGGCCGCGGCCCCCGAATCGGCTCGTACCACTGGTGCCGTTCGGGCACGGGCTGATCGCCGCGAAAGTCGTTCACCTTCTCGCCGTTGAGATACACCACCGTCTCCTGTCCCTCGAGCACGATATCCATGGTGTTCCATTCACCCGCCGGCTTCTGTGCGCGCTCCGATACCTTGCTCAACGAGTAAATCGCACCGGTGCAGTGCCACTCATCGCCGGCGGCGTCGATCTGGACCTCGTACCCGTTGTGCACCGCGTACCACGGATCGTGCGGCTTCTCCGGAAGCCGGATGTACACGCCCGAGTTATCCCTCGGTCCCGTCGTCTTGAACACGACCCGAATTGTCGTGTTGCCGAACTCCCTCGGCTCATACCACAACAGCCCCATCCCGCCCGACGTCCTCAGCATCCCGTCTTCCAGCTTGAATTCGCCCGGTCCCACGTGATGCCAGCCGTTCATATCCTTCCCGTCGAACAGCGGCTTCCAGTCCGCCGCGTAGGTGCACACAGCCATGGCCGCGAGTGCCAGCAATCCCTTGCGCATATGTCCCCTATTCTATCGAAGACGGTGCTTCAAACCGGATCGGCTTACGGAACCAGTTCGTCTTGTACGCTCCGTACGCGATTCCCACGATCAGCCAGACCATTCCCGCGATTTTCGCCAGATCCCGCAAACTCAACCACAGCGCCAGACAGATCACGAATCCAGCCAGCGGTGCCGCAAAGTTTCCGAACGTCCGGTGCCCGCGTACCCAGTAGTGCACGAACGCCGCGATATTCACTCCCATGAATCCGATCAGCGCCCCGAAATTTAATAACTCCGCGCCCGTTTCGTATGAAATAATCCACGCTCCTAACAGACACACCGCGCCGATCAGCATCACATTGCGGCTCGGCACCTGGGTCTTCGGACTTACATAACCGAAGAAAGCGTTCGGCAGCGCATGATCGCGTCCCATTCCGTATAACAGCCGCGCACCCGCTAACTGGCCGCCGGCGCCCGATCCGATCGACGCCACCAGCAGCGTCAGATTCACGACGTGAAACAGAATCGATCCGCCGATACGGCCCGCGAAATCGACATAGGCGGTCTCGACATTCGGAAACGGCTGCGCCGCCGGCCAGACTAGCTGCGCCACATACACCTCGATAGCGGATAGCACGCCAATAATCACGCACACCATCACCATCGCGATCAGAATATTTTTCCGCGGATTGTGGACTTCTTCCGACAACGTCGAAATCGCATCGAAGCCGATATAAGTCAGCACCGCCAGCGACGTGCCCTGCGCCACCAGATGGAGGTTGAATGTCTCAGGATTGTAGAACGGCTGCGTGAAAAATCCGGGAGGATGCGGCATGCCCAGTATGTACCGGGTCGCCTCCACCAGAACGGCGATAATCACAATTCCCATCACCGCCGCCAGCGCTGCGTTCAGATGCGCCGTCGCCTCAATCTTCCGCAGGTTCAAATACGTGAACAGACCCGCGAAGAAAATTGTCCACGCGAAATACGGAATGTCGGGCACAATGTTCATCGCCGCCTTGCTGCACCAGATGGTGCAGATCAGCGGATTCAGCACGTAGTCCATCAGCATGCTCCATCCGGTCGCATATCCCAGCGACGAATGAATCTCCTGACCCACGTACGTATACGCCGACCCTGCGCTCGGATACGCACGCGCCATGCGCCCGTAGCTGACCGCGGTGAACAGCATCGCCACCATCGCAATCAGAATCGTCGTGATCACATGGCCGCGCGCCTGCTGCTGCACCACTCCCCACAGCGGCATCGGCGCAGTCGGTTGCACCAGGATGATTCCCATCAGCACCAGGTGGTGCAGATGGAGACTGCGTTTCAACTGCACTCGGAAACTCCGCTTTGTTGTACGCGCATGAAGAACTCCAGACTACCCGATTGGCGCGTCACAATGGAACATGCCCCTCATCCGGCCCGCGCTCGTCAAACTGGAGGAACTCCTCGAATCGGGAATGCGCCAGCATATCACGCGTACCGGACTCCTGTTCACGCTCGCCATGGTCATGATCGCGTTCGCGGCCTTCGCCTCCGCCAACAACCTGCTGTTTCTCATCCTGGCCGCAATGCTCGCCACCATGCTCGTGTCCGGATTCATCAGCCGCCTCTCGCTTGCGGGGCTCGAAGTCGAATTTCTGCACCCCGAACACGTCACCGCCCGGCGCAAGATCGCCGGCCGCATCGTCGTGCACAACGAGAAAATCTGGATCCCGTCCTTCTCCGTCCAACTCGCCGGAACGGAGGATTCCGGCATGGAATCCGTCCTCTATTTCCCCGCTGTCCCACCCGGGGCGCGCATGGAAGAAACCGTCGAGTGCTACTTTGCCTCTCGCGGCCGCTACGAGAAGAACACGTTCTGTTTCTCCACCGGATTCCCCTTCGGATTCGCCGAGCGGCGCATCCTGGTCCACGTGAAGCAGGACGTTGTCGTGTATCCATCCATCGATCCCAAGCCCGGATTCGAACAGATGCTGTTCTCGTTGACCGGCGACATAGCCGCCTACTTCCGAGGCCGCGGCAGCGACTTCTATCGCATCCGCCCCTACGAAGCCTCCGAAAGCGCCCGCCACGTCGACTGGCGCGCCACCGCCCACACCGGCGAACTCCAGGTCCGCGAGTTCGCCCGCGAACAGGAACAGACGATCCTGTTGTTTCTCGACCTCGAACAAAATGAGGGCGAAACGTTTGAATGCGCTGTCGATGCCGCGGCCTACCTTGCCTGGAATTTCACCCAGCGCGGAGCCCGCATCCGCTTCAGCACCCAGCAGACGACCATCCGCCTGCCGGAAGAGGCCGGCGTTTATGCGATTCTGAAATATCTTGCGCTGGTAGAACCCACTCGCGGGAAAGCGGCGCCGCCTCCAGATGATCAGAACGCATTTCAAGTGGTTATCAGCCCATCGCCCGATCGCCTTGCCAGTGCCGGCTGGGGGACTTCCGGCGGCGGCGCTTTTGTTATTGATCCTGCTTCCTACCTATCCTCTGAGCGCACAGCAGACGACCCCTCCGGACAACCCGCCGAAGCCCGCTGACCTCGAAACGGTCCGCACCTCCATCACCGTATCCGATCGCGTTGCCACCGAAGCTCCCGCATCCGTCTCCATCCTGGATCGGCGCGACCTGCTCGACACCCCCGGCCTGAACCTCGACGATCGCCTCCGCCAGGTGCCGGGCTTCACGTTGTTCCGCCGGTCCTCCAGCATCGTCGCCAATCCCACCACTCAGGGCGTGTCGCTTCGCGGCATCGGATCCTCCGGCGCCAGTCGCACTCTCGTCTTCTGGGACGGCATCCCCATGAACGACCCCTTCGGCGGCTGGGTCTATTGGGACCGCTTTGCTCCCGATCAGATTGAGCGCGTCGAGATCTCGCGCGGGGCCGCCACCAGCCTCTTCGGCGATCGTGCGATGAGCGGCGCCATCGGCATCTTCTCCCGCGAGAGCGCGCCGCGCCGCATTCGAATCGGCTATGAGGCCGGCAATCGCAACACGCACGACCTCTCGGTCGGCGGCTCAAACCTGTGGCGCCGCTTCGGAGTCTCGGGCGAAGTGCGAGCGGTCAGCACGGACGGCTACTTCGTCGTCCCCGAATCCATTCGCGGCTCCATCGACACGCCCGCGGCCGTCCGGTTCGTCGCAGGCAACGTCGGCCTCGAACTGCTTGGCTCCTCCCAGCGCCTCTTCACGCGACTCGATATCCTCGCCGAAGATCGTGCCAACGGGACTGTTCTGCAGCGCAACTCCACCAGCCTCGGAACTCTCTCGGCCAATTACTCCTGGCAGCACGCCGGCGACGGAATTACGGTGCTCGGCTATCACACGCAGGAGGAGTTCCGCGCGAGCTTTTCTTCCATTGGTGCAGGCCGTGCAACCGAGCGCCTCACCTACAACCAGGTGGTCCCATCGAACGCCACTGGCGGCGCGGCCTACTGGACGCACAACACGACGCCCTACAACTTCGTCCTCGGCGCCGATTTCGAACGCGCCGAAGGCTACAGCACCGATCGCCTGGTGCCCAGCGGCGAGCGCGTCGGCGGCGGCATCCGATTCCAGCACGGCACGTTCGCCCAGTTCAACGCAGGGAATTCGTGGGCCCGTATTTTCCTGGGTGCCCGCTATCATTTCACCGGCGGCGACGAAAAATTCTTCAGCCCCAATGGCGGATTCGCGCTCGGCCGCGGCCGCTTTCGATTCCGCGGATCGGGCTACCGCAGTTTCCGCGCGCCCACACTCAACGAACTCTACCGCGAGTTCCGCGTCGGCAACGTCATCACGCAGCCAAATGCTGGTCTCCGCTCCGAGTCTCTCACCGGCGGCGAAATCGGCGTCGATTACGCCGGCGAGAAAACGCACCTAACCGCCACACTGTTCCGCAATGCGCTCGACGGAATCATCACGAACATCACGCTGCAAACCGGCGCCACCATCATCCGCCAGCGCCAGAATGCCGTCGCCGCGTTGGCCAAGGGATTCGAAGCAACGGCCCGCCGCCAGTTCCAGGACTTCCGCGCGGAAGCATCCTATCTCTGGGTCGACTCGCACTATGAAACCGGACCCCGAGTCCCCCAGGTCCCCAAGCATCAAGGCTCCGCCGAGTTATCGTGGCAGTACCGCGGCACGCTTGCATCCGCCGGAATCCGCACCTTCGCCTACCAGTTTGAAGACGACCTGAACAAATTCATCCTGCCCGGATTCGCGACCGTTCAACTCGTAGTCCGCCAACAACTCAGCCACGGTCTGTCCGCCAGCCTGGCCATCGAGAACCTGCTCGACCGCGAATACGTCACCGGATTCAGCCCGACGCCGACCATCGGAGCCCCCCTATTGTGGCGAGCCGGCCTCCGATGGTCGCAATGATGGCTTCAGTCAGACCGGATCGAGAGCAACGGGCGAGAGATATTGAAAATGCCCTTGCTAGCGTTCGGATGGAAGGTCTGGAACCATCCGATGAGGCTAAGACAATTTTTCAGCGCTACATCGATGGCGAGTTGACTCCTCAAGAGAAGGCCAAAGCCTTTCAGGAATTCCTGAATCGTGAATATGGGCCCGTATGCCTACCTTCGGAGAACTGAAGGCGGAGCGCCATCTCAGCGGCTCTGACCTGACGCACTTTTGCAATCGCGGTGCCTATTACTTGGTGAGATCAATGCTGTCCACCCCTTTCGCGAAGGCAATGGAAGGACGCAACGCGAATTCATGAGACAACTCGCTCTGCGGAATGGTTACTCTCTCGATTGGGTAAACGTACCGCGCGAGCAGATGATCGACGCCTCTAAACGGAGTTTTCGCCGAGACAATGTGGGCTTGGAACAGATTCTAAAATCTGCCCTCGCCAACGAGCCGAACCGCCGCCGGGCGCGACCGTGACGACTGGGATCGGTGAGCTTCAATGCTCAAATGAACCCGTTTCGTCGTCACGTCCGTTTGCCAGGAATGTATCATTTCCATGTCGATCCGAACCCGATTCGGAGTCCACCATCCGCAATCACCCTCAGCCGAGATAGAATATAGGATTCATGGCGCATAAACTTGTCGGCATTCTCACTGGCGGGGGCGACGTCCCCGGCCTCAACTCCGTTATCAAGAGCGTGGTCTACCGCGGTCACGAGAACGATTGCGAAGTCATCGGCATTCGTCGCGGTTGGGAAGGACTCACCCACGTCAACCTTGACGACCCGGCCAGCAGAAACCGGTATATCCTCCCGCTCACCCGCGAGAACACGCGCACCATTGATCGAACCGGCGGCACGTTCCTGCATAGCAGCCGCACCAACCCTGCCAAGATGAAGACCCTGCCCGACGTCGTAAAAGGGCAGGAATTCCCCAGCACTGAAACCACCAAGGGCGGCGTCACCTCCACCGTCTACGACATGAGCAAGCAGGTGCTCAAGAACCTGGAGACGCTCGGCCTCGACTATCTCATCGCCATCGGCGGCGACGACACCCTCAGCTATGCCGCGAAACTCGATCAACTCGGCTTCAAGGTCATCGGCATTCCGAAGACCATGGATAACGACGTCCGCAATACCGAGTACTGCATCGGATTCTCCACCGCCATCACCCGCGCCACGGATGCCATCCAACGCCAGCGCACCACAGTCGGGTCGCACGAACGCATCGGCATCTTCCGCGTATTCGGCCGCGATGCCGGTTTCACCGCGCTCTACACCGCGTACGTCACGTCCATCCGTTGCTGCATCCCCGAATACAAGGTGAATCTGGAGAAACTCATCAACCTGCTGGTCAACGACAAGCGCAACAACCCCAGCAATTACACGCTGGTCGTTCTCAGCGAGGGCGCCGAATGGGAAGGCTACCAGGTGCAGGAATACGGCGAGCCCGATGCGTATGGACATCGCAAAAAGGCCAGCGTTGCCGAAGCTCTCGCCAACGAAGTGAAGCGCATCGCCAAGGAAGAGACCATCGTGAGCGACCTCACCTACGACCTGCGCTCCGGTGACCCCGACTTCGTTGACAAACTCGTCGCGTCCACCTTCGGAACCATGGCGCTCGATGCGGTTCTCGAAAACAAGAGCGGTCTTATGTCCGCCCTCGTGAACGGATGCTACAGGATGATGCCCATCCCCGATCCGAAACTCGGGCCGCGCCACGTCAATCTCGACTCGCTCTATAACAGGGATCGCTACCGTCCGAACTACGCCAACAAGACCGGTCTGCCGATCTTCCTGGCAACGGCCGAATAGGGCTCGTGAATTTCCTTCGCCGGCTGTTCCATAAGTCGGGACAGCCGGCTCCCTCCACTCGCGACATCGCGCAGTTCTTCAACGAAGCCTCTCGCGACGAAGAGCACTTTCCGTCCACTATCGACCCGCGAATCTACCATGTCCGGTTGCTGCTCGAGCATCTCGGCGACATGTCCGGCGGCCGCATTGCCGACATCGGTTGCGGCAAAGGACGGTTCGCGCGCATTGTCGCCGAGGGCAACCCCGGTGCGTGCGTCCTCGCACTCGACCTCGCCGAATCCATGCTCCATTTCGCCGATCCCGCGCTGCTTCGATGTGCCGCGTCCATGACTGCGCTTCCGATCGCCACCGGTTCCTGCGACGGCGCCTACGCCACCGAAAGCCTCGAGCATGCCGTCGATATCGAAACCGCAGTCGCCGAACTCTGCCGCATCGTCAAGCCCGGCGGTCGTATCCTCATCATCGATAAAAACGCCGATCATTGGGGCCGCCTCGAAACACCCGATTGGGAAAAATGGTTTGGTCGAAAACAACTCGAACGTCTTCTCGCCCGCCACTGCTCGCACGTTTCCAGCCGCTTCATCAGCTACTGGGAAGACGTCAAGCCCGACGGCCTGTTCATTGCGTGGCTCGCTGTCAAATGAGCGTGAACAGGTAACGGCTGCCGCCCATCCGCGTCTCACCCATGAGGACTCATGCATCGACGCACGTTCCTGATGACTCTATCCGCGCCGCTTCTGCTGGCACAGCAGGATTCCGATCCGCCGCCGCCCATCTTTCGCATGGATGTTTCGCTGGTGAGCGTCGACGCCAAAGTCACCCGCCGCGACGGCACCGACATCGGCAATCTGCAGCCAACCGATTTCATCCTGTTCGATGAAGGACAGCCGCAAACCCTCACCCACTTCGGCAAACAAACCACGCCCATCGACCTGCTGTTGGTGCTCGACGTCAGTCGTAACATGCGCCCGCTCCTGCGCGATCTCACTCCTCAGGTCTCCGATGCGCTGCGCCCGCTTCGTCCGGGTGATCGCGCCGGCGTCCTGTTGTTCGCCCAATCGAGCAACGTCGTGCAACCCCTCACCACCGATCTCATCCAGGTCCCGCGAGCCACCGTGAACAGCATCTACAAGGCGGATTTCGGTCGGACGCCACTGTTGAACCAGGCGCTAATCGACGCCACCCGATACCTCAAGAGCGTCCCCGCAACCGGTCGCAGGACCATCATCGTCATCACCAACAACGAAGGCATTGAGGGCGCGGTTCATAACTACCAGGTACTGCCGGCGCTGTACAAAGTGGACGCCACCACTAACTTCATCCTCGCCGGTACTGACGACCTCTCCACACACCCGGTCGGCTATCGCGTGTCGCCCGAGAACAAGCCTGACGTGTTCGAGTACGCTCGCAAAACCGGCGGCGAGGTGGTGACCGGCGAGGATCCGGCCAAGGCCTTGCACCGCGTCATTCAGGAAACCACCACGCGATACAGCCTCCAATTCGCGCCGTCGGGCGGCGAACCCGGCGCGATGCGATCCCTACGCGTCCAGCTTTCTCCCGTTGCCGCCGCGCGTTATCCAGGCGCCAGGATCCAGGCCCGATCCGGTTACCAGGTCCCGAAATAGCTACCACCGCACGCGACTCGCTACACTGTATCGATATGCGGAAAGTCGCGGTCCTGCTCGCGTTCGGCCTGCTTGCATTCACTCAGGAACGGCGCACTCTCAAAGTGGAAGACGTACACCAGGAACGCCGCGTCTCCGATCCTCAGGTTTCTCCCGACGGCAAGTGGGTTGCGTACACCGTCAGCACAACGGATGCCGCCGCGGATAAGTCGGACACCGATGTCTGGATGTCCTCCTGGGACGGCGCCACTCGCACTCGCCTCACCACGAGTAAGGAATCCGAAAGCTCGCCGCGTTGGAGTCCCGATGGCAAGTGGCTCGCCTTCACCTCGTCTCGCGCGGACAAGGAAAAGGGCTCGCAGGTTTGGCTGCTCCCGCGCGGCGGCGGCGAAGCTACGCAGTTGACGCAAGTGGAAGGCACCGTCTCCGATTACTCCTGGTCCCCCGATTCGAAGCGCCTCTTGCTTCTGGTTTCCCCTCGCGAGGAAGAACCGAAAAAGGACGGCGATAAGCCCGCCGCCGCGACGAAGAAGCCCAAGCCGATCGTAATCGGCCGTTATCGTTTCAAGCAGGATATGGAGGGTTACTCGACCAAGAAACCAGCGACCCTGTGGCTATTCGATATCGAAACCAAGAAGGCCGAGCGCCTCACGAAAGAGGAACTGCCTGTTTCAGGTGGCACGTGGTCGCCCAACGGCAAGACAATCGCATTCGTCAGCAATCGCGCCGGTGAGGAGGGCCGCTATTTGCAATGGCAAGTCGCAGTCGCCGCCGCGACACCGGACTCCGCCGTCCGAGTCCTCACCTCCGACGAGCGCATCCCCGGCGGTCGCGGCGGTCGTCTGCAGTGGTCCAGTGACGGATCGCGGCTCTTCTTCCTGCTCGGACGCGAACCGAAATTCAGCGCCTACAATCGACTGAAACTCGCCTCCGTTCTTGTAGCCGGTGGACCCATCCGCGTGCTCACGCCTAACATCGAACGCTCCATTAGTTCGCCTCTCCACCTCAGCAATGGCGAAATCGCTTTCCTGTCCATCGACGATATGTCGGAACTGCCGATGAAGGTCGACGAGGGCGGCGGCACGCCCAAGCCGGTGCTCGCCGGCAAACTCGTTGTCTCGTCCATCGCTGAGGCTGGCGGACGCATCGCCGTGCTGGCCGCGCGCGACGACATGCCCTCGGAGATCTATGCGCTCGACAATGGAAATCTCCGTCCGCTGAGCGAGCAGAATCAGGAATGGCTCAAGCAGATCGCGCTTGGCGAGTCGCGCGAAGTCCGCTATCGGACTCCGGATGGCGCCGACGTCCACGGACTCCTCACGCTCCCGCCCACTTACAAAGGCGGTGAAAAACTGCCGCTGTTGTTGCGCATTCACGGCGGTCCCAACGGGCAGGACGGCCATTCATTCCAATTCGAACGTCAGTTCTTCGCCGCCAATGGATACGCCGTTCTCAACGTGAATTACCGGGGTAGCGCCGGCCGCGATGAACAATACCAGACCGCTATCTTCGGCAACTGGGGCGACAAGGAAGTTATCGACCTGCTCGCCGGCGTCGATCATCTTATCTCGCTCGGTATTGCCGATCCCAACCGTCTCGGCATCGGAGGCTGGAGTTATGGCGGCATCCTCACCGACTACACCATTGCCAAAGACCATCGCTTCAAAGCCGCGATTTCCGGTGCGGGCAGCGCGCTCCAACTCTCCATGTGGGGATCCGATCAGTACATTCAGCAATACGATCTCGAAATCGGCGCTCCCTGGAAAAATCCGGACGCGTGGATCAAACTATCGCAGCCCTTCTTCCGTGCTGACAAGATCACCACCCCCACTCTTTTCCTCGGCGGCGACAAGGATTTCAACGTCCCCGTAATCGGCGGCGAGCAGATGTATCAGGCCCTGAAGGAAAACGGAGTCGACGCGCAACTCGTCATCTATCCCGGCGAATTCCACGGAATCCGCCGTCCCAGCTTTGTCCAGGACCGGCTGGAGCGCTATCTCGCCTGGTACAACAAGTATCTCGGCGCCTCCGCACCTGCGTCGTCCTCTGAATGACTGTCGGCAATCGCGCGGTCCACAATAGACTTGGGTTCGAATACGATTCTTCCCTTGTCCGCCTGTCAAGCTTACAAGCACCCCTCTCCGTCATGTACTAACGCTATCCTAAGAGGAAGCATGAATGTCAGTGGAACCGAACAGGTGTGTCATGAATTGGTGGAGGCGCAGGGTCACCTCGTCGACTCCCACATCATGGAGCGCATCTTCGACAGCGTCGTCGAATACGGCGGACGATTTGAAGTTGAGCAGTTTCGCATCGGGCGCACGAATGCCGACCCGTCGCATCTCCGCATGCGCATCGAAACGCCGACCCGCGAGCAGATGGATCAGTTGCTCGGTCAACTCCTGGGCCTCGGCTGCAGTCCCGTCGATGCCGGCGATGCCGAACTCAAGCCGGTGGAGCGCGATTTCTGCGCCCCCGAAGATTTCTACTCCACCACCAACCACCGCACGCTGGTCAAGGAAGGCGGCGAGTGGCTGCATGTGCAGAACCAGCGTATGGACGCCCTCGTGGTCATCCGTGAAGGCAAGGCCGTCTGCCGCAAACTTCGCGAAATCCGCGCCGGCGACCGCATCGTCGTCGGGATGCGCGGAATTCGAGTTATACCCGAATCGAAAGAGCGCGACCGCCTCGCATTCGCCTTCATGAGCAACGGCGTATCGTCTGAGCGGCAGGTGGAAACCGCCGTTCGCCAGACGCATGCACTGATGCGGCAGGTTCGCGAATCCGGCCTCAAGATCGTGGTCGTTGCCGGACCGGTTATCGTTCACACGGGCGGTGCGGGACCTCTGGCCCGGATGATTCGCGAGGGTTGGGTCGACGCGGTCCTCAGCGGCAATGCTCTCGGCGTTCACGACATCGAGACTGCGCTGTTCGGGACCTCGCTCGGCATCCGGCAAAGCGACGGCCGCCAGGAAGAGCATGGCCACCGCAATCACATGCGCGCCATCAACGCCGTCTATCACGCGGGAAGCATCGCGAAAGCCGTCGAGAGCGGCTGTCTCCAAAGCGGCGTCATGTACGAATGCGTGAAGGCGAAAGTGCCTGTCGTGCTCGCCGGCAGCCTTCGCGACGACGGCCCACTGCCGGACACCATCACGGATATGAGCCTGGCGCAGGACGCCTACGCGCACCATCTCCGCGGCGCCGGACTCGTCCTGTGCCTCGGCTCCATGCTGCACTCCATCGCCGTCGGGAACATGCTGCCGAGTTGGGTCCGGATCGTGTGCGTCGATATCAATCCGGCCGTCGTGACGAAAGTCAGCGATCGCGGTACGGGACAGGCCGTCGGAGTCATTACCGACGTGGGCCTTTTCCTCGACCTTCTTGCCCGTACCATGTGTCCGAAGGAGGTGACCGCTTGAAGCGCGGCTACACCGATGAACACGCCAAATCGGGTGTTCACGCCGACCTGCCTGAAATCGAAACCTGGCCAAATCAGTACTCTGATCGGGAATACGAGATCGAAATCGGCATGCCGGAGTTCACTTCCGTGTGTCCCAAAACCGGCTTGCCCGATAGCGACGAACTTTTCTTGACGTACGTTCCGGTTGAGGAGTGTCCGCGGGAGGTGACCGCTTGAAGCGCGGCTACACCGATGAACACGCCGAATCGGGTGTTCACGCCGATCTGCCTGAAATCGAAACTTGGCCAAATCAGTACTCCGATCGGGAATACGAGATCGAAATCGGCATGCCGGAGTTCACTTCCGTGTGTCCCAAAACCGGCCTGCCCGATACCGGCGAACTTGTCCTCCGCTATGTGCCGGATAAGTTGTGTCTCGAGCTGAAATCGCTCAAACTGTATACGCTGAGTTATCGAAATCTTGGAATATTCCAAGAAAATGTCGTAAATCGCGTACTCGACGATGTTGTGAAGGCCTGCCGTCCGATCCGCGCCACTGTGATCGGCGACTTCGCCCCGCGAGGCGGATTATCGACGCTCGTCACCGCGACTTACGAACGGGCCCGGCCGGAAAAGAAGAAACGTGGACGCTGAGCAGAAGACCGAGGAACTCACAGCCGTCATCCGCGGAATTCAACAGCGCGTGCGCAGCCGTCACCCGTCGGGGACTCTCGGCGTCGGTAACATCCCCGTTCCCGACTTACTGCCGCTGGTACACGCACGCGACGCCGCCGAAGCGAAAGTAGCCGCCATCGGTACCGTGAATCCGCGAGCCGGCGGACTTCTGAACTCCATCGTCCAGTCGGCGAAGCGGTTCATCGCCCGCGCGCTCGACTGGCACATCCGCGAGCAGGTGGAATTCAACCGGGCAACCGTTCAGTGCGTCCAGGCCACTCTCGATGCGCTCGATGCAAGTAACCGGACCATTTCCGATCTCGCCGGTCATTTTGACGCTGAGATGAAGGAAGCGATTCGAGAAACCGATGTGCTCATCAACGAAGCACGCGAACTAAAGGACGTTCGCGAGCACTGGGCGCAGTGGCGTGCAGGATGGGAGGAGAAACAGAATCGCAGTGAGGTCTACATGCTGCGGACAATCTCGGAATTGAACGCCTCGTTTCAGCACCGCGCCACGCTAACCGAGAACCATTTCCACGAGAGCATTCAGGAACAACATAAGAACTACGGCGTGATGCTCGAAAGGGCGTCGGCGGAGATTCAGGCGCGGTTGTGGAACGATCTCGAACGGATCCGCCGCGAGTACGAAGAGATCATCCACGCTGAACTGCGAGTCGTACGCCAGCGTCGAGCCGTCGTAACTCCGGTTGTAACCGGTCCGCCCGCTTGCGCTCCCGCCGGCGCCCCCAACATCGATTGGCTTCGGTTTTCCGACCGTTTTCGTGGACCCGAAGAGAAACTCGCCCGCGCCCAGTCTCTCTATATCGAGCGCTTTAACGGAGCCGCGGAAGTCCTCGATCTAGGATGCGGTCGCGGCGAGTTCCTTGCTGCCGCGAAATACGCTGGTATCTCCGCGAAGGGGATCGAGTTGAACCCGGAGTTAGTCGAACTCTGCCACGCGAAAGGACTCGACGTGGAACGCGCCGATATGTTCGAATATCTCGCGAACCAGCCCGATGCCTCGATTGGCGGGCTGTATTGCTCGCAAGTCATAGAGCATCTACCGCCCGATCGTCTGCCGGTGCTGATTGAGTTAGCGGCATCTAAACTACGCCGCGGCGCCCTGGTGGCATTCGAAACACCCAACCCCGAGTGCCTGGCCATTTTCGCCACTCACTTCTATCTCGACCCGACCCATACGCGCCCGGTACCACCCGCACTCATGGCCTTTTATCTCGAGGAAGCAGGTTTCGGCTCGCTCGACGTCGTGCGTCTGTCGCCTGCGGCCCAATCGATCCCGACTTTGTTGATGTTGGACGAGTCTCTCCGCGAAACTCTCTTCGGCTATCTCGATTACGCGATCTTCGGTAGACGGCTCTAACTCATCAGCGACCGGTATAACTCCGATTGCCGCGTCGCGATGGCGTTCCAGTCGTACCGCTCCTCCGCGGTCTTTCGAGCGGCCGCTTCAATTTCTCTCCGGCGCACGGGATCGGCCATCAGCCGCGTAATCGCCTGAGCCATCTCAAGTCCGCTCTCCGTCACCAGGACGTCCCGCCCATTGTCTAACTCGTCCAGCCCGTTAATGCCCGCGGGCGTGCTCACGATCGCTTTCCCCATCGCCATGGCTTCCATGATTTTGATATTTGTTCCCGCCGATGCGAGCAGTGGCGCAATCACCACCTCGGCCCGGCGATACGCAGGCCGCACATCCGAGACAAAGCCTTCCAATTCGATGCCCGCCTGGGCCAGGTCCGGGTTTACGCGGGCGGCGTAGTGCTGCAGGAAATACTCGGGCCGTGACCCGGCGATCACGTGCAGCACACACCCCTCCAGATGCGGCCAGCACTCGCGCAGAAAGAAGTCGATGGCCAGCAGGTTCGGCAAATGCGCGAACGACCCGATGAACAGGATCCGGCGCCGCTCCGGTGGTTCGTGCGACGGTTGGAACCGATCCACATCGACACCGTTGGGCAGCGCCACGGCATGCGCGCGGCCCACCGAGCGGCGGTCTTTGTCCGACATGGTCACCACACGATCCACACGCCCCCAGGCCTCCTGCTCGAATTGCACCCAACGCTCATACTGCTGCCGGGTCTCCCAGTCATCCTGCTGCCCGAGTAACTGGGCGTATAAGTCGAGCGTGATATCGTGTTCCACTAACACCGTTCGCGCTGGACCGCAGTCGCCGGCATACTGAGCCATTTGCGTGAACTCGAGTTGCGCTATCGC
>JBBQGE010000134.1:0-14386 GCA_038322675.1 Bryobacterales bacterium
GGTACCTCATCCGGGGCAAAATCCTTCCCGAACATCGCAATCCCATCAATCGCTTCCTGATCTGGTTGTACCACCCGATCCTCGAATTCGCCCTTCGCTTCAAGTACCTGCTGTTGGGAGTGGCCGTGCTGGTGATTGCCATCACGGTGATCCCGTTTGAGCGCCTGGGTTCCGAATTCATGCCACCTCTTTGGGAGGGGGATCTGCTTTACATGCCAACCGCGCTGCCGGGAATCTCGATCGCCAAAGCTCGCGAAATCCTCCAGCAGACCGACAAGATCATCAAAACATTCCCCGAGGTGGAGCACGTGTTCGGCAAGGCCGGCCGTGCCGAGACGGCGACAGATCCGGCTCCGCTTTCCATGTTCGAAACCACCATCACATTGAAGCCGGAGAGTCAGTGGCCGAAAGGGATGACGGTGGACAAACTGACGGACGAGATGAATGCAGCAATTCAAATTCCCGGTGTCACCAATGCGTGGACCATGCCGATCAAAACCCGTACCGACATGCTGTCAACCGGCATCAAGACGCCAGTCGGAATCAAACTGGCCGGCCCGGACCTGAATACGCTTCAGAAGCTGGGCAAGGATGTGGAAGCGGTAATGCGCGACGTGCCGGGCACGCTCAGCGTTTACGCCGAACGCGTCATGGGCGGCAATTACCTGGACTTCTCCATCAACCGGGATGCGATTGCCAGGTATGGCCTGACTGTCGGAGATGTGCAGGATGTGATTCAGACGGCGATCGGCGGCATGAACATCACGACCACCGTCGAGGGCCTGGAGCGATACCCGGTCAATCTTCGCTACAACCGCGATTTTCGCGACGACATTCCCTCCCTCGAATCGGTATTGGTCCCGACACCCACTGGGCAGCAAATTCCGCTGGGGCAACTCGCCTCCGTGAAATACGTCCTGGGACCGCCCTCCATCAAGACCGAAGGCGCCCGGCCGAACGCCTGGATCTACGTGGACCTTCGCGGAATCGATGTCGGCACATACGTTCAGAACGCACAGAAAATCGTGGCGGAGAAAATCAAGATGCCGACGGGTTATACGATCACGTGGAGTGGCCAGTATGAGTACATGCAACGAGCTAAGGAGCGGCTCATGTACGTTATCCCGCTGACGGTCGTCATCATCTTCGTCATCATCTTCCTGAACACACAGTCGTTGATCAAAACGGCCATCGTGTTCCTCGCAGTGCCTTTCTCCCTGGTGGGCGCGATCTGGCTCGTCTATCTGCTTGGCTACAACATGAGTATCGCGGTGTGGGTCGGCATCATTGCACTGGCCGGGCTGGACGCGGAGACCGGCGTTGTCATGCTGCTCTACCTGGATCAGGCCTTCGAGGATTTTAAGGCGCGCGGCGCTCTCAACGACCGCAACGATCTGGCGGATTCCATCTATGTAGGCGCCGTGAAGCGGGTCCGTCCGAAAGTCATGACCATCTGCGTGATCGTGGCCGGCCTTGTGCCCATTCTGTGGAGCCAGGGCGCCGGCGCCGACGTCATGAAGCGCATCGCCACGCCAATGGTGGGCGGCGTCGTCACCTCCGGCATCATGGAGCTGGCCATCTATCCGATCATCTTTTACCTCTGGCGAAGCCACAGGCTACCCAAGGGCGGGCCCTTCACTGGATTCCATCACTTGAGGGAAACATCATGAGACACACGGTTTTGTTGTTGGCGTTCGGCGCGATCCTTTCCGCGGAAACGTTCCCCGCGAGGCTGGAAAAGCCTCTCTGGCCGGACCGGGACGGAACTGTCGAGATCAACGACCAAGGCATCACCTACACTGCACCGCATGCGAAACATGGCCCGCAGGGGCTCGGCGTCCAACATGTTGGGCACGCCCTGGACCAGCTTGATAATCGCCCACACAACCTCTCCTGGAAATGGGACGACATCCAATATTTCGATCGCATCAGCCGCAAGGAATTCGTTGTCCTGACTTACCGGGACGACTGGCGCTTTTTCGGGCGCGACGAGCAGTACCGGTTCCGGCTGACCAAAGGCGAACTGACTGACAGCCTCTTCCAGAGCATCAGCAGCCACCTGAAACGGCCGGTAACCGACCGCGTGCCGCCTGGTAAAGTAGCGGCAGTCTATTCCATTCCGGTGAAGCACGACCGTTCTTTCGGCGGTTCCGAAGGCGAATTGCAGTTCACCGCCGACGCCATCTATTACGTGACCAAAAACAAGACCGACGGGCGGACCTGGCTGATGGACCGCGACATCGCCGCCATCTGGTCGGACGATCCCTACCGGCTGGAGATCCGCGCCTACGACAACAACCGGCGTGAATTCAGTCGCACGGGTACCTACAAGTTCGATCTGAAAGAGAAGCTCGATCCGAAGTTTTATCGGGAGTTGAAGCTGAAACTATACGGGCTGGAGACAAACAACGAAGTGATCCGTTAGCGTTAGCCACCGGCCAGAGGGGCGTGCGGCCGCGCCACGATCAACCTGCTGCGAAATCCTCTCTGGCTGATCTCCTCCTGTCGCTCCAATTCCCAGCCCGATCTGTTCAGCCACGTCGCCGCATCCACCGGCCTGCACCCTCCGACCAGGAGCGGAGCGTGCCGGTACAGCAGCATCCACAGTCTCTGTAACGCCGGTTTCTGCTCGGCCATTAGCAACAGCA
Organism: Bryobacterales bacterium; assembly: GCA_038322675.1. Classification (GTDB taxonomy): domain Bacteria; phylum Acidobacteriota; class Terriglobia; order Bryobacterales; family Bryobacteraceae; genus TMP-7. Next base: position 2,649 of record JBBQGE010000134.1, read on the forward strand.
CCAGACAACCTTCGGGACGCAAAACACGGCGAAACTCACGCAGGGCCACGGAGATCTCGGGCTCGGGGAGGAGATCGATCATGTAGCAGTTCAGGAGCGCATCAAACGATCCCGCTCGGAAAGGAAGCGCTCGGGCATCAGCCTGGCACAGCCATGTGCGTTCCTCCCGCACCGACCTGAAGTGCCTCCGGGCGCGTTTCAGCATGCCCATCGAGAGATCGACTCCCACGCAGCGCCGGAATGCAGCAACAACCGGGAGTGCGCTGGATGCGGTTCCCGTTCCGACCGCGACCTCCAGCAGATCGAGGCCGGGATGCGAGGCCAGAGCATCGCCCGCAAGGCGATGGGCGCGGCTCTCTAAAACGGCCGCCCAGATTCCGTAGACAGGCGCCGCGAAGTCATAGAAGGTCATTCCGGGCCTTCAGTGCCCTGGGTTCGTCGCGGGCTGAGCAACGGCCCGGAGAAACGCCTCGGCCCGGCCTCCATGTTCGGAAGCGAATCTCTCGGCAGAGGTACGATTCGCGAACGCGATAATACTCGGCGAGCAGCGGTCGAAATCCATTGAGACCGGCTGACCGTCCCGGTTGAGCATCTGGTGCGAACGAACGCAAGGGATCACGTCGCTGCCTTCCACGGCGATTGCGTCGGCGGGACGCAGTGGGTGCCCGGTCTCGTAGTCGGCCAGTTGCTCAAATCGCACCGTTTGGTGGGTCTGGGCGCCGGCGCTGAGCGCACAGGTTGGACAACAGAAAAGTTCGCGCTTATCGCCCAGGAACGCCACGGTTCGCATATTAGCGTGAATCGCGCGTCCGCAAGCTAGGCACGCCTCCACCTGCGCGCCTTTCCTTATCCGCCAGCCTACGTATCCCAGACCCAAGGCGAAGGCCAGCACGATGCCTAATCCGAGGATCTGCTTCCCGCGACTCATCGCTATCCCTCTCTCCATTCATCGTAACGCTGATTCGCTAGCCTCATTTCCGGCACCAAGGTCCTTTCAGTGCCCGAAATCGGACATCGCGGGAATCATTGCGCCCCGCGATTCCCCCTCTGAGGCCATCCTCACTTTGCGGCGACCATCGTATCCACGCGAATCGTGTTCGTTTTCTGGTCGAGCACGCCCTTGACGTTGACCTTCTGACTGGCGAATCGTTCCGGTGATTGCTGGTCGCTCAGAACGTAGACATTCTTGCCATCGGCAAGAGAGTACTTGTAGCGGCTGGGATCCGCGCCCACGCAGTCTCGCACGCACTTGCTATCTGGCGTCACGCCCATGGCCTGATGGCTCTTGCCGCACATCGAGTCCGTGATCACGCCGGTAAAGGTCCGCGTGGGTCCGGCAGCAAACGTCGCCGTCGCGGCCATTATTATCGTCACGATTCCCTTTTTCATTTCCAGCTCCTCGCTCAGTGTGATTCTTACAGAAGTGCTTGAAGCAAGCGCAGGGCCAAGGACGCCATCCGACACCGCGTTGGCATGGGAGGTGCTTGTGAGCATACTAGCCACCTATGACGTCGGTATCCATCGCCCTCTCGATTGGACTTCTAATTCTGGGTCCGCCAAGTGTTGCGGCGCAGTCGACGCCGGACCCGGTCGGCCGCGGCGGGCAGTTTACGGCCTACCACGAAAAGGTGGATCGTGAGATGGGCAGGTTGATGGTTGACGTCGTGGAGGCTCCAGAGGTTCGCGAACCAGAAGTGCGGAGTCCGTCGCTCGCGATTGTGTCCCGCATGCAGACGCAACCTGGATCTGCCGCGGCTCCGCAGGCTTCGGCACCGGCACAGACCGCCCTAGTCGCCTTTGCCGACCGTTTCTGGAACGGCCGGCTGGAGGACTTGAGGGATGCCTTGGGGCGCCTGACCAGGATCCGGCCGGCGCTAGAGGGAATTCTGGCCGAAGAGGGTGTGCCACCCCGGTTTGCGGCCGTTGTCTTGATCGAAAGCGGAGCCAATCCGGAGGCGCTCTCGCCAAAGGCCGCCCGGGGCCTGTGGCAGATCCTGCCTGATACTGCCCGGCGCTATGGTCTCGTTGTGAGTCTGCGCCGGGACGACCGTACCGACTTGCTCAAGTCCACTCGCGCCGCCGCCCGGTACTTGCGTGATCTCTATCAAATATTCGGAGACTGGCGGCTTGCTCTGGCCGCCTATAACGCCGGCGAGGGCGCTCTCCAGCAGGCCGTTCGCCGTGGAGGCTCCTTCAACTTCCAGTTATTGAGCGACCGCAAGCTGATTCCCGCCGAAACGCGGAGCTATGTTCCGGCGGTGCTCGGCGCTGTCAACTTGCTGGACGTCCAACGGCCTTCCGCGATGAACTGGGCAGGTGGCCTATTCTCCCGTTGAGGTGCGACGATGATGTTTGTACGAAGCCGGCCAATGAGAGCGCCCTCGATATCAACGAAAATTCTCGTCACAGCATTGGGGATCGTGGTTGCGTCGGTGCTTCACTACGTAACCCCGCATTCTCGCCTGTTCCTCCATAACCTGTTTCAAAAGCTGTATTACCTGCCCATCATTTACGCTGCGATCGCCTTCGGATGGCGTGGAGGGCTGCTCGCCGCGGTGGTCTCGACGATCTGCTACATCCCCCATATCCTGACCTGGCGTCACCAGCCCTATTACGCGATGAGCCAGTACGCGGAACTCATACTATTCTTCCTAGTGGGATGCACCACCGGACTGCTTGCGGATCAAGGGCGGAAGCGTCGGGAGCAACTGGAGGCCACAACCAGGCGGTTGCAGGAGAGTTTCGAACAGGTCAAACGTGCGGACCGGCTCTCGGCGGTCGGCCAGCTCGCGGCCAGCCTCGCGCATGAGATCCGTAATCCGCTGGGCAGCATTGAAGGAGCAGCCAATATCATTCGGTCGCCGGCAACGTCGGAAGAGATTCGGGACGGATCGCTCAACATCATTCAGAAGGAGTGCCAACGGCTGAACCGCCTCCTGACGAATCTCCTGGATTTCGCCCGCCCCCGGCAGCCTGAGTTTCGATCGGTGGACCTGCCCCGGCTGATCGATTCGATCTTCGCACTGGTGGGCCCGAAGGCCCAACTCCAGCACATCAACCTCAAGAAAACGATCTTGAATGCACCGTCTTTGTTGGAGTCCGATTCGGAGCAACTCAAGCAGGTGCTTCTGAACCTGGTGATCAACGCAATACAAGCGATGCCGGGCGGGGGCGGGATTGAGGTGGTGGTCGACCAGCATGCTGGCGAAGTTATCATTTCCGTCAAGGACCAAGGCGCTGGTATTGCGCAGGAACACCTGGACAGGATTTTCGATCCGTTCTTTACCACCAAGGAAACGGGCACGGGACTTGGACTGTCCGTCGCTCACCAGGTGATCACCCAGCACGGCGGCCTCCTCCGAGCCGAACGCAACCCGGATCGCGGGATGACATTCTCCATATCTCTTCCGTCGCACGCCAGGAGTCAGACGTGAGGAAGAACAGCCTATTAGTTGTGGATGATGACGAGAGCCTCCGGTGGGTGACCAAAGTACAACTGGAACAGAGCGGCTACGCTGTCAGCGCCGCCGCGGACGGCGCACAGGCTCTGCAGCTTCTTCAACAGACCGGCGCCGACCTGGTAATCACTGACTTGATGATGCCGGGGATGTCGGGGCTGGATTTGCTCAGGGAGATCCGAGCCGAGTATCCCGACCTTGCCGTGATAGTTGTGACTGCGTTCGGCACCGTGGAGACGGCGGTCGAGGCGATGAAAGCCGGCGCTTACGACTACATCACCAAGCCCGTCAACATCGACGAACTCAAGATAATCGTTAGCCGGGCGCTCGAGCACGTGAACTTGAAGAAAGAAGTGCTTACGCTCCGAAGCATTCTTGACCGGAAGTACGGCTTCGAGAACATCCTCGGCCGGTCCAAGGTTCTCCTGCGCGTACTCGACATGGCCTCCCGAGCGGCGCAGACGAACTCGACCGTACTGATCCGGGGCGAAACGGGCACGGGGAAGGAACTTCTGGCCAAGGCCATTCATTTCAATAGCCCGCGCAAAGACAGAGGCTTTGTCACCATCAATTGCGGCGCCATTCCGAAGGACCTGATCGAATCCGAACTCTTTGGACACGTCAAAGGCTCTTTCACCGGCGCGCACGCCAACAAACGGGGTCTCGTCGAACAGGCCGATGGCGGTTCGCTCTTCCTGGACGAGATCGGCGAATTGCCGCTGGAGTTACAGGTGAAGCTGCTTCGACTGATCCAGCAGGGCGAAGTCGCGAAGGTCGGCGCCATGAACGCCGGGAAGGTGGATGTCCGAGTGATCGCGGCCACCCATCGGAATCTTCAGGCCATGGTGGAAGACGGAACCTTTCGCGAGGATCTGTACTATCGACTGACGGTCATACCTCTGGAGTTGCCGCCTCTGCGCGACCGCCCTGAAGACATTCCGGAACTGGTCCAGTACTTTTTCGTGAAGGCGAAGGAAAAACACGTCCGCCAGGACTTGAAACTACCACCGTCCCTGTTGCCATGCTTTGCCTCTTATACCTGGCCGGGCAACGTACGGGAGCTTGAGAACATTGTCGAGCGCCTGGTAGTTCTTACGGCCGGCAACGAGATCACTGATGAAGACCTGCCCGAGTTCTTGCGTCGTGTGCGGCCTGTGATGGAAGCGTTTCACCTCGACCTGCCTCCGCAAGGCATCAGTTTGGATGCGGTTGAGAAGGAACTGATTCTCAGCGCGCTGAAGAAGTTCAACTGGAACCAGACACATGCCGCCCGTTACCTGGACCTCAGCCGAAAGACTCTGATCTACCGCATGGAGAAGTACGACATTCAGCGGGACATCCCAAGTGACGGCGCCGGCAGCGAATAGTCAGCCCCAACCTGTTGCCCACCGCGATCCCAAATTCGATGCCGCATTTCAGGCAGTGAATGGATGACCGGCGTGAATGCTGCGTCGAAGTCGTGGGGATGCCAAGGATTCGCTCCCCTTCGCCCTCCGTCCGAAGAGCACATGAAGCTTGCCCAGTATTTCAGCCGGGAAGCGGATCGACTCGAAGCTGAGTCCAGGCGACATCAGGAACTGGCGAGCGAATACAGGCACAGCCCGATATCCCAAGCGATGGCTGTCAAGAATCCGATGGGCCCTCGCACCGCTGTTCACTGCGACTTCTTCGCCAAGGCCGCAGATCAATCCGCGCAGAAGGCGCGCGGCTTGGCGGCCGACCACCAACAGATGGCAACGGAAGCCGAGAATTGACCCCCGCTCAAACTGCCTGGAGGTGCACAACATTTTCAGGCACCTGCTCTGCCCACCCTTTGGATACGAGATTGCATGGTCTCCGATAGACGCAGGAGATGGTTCGCCCGCGAATGTGGGGGCCTGGTAGGAAACACTGGCAGCGTTAGGCTTTATCGATGTTGTTAGCGGCAGGATGCGTTGGGTCCTTTGAAGCTCAAATCGCGGAAGGCACACCGGATGGACACGAACGTTGGAATAGGAGTTCTCAAATGAAGGTCGGTCTTGGACTTGGGTTGATCGTTTTGGCGGCCGGTTTCTACACGAGCCCGGCATTTGGACAGATGACCGTTGGTTCAGCCATCGGCGATCGGCCGCTGCGCCGTCATCCTCCAGCCTGCATAGCTGAGGCCCAAGGCCAGAGCCAATACGAGAATAAGCCCGAAGAACTGCTTTGCGTGGCTTTGCCGCAGCGATATCGAGTCCATGCGAATCGTGCTCGATTTCTAGTCCAGCACTCCCTTCACGATAACTTCTGTGCCGCGAGGCCTTCGGGCGCGCAGTAGCGGGGATGAAAAAAGCTGGACGGCAATGGAGACAGCCGCGCAGCGGAACGAAGGCCGGTCGCTCGTTGGCGCGAGAGAGCCCGACTGTCAATCTGGTCAGGGACGCGTTGAACCGGAGTAACGATTGTCGTCGCCGCCACCGGGCGGTGAACACAAGTAGGATTGTCGATTTCGCAACTGCGGCGTCCCTTCGTCGGGCGGCGGGAGGACGATATGACTTCAGTTTACCGCCGCTGCTGCGGCATCGATGTGCATAAGAGGAGTCTCGGCGTTTGCGTGCTGCCTCCGGTAAGCATGAAGGGCCTAGTGCGGGAACAGACGTTCCGGACCTTTACTCGCGACCTCAAACAGCTAAAGGCGTGGCTGGCGCAGTGACGGGTAACGGAAGTCCGCCCACCTCCTGAATAGGCAGTTTTACGTTGCGATCGGCAGCCCTACTCTACTTCGAGGCATTACTGCCCGGTGTGGAAAGTGCCTGCCGGCTTCGAGACGCCGTTATGTCATCGGCCGGCATCGGGGTGCGGAGAGTCATGAGAAAGGCGATCAGTTCCTGCCGGGCGTCATCGGGAAGTGCGGCGAACGCGTCACGAACCCCCTGAGCCTCGCCGCCGTGAAGCAGGATGGCCTCTTCCGGCGTATGGGCGCGGCCGTCGTGCAGATAGGGAGCGGTATCCGCAACACCCCACAACCGGGCCGTAATGAAGAGGTGGTCAAGAACCGAGCCGGCTGATTCCGCCAATCCGGGACCCATATCATGACGTTTCAAGTCGGAGAACAGGGGAACCTCGACACCGCCCTGATGGTTCGGCAGGAATCCCGGCACTTCGCGCAGGTCGGTCGAATAGTAAACGTTCGCCGTTGGGTCCGTTTCCACCTCAGGAAAGCTATGCGTAAGAATCGGACTGGTTGTGTCGAGCGCGGGAGTGTGGCATGCCGCACAACCCAGCGAGATGAATCGCGTTTGACCGTTTCTTGCGGCTGAGTTCTGTCCCATCTGCCGCGGCCGATCCAAAGTCGTAAGGAAAATACTCAGAGCGGACAGGTCGCCCTCGGATATTTCGTTCACCACGCCGTCGTTGTCGCCGTCCACGCCAAGACCCACAGCCTCCACCGGCTGCATGCCGAAATGAAATTGCATGGCCGAGATATCGAAGGCCCGTACGCTGGAGAATTGCCCTTTCCGGCCAAACGGGCGCACCACCAGATCTTCGTCGACTCCGCGGACATTCGAGGTATCCAGAGCTCCGTTGGAGAACGTGATGGATCCGAAGTTCACCCCTTTCGTGGTGAGCGGCATGGTCAATCCAGATTGCCGTATGGCCCGGCTCTTTACCGCCTGCAAATCCTGAGTCATTTCCTTTGCCAGTTGTTCGATTCCGCCGGAACCAAACAGGAACAGCGGGTTAATGAAGCGGCCGTTGAAGGCGGCGAACCCATTGTGCTGCGTGTCGGAGACGTCAATGTTGGTGGGCATCAGCATAGCGTTCGCATTCGAGCCGCCAACGCCGCCGACACCAAACGTGAACGGGACGGTAAGGTTGCTAAGAATCGAATGGCACTCGACACAGGTCTGCGCATCCAGCCCATTCACGCGTAGGTTTTTCCCGTTGCGCTGCAGGGTCGGACGTCCACCCGGCGACGTCGGATCGAGAGGATTCATCGGTCCGTCACCATAGCCCACCTTGGCGGTAAAGGGAGTCGCGAATACCTCGAGGCCCCGCTGGCGAACCATCGCGAGGGGCGTTCGATTGTTGGCGATATCGGACTGCCTGAGTGTGTCGGACTTGAATTCCAGGGGTACTGCCGACTGTGCGAACAATGGAACGGCCAACAAGGGTACGAGCATGGCGCAGCCAGTCAGCCGTACATCGCGACGGCGAGTTTTGCCCTCGCACGACCACGGCCCACGCGCAACCCACCCCGGACAATCAGAACTTAGGTCGGCCATAGCGCCTCCTTACCGCGGCCCGCCTGAACGATCAGGTCGCGGTCTTCAACTTCCGAAAACCAACTTCCGGCTCCGTAGAAACGGGCCTGGGACGTAGATAATCATTCCAGTATGACGGGGGTTTCAGGTTAGCGCAAAGGAGCTGTGCCGGCAGCGTGCAACTCTAGATCTACCAGTATTGCCACCTCCGCACGCCACAGGGCTGCGTGGATTGTTGTGCCGGGAGCGCTGCACAGCACGCCGACCAAGAGCCGCACTGCGGATATACTGACGAGGAGTCATGGCGAAGAAGCTCGAGTTTTCGGATCGCAAGATTCTGTTGAATGCTCTGGCGGACGCACCCGACCTGGCAACCGCGCGCGAGCGTCAGACCTTTGTTCGAGAGGCCCTGGACGGGTACCCAGCTTACTCCGAAATCAAGAAAGCCTTGCAATGGGTGCATTGGGAGAAATCGAACATCGTATTCGGGGATGATCTGCTGTTGAGACTCGAGACACAGGAACCTGCTCCCGGCGTTCCGGCGCTGGCGCTGATCGCGCAGGCTATCGAACGCATGGCGGGTGCGGAACACCAGGAGAAGGTGGCGGACCTCCGCCGCCGAATGGGTTGGGGCGATTTCGATCCATCTTTGTCCCCGGCTCAGGAATGGCGCGACCAGCGGCCACCGGTGGAGGTGGCGCTGGAACGGATTATCGGCGAAAACACGCTCCGGCCGCTATACTACCTGCGGCGCGCATTGATCGCCGCCGACGCAGTTGTACGCATCGACGTGGCTGGTTCGAGTGGGACCGGATTTCTGGTAGCGCCCGATCTGATGATGACCAATCATCACGTGATCGCCAGCGAGCGGGAAGCGCGAATCGCGAAAGCCTATTTCTTTGACGAAGAGGCCGACGTCCAGAACGATCGAGACGTGCCGAGGAAGGAACAGCTTGTCTGCACCGATCCGAATGAGCCGCTTCTCTATACCAGCAAGCGTTTGGACGTCACGCTGGTCCGGCTCAAGGGTTCGCCCCCCCTGGAACACTACCTCCCGCTGAAGCCGGCGTTAGTGCGGGAGAGCCAGCGTGTTGTGATCATCCAGCACCCGGGCGGCGCCGCTAAACACATTTCGCTCCAGAACAATCTGGTAGCGTTTGCGGACGAACGGCTTGTGCAGTATTACACGAGCACCCAACAAGGATCGTCGGGGTCACCCGTTCTGGACGACGATTTCGCCGTTGTTGCTGTGCACCATAGTGTCGTGCCCGCGAGCAATGCGCCCGGGCAGGTTCGCGGCGCGAAGAATATCGAGGACTCGCAGTTTCGCAACCAGGGAACCAGCATGATCGCGTTTCTGGAGGATCTCCGAAATACGAAACCAAACCTGGTGAACGAACTGACCATCGTTGTGGAACGAAAATGAGGCCCAGCCTATCCATCGAGTTTCGCCGGCAATACGAACGCGTGCTTCGCGAGCACCCGCAGTGGCACGATCCGGACGACCGCCGCGCGCTGCTTCACGTGCTGAGGGACCACGAAATCTGGGATGACCTCGATTTCCACGATAAGCCGAAGGCCGCGGGGGGGCGGTTGCTGGACCTGTACGAAACGCATGGGCCGGCTCCCTTCCGGGCCGTGCTATCCGCACTGCGCGACGGGCAGACTGCACCGGAGTATCTGCGGGAAATTGACCTGTTGGCGGGTGAACTCCGCGTTTGCGAGCGGCGCACCCGGCGCGACTGGAAGGGCGACCTTTACCTGGGCCTCACGTATTTCAACCGGAACGACGCGCCCATCTTCTTCGGCCGGGATGCCGAAGTGGAACGGCTGATTCACACCTTAACTCAGACGGAGCAGGGGAGGCGGTTTTGCGTAGTGGTGGGCGCGTCGGGGTCCGGCAAGTCGTCACTGGTTCGCGCGGGGCTGTGGGCGCGGCTCACCGACGGCGATGTCCTGGACATCCCAGGAAGTGAGCGGTGGCTGATCAGCGCGATGACGCCGCTCCGGTTGGGCAGCCCGGACGCGTCGCTACGCAGTTCGCTCACAACCGCACTCGAAGAGCACGACGGCTTCCGGGCCAAAGTGGACCTCGCGGCGGGGCTCGACCACGTTCCGCTTGGCGAATTGGCCGAACGCCTTTTGCCGCCCGGTGAGGCTCGATGGCTGCTGATCCTCGACCAGATGGAGGAGCTATTCTCGGCGGACCGCAAAGCCGAGAGCATTTCGTTTCTCGACCGGCTGCTGGAGGGCACGCGGCCGCTGCCGGGAGGAAAGCCGTCGCGATTTCAAGTGCTCGCGACGCTGCGCGCCGACTTCCTCCAGCATTGTCTGGATCCGGATCACAAGCCGCTCCAGCGCGCCCTCCAACACGAGGGTGGCCAGTTTTGGTTGAGCGCGCCCGGGCGTCGGGACCTGGAGCAGATGGTTCGGGGTCCGGTTACGGAGCTGGATCTGCCGAGGCCGTGGACGCTCGATCCGGACCTGCCTTCCGAGATGGCCGCGGAAGCGTGGAGCCCGGGTGGGCTGGCCCTCCTGGCTTTCGCGCTGCGGGAACTCTACGATCGCTGCCTGGCGGAGGGGCGAAGGCATTTGGACTTGGGCGTCTACCGCAGCCCGGACTTCGGTGGATTGGGTGGCGCGATTGCGCGGCGTGCCGACGCGACACTGGCCGGGTTCGGCGAATCGGGTCCGGGTACAATGGGGCGGGTTTTCTCGCGGCTGGTACGAGTGAGTCAGAACGACTCGCCGACACGGCGCCGCGAGAGCCGGTCGGCGTGGGAGGGCGATCACGAGAGTGAGAAATTCATCGACGCCTTTGTGCACGCCCGCCTGCTGGTGGCCGACGATCTGGTGATCGAGGTGGCTCACGAGGCACTGCTGCGGGAATGGCCTACTCTGGCCCGTTGGATTGACGAGCGGCGCGAGGCATTTGGCATTGAAGCGAGCGTCCGTGTGGAAGCGCATGCGTGGATGGAGGCTGGAGCGCACTGGCGCCGGGCGTGGAACGATGAACTCATCGACGCCCGGCGGCGGAAGTTGGCAGAAGCGGATCTGCTGAACAACTTGTTGCGCGATCCCGCAGTGGATCAGTTCCTCAGGCCCGAATTAGATTGGATTCTTGCGGAATTACAGGACGACGCTACGACGCATCAGCGGCGGCGGGACATCGGGCAGCGGCTGGCCGTGATCGGTGATCCCCGGCCGGGGGTGGGCGTGATCAGCGGCGTGCCGGATATCGTGTGGCGCGCGGTGCCGGGGGGCGAGGTGGATATCGAAAAGCATGGCCGGTTCGTGGTGAAGCTATTCCATATGGCGGCCTATCCGATCACGTTCGGCCAGTTCCGCGCCTTCCTGGAAGCAGAGGACGGGTACGACAACGAGCGGTGGTGGAAGGATCTCGAGTCGAAAGATCGAGACAGCGCATGGCAGGATCCACTGACCAACCATCCGGTTACGGATGTCTCCTGGTACGACGCCATGGCGTTCTGCCGCTGGCTGAGCGCGCGGCTCGCGATCGAAGTACGCCTGCCGGACGAACGAGAATGGCAGTGGGCGGCCCAAAGCGCTCAGCCTGACGATGTCTATCCGTGGGGTCCCGAGTGGCTGGCCGGGCGGGCAAACACCAACGAATCCGGGATCCGACGGACGACTGCGGTGGGTATGTACCCGCAGGGCAACAGCCTACAGCGGGTCTCCGATCTCGCGGGCAACGTCTGGGACTGGTGTCTCAATGAATACGCAAAGCCCAAGCGCGTTCAAGCGGGTGGTACGGAGTCTCGGGTGTTGCGCGGCGGCTCTTGGAACGGCTCGCAGGACAACGCGCGCGCGGGCTCCCGCGGCAGCTCCCCTCCGGACTTCCGGTACTACAATATCGGCTTCCGGGTGGTGTGCTCGTCCCCCATCGCCGATCACTGAAGCGCTGGCCACTGATCGCTGGTTCTGTGTTCACTGGCGCCGCTCAAATTCAGCCGCCAACTCGCGCTTACTGTCCGAAAACAGCACCATCTCGTCCACGTACCGCCACCGCGTCTGGCGCTGTTCGCGGCGGCTG
>JBBQGE010000135.1:0-14082 GCA_038322675.1 Bryobacterales bacterium
TACGATGGAGAGCCCGGAAATCGCGCCTAACATCGGGATTACTTTATCCGGCACGACGTACTGTTCGAAGAAGAGTACACCGAGTCCCAGACAGAACACACTTACCGTGTGAGTGAACGTCACCATGGCGCCCAGGAAGAGCGCGTGCTTGATGGTTCCGCGGCTTCCTACGAGATAGGCTGCGACGATGGTTTTGCCGTGGCCGGGGGAGAGGGCGTGGATGGCGCCGAGTCCGAACGCGACACAGATTCCGACGATCATCATCCATAGCGTGATTTCGCGGCCACCGAGCATGCGAGACAGATAATCGCCACGAACGACGGTCCCCTTTGCTTGCGACTGTTGCTGTTCGGCGAACGACGGCGCCGGGCGAGCGGCGGGAGTTACGACCGGAGTTATGACCGGAGTTGCGACCTTTGGTGCCGGCGGCGGGGCGGGACGGGCTACGGCTACCTGCGATCCGGTCCAGTTGAATGCTATTTTCGTGTCCTGCGGCGGGGCCACCGTTGCATCGGCGGGATAGGACTCGAGCGCATGGCTGCGATCGGTGGCGTTCTGCGGGGGTAAGTTGACGCTAACTCCCGAATGCGGAGTTACCACAATTTCTTTCCAACCCGAGCGGGCGGCGTAGTTTGGGTCGTTATATTCGATAACTCCGGATGCGCCGGGCAGCAGTGCTTCCGCCGTGATGCGGAGCACCGGCATACCACCCGCGCCGTCAGTGACCACGGCGGCCGCGGATTGGAACTTCGGTTCCACAGGATGACCGCCTGCGGTGATGGACAGCGCGCCGAGCCACTTGCGCGCTTCGGCCCTGGCGTGAGATTCGATGGCGGCGGTATCGGTGCGGTCGATCTTCCAGGCCTGCAGGAGTTCGAACGTGGGGATCTCGGCGAGATCGAGCGCGTAGGTCAGTTGGATGCCCTGCGGGCGCACGTCGAAGCGGGCGTAATGGCTGACGCTGAAGTTGCCCATGGGGTGGCCAACGGCCACTATGCAGGCGGCGAAGACGAGGGCTGTGGGTCGGAGCATGCGCATCATTGAGTATTACGAATTGTCCCGCATTTTGGATTGTTCGGCGTCAGGATCCGGCACCGGCGGTGCGCCCGAGAGCCTCGTAGATACGCGCGGCATGCTCGTGGAACGAGGGTTCCGGCGAGTTCTGCGCCAGCGCCTTCTTGATGGCTTCGGCGGCTTCGGCAGCGCGTCCATTCTTCAGCAGCGCCCACGCCAGCGCGTCGTAGGTGTACACGTCGCGCCGGACATTCAGTTCCGCTTCGGCGAGTTCGAGAGCGCGAGCCGGCTTGTAGTTTAGATCGGAGTACGCAAGCGACAGATTGCGATTGGCTGCTTCGCCGGCAGCCTTGCCGAGTTTGTCCGAAATGTCGAGCAAGGCGAGCTGCCGATTGGCGAGTTCGGTTTTGCCCATCAGGCGATAGACACGGGCCAGCATTCCGGTGTATTGCGGGAACGGCGCTTGTGCCTGGGCTTGGAGCAGCGCATCGATGGCGGGCTGGTATTTCTCACGTTTTATGTAGACGGCGCCGAGTCCCGCGAGCGCGTGGTGATAACCGGGGAAGTAGCGCAGGGCTTCGTTGTAGGCCTGTTCGGCGGACTTATCGTCGCCGGTTTTCAGTAGCATGTTACCAAGATCGGAGAGGCACCACGCCACATTTTCCGGCAGAGGCGCGCCCATCGAGATAGCCTGGCGCATGATTTTGATAGCTCCGGTCGCATCGCCGGTAACGAAGCGGTAGAAGGCGATGCGGTTATAGCTCGCCAAGGTGGGCTTGATGTCGACCATCTTCTGGTAGGCGTCGGGAGCATGAGTGTAGTCGCCCATTTCCATGAGCGCATCGCCTTGGAGTCCCCAGAGGACGGGGTCGTCCGGTCGCTCTTTCGCGAGTTGGCTCGTCAGTTCGACGACGTGCTTGAAATGGTGGAGCATCATCTCCACTTCGATCTGGCGGCTGCGTGCGTCGTAGTTGGCAGGATCGGCAGCGAGTATGCTTTCGACGATTTTCGAGCAGCGCGTGAGATAGTTGCCGTCGGCGGTTTCGCGCATCTTCTGCATGTAGGCGCCGGCGAGTTCATTGAGCACAACCGGCGATTTCGGCGTCTCCTTCAGGCGCTTCTCGATGGCGGCGATGCGCTGATCGGTCGTGACGAGTTGGGTGGGGAGGTGCTGTGCGACGGCGATGGCCGGGATGAGGCCGATGAGGAGCAGAAGATTTCGCATTAGTGTCCATTTCACGGTTATGCTACAGGATGCCTGGTCATGATGCGGACCGCTTCGTCATGCATCGCGTTACGTTCGCACAATGCTTCAGCGGGGCGATTCCCCGGACCTGCATAGTAGAATACGAGTTCGCGGTTGGCATTGGATGTATCGGCGGAAATGCGGCGGGTGGAGTAAGCGAGCGATGCGCGGTGCTCGCGGTCCTGCCCGGGCGTGAGCCGAGATTGACGGCATCCGGCCGCCTAGAAAGGCGGCTGCGGGCAGGATTGCCCGCCCCGCAATTTGTGATCCAGTTGCCCTGGCAGGCTGCGAAAAAGAGGCATTTCGCTGCCTGCCGGGTGGGATTGGGGCCGCGACGACTGCTGGTTACAGCAGGCCTGACCAGATTCCGGCATAGCGGTCCTGTGCGCCGGCCATGTAACCGCTGACGCGAATTGGCGCAAAGCCCTGATTGAGGTACTGCTGGTTATTCGATACGTAATCGGCGCCCGTGAGGTTGTGGCGGGCGACATACCCGGGACCACCGACTTTGGTCCAGATGCCGGCAAAGTAAGTCTGATTGCCGACCGCGTACCCGCTCACATCGGTGAGGCGGTAGCCCTGAGCTGTGTACTGATTGAAAGCCTGCTGATATTGGTCGGCAGTAAGTCCGTGGCGGGCCACGAACGGAGTGCCGTTGTTCTTTTCCCAGATAGCCGCGTAGAGCGCCTGATTGTTGATCCCGTATCCGCACACATGAGTGAGGCGGTAGCCCTGCGACAGGTACTGATTGAAAGCCTGCTGATACTGGTCGGAGCTCATACCATGACGAGCGGCGAAGGCCGGGCCGGGCGCCTTGATCCAGAGCGCGGCGTAATGGGCGTCGCTGCCGACCTGGTACCCGCTGACGTCAGCGAGCCGGTAACCCTGCGCGACAAAGCTGTCGAACGCCTGCTGATACTGCGCCGAAGTCATGCCATGACGGGCCTGCCAGGCGGTCATTCCAGGCACGGGCGCCTTGAGGAATACCGCGGCGTAGTGATCCTGCCCGTTCACGTTGTAACCGCTGACGCAGCCGAGGCGGAACCCGGCGGCAGTGAGTTCATTGAACGTCTGCTGATACTGCTGCGATGTCATGTTGATCCGAGCCTGGTACGGCGGATACCAGCGCGCGATGTACGACTTATCCATCACCGATAACTGGGTATTCATGCCGACGGAGAAGCCGTTGGTGGTGAATTCGGCCGGGACGGGGTACATCATGATGGATTGAGGATCGAGTTGGGAGAACTGCGTGATGTTGGAGGCGTATTTCTCGAATAAGTTGTGGTCCACCTGGTCCTTGGTCCAGTTATTCGGAGGTCCTTCGTAGTAGCGGTAGACTGCGTCCTTATTCCACTGGATGTTTCCGGCGGGATTCTGGTGCTCGTGGATACAGCCAAGCGCGTGTCCAAATTCGTGAACAACGACACGCGAGTATTCGGTATCGCTGGTGGATTCGGTGAGCCATCCGAAATTCACCGTGGCCTGACTCATGGGAACGCCGAGGCAATCGGTGCCGATGTTGGACCAGGAGCCGTCGTCGACGAAGGCGACGCGGATTTCGGCGTTCGGATCCGAGCCGAAGCTGAGGCCGAGGTTCGCGTATTGGAGCCACTGCTGGGCGTAGTGGATGACTTTCTCCTGGATTTTGGTGCTGCCTCCGAGGAAGCGCACTCGAAGGGTGCGGCCGGCCTGCCACATTTTCGGAGTCACAATGGCGAGTTGTGATTCATTGATCAGGAGGTCGGGCTCGAGGGCGGCAGCAGCGCCTGCGCCCATGTCGAACGATCCTCCCGCAGATTCGGTGGAGTGTGCCGGATTGAGAATCGCGTTAGCGGAATTCTCTTCCATTGACATCTGGGCAGCTCGCGCGAGATCCTCTTCGGGCAGGAACTTGTCGACGCAAACGTGTAGGGACATGACTTTTTCCTCCAACTGTTGTAGAACTACAACTGGGCGAAGGTACCACGGCGGGAGTTTGAACTCAAGGACTATTTCACGGTATTCCGAAAGATATTCCGATGCTACAAACGACGATCGAAGAGTTCGATATTCAAATCGGAGAGCGGTTTCGGGTGACGTTTCAACGGACTCTACGGCTCCCCGATGACGGGCGTGAGTACCCGCTGCCGCCAGGGCTGGGGGCGTTTCCCGTGCACCGCGCGGTGGATTTTCCCAAGGTGCCCGAGGACTGGCGACGTAACGGTGATGTGTTCATCCCGATGTATCAGAGCGAGGCGTTATGGCTGGGATTCAATGCGGCGCCCTGGAAACCGAACGCCGTGCAGGTGGGAGTCGGGAATATTAACGCGGTGTCGGGCGCGAAGTGGAAGGAGAGTCTGACAGCAAAGCCGCAGGATTATCTGGTGTGCCCCGCTCAACCGTGGCTGGACGGAATCAACGTGGGGGGAGGGCGGGTGAAGCAGTTTGTGGCGATGCCGGTCGGGTCGGGGTATACAGTGGAGTCGCAGATGGGGGTGGAGGAGGAGGCTGGGGGTCTGCGGATCACGGTATACGAACCAGTGGCAGGGCGTTTTCCGGATCAGCCTCCGCCACGCCCGCCGCGTCCCGCGGGGCCAATGGCGATGGCGATGATGGCGCCGATGGGAGTGGCCGCGGGCGGGACGATGCAGCAGAAGATTTATCCGGACAAATATGGCCTAAATGCGTGGGATGCGGAGAATCGCGGATCGGTATTTGTGCACATTATCGATAGCTTGAGTTATCGGGAATTGACGGGTAAGGATGCGCCGCCGACTCCGGTGTCGGCCAAGACTTATTCGGACCATGGGCTGCCGTGGTTTGAGTTATACGACGAAGAGAAAGGGACATTAGAGGCGGGGTCGTTTGGCGGAGTGACGTCGGTGGGCGAGGGCAAGGAGGGCTCGGTGGATGTGAAGCGGGTTCGGAAACTGCGGAGTTAGTTAGTTAGGGGTTGGAGACCCAGCCCATTTGTCCGAAACCTCCGATGTAGTAAATGTTCTGGATGGTGAGGCGATAAAGGTTGAAATCGCTGAATGAGATCCACTGGCTGGCCTCGGAGTGTTTTTCCAGATAGACAGATTGGGCGGATTCCAGTTGTTCGGCGGGCACAACGGCGACGGTTCCCAACGCGTTGAGGCGCGGACTGCCGAGCGGGTCCTGCTCGATTTCGGGATCGTACACTAGAAGGCTGGCTTCGGGGTGCTCCAGCAGGTTTTTCGTGTGGACGGCGAGGCGGCTCATGAGGAACAGCGGTTGGCCATTCTCGTCGAGCGCGTACGGGGTTACCGAGGCAAACGGGAATCCGGGATAGCGGATGGATACGGTCGCCAGTACGCCGATGTTGCGCGTGGCGAGTAAGTCGCGGGCTCGATCGTTCAGCATAGTTTGTCCTTATAGAAATTGATGAGGTGATCCAGGGCGGCACGGGTGGGATGTCCGGCCTCGTCGCGAAATTCGCGCACGAATACCGAATGTGCTTTCGCGCGAATGCCGTGGGGATTGCCTGGCGACGAATCGATTTCGGTACCGTCGAAGCCGGCGCCGAGTTCTTCGCGCAAGCAGGCGAAGCGTTCACTGGGGCAGGTTTTGTCGCAGGTGAATCGGAATCCGAGAACGGTGGTGCCGCCGGCCGATCGTTTCCTGGCGTTTTCGAGTTCGGCATCCGAGACGTGGAGCGCGCGTTTGGCTGACGGGGTGACGAGGGTGGCCAGAGGCAGCGACGGCTGCGAGAGAACCGGCGCGAGGAGGAACGGATCCATCATCAGAGCCAGGACGAAATTTCCGGTGATGCACATGCCGATGGCGCCGATTCCCTTCCCGCCGGCTTCGTCGAGGAGTTTGCGTCCGAGCACCCGCAGCATATTCGTAATTGGACTCGACTGGTTGGCGGCAAAGACGCTGAACTCGCGGCCGATGCATAGTTTGGCAACTTCGGCGAGCGCGTAGATATCCGAGTAGGGCTTACCGGGTTCGCCGAACAGGTGCGGCATCCAGACGGTGAATCCGGCAGAAGCGAGGCGGTCGACGAAATCGGCCATTTCGGGCGTGATTCCGGGGATTTCGTGCATCACGAGGACGCCGGGTCCGGATCCGCGGCGGTAGACAGTGACGCGCTTGCTTTCGAAATCGAAAGGGAAGGAATCGAAGGTGCCGATGTCCATAGTAAGTTCGGCAGGCCCGAGTATAACTCAAAGCCGCTAGAATAGAAACTCGTGTGGCAGGGCGATCTCAGATTCGTTTTGAAAAGCCTGATCCTGAAGGATTTCCGGATACGGTACCGCAACATGTCGCTGGGCGTGTTTTGGTCGTTGTTGAATCCGTCGGTGATGATGCTGGTGATGACGTTCGTCTTCACGAAGATTCTTCCGTCGTCGCGGCCGAATTTTCCGGTGTTCGTGTTGTGCGGCCTGATCCCTTTCAGCTTTTTCACGATCGCGTGGCTCAGTGGGACGACATCACTGATCGATAACGCGGGACTGATCAAGAAGGTGCGCGTGCCGCGGGAGGTGTTCCCGATCGCGGCGGTGTTGTCGAATTGCCTGCACCTGGTGATTCAGGTGGCGCTGCTGTTGTCGATCGCGCTTTTTTCCGGCATGCATGTAACGCCGCGATGGCTGTGGCTACCGCTGATCTGGGTGCTGGAGGTCGCGTTCACGTGCGGGCTGGCGCTGGGTTTCTCCGTCCTGAATGTTTTCATTCGCGACACGCGGTATGTGGTGGAGTCGGCGAACACCGTCCTGTTCTGGCTGGTTCCGATTTTCTATCCATTCGAGGCGATTCCGGCGCGCTTCAAGAACCTCTATCAGTACAACCCGATCGCGGCGCTGGTGCTGGCGATGCGGCAGGTGATTCTGGACGATACGGCGCCGTCGGCGTCGATCATGATGAAGGCGGGAATCGTGACGTTGGTGGCCATCGGTGGAGGATGGCTGCTATTCCGGCAGTTGAAGCCGCGGCTTTACGATTACCTATAGACGCAGCATGAACGCGATTTCTTTCCGCAACGTGACGAAGGGATTTTCCCGGCATTCCGGCCAGCAACTGCTTCAGCAGCATTTGAAGCGGCTGATCACGGGCAAGGTGCCGGAACTTTTCTATGCACTTCGAGACGTGTCGTTCGACGTTCCCGCGGGCGAAGGGCTCGCGATCATTGGCGCGAACGGCGCGGGCAAGAGCACTCTGCTGGGCATTACGGCTGGGCTCGCAAAGCCGACCAGCGGGACCATCGAGGTGAAGGGCCGGGTGGCGGCGCTGCTGGAACTCGGATCGGGTTTCCACCCGGATCTGACCGGGGGCGAGAACGTGATGCTGAACGCCTCGCTGATGGGATTGACGGAGCGGCAGGCCAAGCGGCAGTTTGACGAGATCGTGGATTTTTCCGGAGTGCGCGAGTTTATCGGCGAACCGCTGCGGACTTATTCGAGCGGCATGGTGGTACGGCTTGCGTTCTCGGTGGCGGTGAATCTGGACCCCGACATTCTGATCATCGACGAGGTGCTGGCGGTGGGAGATGCGGCGTTCCAGGCGAAATCGTTTGAAAAGATCATGCAACTGCGACGCGCCGGGAAGACATTCCTATGCGTGTCTCACAGTCGCGACATGCTGGCGGATATTTGCGACCACGCGCTATGGCTGGAACACGGCCGTACGATGATGGCGGGCGGCTTCGATCAGGTGTTTCGCGAATACTCGGACCAATCGGTCCCGGCCTGACGATCGCGGCGGGACTTGCGACGGCGAGGGCGCGCGCACTTACATCCCGGCACGAGGTACTGCTCTGGCGTTAGGATGGAGGCGATGGAACTGGCCGAGATTCAGCAGGCGATCGAGCAACTGCCCAAAGATCAGCAGGCGACGCTGGCGGCCTGGCTGGCCGAGCGCGACCAGGCCGAATGGGAGGTCGAGATCGAGCACGACTTCGCTCGGGGCGGCGCTGGGATGGCACTCGTCGAGCAGATGAAAGCCGAGGCGCGCACCGGCGGGTTCCGCCCGTTTGAGAAGGGCCGTAAGAAGAACCGTTAGGCCGCTCTCTGACAATGGCCTTCCAGTCCTTCGCGTCGGAGCGGTTCTGGCAGCTCTACCGTGAACTCCCCGCCGAGGTGCAACGTCTGGCGGACAAGCAATACGAACTATTCCGAAGAGATCCCTTTCCCCCTTCGCTCCATCTGAAACAGGTGGATGACGCCTGGACCGCGCGCATCGGGCGGTCGCACAGGGTGATCGGCTACCGCGAAGGCAATGCGTTCTATTTGGGGCTGGACCGGCTCGCACGAAGCGTACAGCAAGCTGCTGCGGAGGATGGGATGAGCCGGGCGGTGCGATGCCAGCCTACAGGACCTAAGCGGGCCAGTGATCTGGTCCCGCTGCTTGGGATACCTTTGCCACAGGACGATCTGGATTGCTTCGGCCGACTCCGCTCTGCTTCGTACGGGTGCTGGAGGCCGGACGGGGGGATTCGGTCTGCGGCGTTTGCGGCAGATGGCGCCCTTCCGACAACACAATTGTGATCCAGCGCTCTTCCTCGGCGGTCATGATTCCTCGGCTCTATTCAGAAGACGCGCAAACGTAGCGGCGGTTAGCTCAGAGTCCAGATAGCCTGTTTCGGAAACCGCTCCCCTCAAGTCGCGGTCCGGCAATGATTCTGCTGACTCGTGCGCGTCAGCAAGCGGTTATCTAACCTTTTCGACACATGCCCATGGATGTTTGATGCGCCGGAAATCAATTCCGGTTCAAAACAGAATGATCACAGAATGTAACGTAGCGAAATCAACAGGATGGGGGTGGCCCAATTGCGATAGGACTCAAGCCGTCGTGCGCAGCGCGAGGAATCGGCCAGCGGCACTACTCGATCACCGCCAGCAGATCCTTCGCCTCGACTGTGTCGCCTACCTCGACCAATTTCTGTTTCACTGTGCCGTCGACCGGCGCATAGATGGTCGTCTGCATCTTCATCGCTTCCAGCACCATCAAGCGTTCGCCCTTGCTGATTCGCTGGTTCAGCGTGAAGGCCACGGTCGAAACTGAACCGGGGATCGGAGCACCGACATGGCCGGGCTTCGACGGGTCGGCTTTCGATCGCGCGTCGACCTGAGGTTTTAGCGCCTTGTCGCGAACCGTTACTTCGCGGGGTTGACCGTTGAGTTCATAGAATACAGTGCGCGTGCCGTCGGGATGAGGTTCGCTTACGGTTAGGAACTTCACGATGAGGCGCTTGCCGGGCTCGAGATCGATGGCTACTTCCTGGCCCTGGGGCAGACCGTAGAAGAATTCGGGGGTCGGCAGTACATCCACGTCGGAATAAGAGGACCGGGCCTTCGCGAATTTCACGAAAACTTCGGGATACATGAGATAACTCATGAGGTCCGTACGCGAGATTTTGTGGCCGACCTTCTTTTCGGCTGCCGACTTCGCATCGGCCAGATCCACGGTTTCCAGATGCTCGCCTGGCCGGCCTGGAACCGGTTTCCGTCCATGCAGGATGATGCCAGTCAGTTTCTCCGGCCAGCCGCCTTCGGGCTCACCGAGCGAGCCCTCGAACATCTCCACCACCGAATTTGGTAACTGCACAGTGTGGTCTTCCGGCAGCCGCTCGAGGTCGACGACGGTCATGTTATGACTTACCAGAAATACCGCTAAGTCGCCCACCACCTTGCTCGACGGAGTTACTTTGACGATGTCTCCGAAGGCCATGTTCACATCGGCATACGTCTGCGCGATCTCGTGCCAGCGCGCGCCGAGTCCCATCGCGACCGCCTGCTCTTTGAGATTCGTATACTGCCCGCCCGGCATTTCGTGCAGATAGACTTCGGCGGTACCCGATGGGGGCGCGTTGTCGAACGGCAGGTAGTAAGTCCGAACGGTCTCCCAATAATCGGCGCACCGGTTCAGGGCGGGCAGGTCCACTTCGGTGGCGCGCTCGGTATGATTGAGCGCCGCCACCACCGAGTTCAGATTCGGCTGGCTGGTGGTGCCGCTCATCGACGCGATGGCGCCATCGGCCACGTCGACACCAGCCTCCGCCGCCTTCAGAATCGAGCTTGCGTTGATGCCGCTGGTGTCGTGCGTGTGGAAATGAACCGGCAGCCCCACCTCCTCACGAAGGGTCCTGACCAGCTTGTAAGCGGCATACGGCTTGCAGACTCCGGCCATGTCCTTGATGGCGAGCACGTGGGCTCCCATACGCTCCAGTTCCTTGGCGAGACGAACGTAGTATTGGAGCGAGTACTTCTCGCGAGCAGGATCGAGAATATCGCCGGTGTAGCAGACCGCCGCCTCGCAAATGCTGCTCGTCTTTCGGACCGCCTCCATCGCGACCTTCATGTTCGGCAGCCAGTTCAGCGAATCGAAGATGCGGAAGATGTCGATGCCCTGCGCAGCGGCCTCCAGCGTGAACTCCTCCACGACGTTATCCGGATAGGCCGTGTATCCGACTCCGTTCGAGGCACGCAGCAGCATCTGGAAACAGATATTCGGGATGGCCTCGCGCAGCCGGCGCAAACGCATCCACGGATCCTCCAGCAGGAATCGCAGCGCGACATCGAACGTGGCACCGCCCCACATCTCGAGGCTGTAGAGGTTGTTCAGGCGGTGCGAAACGTAATTCGCGATTCGCAGCATGTCGTAGGTG
The DNA here is from genome assembly GCA_038322675.1 of Bryobacterales bacterium. GTDB lineage: Bacteria > Acidobacteriota > Terriglobia > Bryobacterales > Bryobacteraceae > TMP-7. Next base: position 10,872 of record JBBQGE010000135.1, read on the forward strand.
CGGACGCGAGTCGCCATCAACGACTGGTGCGCGTCGCGGAAGGTGGTATCGGTCAGCAGGAGGCGAGTTTCGTTGCGGGTCCATTCGGCAAAGCGCTCGGGGCCGAGTTGCAGCAGCAGTTGGCGGGTCCCGTGCGGCGGGGCGTCGTGGTCCGGCTCCGGAACAGGTGCGGGCAGAATTGATTTTGGCCTGGGCTTGTTCGCGACTTCCGGATTGCCGTTAACGATGACCTCGCCGAGATAGGTGAGCAGTTTCGTCGCGCGATCGCGGCGGGGCGTGAACTTGAACAGGTGCGGACTATCAGCGAGGAAATTCGTGGTGGTGTTGCCCGATTGGAAATTCGCATCGTTGACCACGTTCTCCAGGAACGGGATGTTGGTCTTCACACCGCGAACGCGGAACTCGCGAAGGGCGCGGTCCATGCGCTGGCACGCATCGGGAAAGCGGCGGCCCCATCCAGTTACTTTCACCAGGAGCGAATCGTAGAACGGAGTGATGACCGCGCCGCTGTATGCCGATGCGCCATCGAGCCGGATGCCAAATCCGGCGGGCGATCGATACGTTACGATGCGGCCGTAGTCGGGGACGAAGTTGTTGGCCGCATCCTCAGTGGTGACGCGGCACTGCAGCGCGTAGCCGTGAATCGGAATCTGATCCTGCGGAGGCATCGCCATTTCGGGGCCAAACAAATCGAGTCCCTGGGCGATTTGAATCTGGCTGCGCACGATATCGATCCCCGTGATCATTTCGGTGACGGTGTGTTCCACCTGAACGCGCGGATTCACCTCGATGAAGAACCACTCGCCGGTGTCGACGTCGACCAGGAACTCCACGGTGCCGGCGTTGTAATAACCGGCGCTTCGCGCCAGCGTGATGGCGGCTTCGGCCAGCGCCTTCCGGATGGAGATGTCCACCGAGAAAGCCGGGGCAACCTCAACCACTTTCTGATGGCGCCGTTGCACCGAACAGTCGCGTTCGTACAGATGTAGCGTGTTGCCGTGGCGATCGGCGAGAATCTGCACCTCGATGTGCTTGGCGCGGCGGATGTAGCGCTCCAGGAATACCGCGTCGTTGCCGAATGCCGCCGCAGCCTCCCGCCGGGCCTCTTCCACACGCGACTCGAGTTGATCGGGACTTTCGACCACTCGCATCCCACGCCCGCCTCCACCGAAAGCGGCTTTGACGATCAGCGGGAATCCGATGGCCTGTCCGATGGACACGATCCGCTCCGGATCGGTGAGCGGTTCCTCGGTACCCGGCACTACCGGGATGCCGGCCTCCTGCGCCAGGCGTCGAGCCGCCGTTTTGTCGCCGAGCAGGTCCAACAGTTCCGCACTCGGGCCGATGAAGGTGATGCCGGCACGTTCGCAGGCGCGCGGAAGCGCCGGATTCTCGGACAGGAATCCGTAGCCGGGATGGATGGCATCAACGTCCTTTTCACGGGCCAGCGCGACGATTCCGTCGACATCCAGATAGGCCTGAACGGGTCCGAGTCCTTCGCCGATCAGGTAGGCTTCGTCAGCTTTAAAGCGATGGAGACCGAGGCGGTCCTGCTCAGAATAAACCGCTACGGTTCTTAGTTTTAGCTCGTTTGCCGCGCGAAGGATACGGATGGCGATTTCGCCGCGATTCAGTGCCAGAAGTTTTTTCATCGGGTGAGAGACGTCTTAGGTTCAAAGTAACATGGAACATTTTAGGTGCCGGAATCGTTACCCGAAGAGAGGTGAATATGCGTCAGGCTCTTCGCTCGGCCGCGATCGTCGCGCCGATCCTTCTGCTCACAGCGTGCGAGGATTTCAGCTTCGGCAACTTCGATCGCTACAAGGAAGACTTTCACTACTCGTACGACCTGGCGCCGGGAAGCCGCATTAGCGTTGAGAACATGAACGGTTCGGTCGAGATATCCACTTGGGACCGGAACGCAGTGGAGATCACCGGCACCAAATACGCCAGTTCACAGCAAGCTCTTCAGGAGTTGAAGATCGACATCTCAGCAGCGCCGAACTCGCTGCAGATTCGGACCGTGCCGTCGTTCGGGACTCGCAACGTGGGGGCGCGATACACGATGCGCGTGCCGCGGCAGGTGCAACTGGATCGCATCGTCAGTTCGAACGGCGCGGTGCGGGTGGACGATGTCGACGGCATCGTGAACGTGCACAGTTCGAACGGCAGTATCAAAGTGTGGCACTCTAAGGGGCGGCTGGATGCGCAGACGAGCAACGGCAGCATCGAAGTAACCGGGCACACCGGAAACGCGATGCTGCACACGTCGAACGGCGGCATCAACGTGGAGATCAATCAGGGCGCGCTGTCGGCGACGACGAGCAATGGGGGAATCACGGCACGCCTGATGCAGCCCGACACTTCGCAGCCGGTGCGGCTGGAGAGTTCGAACGGGCACATCGAGCTGAGCCTGGACGCGATCCGCGACGTGCGAGCGACCACGTCGAACTCCGCGATCGTGGTGCGCATGCCGAGTTCGGCCAGCGCTCGTGTCCGGGCGCGGACCTCGAATTCGTCCATCACTTCCGAATTCGATGCTCTGACGCACGGGATGACGTCGAAGAACACGATGGAGGGGACGCTGGGTGAGGGCGGTCCGCTGGTGGATGTGTCGACGAGTAATGGCAGCATTAAGCTGCTCAAGTTGTGAGCGGGTAGGGCGTTCGACATCGCGTATGCAGCGCATGGTAAGAGCGCGCGGTTGGCGTAACCTGAGCCTGCTCTGGGAGACACTGCACCCCGACAAGTTTCTCGTGGATCACGAGCCAATGTATCTGTGGCTTACCCGATTTTGGGTGTATTACGTCAAGAAGTTTTATCCGGCCGGCATCAAATTCGAAACTGATCCCGCAGACGGCGCAAAGACCCGCGATCTGATCCGCCAGCATGTGGACGTCGAGGAACTGAAGCGCAACATGCCGACGTATGTCCTTGACGCCGACTACCTCACTAAGATCAAAGACAACCCACCCGACTCAAAGGCGCTCGATATCGAGGCGATGTTGGCTTCGGAGTTGCAGCTTCGCATCGGGGAAGACGAGGAATTCCAGCCGCTCAGCGAGCGGCTCCTGGAGTTTCTACATTTTCCATCTGGAATGTTTTTGGCGACTGACACGCCACACGCCACAGAAACAGGTCGGTCTACCTATTGTGTGTTGACAGACCGACGTAAGTATGTCATCCTGTTCCTAAGCCCATACTCAGGAGC
>JBBQGE010000136.1:0-14041 GCA_038322675.1 Bryobacterales bacterium
CTTAGTCCCGCTGTTATACGTGGTCACCTGTCCAAATACGTCGTGTATCGGACCATGTTGACGTCCAACATCCGGGCCGCTACCGTCCGCATGATGCGCCATCCATCCGTTTCGCACATCTACAACCCTCCAGCCAAATCGTCAAACCGGTGCTTGAAGCCAGAGCACAATGCCAGAGCATTAAGACTGCTAAACGCACTTCCGGCGCGGCATCAGAACGGACAATCGGAAAAACGGCCCCAAAAACTATGCCGGGAGTGAGGCGACTCGTTACCGGGGAAACGGGACTTTTTTCGACCCTAAAAATCGACGGTGACAGATCTCGAAAATAAATCTTCTCCTACTCCCCCAACAACTTCCCGCCAACTGACCCCTCCAACATTTGCACCCCACCCCCGACCCTGAGAGTGACAGGACCTACTCTCATGTCCAAAAACAACGGCAAGAAGAACGTCTCACAGCGCCAGCTCGAAGCCAACCGGCGCAAAGCTCAGAAATCCACCGGTCCCAAAACCCAGGCCGGCATCGATAACTCCAAATTCAACGCCATCAAACATGGCCTCACCGCGGACACCGTCTGCATCCCAGGCGAACACCTCCCCCACTACGAGGAGCGTCGGCGCCAGTACCACGCCGTCTTCCAACCCGCCAACCTCGTCGAATTCGACCTCGTCGATTCCCTCTCAGCCGACAACTGGCGCCGCCGCCGCGTCATCAAGCACGAATCCATGCTTGTCACCCTCGAATTCGAGCGGCGTCAGGAGGAGCCTCCTCAGTTCGCGATCAGCAGTACTGATGCCGACGGCGAAGCCAGCCTCGCCACTCAAACCCTGGCCAACGACGGCCACGCCCTCCGTCTGCTCGATCGTTACGAATCCCGCATCAACCACAACATCCACCGGACCCTCCAAAGCCTGCTCCAACTCCAGCGCAACCGCCTACCCCTAACTCCGCATACCCCCTCTATCCTCCTGTCGATGAACAACTTCCACCAGAAGCGCCCGAAGCCTCACCCGCCGCGCCGGAACCCGCGCCGGAACCCGCCGCCCAAGCCGCTGCCTCGCTAAACGGACCCATTCCCGAAAACGAACACCGCCTCGTCCGCTCCCAAATCCCGGTCGAAATCATCGCTCCACGCCCCAAAAAACCGGTCTCCCCAGCACCGAAAAATCACCCAGTCACAAACTCCGACAAAATACTCAAAGTCATGACCGCAACCGGCTAACTCGTTATGGAATAACAACATCCAACCCTGCCCGAACGGCGCCGCCATGCCGCCGGACCCCCCAAAATTTGTTCCCCGTCCCGCTATCCTGCGGGCGAGAGAACACGGAATGGAGAAACCGGGCAGATTACCAACAGAACCGCGAGCGTGCCGCTTGAGGTGCTCACCACACGCGCCCCCAAGGCCTCTCACACCACAACTCCGCCATGGCGGCAATCACGACACCCCGCAGAAAAATACAACGATTTCAGACTCGGGTGTCATAATATGGAATTTGGCAGAAGAGAAGAAAACCCCAGCCGCCAAGCCGGTTGCCCCCATGGAGTCCGTGCCATGGGACGATGCGCTCACCGCCGCGATCCGCGAGCGCTTCGGCGAGGCGATTTTTGAATGTGCTTCCTATCGCGACCAGAACTTCGCTGTCGTCACCCCCGACTCGGTGGTGCCCGTCATCGAGTACCTCCGGGATGAGGCGGGCTTCGACTACCTGGTCGATCTGACTGCGGTACACTGGCCAAAACGCGATGCCCAGTTCGATCTGGTCTACATTCTCTATAGCTTCGCCCGGAACACTCGCGTCCGCGTGAAGGCGAAGATCGCCGACGGCTTCAAACCGGCGACGGTCACGGGCTTGTACCTGACTGCGAACTGGCTGGAACGCGAGTGCTTCGATATGTTCGGTATCGAGTTCGCCGGCCATCCCGATCTGCGTCGAATCCTCATGCCCGAGGATTGGAGCGGTTATCCCCTGCGCAAGGATTATTCCATCCTCCAGATGGATCAGCGCTGGGTCAAAGAAAATCTCGGAATCGAAAGCGGGCAGTAATGGCGACACAAACGTTCCTCGACGCAAATGAACTGGTCCTCAATATGGGGCCGCAGCACCCGTCGACCCATGGTGTGCTCCGCGTCATCCTCAAACTGGACGGCGAGACGGTGACCGGCACCGATTGCGTCATCGGCTACCTCCATCGCGGGGTCGAAAAGATCGGCGAAAATCGCACCTACGCGATGTTCGCGCCGTACGTCGATCGCATGGACTATGTCGCGTCGATCTCCAACGGACTCGGGTATTGTCTGGCCGTCGAAAAGTTGATGGGTCTCGAAGCGCCTCCGCGCGCCGCGGCCGTTCGCGTGATCCTGACGGAATTGAACCGGATTGCCAGCCACCTGATCTGGCTGGGAACGCACGCGCTGGACATCGGCGCCATCACGCCGCTGTTCTACACCATGCGCGAGCGCGAAGAAGCACTCAAGATCTTTGAAAACTACTGCGGCGCGCGCCTCACCACGCATGCGTTTCGCATCGGCGGTCTGCAGTACGAAACCTATGACGGATTCGAAGAGCAGGTGAAGAAATTCTGCGACGACTTCGAACCGCGTGTCGACGAGTACGAAACCCTGCTGACCAGCAATCGCATCTGGGTCGACCGCCTGAAGGGCATCGGCATTCTCAACGCGGACGATTGCAAGCAGTACGGCGTCACCGGACCGATGCTGCGCGCCGCGGGCGTCAAATGGGACATCCGCAAGGCGCTTCCGTACTCCGGCTACGAGCAATACGACTTCGAGATTCCCACCTGCGAAAGCGGCGACACTTACGACCGGTACATCGTCCGCATGCTCGAGATGCGGCAGTCGGTGCGCATTATCCGGCAGGCCGTTGCGGCGATCCCGGAAGGCGCGATCATGGCCAAGGTCCCCAAGGTGATCAAGCCGCCCATGGGCGAAGTGTATGTGTCCATCGAATCGCCCAAAGGTGAGTTAGGATATTACATCGTGAGCGATGGAACTCTGCAGCCCTATCGGGTTCGCGTACGGCCGCCGTCGTTCGTAAATCTGCAGTCGCTGGACAAGATGGCAAAAGGCGGTCTGATTGCAGATATAGTAGCGATCATCGGCACCATCGATATCGTGCTGGGAGAGGTAGATCGCTAGCGATTGCAACGGGTTAGACTCATGCGCAAGCTGTTACGGACAATCTTTCTGATGGATTTGTTTCAAGGGCTGTGGGTCACATTCCGCAGTCAGCATACGAAGAACATCTACACTGAGCAATATCCCGCTGAACGGCCTCAGGTAGCGGAACGGTATCGCGGGGCACCGCGGCTGAACTCGAACCCCGAGACCGGCGAAACGCTCTGCATCTCCTGCGATTTGTGTGCCATCGCGTGTCCGGAGCAGTTGATTGTCGTCACCAGTGAGCGCAACCCGGAAACACGGCGCAAGGATTTGACCGAATTCACTTATGATGTGTCCCGCTGTATGTTCTGCGGACTCTGCGAAGATGCGTGCCCGGTGGATGCGCTGGAACTGACGCAGGATTTCGAACTCGCGCAGTACAATCGCGAAGGTCTGATTTGGGACCGTCAAATGCTAGAAGAAGGACCGAAGCCGACTCAGTATCGTAGTTAGCAGGCGCGAGCCAGGGTCGCGGGTCTTGCCGGGCCGGAACGGCGGGCAGGCTAAACTCCTGTAGGGCTGGGCATTTATCATGCTTGATGCAGTCTTTTTCTATTCGTTTGCCTTGTTGACGCTGGGAGGCGCCGTCCTCACCATCACGCGAAAAAGCGCGGTGCACAGCGCGATTTGGCTCATTGTTTCGCTGCTCGGAGTGGCCGGGTTGTTCCTGCTGCAGCATGCCGAGTTCCTGTTCGCCGTGCAGATTGTCCTGTACATTGGCGGCATCATGGTCCTGTTCCTGTTCGTCATCATGCTGGTGAACCTGGACGAGGCCGCGAAACATAGCCAGTTCAATCACCAGGGGTGGCTGGCTCTGGCGTGTGCGGCCGTCGTAGGCGCCGAGATTCTGTTTGTGCTGGCCAAGGGCGCCGGGACGTTCCCGCTTCCCGCCCACGCGCCCGCCGGTGCCGTTCAAGGGAATACGGAAGCGATCGCGCAGATGCTGTTCAGCGACTACCTGCTGCCGTTCGAAATCGCGTCCATTCTGTTGCTGGCCGCCATCGTCGGCTCCGTCGTCATGGCGAAAAGGAGAGTGTAGATGTTCGAAATCTCAACCGGACATTACCTGGTCATCAGTACCGCGCTGCTGCTCATCGGAACCATCGGCGTGCTGACACGCCGTAACATCGTCGTCATCCTGATGTCCATCGAACTGATTTTGAATGCGGTCAACATCAACCTGGTTACATTTTCCCGGCACTACGGTAATGTCAATGGGCAGATCTTCGCGATCTTCATCATTACCGTTGCCGTTGCCGAAGCGGCTGTCGGGCTCGGCATTCTGATCGCCCTGTTCCGCAATAAGGGAACTGTACTGGCCGACGAGGTCGACTTACTCAAGTGGTGAGATGCGATGAATTTCCTCGATAGTATCTGGCTCATCCCGCTGTTCCCGCTGATGGGAGCGGCCGTGATGTTGCTCCTGGGACGCAAACTGCCGAATAGCATCATCCGGTTCCTCTGCCCCGGCGCGGTTTTCCTATCCTTCATACTCGCGGCCGGCGCCGTCGCGCAACTTGCGTCTTCACCCGTCAAGGTTCACGAAGTTATCCAGTTTCTCTGGTTCCCGCCCCTACAGGCCGACTGGGGATTTCTGCTCGACCCGCTGAGTTCCGTCATGATTCTGGTGGTCACCGGGGTCGCATTCATCATCCACGTATATGCCGTCGGCTACATGGCGCACGAAGGCGGATTCTACCGTTTTTTCGGATATATGAATCTGTTCGTGTTCTTCATGTTGATGCTGGTACTCGCGAATAACTACCTGTTGTTATTCGTCGGTTGGGAAGGTGTCGGACTCTGCAGTTACCTGCTCATCGGGTTCTACTATCACAAGAAGAGCGCCAGCGATGCGGGCAAGAAGGCATTCATCGTCAATCGAATCGGCGATGCGGCGTTCATGATCGGCATGCTGCTCATCTTCAGCATCGCCGGATCGCTGCGATTCACGCATGTCAATGAGTTCATCGAAGCGCACCATATGTCAGCCGAAACGCTGGGCTGGGGCATTCTTAGTACCACCGCGCTGCTGCTGTTCATCGGCGCCACCGGCAAATCCGCGCAGTTCCCGTTGTACGTCTGGCTGCCGGACGCCATGGAAGGTCCCACCCCGGTATCGGCACTTATCCATGCCGCTACCATGGTCACCGCGGGCGTCTACATGGTCTGCCGCTCGCACGTGCTGTTCGAACTGACGCCGATGGCGCTGCAGATCGTCGCTGTGACCGGCGGATTCACCGCCATCTTCGCGGCCTCCATCGCACTGGTCCAGAACGATATCAAGCGCGTGCTCGCCTATTCGACGGTCAGCCAGCTCGGTTACATGTTTCTGGCGGCCGGAGTCGGTGCTTACTGGGTGGCCATCTTCCACTTAGTAACTCACGCGTTTTTCAAAGCGCTGTTATTCCTCGGCGCCGGAAGCGTCATTCACGGCATGAACGGCGAACAGGACATGCGCCAGATGGGCGGCCTGAAGAAATACCTGCCGGCCACCTACTGGACCATGTTCATCGCCACTCTGGCGATCTCCGGTATTCCCGGACTTGCCGGCTTCTTCTCGAAGGACGAGATTCTTGCTCAGGTCTACGGCTCGGCGCATGGGTCGAAGGCTCTCTATGTGGTCGGCCTTGCCACCGCGCTGATGACCAGTTTCTACATGTGGCGCCTGATGTACATGACCTTCTACGGAACTCCCCGTTCGCATGTTCACGCGCATGAGTCGCCGCGAGTCATGACCGTCCCGCTGATGGTCCTCGCGGTTGGTAGCGCGCTGGTTGGATGGCTCGCCGTGCCGAAAGGCTGGGGATTCTTCCCGAGCGGATTCCACGCGTTTGACCACTGGCTGGAGCCCGTCTTCGGCGTCGAAGTCTCGGGGACCGAATCGCCCGAGTTAATCCTGACCTCGCTCTCCGTCATCGCCGCGCTGGTTGGTATCTATATCGCGAGCCGGCTCTACCTGCGTAAGTGGGAGGGCCCGCTCTATCGCGCGCTCCTGAATAAGTGGTATGTCGACGAGATCTACGGTTTTCTGTTCGTGAATGGCCTGATTCTCGGCGGCGGCAGTCTTCTATTCACGGTGGACCGCCGTGTCGTGGATGGTGGAGTGAACGGAGCGGGCTGGTTGACGCGATTCACCTCCACGCTCTCCATCTGGTGGGATACCTGGATCGTCGATGGCCTGGTGCGGCTGACTGCGTTTGTCGTGAAGTTAGCCGGCTATCCGGTGCGGCTGGTCCAAACCGGTCAAGTTCAGGCCTACGCTCTGGTATTTGTTGGCGGCATTCTCGCCATGTTCGGATACTACGTATTGAGGTAAGCCGGTTATTGCGGCTGGAACAAATATGTCGGGACACTTATTAAGTTTGGTTCTATTCACGCCGTTGATCGGCATGCTTCTGTTACTGCTCATCCCGAGCGGGAACAAGAAGCTGATCAAGATTTGGGCGAACGCTGTCGCGTTCATCGGATTCCTGATCTCCATCTTGCTGGTAACGGGATTCGACAAGGGACAGGCCGGGTTCCAATTCGCCGAGCGCGCCGACTGGATCCCGTCCATTGGCGCCACTTACTCCATCGGCATCGACGGAATCAGTCTATTGCTGCTCATCTTGACCACGGGCATGGGATTCATCTCGATTCTCTGTTCGTGGAGCGCCATCGACGACCGCTTGAAGGAATACTACTCGATGTTCCTTCTGCTGCAGACCGGTATGATCGGCGTCTTTGTCTCCCTCGACTTCTTCCTGTTCTACGTGTTCTGGGAAGTGGTGCTGATCCCGATGTACTTCATCATTGCCATCTGGGGCGGCGAGCGGAAACTGTACGCGTCCATCAAATTTTTCCTGTACACGGCTGCGGGATCCGTCCTGATGCTGTTGGGCATCCTGGTCCTCTACTTCCAGTTCCAGCAACAGTCCGGCTACTACACCTTCGAGATCTCGAAGCTGATGACGATGTCTCTGCCGCTCTATCTGCAGCGGTGGGTCTTCTGGGCGCTCTTCCTGGGGTTCGCCGTAAAAGTCCCGATGTTCCCCTTCCACACCTGGCTGCCCGACGCGCACACCGAAGCCCCGACGGCCGGATCGGTGATCCTGGCCGGCGTCCTCTTGAAGATGGGGACTTATGGATTCATTCGCTTCTCGCTGCCGCTGCTGCCCAAAGCCGCCATCGATCCGACCATCGTTCAGGTGCTGGTATGGCTCTCCATCATCGGCATCATTTACGGAGCGCTGGTCAGCCTGATGCAAAAGGACTGGAAGAGACTGGTGGCATACTCGTCGGTGAGCCACCTCGGCTTCTGCACGCTCGGCATCTTCGCCATGACGCCCGCGGGACTCTCCGGCAGCGTCCTGCAGCAGATCAATCACGGTATCTCCACCGGCATGCTCTTCCTCGTCGTCGGCGTCATCTACGAACGCCGGCACACGCGTATGATCTCCGAGTACGGTGGACTCGCGAAGGTCATGCCGAACTACGCCGTGGTGTTCGCCATCGCGATGCTCAGTTCCGCCGGACTCCCTATGCTGAACGGCTTCATCGGCGAATTCACGATCCTCGCCGGCGTGTTCGAAGTCAATAAGATTTGGGCGGCCTGCGCCGCCAGCGGCATCATCCTGGCCGCCGCTTATCTCCTGTGGCTCTACCAGCGCACGATGCTGGGCCAGATCACCAATCCTAAGAATGAAGGACTCAAGGATCTGAACCTCCGCGAGTGGGCGATCTTCATCCCCATGATCGCGTGCTGTTTCTGGATCGGCCTCTACCCGAAGCCGTTCTTCGATATTCTCGACAAGCCGGTCAGCGAGATCGTGATGCGCGTCCGGCCCGAGTATTACCAACAGAAGAAGGCGCCTGAGATTCCGGCGGCAGCGACGCTTCCGGCCCCGGCGCAACAGCCGGCCATCGTGCCGGTGGCGGCAGTACGATGAGTGAATTTTACACCAGCACCGATCATTTTGTTCTGCTGCCGGCCATCCTGCTGGCGCTGTTCGGCTGCGCGGTCATGCTGTTCGAGTTCCTGCTCGGCCGCGATGCGAAGTCGCGCCTGTGGCTACTGGCGCTCTCTCTCGCAGGACTCGGGTTCACCGCGCGCGCCCTCTGGGTGCAGCAGAGCGCCGTCTCGGGCGGCCTGGTGCTGACCGCTTTCAAGGGAACGCTCGTCGTGGACGGCTTCTCGATGCTGTTCAATTGGATCTTCCTGTTCGCTGCCTTCATCGTCCTGCTGATTTCGTATCGCTATCTCGAGATCGAGGGCGAGAACCACGCCGAATACTATGGACTGGTCCTGCTGGCGCAATGCGGCATGTTCTTCCTCGCCACCGGCAACGACCTGGTGACGCTGTTCGTCGGCCTGGAGTTGATGGCCCTCTGCTTCTACATCATGGTCGGCTTCCTGCGCGGCGAGAAACGCTCCAACGAAGCGGCATTGAAGTATCTCCTGCTCGGCGGATTCTCGAGCGGCTTCCTCGCATTCGGATTCTCGATGATGTACGGACTGTCGGGATCCACCAACCTGCGGGACGTAGCATTCGCGATCGCGCAGCGTGGAATCGGCGACCCCCTGACTTTCCTAGCCATCGCCACCACTGCAGTCGGGCTGTTCTTCAAAATCTCCGCGGCGCCGTTCCACATGTGGGCTCCCGACGCGTATGAAGGCGCGCCGACTTCGGTGACCGCGTACCTCTCGGTGGGTTCGAAAGCGGCGTCGTTCGCGATTCTACTTCGCATCTTCTTAGGACCTCTCGCATCGGCCCGCGAGACTTGGCTGCCCATCGTGATCGTGGTGGCGCTGCTCAGTCTGACGGTCGGCAACCTGGCCGCGATCAGCCAGACTAACATCAAGCGCCTGCTCGCCTATAGCGGCGTGTCGCATGCCGGATACATGCTGCTCGGCCTGGTCGCGGGAAATGAAACCGGTATGAAGGGGATCGCTGTCTATCTGGTGGTCTACACGTTCATGAACCTGGGCGCGCTTCTGGTGATCGTCGCCATGCGCCGCGCCGATATCCTTGGCGAAGATGTGGACGACCTCTCCGGCCTGATGCACCGGAATCCGGTCTACGCTCTCTTTATGCTGGTCTTCCTGCTATCGCTCGCAGGCATGCCGCCGACTGCCGGATTCCTCGGCAAGTACTTCATCTTCCTCGCGCTCGTCGAGACCGGCCACTACGTTCTGGCCGTCGTCGCGACACTGTATGTCGCGGTGGCCATTTACTACTACTTCCGAATCGTACGCAGCATGTTCGTTCGCGACTCGGTCACCGACGAACCGCTGTCGTCGAGCGTTGGACTGCGTCTCGCGCTCGGTCTCACCGGCGCGTTGACTCTATTGTTCGGAATTTTCCCGGAGCCGGTGCTGCGCTTCGCCGGCCAGTCATTACTCAAGTAAGTTATGGAAACGATTTTTTCGAATCCCCTGTTTCTGCCGTTGGTCATGACCGTAGTCATCGTGCTGGCGTTTCCGCTGGTGGCCGGCTATATCGTGCTGGTGGAGCGCAAGGTGCTCGCCGATCTGCAGGTCCGGCTGGGACCGATGCGCGTCGGGCCGCACGGATTCCTGCAACCCATCGCCGACGCGCTGAAACTTCTGATCAAGGAAGACGTCATCCCTACCGACGCCGACCGCGGGCTGTTCTGGATGGCCCCGGTGATCTCGACTTTCACCGCCCTCACCGCGTTCTCCGTGCTGCCCTTCAGCGCGACCCTGCGTGTCGCCGATGTGAACGTCGGAATCCTGATCGTCTCGGCCATGTCGGCGGTCGGCATCCTCGGCATCATTCTCGGCGGGTGGGCTTCGAATAGCCACTACTCCTTACTCGGTGCGCTCCGAAGCGCGGCCCAGTTAGTAAGTTACGAAGTAGCTCTTGCGCTCGCGGTGCTATCCGGAGTTATGGCGGCCGGCACGCTCAGCATGGTGCAGATCGTGAAGAATCAGGAAGCCCACCATATCTGGTTTGTCTTCGATAACTTCGGATTCATGATCGTGCCGTTCGTGGTTTACGTCATCGCGGCGGTGGCCGAAACCAATCGCGCCCCGTTCGATCTGCCCGAAGCCGAATCGGAACTCGTCGCCGGTTATCACACCGAGTACAGCGGATTCCGCTGGGCGCTCTATATGCTCAGCGAGTACGCGAACATCTTCGTCGTTTGCGCCGTAATGGTCACCGTCTTCTGGGGCGGCTGGCTGCGCCCCTTCCCGAGTGTCGGCTGGCTGGAAGTCCCCATGAACTTCGCCTTCCCGGCGATCCTGTTCATCGGCTCCGGAATCTGGTGCTTCCCGATGGCCCGGCGTCTGCCGTACGCGCCGCACCGCGTGTTCCTGGTCGTACTCGCAGTCCTGCTGATCGCGATCGGAGCGCTGTTCCTGGTGCCGGTCTTCAACGCCGCCATCATCAGCCCGTTCTGGTTCCTCTTCAAAGTCTCGACGGTGATCTACATCCTGATCTGGGTCCGCGGCACCTTCCCGCGATTCCGCTATGACCAGCTAATGAACATCGGCTGGAAGGTCATGATCCCCGTGGCGCTCGGCTGCATTCTGGTGAACGCGCTGATCGGGGTGGCAAAGGGGTAAATCATGAATATCCGGCTTGACCCAGAAACGTTGCGCCAACTGGGCGAGATAGCCGAGTCGGTGGAGCGCTCGCGGGCAGCCGTTCTAACGCGGGCCGTTCGGGAGTACGTCGAGCGGGAGTATGCCGCGCTAGAAGGCATTCGCGAAAGCGAGCAGGATTTCGCCGAGGGTCGCGTGATCTCGAATGACGAACTCAGGGCCTGGCTGAAAGACCGGCGCGAGGGCATTCAGCGCGAGCCGCGTTTTGGACGTTGAAGCCGAACTGGCCGGCTCGGGTTTGCCGTGGTACATCGTTCTGTACTCAGTCCATCGAAGCGGAGTTCGAGTGCACTCTGTTACCCACGGAGCGCGGACGCGTCAATAAGACCGCTATTCCTGCGCTGACTGGGCCTTCCGCGCCGCGGTAATCCGCGCCTCGGCCCGCATGACCGCCGCGAGCGCCGACGCCGGATCTGCCCCGTCGCCCGGATTCGTCAACTGGCGCGAAGAACGCTCCAGCGCACGTGTCGCGCGCTGCACATCGATCTCGACTCCCGGTTCCCCCAAGTCGGCCAGCACTCGGACGTAATCGTCCAACACCTCGACATAGCCGCCATGGACCGCCACGACGTAGCGGCGGCCCTGCGGCGTAACATAAGTCAGCGTCCCAATTCCTAACTCGCTGACCAGTGCCGCATGACCCGGAAGGACGCCGAAGTAACCGTCCTTCCCGGGAATCTGCGCGCGCACGGCCGTCTCCTTGACGATCGACCGCTCCGGACTCGCGATTTCGATTTCGAACGTATCGGCCATGACCTAACTCTTGTTCATCTGTTCGGCGCGCTCCAGCACGTCGTCGATGGTGCCCTGCAGCAGGAAGGCCTGCTCGGGGACGTTGTCGTGTTTGCCTTCCACCACTTCCTTGAAGCTGCGAATGGAGTCGGCTAGTTTCACGTATTTGCCCTTGAGGCCGGTGAACTGCTCGGCCACGTGGAACGGCTGCGAGAGGAACTTCTGAATGCGGCGGGCACGGCCGACCGCGAGTTTGTCCTCTTCCGGCAGTTCGTCGATTCCGAGAATCGCAATGATATCCTGGAGATCTTTATACCGCTGCAGAACCTGCTTTACCTGCTGTGCCACGTTGTAGTGCTCGTCGCCGATAATGCGGGGATCGAGAATGCGCGAGGTGGAAGCCAGCGGATCCACCGCGGGGTAAATGCCGAGTGCCGCGATGTCGCGCGACAGGTTGGTGGTCGCGTCCAGGTGAGCAAACGCCGTTGCCGGAGCCGGATCGGTATAGTCGTCGGCCGGCACATAGATGGCCTGCACCGACGTGATGGAACCGTCCTTCGTGGACGTAATTCGCTCCTGCAACTCGCCCATTTCAGTCGCGAGATTCGGCTGGTATCCGACGGCAGAGGGCATCCGCCCCAGCAGCGCCGAGACTTCCGAGCCGGCCTGCGTAAACCGGAAAATGTTATCGATGAACAGCAGCACGTCCTGATGCTCGTGATCGCGGAAATACTCGGCCACGGTTAGCCCCGTCAGCCCCACGCGCAGTCGCGCTCCGGGGGGTTCGGTCATCTGTCCATAAATCAGCGCGGCTTTTGACTTATTGAAATCGTGAATATCGATAACTCCCGATTCCTGGAATTCGAGCCACAGATCGTTGCCTTCGCGGGTTCGCTCACCCACACCGGCGAATACAGACACGCCGCCGTGCTGCATCGCGAGGTTGTTGATAAGTTCCTGAATGATAACCGTCTTGCCGACGCCCGCGCCGCCGAATAGTCCGATCTTGCCGCCGCGCAGATACGGCTCCAACAGGTCGATGACCTTGATGCCGGTCTCGAACATCTGCAGTTCCGTCGATTGCTCCTCGAATGTGGGGGCGCTGCGATGAATGGGCCAACGTTCCGCGGTATTCACCGGACCCAATTGGTCCACCGGTTCGCCGATAACGTTGAGCACGCGGCCCAGCGTTTCCTTTCCGACCGGCACTGTCACGGGTTCTCCCAGGCTGATCGCCTTCATGCCGCGCACCAGACCTTCGGTGGGCTGCAGCGCGATGGTGCGCACGCGGCCCTCACCGATGTGCTGCGCTACCTCGACGATGATATCGATGGGTACCGGCACATTGAACCCTTCGCTGATGATGCGAATGGCCGTGTAGATAACCGGAATCTGGCCCTCCGGAAACTGAATATCGACGGCGGGCCCCGCCACCTGAACTACTTTTCCTTCCACGGTAGTTGCCATGGTTACTCCAATGCGGCAGCGCCGCTGACAATTTCAATGATTTCGCGCGTGATACTCGCCTGGCGCACACGGTTCATGTTGAGTGTGAGCTTCTCGATCATCTCGGCCGCATTCGAACTCGCGGCCTCCATGGCAGTCATACGCGCAGCCTGTTCGGCCGCGGACGATTCGAGCATCGTCCTGTAAATTTCTAACTCGACATATCTCGGCAGCAGGCGTTGCAATAACTCCTCGGGACTCTGCTCAAAGATATAGTCGACTTCTAACCCGCCTTTCGGCAGTTCGACCGGCAGAATCCGCCGTACGGCGAGATCGCCGGCAACCACACTCCGGAAAAAGTTCGAGATCGCGTACACTGCGTCGAACTCGGCATTGGCGAATAGCTCCGTAACCGATCGTGCGATGGACAGCGCCGAGTCGTACTCCACGGCCCGCAAAAACAGCGTCGTGTGCTCGCCTGCGATGCGCGTGCCGCGCCGCCGGAAGAAATCGCGTCCCCGGCGGCCCATCAGTTCCACCGAGATCTGCGCTGACGCATGTGACTCGATGAACTTCTGCGTGGCACGAATCACGTTGGCGTTGAATGCGCCCGCCAGTCCGCGATCGCCGGTCACCACCAGCACCAGGATCCGGTTCTCGGGGCGCTGCTGCAACAGTGGATGACTCGCAACCGCTTCGCTATCCGCCGATGCCGCAGCCGCCACGTTTCGCAGTATACGTTCCAGCATACCCGCGTAGGGACGCGCCGAGATCACACGATCCTGCGCCCGGCGCAATTTCGCCGCCGAGACCATCTTCATGGCCTTGGTGATCTGACGGGTGTTCTTGACCGATCGGATTCTTTTGCGGATGTCGCGGAGAGAAGCCATGGCGAGGCGCGCTTAGAGGCCGGGGGCGTGCAAGTCAATGATGATCCAGCGAGGGCCAGCCCCGGTGAAAAGCCAGTCGATTCGCTTGCATGAGCGGCCCGTCTGCGCTCCCGCCTGCTACAAGGAGGCCATGGAGGCTCGCCCCTTCGCCCCGCATGTGCGCCAGCTGCTGGCGCT
>JBBQGE010000137.1:0-13938 GCA_038322675.1 Bryobacterales bacterium
TCACGGCCGCCGAGGTCCTCGAAACCCTCACCCAAACCCCGCTCCCACTCGCCCCCGGCGCAGCCGAAGCCGCCAGCCGGCATGTCTTCGTGCTCGTTGCTCAACTCCGCCTCACCCGCCAGTTGCGCGAAGAAACCCTGATCAAACGCCGCCCCCTCGCCCCGCACCCCGCTCATGGACGACGGGCTTGACTCAAGCTCCACTCGTTCACGATGATATTTACAGCTCAGCGTCGCTTCGCTCCGATGGTGATCGGCATCTTCGGATTCCTGATCGCCATCAGATTGGAATTAGCGATCGGCATCGCTGGAATACGCACCCGCGCCAGTTCGGCCTTCAGCTTGGAGTTCTCCTCGGCCAAAGGGTTGCGGGTCGGCTTGCGGCCGCGCCTTTTGGACAACGCTCCGAGAGCGTCCGTCTCGCGCAGTCGCCGCCACTCTACCAGGTGGGACGAGTACAGCCCCTCACGCCGCAACAGGGCTCCGATTGCGCCTGGCTCGGTAGCGTGGTCGACCTCCTCGACAATGCCCAGCTTGTACTCGGCGGTGAAAGTGCGACGTTGTGCCTTGGCCAGGACTTCAGGATCGGGGGCCGGTGGCCCAGCGGCTCGCCTCGAGTTGGCAGCCACTGCGCTACGGGAGGGCTCGCTCCGCTCCGGCGCTGCCAACTCGATCATGCGGGAATCTCCATTGAGCTTCAAATCGGCGACCATGATGTCTCATCTCTCTGCCCCCTGAAAGGTCAATAATTGCGGGCGGGGTAGGTGTCTCACTCATGTTGGCACAGAGGGATCTTTGTAGAGTGCCGGTGCAATGTGAAACGGTAGTGCGAAGGATATCGAGTTCTGGTCGAATCGCCGACAATCACTTCGAAGCGGCCCTGGAGAGCGCAGTCGGAAATCCGCAAACTCATGCCGAATCGTTCGTTCTCACAGCGCCGCGTCGAAACATTCAGCAATGGACTGCGCCCGAGTCGCCGGCGCTGGTGTCCGCACCGAAAACAGCGCAGTCCCACGCCGCTCTTAGCGCCGGGTCCGAAGAATCTTCGGCACTTCAGGTCGGATCAGAACCACCCAGTCCTTCTGCGCGTCGCTCGGCGGCTTCCCAATCTCGACCAGGTCTTTCGAGCCCCCGCGCACCTTCGCCACCGACCCGGTCTGGAGTTCGCCGCCTTTCCGAGGATCATACCAGCGAATCTCGTAGGAACCCGCGTAGCCTCGCAAATCTACGGTCGGACTATAGGCCGTCGAACCCGGTCCGGCGACGGAATTTTGGCCGTGGCGATCACCGCCGGCGTTCGGCCCGATTGCGCCAGGACCACCCATCGGGCCAGGAGCCTGTTTAGGCTCTTCACGGCGCTCTCGAGGATCCCGCTGGCTTCGCTTCGGCGGAGGGGCGTAGGCTGTCCCACTCCCTGCGCCGACGCCGCCCCGAACCAGAGGACCGCGTCCGCCATGAACTCCATCAGGGAAGTACCCGATAATCGTATCGCCGCCCGCAAGCGCCCATCCGTTGGAGAGCAGTTCATTGCGGTTGCTCATCTCCTGAAACGGGATCTTGTTGGCCGTGAAAAACGAATGCGCCGCGTACATCTGGTCCCACCATTTGTCATAGGCGCGGAAGTCTTGCAGCATCAGATCGGGCACGTCGATCTGATGCTCGGTCGTGGATGGGTCGCCGACGTCCGTGCCGAAACCAACATAGGTGTTCATCCCGGCGCCTCCGGCCATCAGGTTCGCCCACAGCGCGGCTTTGCGCCCATCGTTGTGCTCGGGATCGGCAGCGTCGCGCGCTACCGCTGCATTCAACTGCCCGAGGCTAGCCCCCGTCGGACCCGGGCGCGTTTCGTCGATCGTGATCACCCATGGCGATCCGGCCAGATCCGATGCCATTCGCAGGAACCGGGTCACATCGAAAACATCATAGAAATCGATTTGCAGCGACGCGCCCTTGTACGGCGACGAATTGCCCATAAGCGGCAGGTACAGGCGCTCCCAATCGCCGACGTTGTGAATGTTGATCAGGTGATGGTAAGGATCCGTCGCATAGATGTATTTCGCAAATGCCATCCGTTGTGCCGGCGTGTTGTTGTTCTCCTCGCCGACGTTCCAGTTGAGGCCGAGATGGTGCCCGAAGCGTGCAATCAACTCGCGATAATAGAGACGCCGTTCCGGACCCAGCTCTCCACCGTCCATGTCCCAGTCGTTCTCCACTTCCATGAGCTTGAACTCCATGAATATGCCGAGCTCGCTCATGTGGTCGAACAGGACCTCCCACTGGTTCACTTTAGGAATCGAAATGCGCGTGCGGTCTTCGGAATCGATATATGGCGATACGTTGCGGTCATCTCCGTGAATCGTGTACGTGATGAACGACTGCGAATTCAGGCCTTTCGATGCCAAATAGTTCATTGCGCCGATCAGTCCTTTGCCCTTACCGTCTTTCCAGTTCGGGTCACCCGGCTTCCAATCGTGAATGTGCGGGGCCCAGTTCTTGCGAAAACCGCCGCCCAACCCGCCTTCCCACTTGTAGTTCGGCGTGTTGTCGAAGTCTTCGTAGGCCAGCAGGTTCTCGGGTGAATCCGAACCCACCTTCAGGAACCACTCACCCGTTCCGGCGAACTCAAGATAGTGCTTGTTGACGTATCGCAGCCTGCCCTTCGCTCGAAAGTCATTGCCTGTCTTATCTGTCTTTGTGATGGTGAACGTGCCGGCCACTCCGTCGAAGGGCGCCAGCGCGGTGCCGGCGCTCGCCGAGTCGGCCACCGCCACTCCGGAACCGCGCCGGAACGAGATCCGGTAATTCCACCCCCCGGCCCTATCCGGCGTGAAATTGGTGCGCCAGTTGTTCCCACTTTCGGCCGATGTATTCGCGGCGTTACCGTCCGCATCGAAAAAGCCCGGCACGCGATACGTGGTGCCGCTTGCTGCGTGCGTGAACGTCACGTCCATGCGTAGGTCGAGGAACGGATTCGGAGTCGCGGTGGCCGATGTAGCCGGACCGTCCAGCGTGATCGTCACCTTGTGCCACCGCTTCAGCTCACCGGAGACCGTCACGCCCGGCGCCGCTGTCGCCGGAATCGCCATCAGGGCAACTGCAGCCATAAAGCATCTCGCAGCCTTCGTCATCGTTTCTCCTATAAACTCATTTCTTTTTCTTCCCAACTGCGCAGATTATTGAGCGACTGCGCGAGCCATTGCTCGTCGGCCTCGATGTCCCGATCCCGGTCGCCGCTCTGCGGAACCCAGTTCTCGAGAAAGATCAGCGGCTTCGCGTGCCACGTTGTGATCAGCCGCAGGACATTTTGGAGGTTGAGATCGCCCTCGCCGAGCGGAGCCCCCTGAACCATGAATCCTACGTTCGTACCGTCGACCCTGAAATCCTTCAAGTGGTAGTAGATCGCCCGGCTCCCGAGCAGCTCGAAAACCTGTTCCGCTGACTCGAAATTCCGGAGTGAGTTGGCGCTGTCGATGCAGAAGCCGACAAGGTTGCGAGGATATCGCTCCACCACCGCCGCGAGCGAGCGGCACGGAATATGGAAGTGATTCTCGATCGCCAGTCTGATCCCCGCCTCCTCGAGCCGAGGTAAGGTTCGGTCGAGGAAATGAACAATGGAGTCCCTGCCGGCCGCCCGTCCGTCTTCGTTTTCGAGCACGATGCGCAACGTACCCGACCCGGGCGTGCTGGCCGCCAGATCAACGTAGCGCGCGAATGTGTCCGGATTTAGCGTCATGCATCCGACGTGCAGTTCGATGCCGCAGTCGCTGGCCGCGCGCACCACGTCGCTCCACTCTGCGGCCGAAAGCTTCACCGGCCTCGCGTTCTCGCACACCTGCAAGGCTGCTAGACCGGCCTTCTGCGCCTTTTGGACGATCGAAGTCAGCGAAGGTGCCCGCTGTTCATCGAGCAGGAGGTACCGGAATCCGTAACTGGTGGTTCCTATAGTGGCACTTGCGGTCATGATCCTGTTGCTCCTGGACTCTGCGCCCTCATGCTGCGCGGGGACGTGTGGAGGTGTTGTCTGAATTTGCGGTCAAAGTAGGCCTGATCGGGAACTCCGACTCGTGCGGCGATCTCGCCGACTGCGAGGTCCGTGCTGCGCAGCAGTTCGCACGCGTGGGCCAGCCTGACTTGGGTCAAGTACGATATGAATGTCGTGCCCGTCGCCTGTTTGAAGAACCTCATGAATCGGGAGTCGCTCATCCCGACCATGGACGAGGCCTGCCGCACCGTGATGCTGCGCGCATAGTGCTGCTGGAGGTAATCGAGGATCTGCCCCAGTTGGCGGGACCGTTCCTGCTGCTTCATGTACTCCGACTGGGCTATCTCGGCCCCTCGGAAACGCACCGAGAGTTGAAACAGGATCTCGAGCAGATAGGCCTTGCAACCTGCCTGAGCGTATCTGCCGCGATCCTTATCGAAATAGCACCGTAGCAGCTTTTCCATAGTGTGGTAAATCGAAGCCGCCTCGGGATCACTCGATCGCACAACGGGGCATAGATCCCCCTGCCAGTGGAAAGGGAGCAGGTAAACGAAGTCCGACATCGGGGAGCCAAGGTTGTAGATCAGGGCGGAATTGAACGTGATAGTAATCGCGCGCCGATCGGGTCCGCGGAACTCGACCAATCCGTGCAGTTTCAGGTTGTCGACCACAAGGATATCGCCGGCTTCGAAGTCAAGCACCCGGTCGCCCATTCGGAACCGGCCCTTGCCCGCGAGCGGCACGAAGATTTCCAACCGCTCGTGCCAGTTCATCGGAAAGGAATCTCCAACCGGCACAAAGCTGTACAGCTTGATCTTGAACGGAAACTGCGGTTCGAGATCGAGCTGGTATCGCCCGCGTGGGTCCACCAGATGATCGATTAGGAATGGTTCGAATGGAAGATCTTTTGTGATTTCTCGAAGCATGCGTTCGCGGCCTGACAGCCATTATATGTTTTAAACCGTGCCGCTCACTCGCGTTCGCTGAGCGCGAGTGAGCGGCTCTTGCAAGGTTCAGAAGGAGAAGCGAAGCGCAAGCTGAATCTGGCGGCTATCGATGCGCGTGCCAGTCAGTTGGCCATAGGTCGCCGAGCGAAGATTCGTACTCGGCATGCCGAAGATCGGATGGTTGGCGATGTTGAAGACCTCTCCACGGAACTCGAAGTACTTGGATTCCATCACGTGGAAACGCTTCATCGCCGACACGTCGACATTGATGATGCCCGGCCCGTCGATGGTATTCCTCCCGGCGTTGCCGAACGTGTACAGCGCCGGCTGCTTGAACGCGGCGGTGTTGAAGAAGTGGTCAACGCTCTGGTTGCCGCGGTCGAGGTTCGGGCTGATGCCGGTCGCGTCCGGCCGGTTGCCGGCACCGACGCCGACGTTCGCTGTGTCCGTTCCCGCTGACGGCGTCGCCGGTAAACCGCTTTCCATCGTGAAAATGCCGCCCATCTGCCAGCCGCCAATGAACGCTTGGCCGAGCCAGTTCATGCCGCCCAGGTAGGACTTGCCGCGCCCGAACGGAAGTTCGTACAGGCCTGAGCTGACCCAGCGGTGCTGTGCGTCGAAGCCCGACCTGGCCTTTTCGCAGGAGTTGTTGCACGACGGGTCGTTGACGAAGAGCGTATCGCCCGAGCCGGGACGAATGCCGCTCGTGTCGTCGATGGATTTGCCGAACGTGTAGGCGCTGAGAAGTGTGAAGCCTCGCGTGAAGCGCTGCTCGAGTTTGACCTGCAAGGAATCGTAATGGCCGTTGCCGATCGAATCCGGGTACTGAATCCACCCGAATTGCTGGTAAGGACGCCGCAGGTCGATAGTACCTGGACCGGGCAGCGGGTTGTTCCATCCTGTGAACTTCTTCAGCCGGTGCGATTGCGATCCGACGTAACCGACGGCAACCATCAGGGTCGGCGTGATCGTTCGCTGTACATCGAAGCTCCACTGGTTGACGTACGTCGTTCGCATGTTGGTGCTGTTCGCGAGAATCAGCGGCTGAGCGAGTGGGACGAAGTTCCCGGATGTTCCGGACTGGAACGCTGCGCCACCAACCTTTAGGTCTGGAGAGTCACGGTTGCTGTAATCCCGCCGCAGGCCGGCGAGCGTGCGTGCCATGTCGTAGATGGAGTTGCCAAGGTCGATGATGTTGTAGAACGTGCCGAAGCCCGCACGAATGACGGTCGTATCGTTCAGCGAGTAAGCGAGTCCCAGGCGTGGGGCCCAATTGTTCTTATCGGAGGGAACCAGTCCTGCTCCCATGCGGCCGTCGCGCACGACTTGGGCGCGAGTGAAACGTACGAGTTGGTTCTCGTAAGGATCGCGGTCCGTGCCCTGGTTCGAGGCGCGGACGAGAATCGGGTTAGCGGTTCCGAGTCCCCACACGTTTACCGACTGATCGTTGATGTCGTAGAACGGCGGCATGAACTCGTAACGAAGCCCGAAATCGAGGGTCAGCTTCGGCGTCACCTTCCACGAGTCGGCGACGTAGCCGGCCCAATATTTGCTGCGTAATTGCGCATCAGCGGCTTTGACTGCGGTATAGGACTGGACAGGGTAACCAAGGAGGAAGTCCGCCAAAGGCTCACCGGTGCCGGTGCGCGCCGCGGGGTTCTCTGTGCTGGTACCGTCGAAGTCAAAGCCGCCGAGAGCGAACTGATTGCCGAGCTGATTGTAATGAATCGGTTTGACGGTGAATCCGATCTTCATGGCGTGCTTCCCTTTGATCCAGTTCAAGTCGTCCGATAGTTCGAAGATGTTATTGTGCGTCAGGTAAATGTGGGTGCGGTCGCCGAACCCGGTGAACCCGGTAATGCCGAACGCCGGTAAGCCCCAGAACGCCGGGTTGTTGCTCAGGTTCAGACCTTGGATCTTCAGCACGTCGCCGTTGATGTCGTTGACGTACGAGTTCGTTCCGATCATCTGGTTATCGAAACGTGTCCAGCCGAATCGGGTGTTGTTCACCAGTGACGGTGAGATGATCCAGGTGGCTCCGGCGAGTACCTGATCTGGCCGCGAGTTGGTCCATGTTCCATGTTCGGGAATCGCGGCTGGTCCGTACTCACTGTCTTTGGAGTAGCTATACCGCCCGTACCAGGAGAGCGCGGCGGATTGGATGAAGTCGACGCGACCCGTGAACTGGTCGTCGGTGAACCGGCGGGATTCGTTATTGAGATAGTTGCGAACGGTGCCTGGCAGGTTCGGTTCGGGCCAGTAGGCCATCGCCTTCTTGATAACCGGATCGAAACGATCGGCAGGAATGATGTTGCCAGGAAACTGCTGCGCCGTGATCGTCCCGTCGGGCTGCTTCGCGCGGCTCGCTGGATCATAGACCGGCCGACGGCCGGAAAGATTGCCGTTGCGAAGCGACGGCCACGGCACCGTACCGATGGAGGTCAGCGCCTTCACTTCGCGCAGGCCTTCGTAGTTGCCGAAGTAGAACAACTTGTTTCCTATGATGGGTCCACCGATCGTGCCGCCGAACTGATTACGCTTGAACGGCGGAACCGGTTCGTTCGGCTTGTCGAAGAAGTTCTTTGCGTCGAACATGTCGTTGCGAACATATTCGAACAACGAACCGTGCACCTGGTTCGTGCCCGACTTTGTCGTGACGTTGATTTGGCTGATGCCATAGCCGAATTCTGCCGGATACGTTGCGGTCTGGACTTTGAACTCCTGGAGTGCGTCGATCGAAGGCAGCAGGATATAGGTGTTAAAGTTCGGATCAGTATTCTCGATACCGTCGAGAGTGTAGTGGTTAAACTGGCCTCTCTGGCCATTGATGGTCACAGCCTGCCGGGCTCTGTGTCCGCCCTGGAAGTCGTTCGCTCCGGCGGACGCTGACGAGTTGATGTTGACCCCGGGACTGAGCGCTGCAAGCTGCAGGTAGTTACGACCGTTCAACGGCAATTCGTTGATGCGTTTGTTTTCGATCACCTGGCCCACCGTACTGTCCTCGGTAGACAGGAGCGGAGCCGCTCCCGTCACGTCCACATTCTCGGTGACTTGGCCGACCGCTAATGCGAAGTCGACGCGAGCCACCTGCTGGACCTGTAACAGGATGTTGCGCCGCAGTTGACTCTGGAATCCCTGCTGTTCGACCGACAGGGTGTACGAACCGGGCTGGAGGGCCGGAAAGGTGTACATACCGGATTCGTTCGTGGTCACCGAGCGCGAAGCGCCGGTGTCCTGGTTCGTAATTTTGACGGTCGCACCCGGGATCACAGCCTCGGTAGTATCCCGGACTGTGCCGGTGATCTCTCCGGTCGGACCCTGCGGGAATGCCGCCACGGCCAATGTAACGAGCAAAATAGCGCGCCACAAGAGAGACCTAGTCTGTACGTTCAGCATTGAAAACCTCCTTCGTCGATTCCCGGCGGCTCTGTCCGGCCGGGACGGATGCGCCACCAACAGAGCATCCCAAGCACGTTGATGACGGCTGCAATGTAGAAATAAGCCGCTGCGGTTCCCGTCGCAGCTACAAGCACAGGGAACGTTACGGAACTGATGAACGATCCGATATTCCCCACCATGTTCATCGCACCGGAAAGTGTTCCGGTCCGGGCGCCGGCAATATCCTGGCACGCCGTCCAACTGGGGCTGAGCGTCATGTCCACCCCGAACGTTGCCAGTGAGAAACAGATCACCGCGCCGCCAACGCCAGGCATTGATGCTCCGGCGACGAGGCTCATGGCGGCTATGCCAAAGCCGGCCAGAGCCGGAGCCAGCCGCGACGTACGCCTATGCCCGCGGCGGTAGATCGCATCGACCACAGCACCGCTGAACCAGTTTCCCAACGCTCCGCAGTAGAGCGGAATACTGGCATAGGTGCCGGCCTCGGTCGCACTGAGTTGGTACTGCGATTTCAAATACGGCAGTAGCCAACTGAACGCGATAAAGAACGTGAAGTTGGAAGCGAAGTATTGGGCCATGAGAAGCCCTGAGTTACCGGATAACAACAACTGTCGCCAAGCGCCACTCGCCGGAGGCTGAGCCGCGGAGTTTGTCGAGCCGCTGCGGATGAACTCGACTTCCGAGGCCGAGACGCCCTTCTTCTGTTCGGGCTGGTCGCGAAACCAGACGTACCACATCATGGCCAACACTAGGCCAATGCCGCCCAAAGTCCAGAAGGATTGCCGCCAACCAACGTGAGTGATCGTAAAGGACATGACCGACAAACCGAACGCGGCGCCGAGGCGTGATCCGACAAACAGCAGCCCTTGCGCGGCACCGCGCCGCTGCACAGGGATCCAGTTGTAGATGGCGCGACTGGCAGTCGGGTAGATGCCGGCTTCAGCTCCGCCAAACAGAAACCTGACAGCAATCAACATCGCACTGCCCGCCGCAAGGCCGGTCAGTCCGGTGAAGAACGACCAGAGCACGACGATGGCTGTCAGAAAGAGCCGCGGTCCGTAACGGTCGGCGCACCATCCCGACGGTATCTGGAAGAGCGCATATCCGAGAGCGAACACGCCAAACACGAAGCCGAACGTAACATCCGTTATTCCGAGATCAGCCCCAATATCACCTTTCGCCGCGGAGATCGCGACGCGATCCACGATCGTCAGGAACGAGAACAGGAACAGGTACGCTACGACGAACCAACGGACGCTGGTCCCGGGGCCTGCACTCACACGGTCTATGCGGGTAGCGGAATGCATCGCTCCAACTCTTTGAGGCCCGGCATCGCTCGGTGCAGCTCAATCGCTTTCGTCATCGCGGCGAAATCGACATCGTCGAGCCACCGGCAGATGCGCTCGGTGACGGCGACGTTATGTGCAAACACTTCGGCGGCATCCTGCCGCACCGGAAACGTGTCCGCCGTCATCCAGCCGCTGTATCCGTCCTGTCGCAGGTAGAAGAGAAACTCAGCCCAATTCCAGTAATGAGCGGACCCGACGACAAGGTCCCAATCCCACGCCGTCATGGCATCGCAGAAATGAATGTAGTACGGGAGTTCCGCCGCCAGCACTTCAGCAAACGATGCGGCCGCAATGGCGCCGTCGTACATGGCGTGCCCCGCGTTAAAGGTGATCCCAATGTTCGGCAACCCTGCGTCGCGACAAAGCCGAATCACTTTCGTTGAAGTGTCGAGTAAGCCGCGCGTCCTTGGCTCGGCGGGCTTGTGCTCAATGTGAAGCCGCACCGCCGAAGTAGAGTCAGCCGCCGCGGCAATACAATCGACTGTGCGCCGCCAAGCTGAGCGGTAGTCAATCTGGAAGGGATAATCGTATCCGTCAGCGAGCGGGGCGCATGTGACGATGTCCGAATTGAGGCCAGCCGCAAGTTCTTTGGCTTCGCAGAGCAATTCGATTGCCCGTTTTCGTACACCAGAATCTGGCGAGGAGAGCGCGCCATGTTGAAATATGCTCTCTCCTTTGAGGTTCACGTTCACAGCGGCTACACTCAGCCCTGTTTCTGCCAGTAGCGGAGCGATCTCCGATACCTGCCGGCACTCATCGGGGAATATGATCTCGACTCCTTCCACGCTCGGGATATCCGCGGCGCGGCGCAGCTTTTCGGCGATTGAGAGGGGCTCATGATACTCACAGAACCGGTCCCGGAGCCTGCCGAAAAACGGAGTCAGAACAGCGTGTCGCATGGAGTTTAGCTGGTCGCCGCCTGCGTAGTGGCGCCAGTGAATAACTCGCCTTCGAGTAACTTCATGATGGGCAGAAACTCGTGTCTCTCGAGATGCTCGCGGATGAATTGCCGGTCGACTCGATCGAGCCACGCCCAGATTCGTTCCGTCATCCGCACGTTGAAGGCAAACGTCTCCACCGCATCCTGGCGCACCGGCGACGTGTCGGATGTGATCCAGTCATCGTACCCGAGTTCCTTCAGGTAGTACAGAAACTCGACATAAGTCCATAGGTTGCAAGTGCCAACCATCAAGTCCCAATCCCACTTGCCATTGTTGTCGTTGACATGAACGTAGTACGGATAGCCGCTCATCGCCACATGGGACAGAGCCTCGGCTGGCGTCTCGCCGCCGTAAATCGAGTGGCCAATGTCGATCGTGATTCCGACGTTCTTTCGGCCAACGGCATCACACAGCAGCAGGGTCTTAGCGGCCGAGTCAAGCAGGCAATGCACCCGCGTCTCGGAAGGCTTGTACTCCATGAACAGCGTGATCTCGGGAGCGTAGTCCGCCGCTTCGCTCACGCAATCCACCATGCGCCTCCAGGCCGATACGTAATGAGTGTGGAAGGAATAATCGTACCCATCGCTCAGGGGGCAGCAAGTGACTCGATCTACGCCGATGGCTTTCGCATAGTCCTTTGCGGCTTTCATGAACGACACGGCTTTCGTGCGAACGCGAGCGTCGGGAGAGGACAGAGAGCCGTAGACAAAGTCTGGATCGCCCTTGATGTTGACGTTGACAGCCGAGACCTCGAGGTTCAGCCGCTGCAAATTCGCTAGCATCGGCTCAGGCGGATCGACCTCGTATGGATGGACTACCTCCGCACCCTTGACGCCTGGTATGTGCGCCATCATCTCGAGCTTCTGCTCGATAGTGCGCGGCTCCTGATATTCGCAGAAGCGGTCGCGCAGTTTGCCCAAAAACGCTGTGATGATTGCCTGTTTCATTTTTGATTTACCTTATCGATAACGAAGGAGACTTCCTGAATCGTGCAGGTCTCGGTGAACCGAGGTCCGCGCATGTCGAAAGCGGCAACGCGCAGCGTGTGTTTGCCGAGCGCCAGGTTCGAGTCCCACCACCACTCGCGCCCACCGAGCATGTATGGAGCTCGGGTGCGATAGCTGTAAGGGTTTCCGTCAATATAGAACTCGACGCGCTTGATGGGCCAGCGCGGATGCCTGTCCGCGATGACCGCTTCGATCCACTGTGGACCGGCAAGGGTCTGTCCGTCCTCCAAGCCGATCAGCGTGATGAGGGGTGCTTCCTTGTCTACAATACCCGGAAGCGGTGGAATCGGCGAGCCGGTGAGCCACGCCACCTGTTCAAAAAAGAGCCATTTGACGGACGTGTTAATGCGCCAGTTAGTCGGAGGCGATTGAAAGCCATCGCGGTAATTGTTCCAGCCCTGGTCGTAGTAGCCCCATCCAACGCGTTCTTCCACGGCTGCGTGCAAATTGAACGCGCTCACTCCGTCTTCGTTGATCAGCAATGGCCGTTCGTATCCAAGCCACTTCCGCATGGCCTGAATGTCCGTATGCACCGCTTCGGGGTCGCGCCCGTTGGTGTGGAACATGACGTAATCGACCATGCGTAGTGCACGGTCGCCCTTGCTGCCGCGGGGCCTGATCCCTCCAGACCAGCTCATCGAAACGGGGAAGTCCTTCCCCGCTTCGGTTTTTGCCAGCGCAACCAACTCGTAGATCCCGTCAGGTTGGAGCAAGGGATGGCTGTATCCGCCGAAGCTGGTCTCATTGTTGATCTCGATCAGTACGTTCCTATACGGCAGCGATTTCAGGTAGCGGATTCCGTTCACTACCGCGTGGCGAACGTTCGCATCGTTCGCGACAATCGCGATGCGCTCGTCCGAACCCTGGTAGAAGAAGCCGACGATCACGACCATGCCGAGGCGGTCTGCAGCGTCCAACACTTTCTCGAGCCGCTTGCCATAAGCAGGCCTCAAGCCGCCTTCCGGATCAAAGGCGCTGTTATAGTGGGGCTGCATGGGTACGTTTTCCCCATAGTTGCCATCAGTAGGTCCGCCGCCCTGGAGATTTACAGTGAACGCGATCAAGCCTGCGCGCCGCCAGTCAGGTAGCGCTTGTACGAACTCATTCGTGTTGCGCTCCGGATCCCACTTTCCGCCGGGATATTCGAAGGAGACCGTGCCCATTGTATTGGAAGAGTACGGGTTCTTCCGCGAGCCATGTTCGGGATAGTTGGCGTCGTCGAAAATCGCTTGTACAGCCCGGACATTCAGCAACGTCCCGATCAGGTTGGGATTGGCATTGGGAAAGCCCGCCGCCACCGTATATGTCGGTTCGCCGTTGATTGTGAAAACGGAGCCGCGAATACCGACCACTGTCCGGCCGGCCTGTTGGGCAACGGCGGAACCTGCACAGACAACGAGCGTTAGAAACAGAATGAAGCAATTCCGCATGACGATTAGTTTCGAGTGTTAACGACCGTGGATTCCGTCTGAATTATGTGTCGAATCCGGCTCGGACGCAAGCTCGAATCCGGTTTATTTGTTGGACGATTCTGCCATCTTTGCCAGGATCGTCTATTCGCGCATCCATCCGCCGGAAGCCATCCAGATCCGTGCGACGTACAGGCATCCCTAATGTTTTTACTTGCGGGTGGAGCAGCGGCGCCTATTGGAAACCATCATATTTTCGAACGAATAGAGGTGACAGTGCGATGGGGTAGCACTGAGTTCGTACCGTGAAGGGTCTGACTTGCTAGAAGGTGCGTTTCGCGTTGGATTACTCGAATACGCGCCTTGGACAATCTCATCATCGCCCCTCGGAGGACACCGAAAACCGGCCAACGGAACTGAAAGCAGGACATTGAATGCGATGGAAATACCTCCATCGACGTGAGCAATGTCTTGAGCGAAGAGAAGCGACAACAAGTTATTGCGCTTGGCCGGTTGGGCTGGCCGTTGCGGCGCATTCAAGAGGAAACCGGGGTTCGCCGGGAAACTGCCGGGGCCTACCTGAAGGCAGCTGGGGTTCCGGTCAGACCGCCGCGCGGGTGGGTCGCCATCCACCCGCAAAACCGGCCAACGAGGGTTCCCCCGACTCCGACGCGATTAGCCTGACTTTCGCAGTTGGAGTCGCACGGAGGGGCTAAGTGGCATCGAATCAAACGAGGCAATCAGAAGGTCTTCACCACAAAATGGGGTGGATCGATGGAGAGCGCTTAGCGGCTCGCGGTAGGGAGAGCGGTGATTCGAGGTGGCGGCTGGGACGGCAGGGTGAGGCGAATCTGCTGCATCAGGACTCGTAGATCCTTAGCCGGTTGAGTGTAGCGCGGGAGAAT
>JBBQGE010000138.1:0-13860 GCA_038322675.1 Bryobacterales bacterium
GCCATCGAAGGCGGAACAGGTAGTCTCGACAAGCCTGCTCGGTGTCGAACCAAGCCTCGAATTCGGCCAGGGAACGCGGATATTCTTCCATGGCCCGCCATACTACAGGTTGGGGCTACCTGAGTCAAGTAAATACCCCACCCTTATCTATTGTTAGACTAACGCTGTTTATCGGCGGTTTGGCCCGGTCTATCGAAAATGGGCCTCACGTCGCCAAGGAGGCCTCTTGGCCAATGCGTCAGTGTGAGATGAACCAGTCGCAACGTCTACGTCGGAGACTGTCACTCGACACGATTTTCAAACCCTTACTTTTGGAGTTGCATTATATGCGCCTTTTCTTCGCATAAGAGAATCTTGCGTATTTTCATATCTTTCCGTTTGCGATCTGTGGTAAGCTTCGACGACTAGTGAAAACCCCAGGGCCTAGCGCAACGCCAAGACCCGTTCCAACTGGGAGTCGCACATGGCAAATGTTCTGATAATGGACGACGAGCCGCTGTCGCTTCGACGTCTGTTCAATGCACTCTGCGATGATCGACGGTACGATCTATCAACCGCAGACAGTATAGCTGTGGGAGTGAAGGTGGTCGAGCGCCTGGGAGGCAAGCTCGATTTCTTGGTCATCGACGTTTCGATGTTGGAGACGGCGGCGGTCGTTTTTTTGGACCTGTTCACAAGAACATGTCCCGAAGCGAAAATGTTGGTTATCACTCCTCGCCTCAAGCCGCTTGGTGAGTATCCCCAATTGCGCAAACCCTTTACCGATCAGGATTTTGTGAACACGGTGAATGAGGTCGGGGGCATCGGGCAAGCGGGAATCAAGCCTAACGGCAAACCGAAACCGCTGCATGTCCATCATTCGAATTGCCGACTCGTCCAGGTACGAGCTTCAGGTCAGTAGCGAAGAGTAACGGGGCCACACGCCATGGCGAGACTTTATTGGAGTGCGGATCATCAGTGTCATTGGATCGCCCACACGCCCGAGGCGGGATATGTCATTTTCCCGGCTGAAGAGAATGGATGGTCGAAGAAGAAACCATTCCACGGCTTCGATCCGTTGCGAATCAGAGAAGTCCCGGGTCGGATGGGTTTCAACACCGGATTCCCTGACACTAGCGAGGAGCGGAAGTCGGCGGCGGCTTGACTATCGGCTGGCGGCACAAACCAGCCAAAACGACGATGGTGGCTTCGTGGCGTCGAATCGAGGATGGCGACGATCACGGCTGAAGTGTCCCTCAAAGAGCGGATTTCAGGTAATTGGCGCCGACGACGGAAAGCACGCCATCGAAGCCGCAAGACAATACGAGGGACCAATCCAGTTGCTCCTGTCGACCTCCGATTGCCGCAAATAGATGGCGTGCAACTGGCGACAAGGCTACAAACAGATCGGCCTGACATGAAGGTATTGCTCAGGTCTGGATACGTGGACGAGGAAATCCCCCTAAACGACGGCTGGCAATTCCTACCGAAGCCATTCGGGGCCGATACGCTGTCAGAACGAGTTCACGCTTTGTTGGCGATCTCGGAGAGTGCGGCTGTTTAAGCGGCTGCGTTCACCAGCATCAACGTGACGGTGTTCCACAAGGCGCAATCTCAGTAAGAAGTCAGGACAGGCAGTCACGGGTGTTCGTCTTGGGCTCGGCGCGATCTTCACCGAACAGCGCGTATCGGAGGCGATGGCGATCTATTGGACCAACTTCGCCAAGTACGGAAACCCAATGACAAGGGCGTGCCCGCGTGGCCGGCGTTCAGCGACCAGAATCCTGTGACGATGTACTTCAGTGGCACGGCGCATACGGGGCCAGTGCCAAGCGAGGCCGCGCTGCGCGTGCTGGACGGTTACTTTGCATGGAGACGCACTCCGGAAGGCGAACAGGTGAAGGCGCCGCCAGACCAGCATAAACCGCTTCCATAAGCCTTGTTTCTTCGGAGGCCGCCGCTCGGCCAAGCCACGTTCGCAGTGCTGTCCGATGATCGATCGCCGGGCACACATCTCAGGGAGGTTGTCGTGATTCGTTCACTTCTATTCAGTGCCGTGATCGCGGTCGCTTTGACGATGCCCGCCGTTGTGGCGGACAAGGCTCACTTATCCGTTGACGTGTCGAAGGCCGGAGCGAAGATCGACCGGAACATTTTCGGACAGTTCGCCGAACACCTCGGCCACGGGATCTACGAAGGCATCTGGGTCGGACCGGATTCCCCGATTCCGAACACCCGCGGAATCCGCAACGATGTGGTTGAGGCGCTGCGAGCGCTCAAGGTGCCGAACGTCCGCTGGCCCGGCGGTTGCTTCGCCGACGAGTATCACTGGCGCAAGGGGATCGGACCGCTCGACCGGCGTCCGGCAGGTCTGAATCCTAACTGGGGTGGCGTGATCGAGCCGAACACGTTCGGGACTCACTAGTTCATGGACTTCCTCGATCAAATCGGCAGCCAGGCCTACCTCTCAGTCAATGTCGGCTCCGGCACTCCGCGGGAGGCTGCGGAATGGCTGGAGTATTTGACCACCGATCAGCCGACGGCACTCGCGAAAGAGCGCGCCGCGAACGGCCATCCGGCGCCATACAAAATCGGCTACCTGGGCATCGGGAACGAAAGCTGGGATTGCGGCGGCAACATGACGGTCGATTACTACCTGAGCCAGTTGAAGATCTACAGCCGGTTTGTCCGGAACTTCAACCCGGTGCAGCAGGAGAAACAGCAGATGCTCAAGATCGCCGTGGGTCCCGGCGACGCCGGCACTGATTGGACCGAAGCCATCATGAAAGCGTGGCAGAAGCACAGCTGGAGCTGGGATATCAACGGCCTTTCGCTGCATTCCTACATGGTTGTGAAGTGGCCGCCTTCATACAAATCCGTCGGTTTCGGCGCAACCGAGTACAGCCAGATCCTGAAAGCGACTCTGGCTATGGAAGATCTGGTCACCAGAAATTCGGCCGTGATGGACAAGTACGACGACCAGAAGAAGGTTGCACTGGTAGTGGATGAGTGGGGCGCCTGGTTGGCCCCGATGCAAGGCTCGAACCCCGGATTCCTGGTCCAGCAGAACAGCCTGCGTGACGCCATTCTGGCGGCGACGAACCTGAATATCTTCGCGCGCCACGCCATCCGCGTACGCATGGCGAATATCGCGCAGATGATCAACGTTCTGCAGGCGATGATCCTAAACGACGAGAAGATGCTGCTCACCCCGACCTATCACGTCTTCAAGATGTACGTGCCGTTCCAGGACGCCACTTTTCTACCGGTCACGTTCGACGCCGGTACCTACAAGGAAGGTGACATTACCCTGCCGCGACTGGACGCCATCGCCGCAAAGGACGCGTCCGGCAAGCTCTGGCTCGAATTCACCAATCTCCACCCCGACGAACCTCTGGAAATCGAGGCGGACCTGCCTGGTGTCACCCTCACGTCGGCGACAGGAGAAACCCTCACGGCTCCGCGGGTCGACAGCGTCAACACGTTTGAGGCGCCCAAGACCGTGGCGCCGAAGCCGATTCCGGTGAAGGTGCAAGGCGGCAGGTTGGCCCTGACGCTGCAGCCGAAGTCCGTGACGGTAGTCTCGCTCGAGCAATGACGACGTAGCGATAGTTGCCGGTATCGAGGAACGAGCCTGCAAGGGCCGAGTCATTGACGGTATACTTCTTCGCACAGTGGCTCTGAACCAGATTTTCGTTGCGGTCTTCCTCTGCGGCTGCGCCATCGCCCAACCGGAGGATTTGGCGCGCTTGAATCAGCATCGCGTGACGAACCATTCAAGCCTGGCTCCCGAACCCGGCGCAGAGGCCATACAGATCCCCTCGCTCATTGACGGACTGAAATTCGCGGATGAATGGTGGACCATCCGGCGTCCGGAACTGCTTCGGCTCTGGACTTCCGTCCTGGGAAAACTGGGCCCGAATGAGCAGGATCAGAAGTGGTTCGGTGACATCCGCCAAGCGGTAGTCCGCAAGAGCACGGACCTCGGCACCTACACGCGAATCGAACTCGATCTTCCCATCGAGAAGGACTTTCTTCAGCCGCATCTTTTGTTGTTGCCGAAAAACCAGGGGCCGGGTCCGTTTCCGGCTGTCGTGTGCTGGACATCGACGACTCCCGATTATCGGGAACCCGAGCGGTGGTGGGGCAAGTGGCTCGTCGAGCATGGTTACGTCGTCCTGACGGGATGGTCGTTCATTCGCAACTATCGCGACGGCACGACCTACAGCAAGGGCGCTGCCGACAAACTGCGGGAACGATTTGGACACTGGCTGCCCATGGCGAAGATGGTCCATGATGCTCAACGTGAGGCTGCGTATCTGGGCAGTCTCGAGCAGGTGGATCCCAACCGCATCGGTTTCATGGGATTCTCGCTGAGCGCAAAAGCCGCGTTGTACGTCGCAGCGTTCGCGCCCGAGTTCAAGGCTACGGTGGCGGTGGATCCGCACATTGCCGTGAACGGTGCAACGAACTGGTACCAACCTTGGTATCTCGACTGGATGCATCCGTACCCCGACATCCCGACTCCGCAACACACCGTTCTGAGTCTACTGAATCCGGACCCAAAGCGGCCAGGATTCGAGCATGACCATCACGAGATTCTGGCACTTGCCGCTCCGCGCCCGCTGCTGATTATCGGTGGCGGTGAGAAGTCCGAAGATAGTGGCGGCGACTCAGACGACCGGCAGAGTTGGGGCTACTACAACCGGGCCGAAGAGGTGTACCGGCTGCTGGGGGTTCCCGGCAATCTCCGATTCGTACTCACGAATAATGGGCACCATGCAACCGGTCCCGATGTCGATCCCGAGTGGCGCGCGTTCCTGGGCCGGCACCTGCAACCCTCGCCCGCCGCGCTGCCGCAACTCTACATCCGGTTCATGGAGGAGGGCATGGGCCGCGTGGAGGCTCGCCTCGCCGCAGAGCCGGCGGCAGGATTGAAGGAGTTAGAGAGCGAGTCAGGATGGCGTCATTTCCCATCGGCCGTTCTGGCCGCGGCGGTGCTGGCCGGCAGGGCTCCCGATTCAGAGGAACGCGAGCGGATGAAGCGATTGGCCGAAACGATAGGCGACCTTCTGGTTCGCGAGCAAGCATCGGGATACTTCGAAAGTCGCCTCGATCATCACCGCGACACTTACATGTGGCTCGAGGCATTTCGCCAGTTGCGGCCGAAACTGGACGAAGTGCGGCGCGCGCAATGGTCCAAGGCCCTCATCGAACAACTGGCGCCGATCGCCAACGATGTGGCTCGACTGCAGGATTATCCGCTGTATCAATCGCCTTATATCGGAACTTCGCCGAACCACTTCGCGCTCTGGTCCTCGACGGTTCTGCTCGGGGCGCAGGTTTTTGAGCGGCCGGAATGGGAGCAATTGGCTCGCAAGGTCCTGCATCGTTACGCGGCGGAGGAACAGTCGCCAGATGGCTACTGGGGTGAGCACAGTTCGGCCGGCCCGACCACCGGATATGATTACGTCACCACGACAGGGATCGCGCTGTATTGGGAGTTGACGCACGACCCAGCCGCGCTGGATGCGCTTCGCCGCTCGACTACATTCCACGAGTACTTCACTTGGCCCGACGGCACTCCGGTGGAAACCGTCAACGACCGGAACCGGTATTGGGCGCCGCCGATGTGGGCCCACTTTGGGTTTTCGAATTTCGAAGACGGCCGCCGGTACGCGGCATTTCTGACGGGCTTCTACACGGCGCAGCCATTCTCGCTGGAGAACCTCGGCCGAATTGCACAGGATCTTCTCTACTACCACGATGGGACGTTGCGTGCGATCCCGCAGGATCGGGCCGAATACGCGTTTCGAATGCACGCACCGGCGATGATGCGGAAAGGCGCGGGCTGGACCATTTGCCTTTCAGGAATCGTCAGCACGCAGGCTCAGACGAACCAGTTCTATCTCGACCGCCAGGGACACATCAGCATTTTTCACGAGAAACTCGGACTTATTGTTACGGGAGCAAACTCGAAACGCCAGCCCGAATTAGGTACATTTTCAGAGCGGTTCGGCGATGTCGTCAATGCGCTTCCATTGAGTTCGCGCCTGGACCTATCCGAGCAAGGCGATCAACTCGCACTCGCTTATAATACGTTCTTCACCCAATTGAAAATGCATCCCGCCACTTCCCGGACGTTCGCGTTCGACGTCGCCATCACACCGAGATCGAAAGCCGCGACCCGCCAGATGGCTCTGCAACTGTATCTAAAGCCCGGGCAGTTCCTGGAGACCGAAACGGGAACATCCATACTGCTGGGGGAGCGAGACGTTCGGCTCACTCCGGAACAGGTAGGAGGATGGATCCGGCACAACGGCTGGACTCTGCACGTTCCCGCCGGCACCCGCCTCGAGTGGCCGGTGCGGCCGTTCAATCCGTACGCGAACGCGCCGGAATCTACTTTGGAGCATGCCGTCGGCGTGATCACACGGCCTCTTACTGGTCAATCCGAAATACTCCGCTATAGCCTGGAGGCAAATTGACAAAACTAACTCGAGCTGAGTTTCTCAGCTTGCTCGCTGTTGCTCCGTCTTTCGCACAGAGCGCCAGCCAATGGGATTTTCTGTCGGATCCGTCCATCTTCAAGGACGTTCACGGAATACTCACGCGGTCTCTGTATGAGCAGGCGCTCTCTCTATTGGAAAAGCGTCACAGCGAGATCGAGCAGATTCGTACGCTCGCCGATATCGAGAAGCGCAAACAGCGATTGCGCGAGCGCATGTGGTTCTACCTGGGTGGGCAGCCCGAGCGCACGCCACTGAATCCGCACAGGGTCGGTACGCTCGATCGCGGCGACCACAGCATCGAGAAGATTATCTTCGAAAGCAGGCCCGGATTCCATGTCACCGCCAACCTTTATCTTCCGAACGGTGGGAAGCCTCCGTATCCAGCCATTCTTTATCCTCTCGGACATGAACGGGGAGCCAAGGCCCATTCCGCGTGGCAGCGCTGTCTGGTAAACCTGACCCGCCGCGGGTTCGTCTGCCTCACCTGGGATCCGGTTGGACAAGGCGAGCGCGTGCAGTTCTATGACGAGGACTGGCACGATTCCAAATTGCAGGGTTCGACGGTGGAGCACACGATTCTGGGAATGCAGTGTGAACTGCTGGGCACGCACATCGCGCAGTTCACGATATGGGACGGCATACGCGCGCTCGACTACCTGACATCGCGGCCGGAGGTGGACGCTCAACGGATTGGCTGCACCGGTAATTCGGGCGGCGGCACACACACGGCCTACCTGTCTGCGCTGGACGATCGCATTAAGGTGGCCGCTCCTTCCTGCTACATCACGTCGTGGCAACGACTGCTGGAGAGCATCGGACCGCAGGATTCCGAGCAGGTGTTTCCACTCTTTCTCGCCGATGAATTCGATTTCCCGGATTATCTGTACGCCTTCGGTCCGAAGCCGTTCCTGATTCTTTCGGCGATCCGCGATTTCTTCCCGATCGGTGGGGCGCGCGCCAGTTATCGCGAGGCGAAAGAGGTATTCGCTCGCGCCGGTTCGCCTGGGCATGTCGAGATGTTCGAAGTCGACGACGGCCACGGATACAATAAGCCTCGCCGCGCGGCGGCGTATCGCTGGTTCACGAAATCGCTGCAGGGCGCCGAGAACAACGAGCCTGAATCTGAAGTCGAACTATTGACGCCAGAGCAACTCAACTGTACTCCCACGGGTCAGGTGAAGCTGTCGTATCCGTCCGGCGAGGATGTGCACTCTATCTGTCTGCAACTAGCGAAGCGCTTGCGCTCGAGTCGTGCTGCGACGCCGGAATCGGTGCGAACGCAAGCTCGAGAGACCACCCGATACGCTGCACCAGTCGCTACCGGCGCGCATCAAATTACCCGATTCGGTCAAATCACGCGGCCTAAGTGCCGGGTGGAGAAGCTGACTTATGAAAGCGAAGCGGGTATCTCGATTCCAGCTCTGGTTTTCGTTCCGGACACGGCGGGCGCTCGCAAGCCGTCGATCGTCTTCGCCGATGCCGATGGAAAAGCGAAGGCCGCGAGCGAGGCAGAAGAGCTTGCGGCAGCCGGTTATGTCGTGATCGCACCGGACCTGCGCGGTTTTGGGGAGACGGCTCCTATCATCGACCGCGATTACTTTGCACGGAACTTCGGGGATTACGAGCACGCGACCACGGCTCTACTGATTGGAAAGACCATGCCGGGCATGCGGGCGCTGGACATAGTCTGCGCGGCCAATATACTGCGGGCGCGTGATGACGTAGATGGCGGGCGTGTTGGAGTGGTTGGGCGCGGTGCCGCGGCCATCGCCGCGTTGTTCGCTGCGTTGTTTGACGGTCGCATCTCTCACGTTGCGCTCGACGGTATGGTGGTTTCGTACGAGGCCGTGGTGAACGAACGCATCAACCAGGGGCTCGCCGACCAGATTGTACCCTCGATTCTCAAACATCTCGATTTGCCGGACGTGGTGGCAACGCTTGCGCCGCGCCGGGTAGCGTTGTTCAATGCCGTCAACCCGCTGGGACAGGAACTCACGGCAGACCGCGTGCGTGGTGAATACGCAGGGGCGATCGGTGCCTACCAGTCCGCGGGAGTCGCGAGCGCGCTGCGTATCGGTGTGCGGAATCGAGAGGAAGAAACACTGGTCCCGATCGTCAGAGCGTTGTTCGAGCAATGACCGGAGGTCCCGGGCAGAAGAACCTGCCTCGGCAACCGTCCGCTAAACTTACCTTATGGGCAGACTGATCAGTACATTCGTGCTCGCAGGAGCGCTTTGCCTCGCGCAGACTCAACACAAAACCGCTGAGTCCTCTGGCATCGATCTAAATGCCATCGACCGCGGCGTGAGCCCATGCGACGATTTCTACCAGTTCGCCTGCGGCACTTGGAAGAAGAACAATCCCGTTCCGCCCGACCAATCGCGATGGGGCCGCTTCAACGAACTGCAGGAGCGGAATCGCGAGATCCTGCACCAGATCCTCGAAGCCAACCAGGCGCCGAATCCGAAACGCAGTCCGGTGGAGCAGGAAATCGGCGACTTCTACGCGGCGTGCATGGACGAAAAGACGATCGACAGCAAGGGCGTGAAACCGCTGGAACCGCTGCTGGCCGAAATCGCCGCGCTACCTTCAAAGCAGGCCATTACCGCCGAACTGGTACAACTTCAGAAGCGAAACGTCAACGCCTTCTTCCGCTTCGGCGCCGAGCAGGATGCCCGCGACGCCACGCAGATGATTGCGGGAATCGATCAGGGCGGACTCTCGCTTCCCGACCGCGACTACTATCTCAAGACGGATCCCAAGAGCGTCGAAATCCGGAATAAGTACGAAACTTTCGTGCAACATATGTTCGAATTGACCGGCGACACTTCCGAAGTTGCAAAGAAGAAGGCCGCCACCGTGCTCGCCATCGAAACCGAATTGGCCAAAGGCTCTCTCGACCGCGTCTCGCGGCGCGATCCCGAAAAGCTGTACCACAAGTACACGGTGGCCGAACTTGTGTCGTTATCGCCCGGTATCGACTGGGCGAAGTTCTTCGACGGAATGGGCTTGCCCGGCCTCAAAACACTGAATGTCGCCGTGCCCCCGTTTGACCGCCAACTCGAAAGCGCCCTCGTGCAGCACTCGCTCGCCGACTTGAAGATATACCTCGCCTGGCACGTTATCAACGATGCAGCACCGATGTTGTCGCAGCCCTTCGAAACTGCTGCCTGGGACTTCTACTCGAAAACACTTGCGGGTGCCGAACAGCAGCGGCCCCGATGGAAGCGCTGCGCCGACCGCACCGATGCGTTGCTGGGCGATGCCTTGGGCCAGAAGTACGTGGACCAGACCTTCGGCGTCGAAGGTAAGCAGCGCACGCTCGACATGGTCAAGGGCATCGAGAAGGCGATGGCCCAAGACATTGAGAAGTTGCCCTGGATGTCGGAGACCACGAAGAAGCAGGCGCTGGTCAAGTTGCACGGTGTCACTAACAAGATCGGTTATCCGGATAAGTGGAAAGATTATAGCTCGGTCACCATTAATCGCGACGATGCCCTCGGCAATTCCGAGCGTCTCAGCGAATGGGCCGTTAATTACGACCTCAACAAGATCGGCAAGCCAGTCGACAAGAACGAGTGGGGCATGTCGCCGCCCACTGTGAACGCCTATTACGACCCTCAGATGAACGACATCAACTTCCCGGCCGGCATTCTGCAGCCGCCGTTCTACTCGAACAACCTCGACGCGCCGGTGAACTATGGAGCCATCGGCGCCGTCATCGGGCACGAGTTGACGCACGGATTCGACGACGAAGGACGGCAGTTCGATGCCTCGGGAAACCTGCGGGACTGGTGGACGGCGCAGGACGCAGAGGCATTCGAAAAACGTGCCGAGTGTCTGGCGAACGAGTACTCGGGATTCACCGCCGTCGGCAACACGAAGCTGAACGGGAAACTCACCCTCGGCGAAAACACCGCGGATAACGGCGGTGTCCGGCTCGCCCTCATGGCTCTGTTGGACCACACGGCGGGACAGAAGCAGCCCAAGATCGAAGGCTTCACGCCAGAGCAGCGATTCTATCTCGGCTACGCCCAGATCTGGTGCCAGAACGTCCGGCCCCAGTTCGCGGAGATGCTCGCAACCGTGGACCCGCACTCTCCAGGCCGGCACCGCGTCAACGGCGTGCTGTCGAATAATTCCGACTTTGCGAAGGCCTTCTCGTGCAAGGCGAAGCAGCCAATGGTGCGCGAACAAGCCTGCCGCGTGTGGTAACGGTCGTCTGGTAAAGTAGGGAAACCGATGATCAAGTTTCCCTTCGCCGTGTACGCGTGTGTCTCGACGGCGGGCATTCTCTGTGCCCAGACCGTTCCGGCCCTCCCCGCTCCCTATGCGACTCCATCCGTCGCAAACGGCCCCAAAGTGGTCCCGCAGCCCGACGGCGCCGCGGTCAAACTTCCGGCCGGGTTCATTGCGGAGAAGTACGCCAGCGGATTCGAGCGTCCCCGCTTCATGGCGTTGGGCCCCCACGGCGAAGTGCTTGTCAGCGACATGATCCCAAATGGGTCCGTCTACCTCCTGGTGTCGAGCGGTTCAGGCACGCCAGAAAAGCGCACGCTGTTGACCGGCCTCGATCGCCCCTACGGATTGGCCTTCTGGCGCGACTATCTGTATGTGGCCGAGTCCACGTCGCTGAAGCGCTACAAGTACGACCCCAAGACGATGACCGCCTCCGCCGGCGAGGAAGTGGTTCCGATGAAGGACTTCAGCAAGGGGCACATCACCCGCACGGTCACTTTCGATCCAAAGGGCGAAAAGATGTACCTCGCCGTGGGGTCATCCGGTAATGTCGTCACCGGCGATCCCGAAACGCGCGCCGCCATCAACCGGTACAACCCCGACGGCACAGGCCACGAGATCTTCGCCTCCGGTCTTCGCAACCCCGTCGGCATGCGATTCCATCCTGCCACCCACCAACTGTGGGCGACCGTCGAGGAGCGCGATGGACTCGGCGACGAACTCGTCCCCGACTACTTCACCCAAGTTCGTGAGGGTGCCTTCTACGGATGGCCCTACGCCTACATCGGACCGCACGAAGAGCCGCGCGTCGATTCGAAGCGTCAAGACCTGGTCGACAAGACTGTCGTCCCCGACCTCCTGTTGCCGAACCACATCGCCGTCCTGGATTTCATCTTCTATACTGGCAAGCAATTCCCGGGCAAGTACCGCGGCGGTGCTTTCCTGGCGAATCACGGATCGTCGAATCGCTCCGATCGAATCGGCTACTCGGTCTCGTTCGTGCCGTTCAAGAAGGGCAAACCGGCCGGCAAACCCGAGGATTTCCTAACCGGGTTTATGCTCGGCGCGGACCAACGCGAAGTCTGGGGCCGTCCAGTCGGCCTGCTCCAACTTTCCGACGGCAGTTTACTGCTGTCCGAAGACGGCCGCAAGACCATCTGGCACATCTCGTACAAGCGGTAGCGGCAGCGGCAGCGTCTCTCACAAGGAACTGCGCTTCCCGCTATTAGATTAATCTTTCGAAATTAAACGCAAATTCCATTGCGAGCTTCGCCGGCCTGAAATATACTGATCCCAATCTCTGTTCTCGATAGGGGCGTTCAATATTATTGACGCTGCGGACCAGGTTAGTCTATACGACTGTCATGCCATTCGCAAGCTGTGTATTAGCCGAGACACCGTCGAGATTAATGCCGTAAGAAGCCGCATGCCCGCCGCCGAGCATGAGACCGTTATTGCCGCCGAGTTGCTTGGGTTCGGGAGTCAAGGCTGCAGATCGAAAGGGCTGCGAAGAGTGCCGCTAACTACCAGCGGTAATTCATCGACCATTTTGTCGGTTACGGCTACCGTGGTTTTGGCATTCTCCGTTGCGATTTGCAGAGCGTTTGACTGCACCTCGACGGCGGTGGTGATGGTGGCGACTTCGAGCGTGGCATCAACTCGGGTCTCGCTGGCGGCATTCAGGATGACGCCCGAAATGACCACCGGACGGAATCCGTGGCTACTAATGGTTTGCCGGTTACGGGCCTCGCCTCGGCCTCGCTTAC
The DNA here is from genome assembly GCA_038322675.1 of Bryobacterales bacterium. Classification (GTDB taxonomy): domain Bacteria; phylum Acidobacteriota; class Terriglobia; order Bryobacterales; family Bryobacteraceae; genus TMP-7. The sequence goes on from JBBQGE010000138.1 coordinate 12,497, forward strand.
CAATTGAACGAAAAAACGGCTCTGCGCAAGAATCTGACAGGACCCCCGGTTTTATTAGATTTCTGCGATCGGCGGGTTTCCGGGTCGGCGAGGATCTGGGGCGAACGAAAGAGTGCGCGAGCCTCTATTGACGGGGCTTTGAGGAGAGTTTCAGGCGGCCTGGAGCCCGCAAGGGCCGCAAGCGGCGGCAACCGAGCTTGCCTCAGGAGCCCGGCCACTATTTGAACCAAAGAAGCTCGGGCGTCCTCCCAGGAGCCATGCGAAGCGCATCACGTTGAGCGTCCCCAAAGCAAGCTTTTACCCCCGGGGGAGAAACGCCCCAAACCTCATAGAATAAAAGGGTTTCAGCAAAAGGTCAACCCAGCTTGCCGCTTCGGAAATGGCCGAAAGCTCTGGGAGAACCTGGACCCAAAGATGTCCCTTCGGCGGTCGCTGTCATCCGATCCCACGTGAGGAAACCACGGTCCCTGTCCTGGAGGCCCCAAACTCTAAAACCCCTGCCAAATGGGCCTCCTGTCAGATTCCTGCTCAGAACCCAATATGGCGATAGCGAATCAGTCACCCTTTCTTTGGACGCCGATGGAACCGAAGTGATCGAGCCTGGCGAAAGAACCAAGGCCATTGACCTTATCGCAAAGTGGATCGGCGATATTCGCCCTGAGTTAGTCCGCATCTGCGATCCATACTTTTCCCCTGACGATCTAGAAATCATAAAGCTGATTGCCCAGGTTTCGCCCGGTGCTACTTTCCAGATTCTCGCTGGAGAAAAGAAGCAGATCGAACTCGGGATGCGCATTCCTTGCGACGTAGAATACCAACAGCACTGGCGGACCCTGTCGCAGCAAAATCGTGAGTTTCCGGCAAGCGTGCGTGAAGTTGGCTAGCCCGCGCTGCTAAGTTCATTCAGTCGCCGGGAGGCGACTGACCATGGACCGCAAAGTCACACCACCTATTCCTGAACCAATCGCACAGTTACAACGTCAGCTGGAACAGTTTCGCAGCACGCAGCCGCCACGGACTAAGTTGCCCGATGCCCTCTGGCAGGCAGCCGTCGGCCTGGCCCGCCAACACGGTGTGTATCCCGTCGCGCACCCGCTGAAGCTGGACTACATGGGCCTGAAGAAACGGCTCGAGGGAGTTCCCAGTCGCACGCGAAAGCCAGCCAGTCAGGCTGCGGCATTCGTCGAACTGGTGGCGCCGCAGCCCGCAAGACTGGAGGAGTGCCTTATCGAGTTCGAGGGTTCGAGCGGAGGCAAGATGCGTATCCAGTGGAAGGGGCCCGGGCTGCCGGATTGGGCAAGCCTGCTGCGTGCCTGGCGGGAAGCGGAAGGATGATTCAGATCTCGGCGCAGATGCGCGTGCTG
>JBBQGE010000139.1:0-13816 GCA_038322675.1 Bryobacterales bacterium
TGGACAAAAGTACAGCGCCAGAGCCCGGTGGACATTGGCGACGGCTCACTTCCGGTGGTGTGAAGTCTCGATCCGCGCCGGCGACCCAAATGAGGAAACCCAATGAAAGTGGAGTGCTTTACAGATTCCTGCTCAGAGCCGTATTTGTAGGTGCTTCATATCGATGACTACAGGCAAATGCTTAAAAACGGGCGGGAGGCACAAGAAAGACAAACAGCAACAGGATCCTTAAGGCCAATGGAGCTACCTTAGCGTTCATGTTGCAATACCGCTCGAGAGGATTATGAAGCTGTGATAAATAGAAGTCAAGGGGCTGTTTGACAAAGAAGTTTCTCATTTCCCCGTCCCGGTCCGTGTGGCGGGAAGGAAGAACTATGCACAAAGGGAGAGCGCGTAAACCGAATTCGGTCCGGCGTGTCCCGCTGGCGTGATCGGCCCGATTTCCGCAGCGCCTTGGGTGGTCTGCCACGGGCTGTTCGTTTGTTTTTGTTATGAGTAAAGACCAGACTGAGTGACTGGCTTGTGGCCGGTGGTTTGTTTGCTGGTAAAATGTTTTAAAGACTCAGAAATGACTCCCACTGAAAATGTTCGCGCCAATCCGTTGTCGCAGGCTGTCGATCCGGCAGCCGTGAAGCGCGAGGAGTTACGGCGGGAACGGGGATTGAGGCTGGTTACCGCGGAGGAGGAAGGATCTTCGGCGGGGCGGCTTCCGTGTGGAGTGTATGGATTTACGTATGCTCCTCTTAGCGGGAGTCCGCTGTTTGCGAAGCATTCGTACCATAGCTTCGAAGTGCAGAAGTTGGAGACCGGGGAATGCCGGCTGGTGGTTTTCGTGACGCCACACGAGTCTGCGCGAATTCGCACGGCCAGCGAGGGCATCGCGGTACACGTATATCCGGCCGCATGGCAAGAGGCAATCGAGATAGTGGCGCTGTCGCTGGGGCGGTTGGCGACACGAAAGCTGAACCCGTCGCGAGAGAACGGTAATTGGTTGGAAGCTACGGTTTATCCGGAATAGCTGAGTAATTCGGATAGCTTCTCGGCGGGCCGGCGGATGCCGACATAGAAAGTACCGAATAAAGCGTAGACCGCACTTACCTCGTCGAATCGCATTTCATAGATCAGCTTTTTGAAGACGAGGGCGTTATCCGCGAAAAGGGTGACGCCCCACTCCCAGTCGTCGAAACCAATGGATCCGGAGATGATCTGGCGGACTTCACCGGCGTAGCGCCTGCCGATCATGCCGTGTTCATGCATCTGCCGCTGGCGTTCGGCCATCGGGAGTTGATACCAGTTCTTGAGCTCGCCACGGCGGCGGTCCATGGGATAGAAGCAGATGTAGCGGGACTGCGGAATCTCCGGGAACAGGCGGGTCCGCATGGCTGCGCGCTGGCGCTCCATCACCTCTTCGATGCCGGCGTTCCACTCGGGCGTGTGCGGTGCGATTCCGCGTTCGGCGAGCGATTGGTACACCTTCGCAGTGGATTCGTACAGGCCGAGTTCTACGATCGAGAGATAGGACGAGGTGGGTTCGAGATAGTCGGAGATCGCGAGGCGCGCGAGTTGCAACTCGGCTTCATTCAGGGCTTCGAAGGAGTCGCGGAAGTGGACGAACAGGAGATCGCCTTTGTGGCCGAGTAGAGAGAATACGGCTGACTGGCCGCCTTCGCGGTGTTCCATCGCGCTGAGTTCGCGGGAGGCTTCATCGAGAATCGCGGTGCGGCGCTGGGCGTCGAGGCGCTTCCAGTCGCTCCAGCGGAACCGCATCATCTGATGCAGAACGCTGGAGCCCTCAAGTGTGAGCGGCACTTCTGGCAGTTGTTCAGCGGATACGCTGGCGTCGATCGCGGACATACCTCGATTGTCACATTTCCATCTGATATCATGCCGGACATGTTTCGGAGGATTTCCGATTTCGCGACGGCGTGGGACTATGAATCTGACGCCACATTGAGGATGCTGCAGGGGTTGACGGACGAGTCCCTGGAGGAGCGAATCACGCCGGAAACGCGAACCGCGGGCGGACTGGCGTGGCACATCGCGTGTTCGATCGGAGAGATGATGACGCTGGCGGGACTGCCACTCGGGCATTTGCCAGCCGAGAGCGGGGGCCGGCCGGAATCGTCGGAAGCAATCGCGAACTCGTATGATGAGGCGGCGAAGGCGTTGCAGGCAGCCGCGATCGCGGACTGGACCGACGACCAACTCGAAGATGATCTGCCAATGTACGGCGAGAGTTGGAAGAAGGGGTTTGTGTTGAGTCTGCTATTGAACCACCAGGCGCATCATCGCGGGCAATTGACGATGCTGATGCGGAAGGCGGGGTTGAAGGTGCCTGGGGTTTACGGGCCGTCGCGCGAGGAGTGGCCGGCGGGGATGGCGGCGCCGGATTAAGCTATGAGCGACGTTACGAGAGACAGTCTCATTGCGGACCTGGTGGGCGCGTGGCATACGAATGAGAAGGTGAACGAGTACCTGATCGACCACGTGGATGATGTGGCGTTCACGGCAAAACCTCCGGGAGGAAAGGGCCGGACCATCGCGGCGATATTTGCGCACATGCACAGTGTTCGATTGATGTGGCTGAAGGCGGCGGGGAAGGGAATCGAGTTACCGGAGGCGGCAGCCGCGGATGTGACCAAGGCGCAGGCGAAACAGGCGCTGGGTGCGAGCGCGAAGGCGGTGGAAGAGATGCTGCGGCGGTCGCTGGAAGCGGGAAAGGTGCCCGGGTTTCCGCCGAATGCGGCGTCGTTTCTGGCGTATCTGCTGGTGCACGACGCGCATCACCGGGGGCAGATCGCGATGCTGGCGCGGTTGTCGGGGAATCCGCTGCCGGCCGGGGTCGGGTTTGGACTGTGGGAGTGGAACACGCGAGGTAAGGCGACTGGCGAGTAGGGGCGTGGCGCGGAGTTACTTGCCAAGTACGAGCGCCGGTTTGGAAACGTGCTCAATGCGGATAATGCGGCGGAGTTATTCACTGACTGTGCCGCGTCGTTGAATCGCGCACGATGTATCGGGCTGCGGTGCATGGGGCGGCGCAGTGGGTGCGGGATGAGTTGTTTAGGCGGGCGGGAATGGGGCTGGGAAGACAACGGGCGGGCTTACTGGCGACGTTGTGCTGGACAGTACTTTGAGCAATCCGGAGCACTCGGCCAAGTTGGTGCAGCAGGCGCTCGATGCGGCGCGTGCGCATTATTTACACGTACCGGCCGATTGCCGAGGCGTTCGCCGGCGTTCTGACGCGCGCGAGAATAGAGGGCCGCACCGTTTCGATCGACACCCTGATTCGCACGCACGAGGGCGCTGCGAGAACAGCCGCAATGCTGTACGGCCGCTATGGCTCGGATCCAAACGTCAGAATTCGGTTCATCGACAACAGTGGAGCCAATCCGAAAGCACGTACTGTTGCTCTCACCAAGGGAATTATGGTGGAAGTAGGCATGAACTCGAATCACTCCTCGAAAAGCGGCGATCCCAACTCCCGTGGTTCGTCTACGAAAAGTCGCGCGGAGTTGACACCGGATGAGGACGCGGACCGATTGGTCGAACAGGCGATCGGCAATCTTCGGCGCGCGGCGCAGAAACACGCCGCCGAACAGAAGCAACCGCGCGAGCAAGAGCCCGCCGCGTAGGGTCGCGACGGCTCATGCGTGGGAAACGATGAGCGTCTGCGCGCCCGGAGGCACGACGTGCGGCTCGCTGCGGGTGAAGCCGGTGTTGCTGAACATCCGCTCGAGTTCAGCGAAAGTGTAGGCATCGCCCGATGGCGTGGTGGCGAGCATCACCATCGAGAATTCGGCGGGTATGGGCGGTGAGATGCGATCGGGATTCGGCACGAACTCGAGTGTCGCGGCGCGGCCGCCGGGCTTCAGCGCGGCGTGGACGCGGGTGAGCAGCGTCTCGCATGTTGGCGGATCGAAGTGGTGCAGGAAGTTCGTGAGAAGCACAACGTCGTAGCCGGTGCCGAAATCAACTGAAAACGCGTCGCCCGGCATGCGGTGAAAACGGCCGGCAACACCGCGGGCGGCTGCATTTTCTTGGGCAACGTCGAGCACCAGCGGTGAATCGAGCGCCCAGATTTCGGCATTAGGATTGTGCTGGGCGATGGCGATGCCGAAGAGTCCGTGACCGGCGGCGAGGTCGAGCACTTTCCACTTATCACCGTGAGGGGCGCCGAGCGTGCCTGCGATGAACTGGGCGGGCATGGCCATCATGGGTGCCATGGAGCGTGCAAAATCGATCCAGATGGGGTTATCGGGGCTGACGGTGCCGCCATCGCCCTCGAGATTGCGGCCGCGGCGTACGAGTTCGGCGACGTCGTCGAAGAAGTGGCGGCTGTGGATCTGGGAGAGAAACATCGCGGTGGTTCCGAGATAGCTGGGGAGCCGGCGGTCGAGAAACATGGCAGCCATCGGAGTCAGGGAATAATTGCTATCGGATTTCTCGAGGATTTCTGTAACAGTCAGATAGTCGCAGAGAATGCGCGTGCCACGCTCGGTGCCGCCGATGCGTTTGGCAATGGCTTCGACGGTTCGATTGCCTTCGGCGATGGCGGTGAACAGATCGAGATCGATGGCGCCTTTGAGGCAGGCGGAACGCTGATACGCGTTCAGGGTCTCGAGTATCGGTGCCGGTGACGGCATGGTCCCAGGTTGTGAGCTACTCATGGTCTTCATTGTGGCAAAGAGCGGCGGGCTACGCGCAGGGTGCGGCCGGCGAGCCGAAGCATGCGGCGGTAATGACTGCCTTTCGAGTAGACGCGATCGCAGGCAGGGCAGAGGTGGAAGCCGTCTTCGGCGCGCGCGGCTGGGCCGGCGGTGAGGGAAGCGCGATCGATTTCGCGCCAGAGTAAGACGGGTTGGCCGTGGATGCGGGATCGCGCTTCGAGAACCAGGATGTCGAGGGCGGCCGCGGCGGTGGTGGTTGAGGTCGTCATCTGGCGAGGCCCGTGAGAGTTCGCGGTTGCCGATCGGTGGCGAAACGTGCATGATAGCAGCCATGAGATTCGTGCTGTTTCTGTTTTGTGCGTGCGCGCTGCATGCGGAGTTTCGGGCCGGGGCGTCGAAGGAAGTGATCACTCCGGATCTGCAGACGATGGGGCCGGCGTACCTGGCGGGCTTCGGGAACAATCGGGCGGCGACGGGAGTCCACGACGATCTGTATGCGCGATGCGTGGCGATGAGCGCGTCGAAGAAGCCGCTGGTGATTTGCGAGGTGGATCTGATCGGGCTGTTTCTCGACGATACGGATCGGGTTCGGAGCGCGGTGCGGGCGCGGCACCCGGATGCGGACGTCGTGGTAGCTTCGACGCACGTGCACGAGGGTCCGGACACGATGGGGCAGTGGGGACGGTCGCAGAGTGTGTCGGGGATTAATGAACGGTATATCGATTTTGTCGTGGATCGGACGAGCCGGGCAGCTTTGAGCGCGATCGAATCGATGCGTGCGGCACGGGCGAAGTTAGCCGTGGTGAGTACACCGGAGTTAGATAGCTTCATCGACGACGACCGGCCGCCGATAACTCATGACTCGGAACTGATTGTGCTGGCGTTGGATGACCGCGACGGGAAGCCGATTGCGACCGTGGTGAACTGGGCGAATCATCCGGAGACGCTGGGCTCGAGAAATACGGAAATTACGGCGGATTATCCGCATTATTTGTGCGCGAAGCTGGAGCAACTCAGGGGCGGCATGGGTGTGTTGTGGAACGGGGCGGTGGGTGGGATGCAGTCGCCGCTGGGGTCGAAGGTGAAGGATCCGGATTCGGGAGAGGAGTTGAAGGATCGCACGTTTCGCAAAGCGGAGGTGATCGGGAATCGCGTGGCGGAGTTAGCGGCTGAGAGCGTGAAATCGGCGAAAGAGGTGCGGGTGGATAGCATTGAATATCGGGAGAAGCGGATTCACGTGCCGATGCCGAATCCGGGATTCATGGCGGCGGCGAAGGCGGGGATCTTCAAAGGGCGAAAGGCGCCGAATGAGGATGGTACGACGACGACTCCGGTGGGGCTGATCCGGGTGAGTGGAAGGCGGAGGCCGGTGCTGGGAATCGCGCTGGTGCCGGGGGAGTTATATCCGGAGTTGAGTACAGGGAAAATTGAGCGATTCTCGGGCGCGGATTATCCGGATGCGCCGATCGAACCTGCGATTAAGCCGGCGATGAAGGCTCCCTATCGGATGCTGATCGGGCTGGCGAACGATGAGATCGGGTACATTATTCCGAAGTGCGAGTGGGACGAGAAGGCGCCGTATTTGAACGGATCGGCGAAGAAGTTCTATGGCGAGGTGAACTCGGTAGGGTCGGACGCGGCGCCATTGATCACTAAGGCTTTGGCGGAGTTGCTGTCGGCAAGTGAGCGGTAGACAGCGCCGGGGGTTTAAGATCTGAATATGACACGCCGCGATATTTTACGAACCGCTGCGACGGCGGTGGCCGCGCCCTCCCTCATGTTGTCGAAATCCGTTAAGAAGCTTCCGATCGCTGTTTCTACGCTGGGCTGCCCGAAGTGGGACTGGAACACGATCCTGAAGAATACGTCGGGGTGGGGTTTCGCGGCACTCGAACTGCGCGGGATACAGGATCAGTTGGATCTGCCGAAGTGTCCGGAGTTCTCGGACACGAGGTTGCCGGGGACGCGGCGGGATCTTGCGGCGGCGGGGCTGAAGATTTCCGATCTGGGCTCGTCGGCGCAGATGCATGAGCCCGATCCGGTGAAGCGCGCCAAGTATATGGACGAGGCTCGGCGGTTCATCGATCTGGCGCATAAACTGGACTCGCCGTACGTTCGGGTGTTTCCGAATCAGTTCGTGCCGGGAGAAGACAAGCAGGTGACGTTCGACCGGATCAGCAGCGGGTTGCACGAACTCGGCGAGTATGGCAAGGGGTCGGGTGTGACGGTGATCGTTGAATCGCATGGCGAGTTTCGCCGGGCGGAGGAGTTACTGCCGATTCTTGAAGGTGCGAAGTCGAAGTATGTGGCATTTCTCTGGGACGCGCACCATACCTGTGTGGAAGGAGAGAAACCGGAGGATACTTACCGGGAGTTAGGCAAATATATCCGGCATACTCACTTGAAGGACTCGGTGCCGGTGCCGGGGAAGAGCAAAGAGGACCGGCATTATGTGTTGACCGGTACGGGCGATATTCCTGTGAAGGAAACGGTGCGGGTGTTGGCGAGTCATAACTACAAGGGGTATTACTGCTTCGAGTGGGAAAAGCGCTGGCATCCCGATATCGACGATCCGGAGATTGCTTTTCCGCACTATGCGAAAACGATGCGGCAGTATCTGGCGGACGTGGGTGTGAAGTCGTGATTTCGCGACGGCAGTTGATGCAGATTGCGGGGGCGGCGGGTGCCGGCGTGTTGGTGAGTGCTGAAATCGCGAGCGCGGCGACGTCGTGGCCGATCGATTTGCGGGGCGACGGAATTCCGAAGATTTGCGCGTATGTGGGGACGAACGCGGCGGAGAATCGTGCGCTGGTGCAGTTGGGGATTACTCACGTTATCGGCCGCGGGGGCCGGGTTCCGTGGACCGAAGAAGATCTGCGCCGGCAGATCACCGGGCTGAAAGAGCAGGGCCTGACGGTGGTGAACGCGATGATCGGCGGGATGCACGATATTATCCACGGCGGTCCGAATCGCGATCAGGAAATCGAGAACATTGTCCAGTCGACGCGTGCGGCGGGGAAAGCCGGACTGCCGTGCATCGAGTATAACTTCTACGGTCACCGACTGACGGAAGGGTATGAAGAGGAGTTAGGACGAGGCGGCTCGGGGCTAACTCGGTTCAATTATGCACGGGTGAAGGATTTGCCTCCGCTGGAGCAGGAGGGCGCGCAAACGATGGAGGAGTTATTCGAGCGCGCCGAGTATTTCCTGAAGGCCGTGATTCCCGAAGCGGAGAAGGCGAATGTGCGATTCGCGCTGCATCCGAACGATCCACCGGCTCCCGTTTCACGCGGAACGCAGCAGATGTTCGCGACGTTTGCGAATTGGAAACGGTATCTGGATCTGGTGAAGAGTCCGTATAACGGCATGACGTTCGATTGCGGCGTGTCGCGGGAATTGGGGGAGGATCCCGTGGCAGTGTGCCGGTATCTTGGGAAGCGCGACGTGATCAATCACGTGCACTATCGCAATGTCACAGTGCGGCAGCCTTATGTCGATTACACGGAAGTCTGGCTGGATGACGGGCAGGTGAACATGTTCGAGGTGATGAAGGAACTGGTGCGGCAGAAATACTCGCGAAGTCTGTTGCCGGAACATCCTCGGGCGATTGACCTGGACCGCGAGCGAGGGATTCGCGGCCAGTACGCGCACGTCGGCGGAGGCGGATTTGCGGGTGAGATCTACAATTACGGTTTTGCCAAAGCGATGCTGCTGGCGGCGCTGTCACAGTGACGTAATGCGGCGGGGGTAGTGCCCGCGGGTGTAAAATGGGCGCAACGCTTAGAGGAGAACCGACCGGGTAGTGCGTCTCCGAATTCTTTCCGTTTTGCTGGGCTGCACCTCGATGCTTGCGGCCGGTCCTGATCTGGACCAGCAGTTTGAGACGACCGTGCGCCCGTTTGTCGCGAAATACTGCGCGGGCTGCCATGGCGGGCGCACGGCGGCGGCGCAGTTTGACTTAAAAGCATTCACTTCACTCGAGACCGTGCGCGAGGATTTGCCGCACTGGACTCTGGTGATGTCGAGGCTCAAGGCGCACGAGATGCCGCCGAAGCCGATGCCTCGTCCGCCGGAAGAGGCGACGCAGCAGGTGATCGATTGGATCGTGTCGCTGCGCGCGGACGAGATCCGGAAGTCGGCGGGGGATCCTGGCGTGGTGCCGGCGCGACGTCTGAGTAGCGCCGAGTATAACTACACGATTCGTGATTTGACGGGACAGGACTTGGACGTAACTCGGGAGTTTCCGCTGGATCCTGCGAATCCGGCAGGATTTGATAACTCCGGTGAGTCGCTGACCATGTCGCCGGCGCTGCTGAATAAGTTCCTGCGCGCGGCGCGCGAAATCGCCGATCACATGGTTTTGTCGCCGGATTCGATCGATTTTGCTCCTTATCCGATGTTGGTGGAGACGGATCAGGAGAAGTATGCGATCCAGCGAATTCTCGAGTTTTACCGGCGGCAACCTACCGAATATGCGGATTATTTCCGGGCTGCGTGGCAATACCAGCATCGTGCCGCTCTGAAGCAGCCTCGCGCGACGATGGCGTCGATTGCGGCGGATGCGAAGTTGAGCCCGAAGTATTTGCCGATGTTGTGGGGCATTCTGCACGATCGAGATGCGGTGGGTCCGGTTTTGAGACTGCAGCAGATGTGGCGTGCGCTTCCGGCGCCGGGAACTGGACGCGACGATGCAGTGACGGCCAAGTGCGCGGAGATGAGCGAGTTCGTGAAACGGATTCGGGCGCATACGGCGATGCAGTTTGCGGCTCCGCTCGTGCGGGGTTTGCCGCCGGCATCGCAGCCGTTGCTGAATTGGAAGCTGAAGCAGTTCGCGTCGCACCGCCGGGAGAGCGATCCCAACGATCTCAGGAACGATACCGATCCGCCGCCGGGCGAGATCAAGATTCCGAAGTATGCGGGTCTGCACGGGGAGGCAGCTCCGCGGTGGGCGGCGGTGTCGGCAAAGGCTCGGGCCGGTGATACCGACCTGATTGTGCCGGTAGCCGAGCGGCGCCGTTATGAAGCTGCTTTCGCGCGATTCGCGGAGGTTTTTCCGGACACGTTCTATGTTACCGAACGCGGCCGGTTTTTCCCGGACGACTCACAGGATAAGGGGCGGCTGCTAAGCGCGGGTTATCACAGCGTGGTGGGATTCTTCCGCGACGACATACCGCTGATGGAGCTGATTCTGGACCCGAAGGGGCGGCGGGAGTTAGACGGGCTGTGGAATGAGTTCGACTTTAACGCGAATTTCACGGCACGCACGTGGATTCAGTACTTCTTCAATCAGAGCGGAGAGGTTCAGGGAAAGGGAGCCGAGAGCGCGACGGCGCGTCCTGCCGATCATGAGGTAACGGATGAGCCGGTGATTCTCGAGATGCGGGATGCGTACCTGGCCAAGGCCGCCGCGAACCCGAGCAGCGATCCAGTGGCTCCGCGGGCTATCCGCGAGCATTTTGACGGCATCAACGCGACGTTGCGCGCGATGGAGAAGGAACATCGGGACTCCGAGCCGAGGCATCTGACGGCGCTGGTCCGGTTTGCCGAGCGAGCGTACCGGCGGCCGCTAAGTCAGGCGGAACGCGACGATCTGCTGGCGTACTACCGGACCCTTCGCGCGAAGAATGAGTTGTCGCACGAAGACGCGATGCGCGAGTCGATTGTCAGCGTATTGGTTTCGCCGGATTTTCTGTACCGGATCGACTTATTGGAGAGCCGCAAGGGAGGTTCGGGGACAGAGCCTCTGCCGGGCTATGCCCTGGCGAACCGGCTGAGTTACTTCCTGTGGGGGAGCATGCCGGATGAGGAGTTACTGGGGCACGCGGCGAGTGGGGATCTGCGGCGGCCGGAGGTTCTGCTGGCGCAAGCGCGGCGGATGGTGAAGGACGAGCGAGTTAGCGGTTTCGCGACGGAATTTGCGGGCAACTGGCTCAGCTTCCGGCATTTTGAAACGAATAACTCGGTGGATCGGGAGCGATTTCCGGCCTTCAACAACGATCTGCGGACGGCCATGTTCGAAGAGCCGGTGAAATTCATTGAGGATCTAGTTCGGAGGAATGGGTCCGTCCTCGATCTGCTATATGGCAACTACACTTTCGTGAATCCGGTGCTGGCGGCACACTACGGCGTCCCGGGTGTGAAGGGGAGTCCCGATTCGTGGGTTCGCGTGGAGAATGCGGGCCAGTACGGGCGCGGCGGTCTGCTGCCGATGGCGGTGTTCCTGACGCAGAACTCGCCGGGACTGAGGACCAGTCCTGTGAAACGCGGAAATTGGGTCGTACAGAAAGTGCTTGGGGAGGTAATTCCACCGCCGCCACCGGTGGTTCCCGAGTTACCGAGCGATGAGTCGAAGATGGATCTGCCGGTTCGAGACATGCTGGCGAAACATCGGGAGAATCCCATGTGCGCAGCGTGTCACGCGAAGTTCGATTCCTTTGGCTTGGCGTTTGAGGGTTATGGCCCGGTGGGCGATGCGCGGAAGAAAGATCTGGCGGGCCGGGCGGTTGATACGGACGTGACTTATCCGGGCGGATTCGAAGGAAATGGCCTGGAGGGGCTTCGGACTTATATCCGCGAGCACCGGCAATCGGAATTTGTACGGAATTTGAGCCGGAAACTGCTGGCGTACGCGCTGAACCGGTCGCCGCAGTTATCCGACGAAGCGCTAGTCGATCAGATGACGGCGAAACTTGCGGCGGATCAGTACCGGATTAGCTCGTTGATCGATAGCATCGTGGTGAGTCCGCAATTCCGGAACAGGCGAGTTAGCTCAGATCCCGTGAGAGAGGCGAAGAGATGAAGCGATCAAAGGCAAAGATCACGCGCAGGACGGTGCTGCGTGGGGCCGGGTGCGCGATGGCGCTGCCGTGGCTGCAGTCGTTGAATGCGGTGGCAGACACGCCGGCGGCGTCTGGATTCCCGACTCGGTTTGGCGTCGTGTTTCTGGGAAACGGGATTAACGAGGATCACTGGAGCGCGGAAGGTCAGGGCGCGGCCATGAAACTCAGTAAGACGCTTGCGCCGCTGGAACTACTGAAGCAGAAGATCAACGTGATCGACGGTTTGTATGTGAAGGCGCTGACGGGGCAGGGAATCCATCCAGGGCAGACCGGGAGCCTGCTGTCGGGAGCGCATATCTCCAAGGGCGCCGTGATTCACTCAGGGATCAGCGTCGATCAGATGATCGCGAACCGGGTGGGGGAAGACACGCCGCAATCGAGTATCGTGCTAGCTTGCGATCAGCCGATGACGGGCTATCACGAGACGAATTTCTCGATGGCCTATAGCTCGCATATTTCGTGGCAGACACCGGATTCGCCGGTGCCGGTGGAGGTTTATCCGTCGCTGGCGTGGGATAACTTGTTTGATAACCGGGGAAGCTTGCTGAATATCAGCATTCTCGACCGGGTTAAGGATCGTGCGAGGAGCCTCAGCGCAAAGCTGAGTTCGAGTGATGCCGGCAAGTTGGATGAATACCTGACCAGTGTGCGCGAGGTGGAGAAGCGCGTGGAGGGGATGCGCAAGGGAAAGGCGGCGGCCGAGGACGGCGCAAAGGCCAGGAATACGGTTCTGGCCACCATGGACCGTCCGGCGAATGGATTGCCCGAAGATTTACGTGAACATGCCCGCCTGATGTGCGACATCGTCGCCATCGCATTTCAGACGAATACGACGCGGGTGGCATCGTTGATCATCTCGCGCGATCTTTCGGCGATGTACTATCCGTTTCTACAAGTGAAGGAAGGGCACCACGCGGCGTCGCATAACAATAACTCCGATGGCTACGAGCGAATCGCCAGATTTCACGTTGAGCAGTTTGCCTATCTCGCTTCAAAGTTAGACGGAATGCAGGAGGGGGATGGCACCGTGCTGGATCATAGCTGCCTGATGTTCCTATCGAACATGTGGATCGGGAGGAAACATGATAACTTCCGGTTGCCGCTTGTGCTTGCGGGCGGGCTCGGCGGGCGGCTCGAGACCGGGCGGACGCTGAGTTATCTCGATGAGGGCCAGGAGAAGCGTAAGATGTGCGGTTTGTATCTTTCGCTGATGGATCGTTTTGCGGTAAAGCTGGAGAAGTTCGGCGACGCAGAGACACGGCTAGAGCGATTGTAGAACCGAGTTCCTACGAGGGTAGCGGATCGGTGCTTTGCTCAAGCGAAAGCTTAGAGGGGACAAAACCGCTTGCCGCCTGAGGCGGTGAACCGAGGCGGCTACGATGTGCAGCGCGTTTTTGTCGCCTGTTCTCGCGATCGTCATAATTTCCGGCTGGCTTCTCGCCCGGGCCACATCCTCAGCGTATGTTCCACGACTCCGAGGAACTGCTCTCGATTTGCGCCTGTAAGCGCACTGAACCGACAATCCGAGATTCACCGTTTGCAGGTAGTGTGCGAGCGCTGCCGCGTCGGTACCCTCCGGCAGGTCTCCCTCTTCAAGCCCTCTCTGGAAACGATCGCGCAAAGCTGCAAGGCCATCGGCTCGCTGCCTGGCAAATTCACTCGCCAAAGGATCGGACAGATCGCCACACGACAATGCTGCATGGACCCAAGACAGGTGGGCGGCGTTCGCGAATCGCAAACCAAGATCCACGATCCCGCGCAGCACATGGCTCGCGACCTCAGAAGTCGTCGGTTCTGTGAGCGCCTTCTGAAGATAGGATGACGGGCCTGAAAGTAACGATTGAGAGCCTGAAAGGCGCCTGGTCGAGAGCTTCTCGGAGGTTGAAGGTGCGGGGACGGCCAGCTGCGGGAGTTGGTTTTTCGTGTTTTGTGCCACTGGGTGTCTGGCGTCAACTATTCTTCCCAACCGTGTTGCCTCAATTAGAAATGTTACCGAACCGCTAATCGTCGTTGGCGAACCACTGGAGAGCATCGACGACATCTTTCGCTGACATTTGGTCCGGTTGGAGGCCATCCGTCAATAGAATCACTTGGACTGAGCGGTGTGGCCTCAATTTGTGAGCGATCAGCTTATTCGCCTTTCGGCCAGTTGAATCGCCATCCAACAGGAGAATGACATGGCGAAATCGCTCAACCAGAACTTTGCGTTGGGATTCGTACAGAACCGATCCCATAAGCGCTACAACCGACCGAATGCCGGCTTGATGCACCTTCATGCAGTCGAAGAAGCCCTCCACTACGACGACTGAG
>JBBQGE010000140.1:0-12873 GCA_038322675.1 Bryobacterales bacterium
GGCGGCGCGGAATTGGGCAAAAACGGGCTCGCCGAGTCCGCTGGCATCGACCGATAGACGGCAGCGGTGGGCGATCTCGGGATGATTCGTCAGTTCGCGGACGCGTTTGATGACAGCGAGATACGGCGTTCGCAAGGGGAAGCGCTCGAGGTAGCGGAGGTGGAATTGGGCCGGCTGGGCGGTCCGCGGGTTGAGCCAGTGAGCGGGTTGTGCGGGGATGCATTCGACGATGGCGAGGGCACAAAAATCCTGGCGCTGTCCGAGATCGAGACCGATATGGAAGATGTGCGGGGAGACGGAGGGAGAGCCGGCGAATAGGGGGGCGATTTCGGGGTTGAGAGAGCGGTCGATGACATCGCGGATGAATAGCGAGCCGTTGATGTCGATGAACTGGCACAGGAATTCCTGGCGGACGTAGTCGTCGCCGAGGCTGGCTCGTTCCCGTTCGAGGAAGGCGGGGGAGATGCGGTCGCATTCGGTGGCGGGGACTTCGAGGTGTTCGAAGTAGGGCGAGTGGGTCCATTCGTTGTAGAAGAAGCCGGATTTGCCGAAGGGGGTCGACAGGAGCCAGAGGTTGCCGTTGGTGGTGGCGAGGAAGGGGCGCAGGGCGGCATAGAGGGACTCGGAGACGCGGGAGGCCTCGTCGATGATGAGGAAGTGGGCGCCGGAGAAGCCGCGGACGTTGCCGTCGAGGGTGCCGGGGATGCCGACGAGGCGGGAGCCGTTGGGGAATTGGATGGATTCTTCGTTGTTGCCGTCGCCGTGGGCGCGGATGCCGAGGCGGCGGAGCATGGCTTCGACCTTCATGACAAATTCGCCGGATTGGCGGCTGGTGGGGCCGGCGACGATGATGAGGGATTCGGGGACGGTGAGGGCGAGGTGGAGAGCGCGGATGGCGGTGACGGTGGACTTGCCCCACTGGCGGGAGCAATTGACGATGAGATACGGGTAGGGATTGACGAGCATGGCGGTTTGGGGGGCGTCGGGCTGGAAGCCGAGTTGGGTGATGGCGAACTGGAGGGGGTCGGGGTGGATTTCGGGGAGTGGGGACGGTTTTTGGGCTTTGGTGGTTTTGGGGGTTCGCGGTCTCGTGACCTCGAAGCCGACCTCGAAATTTCTGGCCGTTCTGAACATTCCTCGTTTCCCGCTCTCAGGGTAAGGAGCGAGGCGTACGAGTGAAGAGGGTTCGACGGTGGACAGCGCCGGACGGCCTGGTCTGGATCGTGTTTATTTCATAACGAGTTAGCAGCTGGAGGCGGCCGTTCGAAATAATTCCGGTGAGTTTGTGACTGGGGTGTTCTCGGCTGGTTGATTGTTCGGTATCGCGGATTCTGCTGCCTGCGGCGCGATGACTCGGAAGTGGAGGACGGGGCGGATTGCGGGGTGTCCGTTCGTGGGATTGGCTTCGTTCGGAGAACTGGTGTTTTCGGGTGCCGGGGTGGGCTCTGATTGCGGGTCAAGTGATGGTTTATCAATGGTTTGGACGGAAGTTGGTGCAGGGCTCACCGGGGACGGGGACACGTCGGGCGTAGACTCGGGCCAGGTATTTTCGGTGGGCGGATAGACGGGGGCGGGACCGCCGGCGGGCGGCCGGTTGCGTTGGAGTTCGAGCAGGAGCTTCAGGGTCCGGGCAATGTTGTGGTTGAAGCGGGTCTCGTAGCGATCGAGGAGCCGGAGGAAGTCGCCACTTTCGGCGAGGGCCTGGGTGGCGAGGGTGGAGTCGACGTCGGGCGTGGTGTCGGTGATGGTCGGGTCGGCGTTTTCGATCCGGCGGCGTTCGACTTCGATTTTGATGAGGGTGGATTCGTGCTTGATGATGCGCTGTTTGCGCCAGCGGGCGGAGACGAGGTCGTCGACGAGTTCGCACTCGGCGATGTTAGCGGGTTGAAAAAGGTCGTGATATTCCTTGCGGCGGGCGTCGTAATCGGGCCGGTGTTCACCGGGAATACAGACGATATTGGCGGTGAGGCCGTGCCGGAGAGCGTTGAATTTGGAGATGTCGATGCCGGTCTGAGTCTTGGGGCCGGTGGATTTCTTCGCGTTGCGCCGGTTGGCTTCGAGCTGGCGCTTGGAGACTTGCTTCGTGCGTTTTGACATGGGTAGAGGTGTCCTTTCGCCTTCAGGTTGGCGGGTAGGGCGAACTATTCGAGGGAGTCGGGGGCGGGATGTTGTTGTGGGAGTAGGAGAAATAGTCTTGGGAATTTTGGAACGGTAAAAAATGCGGTGGGGCGTTTCTTCGAGGCGAGGTTCGGATTCAAGGAGGGAACTCACTGCCGAAGCGTGCGAAGGTGCGAGAGCTTGCCTCAGCAGGTGATATCAGGGCGGGATGGGTTGGTTTGAGGCGGCGATCATTGCAGCATCCCTAATAATGCCGATACAATCCTCCGCACGAGTCCTTGAGAAGTTCAGGCTCAAGGCAAAGACGGGGTCCGTACTGGCGTCGAGATTGGCGGCGAGGACTTCTTCAATCACATTGGGTCGGCTTCCGCGAAAGTTGACGAGACTTAGCGTTCCCTTAGGAATTCGGGGGGGGACGCTGCGGGCTTCCAAGAATCTCGGTACATTTTTGTCTCACGGACAATACGCGACCATCGAGGTCAACCATGATGAAGATCTGCAGAGTGATTGAGGGGTTCCGCTGAAGAAGGTCCTATAACCGGATTTGGACCGACGGCGGCGGACTACTCGGATTGGACACTCGATTCCTCGACAGCGGTGGTGAGTTTCCGCATTTCTCTAACCGGTGCCAAGTCCGGAATTGTGGTAAACACCGTGTAGAATGTCGTTATGGGAGCTGAGAAGACCCTCAGCCGGCTCCTCGGCGGCACCCGCAGATGCAGCCATCCGTTTTGACGATCTGTGCCGGCTGCTAGAGAGGTTGGGTTTCGAGGTGCGAGCGCGAGGAAAGTCATCACTTATTCCGGAAGAGCGGCGTGGGAGAAAAAATCAACTTGCAAAGGGCGGGTACGAACGCGAAGCCGTACCAGGTTAAGCAGGTCCGCGCAGTGGTTCTGAAGGCAAAACCAGGTTCTGAAAGATGATCAAATACGAAGTCATCATTTACTGGAGTGACGAAGACGAGGCTTTTGTCGCTGAAGTGCCGGAGCTGCCGGGCTGCTCCGCGCACGGATCCACGCACGAGGCCGCTCTCGGCAACGCCCAGGAAGCGATTCGCCTCTGGATCGACGCGGCGAAGGAGTTCGGCGATCCGATCCCCGAGGCGACAGGACGCCGGTGGATCCTGGCATAACGCAAACGGGTTTGGGCCGTGGTTCGAGAGCATATCTCTGGAACGACTCGGGGGCCTCATCGGTCGTTTGTCCGGCCTGTATCGTGAGCGGAACTTCCCAGGATGGGACTTCGCGGGCGCATGCGCCCAGTTCGACGTGTTGGGCCTTGGCGTCAACCTGACGGCTGGGGAATCGGCGGACCCTGGCCGACTTCCGGGTACTGATCCATCGAACGGCATTTGATTGCAGTGCTATCATTGATGCGTGGCTAGCATCACCATACGGAAACTCGACGAAAGCGTAAAGGCCAGGTTACGGGTTCGTGCCGCTCGTCACGGGCGTTCCATGGAACAAGAGGCGCGCGAGATTCTGAAGGGCGTCCTCGTTGCGGAGACACCGCAACCGCAAAATCTCGCAAAGTCGATCCGCAGGCACATCGAGCCGCTCGGAGGCGTCGAACTCGGCTTACCGCACAGGGAGCCCGTTCGACGTCCGCCGGGATTCATCGGATGATCGTTTTGGATACAAACGTCCTTTCGGAGGCTCTGAGGCCGTCGCCTGAGGAAACCGTACTACGGTGGCTCGCCAGTCAGGACCGGGATCTCGTATATACGACCGCCATCACGCAGGCGGAAATCCTGTATGGAATTGAGATGCTGCCCGCGGGCAAGCGTCGGACTCGTTTGCACGCAGCCGTGGAAAGGCTGTTTTCCGAAGAGTTCCATGAGCGTGTGCTCCCGTTCGATGGGGAATCCGCCCTCGTATACCCGAAGATCGTTGCGGACCGGGACTCCATAGGCCGACCGATAGCCCAGTTTGACGCGGTGATCGCATCGATCTGCCGATCGCGGAATGCTGCCGTAGCAACCCGGAACACCAGCGACTTCGAGCATTGCGGCGTGGCGATGATAAATCCCTGGAGCGGCGCCTGATCCGGTGCGGAGACCGGGACCCGGAAAGCGCGTTAGATGCCGACTTCTGGGAGTAATCCTGCGGGAACGTAGTTTCCGGATGGACGACGGTCCTCCGGGCGGTAACGGGTGCTCCCTCTGTGAGATCGGCTGCAGCCGCGGGCTTGCGCTACCATCAAGAATTGACAATGCTGCTCGCGCAAACGCAACGGCGGACTGCCCGAGCAGCGGGATGTTCAGTTTGCTGCCCAACTGCGCATCGCAGAGGCAAAGCAACAAATCGACGATCCTTCACAAGCAGCAGGAGGGCTCATGGGCGACCGGCTGAAGTTCGAGATTGACTGTCCGAACAACCACAACCAGACAGTTACATACACTCAGGAAGAATTCGAAGCAGCGTTGAAGTCCGGTGCGTTGGAGCTTCACTGTAATACCTGCGACACGGACTGGTCTCTGTCCAGCGAAGAAATCGCCAAGCTTCGAAAGGAATTCTCGAAGAATTCAAGCTAGCCCCGTCAGCAGAGGCTTCGATTGTTCATCCGCCAATCCGGGTCTCCAAGAGGACTCTCCAAGAGAATACTGCAAGACCTGCGGCGCGATGCCGACGTGCGGGGACCTATATCCGTGACCGGCGTGTCACGGAGTGAATCAGCAGCGCCTGAGTTCGTACCGCCCGTCCCCGGCTTCCCGGTGCTGTGACATCTTCTGTGTAAATTGTTTGGTAGCTTGAAAGTGCTGGCTGACATGATGGAGAGCGGCGAGGACGTTCCGGGCCCGCAGAAGTGCTGTTCGCCGCGTCAGCGTCTGGCACGCGACGAAGGCCAGAAGGGTCTACGCAGCTCGGTTGCGCCTTGGACGGGAAAACTCCAGCGTCCTGGATGGCGGAGCTTCACTTCTTGCTTCCACGACAGCGAATAGATCGGCCCAGCCGCATTGGCGAAAATCGGAAAAGACACCGGCTCACCCCTGGAGGACCCGTGAATCGAATCTACGCCGTCAGGGAGGATCTATCCCCGATTCTGGTGTTAAGGGGATTTCGCGCCAGTAATCCGGTGCTGCCAACGGAGGGTCTTTAGTCGGGCGTGATGGCTTCGCCATGTGTCGTCGCGCAGATTACCGGACCCTGGCCGACTTCCCGTCGCAATCAGGCTAGACTTCCTCGAACGCCGTTCCCGGCCGGTTTCAGAATCCGTTTACTGATCGCCGGGCTCGGCTACATTCCGATCTGCACCAGCGCTGCGCTCTCGATTTCCAGTGCGCGTTGTAAGCGCACCACAGGCGGCAGGCAGGGGTTCTGCACACGATTCGGGAGACCGTCGTAGGTTCGGCCGCGGAGCACTCTTCCCGCCGCTTTTTTGCGCACGCCGCCCCATTGCTTAAAGAAAAAAGGAACTTTCGCTGCCTCACATTGTTCGCGAATCGAAAGAGCCCACTCTTCTTTCATTGGGCGCGCACCAGGACCACTTTCACCGCCGACTATCACCCACGAGATTCCCGCAAGCGGCAGTCTGCCGATATCCTCCAGCAGCGGCTCAACTGAAAGAAACCGCATTGCTACAGGCGCAGCTTGCAAGGCGGCGATTCGAGGCAGTCCATATTGACGGTTTTCCACAGATACACCCCACCAAATATGAGCTTCGGCCGCCGCGTCCCTTAAGCGACCGGTCAGCAGTTCCCTGAGACGCCCAGAGCGCTTCGTTAGGACCTGGTAGGTGTGCCATCGCGCAAGGCGCATCGTGGCGGTCACCCGATCGATGTAGGAGTCCGGGACCTCCTCGTGGAAGAGATCGCTCATCGAGTTCACGAAAATCATCCTCGGCTCGCTCCATCGAAGTGGTTCGCCCAACTTATGCGGTACGAGCCTGACGTCGAAGCCTTGCTCGAACGGATGCCCCTTCACCCCTCTAAAGCGTTCCGCAAACCGCTCTGCATAGCAGTGTTTGCAGCCAGGGCTGATCTTGGTGCAACCACGCACAGGGTTCCATGTCGCATCGGTCCACTCGATCTTTGAAAATTGCGACATAAGCTTAGTCCCAGAAGTTTGTCTGATCTGTGCTGTACTTGAGCACGTCGTCCCAGAACTTAAACGCCATTTCGTTACGTGAGAATAGCGCAAGATAATACAGTGGCAAATTCTTATCCACAGACCGGACTAGTTTCATCCGGTCCAACGGTTTCTGGAGGTAGCCGAGCGAGGCCATGCTCATGGAGAATTCGGTGGCCAAAAACGGCCTGAAATCGCGCCTTCGGACACCTACGGCCTTCCAACGTTCGCGCCACTGCGCGTTCCCCAGGGCCTCGTCAATTTTGGTGGAGTGTCCGTCGACGTAATGGTCGTAGTTCCGGTTGGCATCCATGCCGATTGCCAGTAGCACTACGAAGTCCATGAATACGGCCGAAAGCCGCCGCAGTGTCTCGAACTTTATGCCGAAATCGAACGGGTCGACTAGGCACAGGCTCAAGGTCTTGTTACTCGATGAGCCCTTCGGAATCTCGGCGCAGATCTTGTCGATCTCAGTATCACAACTTCCGGGGACGATAGGTAACCCTCGCTGCTGGCGCGATCCGCTCCACTCTAGCCTTCAGCCCCGCGATGAGTTCCGGGCTGTCCTCGCAGAAGATGTATTTGTCGAATGGATCGGGCACAGTGAGCGCGATGATTGGTGACCCCATGAGAACCGTTTTCGTTCCTTGAATCCGGCTATACCCGGCACCGGCATACAGATCAATATAGACACGCTGGTCCCATTTGTTCTTCATGCCGGTCGAGAACAGTGCGTCGTACAGTGCCAGGAGGCGATACTTGTTTTCCGCCCAGCCGCCCACATCCGCGCAAATCAGGCCATCATCCTCAGCATGGAGCGCGCGAAGTGCCACGTCAGCATTATATAAGACATTTATGTTGGGAAATGTTGTCAGCGCCGCCACAAGTCCGTTTCAACTCGAAGAGGCCGCCGTCGAAGCCATGCTGAGCGACGAAACTCCCGATACGCCCGAAGCCCGGTTCGTAGCCAAACTCGGCCCCAACGCCCTGGACAAAATCGAGCGCTACACCACCACCGCGGCCGATCCCGGATTCAGGCCACGGGCCGCTTCAGCTAGAAGGAAAGCTCTCATGGTGGAGATCCAACCGATCCGCGTCGAAATCGACCGTGAAGACGACGGACCGGATCCTGGTTTCTGTTCCGGAACTTCCCGGCGTTATGGCCTACGGCAGCACCGGGGATGAGGTGGCCCGAAGGGTCAAGTCGATCGCGCTTCAAGTGCTGGCTGACATGATGGAGAGCGGCGAGGACGTCCCGGGCCCGCTGAAGGTGCTGTTCGCCGCTTGAGCGTCTGGCACACGACGAAGGCCAGAAGGGCCTACGCCGCTTTGTTGCGCCTTGGATGCGAAAACTCCAGCGTCCTGGCTAGCGGAACTTCATCTCTTGCTTCCACGACAGCGAATAGATCGGCCCAGCCGCATTAGTGAAAATCGGAAAAGACACCGGCTTACGTCTAGAGGACCTGTGAATCGATCCTACGCCGTCAGGGAGGATCTATCCGCGATTCTGGTGTTAAGAGGATTTCGCGCCAATAATCCAGGAAAGATGATGCCGTATGATGGATATGTGTCGGAACTGGTATTCGAAGTGGTTCAGGAGAGCGATGGCGGGTATTGCGCCGAATGCCTGACCGAAAACATCTTTACCGAAGGCGACACGTGGGAGCAGTTGCGCAACAACGTTCTTGAGGCCACCGCAGCATTTTTCTTTGACCGGCCGCGGCCCGACCGAATTCGCCTCCACCTGGTCCGCGATGAAGTCTTGTCGGTCGCATGAAGATCCCGCGGGACTTGCCCGGCGCCCGTCTCGCTGACGCCCTTTGCCGGCGATGGCACTATGTCCGAGTGCATCAGGTCGGCAGTCATATCATCTTGGAGACGGAAGAACCGGCGCATCAGCGGATCGCAATACCCGATCATCAAGCTCTCCGGCTCGGGACGTTCGCTTCCATCCTCCGTGCCGTCGCCCGGCACAAGGGTGTGACGCGGGACACGATAATCGAAAGCTTGTAAGCATCCGCCCCCAAGCCGACATCAGGATTAATCTGTCAGCGCCACATCAACGGGACTTCTCCGCCAACTGGATTTCAGAAGGCTGGGGCGTTGTCAGGACTAAAACTAAACCAGACCGTTGGCATTCCGACTGTGGGCATCGATGAAATACCATCTAGAGGCGCGCGTCGGTCCGCCTGCGGTTATCAAATGTAGGGACCCCGCATACGCCGTATACGGCGAAATGTCACTGCATCCGATGGGTACATCGGGACGTAAACTGATCTGGCGATTGCGCCCAGCAGCGTCGATCATGCCTGTGTTACGTCCTGTAGCGTCTACACAGTTTTTGACGATAGCCGAAAGGCCCTATCGACGCCAACACACGCCCCTGTTCGCCGCCTGGGGTTTCTATTCCGCGGCGTTCTTCGCGCACATGCCGCATTCATCGGCAGCGTGCTCTTGGATCGCCCTTTTAATAAAATCCGTCATCTCCCGGCGGCTGTCGAAGATCTCGCTGAGTTGCCCGTTAGTGAACTGATAATTTCCCAACCGATAGGCCGCCTCAATATCGCCGCCGGCGTCGTATGCGATCTCGTGAATCTCGCAGAGCCTCAGCGCCTTCGCCTCGATTGCGATGCCGGTCGCTATCCCGAACTTCCTGTGCTCTTCCTCCAGCAGTCTCTTTGCAGCGCCCATGTGCCTCCAGAATTGTGCCAGCGATGCTGCGACCCATCCAGAATGCCCATTGGCCGGCCCCGGCCATCCTTAAAGGCTGTACCGCCAGGGCCGAGCGCCCGGGCCCCTCACCTGCAACCCGCCCGCGATCAGCATGGTACCGCTTTTCACGCATGCGCCCTTCACGTTCGGAGCCCTACAGGTTGCGGTCCCGCGCCGGGAACTGCCGGCTTCGGAGCCGGTGTCACAGGCTTGTAAAGCGCCTGATTCCCCTGGCAGTGGTTGCGGACCTCCGAAACCCAAGGCTCGTACCAATACCAACTGCCCTCAACCTGCACGCCAAGCTGCTTTTTCGGATTCTTAGCGTCTTTCTCCTTCCAGAGGTCCGTGTGCTGCGTCATGTTGAATTTTGTGAAGCCCTCCGCCTTCATCAGCTTCACGATGGTGCCGGGCCGATACTTCACCTTTTCCGTTTCGCGCAGGAATACCTTGTTGGCCTCCGCACCGGCCGCACTGTCGGCCGGAATGAACTGCACCACCTTGTCCGCCGCCGCCTTGCTGTTCGTCGTCTTGCGGACAAACGCAACGCGGTAGGAGAACCGCGGATCGTCGAACTCCTCCTGCGTCAGCCCATTTTCGAACTGCACGATATACGACTGAATGTGCTGCGGCAGGTCCTGCTGCACGAGCAACTCCTTCGCCGTTTCCTCAATGATGGCGGAGAACTGGATACTGAAGGCCTGCTCCGTATCGAGCGAATAGCGAGGGTCGAACAGCTTCTTGATGGCAGCGTTGAAATTCAGCGCCGCTGCCTGAAATTTCGCGCTCAGTTGATCGTCGATCCGACTGGTCATTTGGTGCTCGATCTCGTTGCGAATGCCGATCAGGAACTTGAGATTCTTCTTCACGATGTGATCGAGCGGGCAGTCCTTGCAGTCCAGGCAGTCTTTGAGGCTCCAATGCCAGACGGCGCCATGCTTCGTCCGGATAAATCGCCGACGATTGTTCCCCTCCTGGAATCGGCGGTATTCGATCCGGTGCTTCCGATAGTAGGCATGGAGGAGATAGGTCCAGGCGATGGTGGTCGTGACGATGAAGAGCTCGGATTTGAACTCAATCTGAGGGTTATTGAAGATCTGGACGGCCGTAAGCATCGCCTCACGGGCCTTCTTCACCAGCTCCGAAGTAACGGAGCCATAGCGCCGCTTGCGTTTAGCCATTGTCAAATGTGAAGCCCATTCTATCCATGTTTCACGGGCACAGGGAAGAACAGCACGAGCGCCTTCACCGCTGGCTCGAGCACCTGCGTCCCGGCGTGCATACGAAGGGACTAGCCCATAAGTACGCGCAAAGGAGTGCACGCGGCGGGCGGGAAATGGTTCAGCTCGGGTTCACGTCGTGGGAGAAGAAATGCTTCCGCTGGACCCACTTAAAGCCCTCGTGTTTCGTAATCGCTGCAATTTCGACCGCGCCGCCGCCGGTCTTTGCCCGTGCGGCTTCACCTCCCGCTCGAAATACTCGCCAACATCTCTCTCAACGGCACGCTTTCGTGACGTAACTAAGGGTCCGACTCCATGTTGCCGTGCTCATCGCGGCAGATCTCCGCCTCTTCGGCGAGGCCGCCTTTGCCAGCCGCACTGAAGCCGGAGCAGCCAGGCGAAGTGAGACCGTTCCCAAAATCCTCATCCTCGATGAATGTGTCGAACTTGCAAACCCTTCGGAGCGGATGGAAGCCCGTCCTTTGCGATTTCTTCTTGCCCTCCCGCCCCGTCTTCGGCGAGGCCGCAAACGCCTTTGACTCCCGCAAACGCGCCGATCCGCTCCGGCGTGACCGCGAAACTCAGTCGCAACGGCCGCTCCACCGTGATTTTCCGGACCCGAAATCGTCGTTGTCGAAAGTCTTCGAGCACTCGCCTCTTCGAAGGCGCCGTCAATCCGCGTGATCTCTTCTGGCCGCCAGATCGGATTCGGGTGCGCGATGATGAAGTAGCCTGATCGCCAACATATCTACTTCCGTGGTTACGCTCCCGCCGATGTCTGACGGAACGAATGCATCCAGTTGTGAAATACCTGTCTTCATCACCGCCCTGACGCCGGCATTACGATTCCGCATTCCGGTCAGGATCGTCGCACTCGAACTCTCGCTCATGTGGATGGCACGGTCTGGCCCTCGCCCAAGTGGATGGTGCGATTCACCAGCACCAGATACGCCGCCGCTCCGGCCAGACTGATGGCCGCACTCAGCAGTAGCGCCTGCGAAAAACTGCCCGTCCGCGCCACAATGAAGCCGGTAACCGCTGGAGCCAGCGCCCCGCCCAGATACCCGCCGAAATTCTGGATCGAACCAAGCGAAGCTGTGAACTGCCCAGGCGCCGCCACCGGCACCGTGGCCCAAGCCGCAGCGGCCGCGACATAAATCAGGAACAGCGAAACCGAGATCAGCGCCAAAGCCAGCTCGTTCGATTCCGCGAACACCACAGCCGCCGTGCAAGCCGAGATGCCGCACAGCGAGGAAGCCATCAACACTTTCCGCCCGCCCATCGGAGTCCATCCGCGCCGCGTCAGAAAGTCGCAAAGCCATCCTCCGACCACGGCACCCACGCATCCAAAAAAGTAGGGGATCGCCGCCACCACTCCTACCCTGGCAACGCTCATGTGCCGCTCGTGCTCCAGATAATAAGGCAGCCAGCTCGTATAGAGCCAGAGGGTGTAAATGGTCCCGAAAAACCCGGCGATCATTCCCCACGTCGTGCGATGCGCGAACAACTGCCGCCACTCGGCGAATGTCGGTGGTTGTGCCGCCGTATTGTCGTCCCCCTCGGTCAGATATTGCTGCTCCTCCGCGGTCAGCGCAACCTCCGCCGGATCCCGGTGCACCAGCCACCAAATCACTGCCAACACGATGCCAACCGCACCGACAATGATGAACATCCAACGCCAGCTTAGTCTCAGCATAAGAAACGTCAACAACGGAATCGCGATAAAATTGCCCAACGACGACGCCGACTGGCAAAGCCCGGTAGCAAACCCCCGCTCGTTGATCCCGAACCAGTCGCGCACCACACGCGCGCCGCCTGGGAACAAAGGAGCCTCCCCAACCCCCAGCGCAAACCGTACGGCCACAAACGACCCGAAGTTCGTAACAAAGCCTCCGGCCGCCTGTGCAACCGACCAGCTAAACAGCCCCAGCCCCAGCATCCGCCGCGGACCGAACCGGTCAATCAATCCTCCCACCGGCAGTTGGGCGAAGGCGTAAGCCCAGAGGAATGCCGAAAGCAGCAATCCCATATTGGCCACCGGAATGCCCAGGTCGTCCTGGATCAGCTTGTTGGCCACCGAAAGCGTTGCCCGATCGACATAGTTCAACGCCCCTCCGACCACCAGGAGAACGATGGACCACCGCTGGATGGAAACTATGCGAGGGGACCGCCCTTGCCCAGGCGCCGCGCCAACCGAGTTCGTCGCATTTGGAATTGCCACATCAGAATACTATCCGCCGCCCTCGCCTGAAGTCCACTCGGTTAGATCAGAAGAAGCGCCGGCGAATAGGGGGGCGATTTTGGGGTTGAGAGAGCGGCCGATGACATCGCGGACGAATAGCGAGCCGTTGATGTCGATGAACTGGCACAAGAATTCCTGGCGGACGTAGTCGTCGCCGAGGCTGGCTCGTTCCCGTTCGAGGAAGGCGGGGGAGATGCGGGTGCATTCGGTGGCGGAGACTTCGAGGCGTTCGAAGTAGGGCGAGTGGGTCCATTCGTTGCAGAAGAAGCCGGATTTGCCGAAGGGGGTCGACAGGAGCCAGAGGTTGCCGTTGGTGGTGGCGAGGAAGGGGCGCAGGGCGGCATAGAGGGACTCGGAGACGCGGGAGGCCTCGTCGATGATGAGGAAGTTGGCGCCGGAGAAGCCGCGGACGTTGCCGTCGAGGGTGCCGGGGATGCCGACGAGGCGGGAGCCGTTGGGGAATTGGATGGATTCGTCGTTGTTGCCGTCGCCGTGGGCGCGGATGCCGAGGCGGCGG
>JBBQGE010000141.1:0-12611 GCA_038322675.1 Bryobacterales bacterium
CCGTCACCTTCGCTATCCGCCCTAGTGCATCCAACTCGAGGTCCCGGCACGAACCCGGATTGTCGGTGCTCACGGCATTGGCCGCCTCATCACATACGCGGCGCACGTTGTTGCTACTGTAGGCCGTGGTCGCCACCCCCAGGCTGTTAGTTCCAACGCTACCGGTGCCAGGATCCGCCGCTCCGCTCACGCTGGCGTGTTCGAACAGTTCGCCCTCGAACTCCTGATCGGCGCTCATGAAAATTCCGAGTGGTCAGACGGCAAACTGGTGATCCACGCCAACCACCGCAAGATTCATCTCCTACAAGCTGCCTTCTATGCGGTCAAGCTCGAAGTGCAGCGACGGGGCGCTGCACAATCAACCTAAGTACTCACCGCTCGGGAGTCTACTTCTTCGGAGTCGTCTGCTTGCCCATGTTCTCAAGAGCCGGATCGGCAATGATCACAAGATCACGCTTCTCCGCAACGACCACGACACGGTTTGGCGACGTGAAGATGCTCGTTATTGCTGGCGGATCGGTCAGCCCCTTTTGCAGCACGAACGCAAACACTAGTTGAGCAGGTCCCGGTCTTGATGCCTCAAACCGCCATTTCAATGCAGCCGTCTCCGCCCGTGGACGAAGACGTTCTGGACCTGTCGTCGCCTTTGCGTTCAAGACCTTCCCATCGGCGTCTATTTGCACATCTACAACAACCTCGCCCTCTTCTCGTGCTCCAGAGGGCAGGCGAGGATACCCTGGCACGGCAACCTCAATGGGTCTCGGTTGGTCCACCGCAAACACAGCAGGTGCAACGCAGAATAGAGCGAAAAGGCAAAACGTGTTCATGGTCGCTCCTCCTACTTCTGGTACGCAGGGTTGTTAACTTTGGGCGCATAGATCGGACTGGTATTCAGGAAATTCCGAATCTCTTGCGGTGGTCGGGTCTGCTGGTCAACTTTGCTCCACGACGAACTCCAGAAAACATGCCCTCCTGCGCCAGCACTCGGCCAACCAAGCCGCTGGGCAGCCGCAACACTGGCCCCGTATGCGTGCATTTCAGTGTTCAGGTGGGTCATTGTCGGAGCGCCCCAGGCGACTGATTGGGCGTCCGCAACGTGGGTACCTTCATGAGCAAGGTTGATGAATAACGAATCGCTCTTCGATCCCGGTAATATCGTGAGGTCCAGTTCCGGATTGCCGTTGGCGTCGATGGAGAGGGGTAACGTTGTCGAAACCTGCGCAACAGCACCGGGCGCGACGGCTCCCATACTGATTGTCACTCCGTTATCGACATTCTCCTTGCCAATCGCTGTCACCGCTCCATGAAGCAAGGCGTCCTTCGACTTGTCCAACTTCTTCAGTTGCTTCCGTATGTCCTTTCGCTCACTGGCGATGTCCTTCCCCTGTTGCTTTGTGAAGCCACTACAGCCGCCGCTCTTGAGCGCCTTGTCCGCACAACTGCCGCCCAGAGTGGCATCCCACTCATAGAGTCCAGTTGGATCGTTGTAGCGGAGAGGGTTATTCAGCGTGTACAAATAGCGATTCCAGGACTGCGGTTCCCATGGCCGACCACTGTTCAGCAACGGATCAGGTGACGTGAACCTGCCCTGCGCCGCACTCATGTACCGAGCACCAAAATAATCCAGCCCGAGCGGCGTGCCATCAGGGTGCAGATCTCTCTCGTTACCGGTGAGCGCGAGCGGTGGCAAATCACAACACAGTACCGACTTCTCCCCGGCCATTCCTGATGACGAAAAGGAACACTAATCTGGCCTCGGCGTACTCTCCATACCGAGGCTGATCGAAGCCGAAGTTGCGCTTGAACAACCACTGCTTAGCTGCTTTCTCCGCTGACGCGGCAAGGGGCCCACGAACCGTGGCGCACGCCTTCTCCACCGTACCATCGAGCTTGATGAGGACCTTCACGGTTACGCGCCCCTGTTGCCGCCGCTTGAAAGCCGCGTCCGGATATTCAGGTAATACCTTCTTTACAACCGCCTTCGGGATGAACTCCGATATGCTGACGGGCTTGAACGAGCTGAAGTCACAAGCGGTCGTCTCTGGTGGGCTGGCACACGCCATACCTATCAACGAGAGAAGAGCAATGAACGGTCCAGTCATCGCATTCCTCACTTCACGATCACCGTTGTAACCGGGCCTAATCCGTGATCACGGCCGTCTCGATGGGGCAGCGGGAAGAAGTCCCTCAATTCATTGTCGATCTTAATTATCATGCGGTCGTTAGCGCCGCTTCGATTCTCCTGGTAGCCCGCGTTTCCGCGGAGGTATTGGAAGGTCTCGCCAAACAGTTCATGACCCGCGATCATAGAATCAGGCGTCGGGGCGAGGGAAGAATGGCCGCCCATCGTAGCCGTAGTCCACTGAGGAGAGCTGGATTGCTCCACAAAGACGTCAACTTCTCGCCCACCCCGATTGATCGTCGCCCCACCCCCGAAGTCTTTCAGAGCTCCTACCCCAATCGGCTTTCCGGTCATTTCTGTTGCACCGTGGCCGGAGGTCAGGTACCCGAATCGGAAGTCCCTCGATGAATCGCCAATCACCCCCGAAAGCCGACCGTATCCAGCGGAGGCGTCCTTTCCTGCGATGGCCTTCCCGTCCTTCAAGTACACCTGGTACCGCCCATCCGCCGTCTGACGAACGCCAACGTTCGCACGCTCTTTGGCGCTCAGGTGCTGAGTGATTTGGGCGAGGGCTCGCTTGCGTCCCTCCTCGTCATCATTCACGAGGTACAGATCGCGTCCATCTGGGTCGATGTACTTCAGAGGGTTGTTCCGCGCATACGCGTACAGGTTGAACATCTGTGGATCGAGCATTCGCGCAGGGGTCACAATCACGGGATCAGTGCTCGTGAATCTGCCTTGCGCCGCGCTGAAATAGCGGAAGCCGAAGTAATCCAACCCAACTAGTCGAGCCGATGCGGTTCCATCGTAAACTTGCCAGGAACCCCAACGCAGAGTTGAGCTTACCGAGGACTCAGGCCCGATGGCAGTCCTGCTTTCTGGAGCGGACCCCCAGACGCGAGTTTGGAACAAGACGGAGGACTGCGCCGATGGGGAGTCTTCCTGTTTAGCCGCCGTGGTCACCGTGGTTTCATTGTACGTTCTGGCGCACTCTGACCAGAAGCCCCCTTTCCCTCATCTCACGGATGTCTTCGCAGCGGCCCGGAGCGGTCAAGGGCGCGCCGGTGTGTGGCGCGGCGAAGCGCACCCTTGACGGCGAGGACTGCTGTGGAAGCTGAGGAGGGAGGGAAAGGTGGCGCGGCCTCAGAGCTGAACGACTGCCAGGTTGGGAATCATCTGGAAGTGCCGGAGGTTCCGGGTGCCGACCGCGTAGCCGAAGTGGAGGGCGGTCACGCCGATCAGCAGGTCCGCGAACGGAATCGTTTGTCCGGTCCGCCGCGCGTCAGCGTCCACCTTTGCGGCAAGCTGTGCCATCTCCCTGGTGAACGGTTCGATCGGGATCGCCGCAAAGACGGTATCCAGGTACTCGCGCCGCTTCCGGGCCTGGTCCGCAGTCTGGGCGCGGTGCAACCCGTGTTCCAGTTCGATCACGGTAATGGCAGAGAGCACGATTTCGGTCTCCCCGTGCTCGCGTTCGAGTGTGGTCAGCAGTTCACTGACCGGCTTGGCGTCACGCTCGGCGGCGATCAGCACCCCGGAGTCGAGGACTAATCCCATGCCGGCGGATTCAACGGCTCGCGGTGGGCATCGATGGCAGCTTGCACGTCCTTGGCGAAGTCGGCGTCGGGCACCGGCGCGTAGCCGAGCTTCTCTTCGTATGCCTTCGCCAGAGCGATGCACGCGCTGATTTTCCGGCCCGGACCTTGCGGCGTCTTGATCACTGCCACGGCACGATGGTCCTGCTCCACGATCACCTCGACGCCTTCCTGGACCTGGGCCAGCACAGCGTGGATATCGCGGGCGAGTTCAGCTTCCGTAATGCGGACCGTTGCCATCTCTTCGATCATAGCGTTTCTCTCCTCTCGCTGGCTTCGGCGGCCGGCCGCCAGGCGCGGACGATGGCCTCGAAGTGCTTGCCGTAACCCATGGCATCCGGGTACTGGTGACCTCCGGCCAACAGCGCAAACACCCGCAGCATGTCCACCGCGATGGACGTATCCACTCCCCACACGTCCGTCAGGTCGAAGCCGCCGCACTCGGCGGCGTTCCACCAGGCCAGCAGGAAGTTGGCGACGATCCGGCTCTGTCCGGTGTCGCCCCGGGCGACCTGGATAAGACGCTCCAGCGCGGCCTTGGATCTGTCGGGGCCGCTACGCATCTTCCGGGTCCTCCTCCGACTCGGCGGCTAAAGCGTCGAACAGTTCCGCCTCGGCCGCGGCATCCCGCGCGGTGGTTGCCGGCGTCTCCGGTCGCTTCAGGTGGGCGGCGGGATGCGTGGCGGAATAGACCTGGCGCAGCAGATTGATGGACACCTGCGTGTAAAGTTCCGTGGTGGTCAGCTTCGCGTGTCCGAGCATCTGTTGAATCACGCGGATGTCGGCGCCGTTCTCCAGCATCAATGTGGCCACGGTGTGGCGGAACAGATGGCAGCCGCCCATCTTGCCTACCTTCGACTCGATCAGGTAACCGCGCACCAGCGCCGTGAGCGGCCGGCGGTCGAACGGCTCGCCCATGTGCGTAAGAAACACCGTGCCGTCGTCGGCCCCACTGGTCAGCAGTTGCGGGCGAGACTCCCGCAGATACTTGTCGATCCATGCCAGCGCCCGCTCGCCGATGGGGATCACGCGATCCTTCCGGCCCTTGCCCAGACGGATCATGAGCGTGCTGCGGTCGGTGTCCACGTCGTACACCTTCAGGTGGGCCAACTCCATGCGCCGCATGCCAGTGGAGTAGAACGTCTCCAGGATGGCGCGGTCTCGCAAGCCCTCGGCCTCAGTGATGTCGGGCTGCTGGATGATCTGCTCGGCCTCCTGCACGTTGAGCACGTATTTCGGCAAGCGGTGCTCCATGCGCGGCAGCACGATCTCGGAAGCTGGGTTGTGCAGCAGGTGATTCTGTCGGGCCATCCACTGAAAGAAGCTTTTGATGGACTGCAATCGCGTGTGCTGCGTGCGGAAGCCAAGCGGCTGCCCGTTGGTCTTGCGGTAGTGATAGAGCCAGCGCTGATAGCGTTCCAGAATCGGCCGCGTGATTTCGATGGGCTCTTCCAGTCCGCGCTCGTGGCACCAGTCGTGAAAGTAGCCCAGGTAAGCGCGGCGCGTGTTCACGGTATCTTCGGAGAAGCCGTGGACAGCGATCCATTCCAGATACTGGGCGATGGCGGCTTCGAGCGGATCGAGCGGTTCCGCCGGCACGGACCGTTTCGTGCGGCCTCCAGTGTGGCGCTTGTGCTCGATCACCGGCGGGCTCCTATGGCTACGGTTACGATGGAAAGCGCCTCTTCTCCATCGCCGGTATCAGTGCTTTTTGGCGGTTTTGCGCGAAAACCGTTCCCGAGGCCTGTCTTTATTAGCTCCGGCACACCCCGACTACCCCCCGACACCCCACCGACTTGGCCCCGACTTGACCCCGACTTCTGACCATTTACCCCCGACTTCTTTTCGTCGTACCGTAACCGTTCCACATCGATGAGACCGGGCAGCCACGGTTTGCCGTCCGCTCCCTGGGAATCGAACAGAAGCTCATAGACGAAACTCTGCCCACGTCCACCGCGATGCACTAGCAGATATTCCAGCTCTTCGAGTCGATGCAGATGGATTTTCAGTTGTGTGTCGCCCCATCCGGTGTGCACTCGGACGTCACGGCGGCTAAAGCGAAAGTCGGCGCGTTCCATCTTTAGCTGCTTGCATGCGGCCCGCACCATCTCATCGATGAGAGTCACCAGGCGCCGGGTCTGCGGCGGCAGTTCGTCAAGCGAACGGCCCAGCACCTCATGCGCCAGGCGGTTGGCGGTCTCGATATCGGAGCGCGTCACCTCGATGTAGGAAACGGTCCGGCCGTGACGCGTCTCGGTCTTCACCGGGCGCTGATGCTGGTGTAACAGGGTAATGGAGTTGATGAGCGTCAGATACTTGGTGTGATCGCGGCGGGTTCGCGTCAGGCTGTCGGGAAACGTCAGATCGAGGGCAAAGGGATTGACCACCGACAGCGGCTTCAGCAGACGTTGCGCATTGCGATGCACTTTCAGAATCTCCTGGCGCTCCTGCCGTGCCATAAGGCCTTCGAGCGTTTGCCGCTCGCGTTGCACCCGGTGGATGGCTTGCGTCTGCTCGCGGTCCTCGTTCACCGTCAGCACCAGACAACGATTCAGCAGCTCTTCATCGAGCTCGATAGCGGTTGTCGTCAGAAAGATCATCACCGGTCCTTCGACGCGGTACTGATGGGTCACCAGGCGCCCGGTCGCCGGGTCCTTACCGGTGGAAGCGATGCTCAGCGCGCCTTCGCTCTGCAGCAGCTTCAGAGCATAGGCGGCGCGGGATGCGCCTTCCTCTTCCACGATGGCCAGCACCTTGTGTTTCAGGTCCTGCTCGCCCATGTAAAACAGCGATTGCCCGGTCATGGCCGAGTACTCGACGCGGTGCTCTTCAGGGACGAACGCAAGAATGGAGTCCATCAGCGAGCTTTTGCCGGCGGCGGAACTGGATTGCACCAGCACGGCCAGCGGCGCTTCGAGACTCCGCGACACGGCGGCGATGTAGCCCACCTGTTTGTTGGTTTTCTCGCCCACCACGCCGCAACGCTCGAAGTCGTCAAGGATGCGATCCAACAGGCGCGAATCTTTCAGCAGATCGAGCGCCGCGGCGCGGTCCTCGTCGCTGATGGCGATCTCGGACTTTTTCGGCTCCAACGTCTTTTGGATCTGCTGGTCTTGCAGTTCCTCCAGCTTGCGCAACACGTGCCGCAGGTCGTGTTTGATTGCATCCTCTTTCAGTCCCATCTCGATGGCAGCCTGCTTGATGAACACGGCGCGCTGGCGGGCTGCGTAGAGATCGAGCGTATCGACGTGGAAGCCGTCGCCGCGTGCGGCCAGCAGATTCACCCGCAGGATGGCGTAGCTGAGATTCTTCGCGAGTCCACGCACACGATAGCGGCGGTCGCCCAGCGTGATGGCGATCTCTTCGCCTTTCACCTCGGTCGGCACATCGATCAGATTTGAGGGCTGTACAACGGGGGCGGGGATCTGCGCGGCGGGCGGCGGATCGGCGGCTAAAGAAGGAACGGACTCATTCGTTTCTTCTTTAGCTGCTGGTTCTTCTGTAGCGATTGGCTGCGGCTCAGGCGTGAGGGGCGGCTCCGGGTCTTCCTCTGGTGCTTCTTCTGCCGATGTTTCCTCTGGCGGCGGATCTTCGATGGGAACCGGCGCCGGGATCACTTCCACCGTGACCCTCTCCGGCGGCTTGCCTTTCCCGAGCCACTGCGCCTTATTGAGCGCCGTCTCCAGAATCCCGGTTGCCGGCGTCGCTTGGCGCGCGTACTGGTTGGCATCCATGCCTTTCGGAAACAAGACGCGGAAACACTCGATGCCCATCGCCAGCAGCTCTTCGGACAACGACAGCGCCGCTTTTTCTCCGGCTTCGTCGCGGTCGTAGGCGATCCACACGCGCTGCACACCGTGCTTGCGGAACGCTGCCCGGTGATCGTCCGTGAAGCCGCCAACACCGTAGCTCGCGGTCACATTGCGGAGCCCCGCGCACCAGAACGTCAGCGCATCGATGAGCGCTTCACAGAGGATGATTTCTTTTGAGACCTGTAGCGCCAGCTCGTTCCACACGCCCTGGTGCGGCCCTGGCAGATACAGATGCAGCGGCGTTCCCTCGCGCAGGCTTGCCGTGATCTTGCGCCCGTACATCCCCGTGATGTTGCCGTTCAGGTCGAATACAGGAATGACCACCGATCCACTGAAGTGCTCGTGGCCCGACTCGCGCAAGATGCCGAGCTGCTGCAAGCGGCCTCGGATCTCCGCGCCGCTCTTCCGGTTCTTATCCGGCAGCCGGTAACCGAGCGTTCGGTTGGAAAAGCCGATGCGAAAGTGCCCGATCATTTCCGGATGCGTGAGGCCACGGCATTGCAGGTATTTCATCGCCTCGGGACTTTGCTTCAGCGTCTCGTGGTAGTAATCGACTACCTGGCGCAACACGCGCTGATCGTCGGCATTCACCTCGAACGGCGTTTCCAGTTTTACCGCCGCGGCCGTGCCCTTCGAGACGATGCGCATCGGCGCGGCCAGCGATGGATGTTCATTGCGCAGCAGTTCGACCGCATGGCGGAAACTCACGCCGCGGCACTTCATCACCCAGTCGATTACCGAGCCTCCCTTCTGGCAAGCGCCGAGACAGTGCCACAGGTTTTTCTTAGGACTGACCACCAATGACGGCTCGTGATCGTCATGGAACGGGCACAGCCCCAGCAGGTCCGCGCCGTGCCGCTTCAGTTCGATGCCCTGCGCCTCCACCAAGCGCTGGAGGGAAACCTCCTGCTTCAGCCGCTCGATGTCCTCGTCGGGGATGCGCGCCATTTGGTCAGGCCTCCTTTTCGCGTTTCTCGCTAAAACCTGTCAAGAGGGATTTGATCTGTTGTTTCACATCCCTCAGCGTAAGACACTATAGAGTATCATGTTATATATGGAAGCCGGAAAACAACCGGATGGCGGCCACTCTCCAGTAAAATTTGGCTATGCCCAGGAAGTCCATGCTGAAGCTGAAGGAAGTCGATACGGGAAAGGAGACGTTAGGGCAGCGGCTCGCCCGCTTGCGTAAGGAACGCGGCCTCACCCAGAAACAGGTGGCCGAGAGCACCGGCCTCATCCAGGAATTGGTTTCCAACTACGAACGGGACAAGCTGCGGCTTAACGCAGACATGATTCTCCGTTTCTCCGAGGTTCTGGCTGTCCCCCTGGATGAACTTCTGCGGGGCAGCAAGAAGGAACCTGCATCCGCAAGACGGCAGCCCAGTATTAAGCTGATCCGCCGCATGGAGCAGATCGAAGAACTGCCCCCTTACCAACAACGCGCCCTGTTGACGACCATCGATAACTTCATCGCATCGCAGAGCAAGTAGCCAAGGACGAATCGGGCCGGCGTTCGAGCTTTAAGCCGCTAAAGAGGAAAACCATGGAACCGAATCTCAATGAAGAACGCCAGCAGGCCCACACGCTGCTGGATCTGCTGCCGGCCGCGAAGCTGAACGCCGTGCGGAGTCTGCTCGAAGTGATGGTGGAACCGTTGGCTCGCTCGCTGGCCCTGGCGCCGGTGGAAGAGGAAGAGATCACGCCCGAGACCGCCGCGGCCATCGCCCGCGCCCGTGCTTCGCTCACTCGCGGTGAGGGCATCCCACATGACGAGATCCTCCGCGAGTTCGGGCTGAGTCAGTGAGCGAGGAATCCGCCCCGGGGCGGATCGCGGTCGTCTGGTCGCCGGAAGCCCGCGCCGATCTGCGGGCCATCGACCGGGAAACCGCCCTGCAGATTCTCCACTGCATCGACCGCTACCTGGCCAACCACAACGGCGACGTGAAAAAGCTCAAGCCGCCGCTGACCGGCTTCCGGCTTCGCTGCGGCGACTACCGGGTGTTCTTCGATCCCAAGGACGAAACCACCATCGAGATTACCGGCGTCCGGAATCGGCGCGAAGCCTACCGCTGAGTTGGAAGATCGCCAGACAAAAGGCGAACGGGACGCCGCAACAGGCCTGCATGAACGCTACGTCCCGTATCTTTGAGCACCCGGCAATTGCCGTACAACTCACTGCTGCGTACCGTACAAGCATCTTCTTCATAATCCAGCAGATACCTGCGAAAATGGCCGCGCCTCCCGGCACTTTCTTTATGTTCCACTACAAGACCACCGTGGCTGTCTTTCCGCCGTTTTCTGAGACGGGGTTGGAATCCGTGAGAAATCTTGAGAAGGCCTGCGACGCTGCGAGAAGACGCGGGATTTGCTGGGAATCCGCGGGAATCCGCGGGAATCAAATGATAATGGGCCGGTCACGTCAATGCACCCGCCTTCAGAGGTGACGTGTCACCCCTTCAGCCGATGCGTAGCATCGTCTTTTTCTCGCTACTTGCGGTAAACTCGCTGATTCCTCGTGCGGGCTTGGCGGCCAGCGCAGCGCCGCCGCCCTGCTTCTCGGTGACGCTTTCCTGCGGACTCTACTGTGGTTCTCCACTGGGAACCCGAGCACTGTACTCGGCGAGCAACTCGTGATCGAAGAAGAACAGAAAATCCTCGACGCTCTTCACTGCGTCCGCTGTGGGGATGATCACGCTCAGCAATCCGCCCTGAGCATCGAATCTATACAAGCCGGTCGGATTGACGGAATGCGAATACGTCTCGGCCGACTGCTGTTCATCACGTTTCAGCTTCGTAAACCGGCGATTATATGGAATATAAAAGTAAGCGGCGTCGGCCTCCCCGTCGTACGTCACCCGAAGTCCGCCCTGCTTCGCAGACAAGAACGGCTTTGTGGCGACGCTCAGCGAAAAGTCCATCATTCCACCGATCACTTCGAAGCCACGAATCCAGTGGCCATCGCGGTTGAGATCGACGATTATCTCCCCCCGTCGTTCAATGGCTACCTCACCATCGCGCAACTGGATATGTACGCTTCCACCTGCATCGGCAACGATTCGCATTTGGGTCACTTCGCGGTCGCGCTGGAGAACCTGATTACGGTCACAATCTTGCCGGTAATCTGGTTCACCCGCACCTCCGCTCCTTGGCCGATAAACTTGAGAACGGATCCACCGGTACTCTTTGCGACGTGGGTCAGCGCCTCGGCGATCTCCTGTTTGGTCACACCACGAGCGAGGGATTGGCTGAGGGCATGGTTAGTCATGCCAGTCGTTTCGCCGTTGATCACGCCTTTGCCGGCATTAAAGGCCGTCGTTGCACTCAGTCCCTTCGCCGCCAGGGCTGCATCTTCCGCAGCCTGGAAACCCTGGAACAACTGCTGGCCCCCCATACGAGCGGCACCAAAACTGACCAGCGCGGAGGGCAAAATCCCAAGGGCCAGTTGCGCGCCACCCCGCTTTCCCTGCCCATTCAAAAACAGATTGACGAATCCCTGGAAGGCCAAAGGAGGCCCACCATCCAGTGGATTCAGATCAGACATGGTGATGATGGGCGGAGGGGGCGGCGGCGATTCCCATTGATTGTTCTTAGAACTCCAGCAGAGACTACTCCCGCCGATGCTCTGACATTCGCCATTCTTGTCGCCAACGTAGTACCCATTGTCGTCTGTATGGGCCTGGCCATCCGGGTCGGTATACCGGAGCGGATTGTTCATGACGTAGCTATACAGGTTCCAAGACTGCGGATTCATTGGGTCTTGGTCGTTGAACGGCTGATCCGGGCTCGTAAACCGCCCCTGCGCCGAACTCATGTATCTTGCCCCGAAGTAATCCAACCCCGTCTCCCCATCCCGCTCCTTGCCCGTGAACTCCTGCCTCACCCCCATCTCCCCGCTCCACAGCGAACTCCGTCCCCCCAACGACCCCGGAATCTCTTCGCCGTACGGCAGATAATCCCGCCGCTCCACCAACGCTCCCCCGGCGCTCACCGCCCGTGTGCTTCCCAGCCAGTCCGCCGTCAGGTACTGCTGCCCCGCCGACCCGTACGTCCCTCCGTATTCCCCCGCCAGTTGCCCCATCGCATCGTACACGTACGTCACGCTCCCCTTGCTGACCCGCCGCCCTTCCCCATCGTATGCATACGCCGTCGTAACCGAGTTCAGCGTGCTCGACGCCAACCGGCCCTCGCCATCGTAGCTCATCTCGTAGCCGCCGATACTGCTCAGATTTCCATCATCGTCGTAGACCACGTTCATCCCCGCATTCACCAGCCGGTTCTGGTCGTCGAACCACCCCGTCGACATCGGCGTGAAACTGGAAGGACTCAGTGCCGTCCAACTCGTTACATAAGCGTTGCCGTACTCGTCGGCCCCAAACCCGCGCGACCACACCACCGGCCCGGTGGAACTCCCCAGGTTCTCCCCCGCCGCCGTAATCCGGTTCAGCCCGTCGTAGCCGTAACTCTGCACCAACGCCTGGCTCACCCCCGCCCGCTGATCGTCTGCCGCAACGGATTCCCGTTGTTCTCACTCGTCCCGTAGTCCAGCGCCAGCCCCAATTCACTGCCGGTATCGTAATCGCCGCCCAGCTTCAACGATACCGCCTGCAGTTTCCCGTTGTACTTCTGCTGCTCGTACAGCGTCCCGAGCCGGTACTGATACATCGCCCCATGTGGCCAATACGCAATCCCGCCGTTATTCGGACCTTGCAAGTAGGTCGTCGTTCCGCTGCTCAGCGTGCTCGCTCGCCCCGCTGCATCGTAGGTCGTGCTCACTACCCGCCCCGACGGATACGTCATCAACTCCATCTGCCCCGCCAGGTTGTAGCTGTAGCCAAAGTAATACGATCCACCGCCGGTCTGCTGAGTGTGCGCCAATACCCGCCCCAGCTCATCGTAGCGGTTGTAAGAGACCGTCGTCCCGCCCGCACTCACCGAACTGAGCCGCCCGTGCGGGTAATTCGTGGTCCCAACGCTGCGCGGGTTATCGCTCACCAAGTCCTGATCGTACGTGTAGATCACGCTCGGCGTCGCCGTCGTCGAGGTGTAGTTCTTACGCAGCGGCCGGTTCAGCAAATCATAGCC
>JBBQGE010000142.1:0-12107 GCA_038322675.1 Bryobacterales bacterium
CGGGTTGCTCTCCAGCATTGCCTGCCTCCGCTTCACCAACCGGGTTTCAGTATGCGGTACGTTGGTCTTGCCGGTCGAGAACTCTTCAGCGAACGGCGAACTGTGTCTTAACTGGTTGTCTCAGCCCAGGGGGCAGGTCCATGCAAACTGGCCTTGCTCGCGGCGTCAACACCGGCAACGTAAGGTATCATCGCGCTTATGCGGCTACGTGGCGCGATGCTGTACGTGAAAGATCTGGAGCGTATGAAGCAGTTCTATGGCGACATGCTAGGCGTCAAGCCAACCAATCAAAATTGGACTGACGTCTGGGCGGCCTTCGATACTGGCGGTACTCGATTCGCCTTGCATGCCATTCCTGCCGAGATCGCGCAGGACATCGAAATCGCGTTGCCGCCGGCTCCGCGCGAACAGGACCCGGTGAAGCTCATCTTTGAAGTGAAGGACGTCGAATCGGAGCGGGCGCGGCTGGAATCGCTCGGGATCAGGATCTTGCGGCGTCCCTGGCAACAGCCGGGAGTGGCTTGCGACGCGGTCGATCCCGAGGGCAACATCTTTCAAATCTGCGGTCCTGGTGCCGACGCCTCCCTCTGATCCGACCCGCCCCCCTCCGTGGTCATGCCGCAAAGGATGAACCTGGCCACGTGCTCGCGACCGCCTCCGCGACCCTACAGGAAGTAGTCTTTGACCTTGTCGAAAAGCCCCTTGTCCTCGGGCTCGTTTTCCGCCGGCAGCGAATCGCGCAACTGCTCGAAGAGTTTGCGCTGTTCCCGAGTCAACTTCGCAGGCACCTTCACGTCGATGTGAACGTAGAGATCGCCCCGTCCGTGGCCGTTCAGGTGCGGGACTCCGAAATTCTTCAGCCGCAGGCGAGTGCCGCCCTGCGTGCCCTCCGGCACCTTCACTGTTTGTAGACCATCGAACGTCAGAACGTCGACGTCCGTCCCGAGCGCCGCCTGGGCGATGTTCACCGGAACCTTGCAGTGGAGGTCGTCCTCCTCGCGAATGAAGATAGCGTGCTCCTTCACGCGCACGACAACATACAGGTCGCCCGTAGGACCGCCGTTGGCTCCATGCTGTCCCTCACCGGAAAGCCGCAGCCGCGTGCCCGTGTCCACGCCAGGGGGAATCGTGATCTTCAACTTGCGTTCGGTGCGAAGATACCCATCGCCCTTGCATTCCTTGCACGGACGGCGGATGATCTGGCCGCGTCCCCCGCACTGCGTGCAGGTGCGGCGCACCGATAGAAAACTCTGCTGGAAGATGACTTCGCCGCGGCCGTGACAGATGGGACACGTCGTGAGCCCGTCCTCTGGCTCGGCGCCTTTGCCGTGACAGCGGCCGCACTGTTCCAGACGGGGAACCTGGATATCGGCCGTGAGGCCCCGCATCGCATCTTCGAACTCGATCTCGAGATCGTAGCGGATATCCTCGCCGCGTTGGGCTCGATTCCTTCTTCTCCCGCCGCCTCCGCCGCCAAACAGGTCGCCGAAACCAAAGAAATCGCCCAGAATATCACTGAAATCCTGGAACGCGTTCGGATCGAATCCCGCACCCGCCGCACTGCTCGGCACGCCCTGATGACCAAAACGGTCATATGCGGCGCGCTTCTGCGGATCGCTGAGAACGCTATACGCCTCGGCGGCTTCCTTGAACTTCTCTTCGGCATCGCCGCTCTCCGGATTCCGGTCCGGATGGTACCTCAAGGCGAGTTTGCGGTAGGAGGTTTTCAGCGTCCCATCATCGCAGGTGCGCTCCACGCCGAGCACTTCGTAATAGTCTCTTTTGGCCACGTTCATCCCGAATGGATTCCTCCAGAATACTAAACTGCCTGAGTCATGCCTTCGAGACAGGTCTTACGGCCACGCGAACCATCGCCGGGCGGAGCAACCGTCCCTTGAAGTTATAGCCGCGCTGATATTCCTCGAGCACCGTCTGGTCTTCCGCCTCTTCGGTCTCCACGCGCTCGAGCGCCTGGTGGATGTAGGGATCGAAAGGCTGCCCTGCTGATGGGATCGGCTCCAGACCCAATTTCTTTAGGCTTTCTAACAGCCGCTGATAGATCAATTCCATCCCGCGCTGGTAATCGCGATCGGGAGTCTCCAACTTAATGGCGCGTTCGAAATCGTCGAGAACCGGCAGCATGGCTTGAACAGCCTCGCTGGCGGCATATTGGGCGAATTCGGATTTTTCGCGGTCCACGCGGCGCCGGTAATTCTCAAACTCGGCCTGGCGGCGCAGGAAACGGTCCTGCAACTCGGCCTTCTCGGCGGCCAACTGGTCGCGCTCGGAGGCAAGGGATGCGAGTTGGGACGGCTGGTCTGTGACGCTGATCGAATCCTCCACCGGATCCGTCGTCGGATTTTTCGGGTCCATATTACTTCTATTCCAGGGTAACAAGGAGTAGTCTTCCAGGTCAGCTATTGGGGCCGAATTCGAGCATTGTCAAGCAGTCCGAAGCGCCTGTCCGACATGCAGGACGGCAGACAGGACGCGGGTGTAGTCCATGCGCATTGGCCCCAGGACGGCCACTTTCGCGTGCATACCGGTCGGCAGCACGATAGTGAGCCCAATCAGCGAAAGTTCGCCCATGCTGGGGTGCGCATCGGCAAGCCCCACCTGAACGGCCAACTCACCTTCTTCGTGTTCCAGAAACCGGTCGAGAAGGTGCAGCAACCGCTTCTTCTCTTCCAACGTGTGGAACAACTCGCGCAGTTTCTCCCGGGTCAGGTGCAGGTCAAGACCCACCAGGTTGCTCGCGCCCTCCAGGTGAATCTCCGGGACAACCTCTACGTCCAAGAGTCCCTTCTGACTCAGTTCCGTCAACTGTTGGAGGATCCGCCCGTACGCCGAACTCTCCTCTTCCACGCGCCGGTTCAGCTCCACCGGAATGTCGGACAGGATCCAGCCGCTGAAGTTTTTATTGACGTAATTGCGGATCGACTCGAGTTCGCTCTCCGGCATCCGCTGGTCGACTGTCACTGCGCGCTGCCGCACAATGCGATCCTTCGTGACGACGATCATGAGAATGCGCCGCTCGCCGAGCGACAACAGTTCGATCTGATCGAGGTGCTGGCTGGCAGCCGGAATGGCAGCGGCGATCCCGACTCCGCGGGTCATTTCGGTCAGGAGGTGCGATGTCCGCTCCACGCGGCCCTCCACCGAATCGTCCCGTCCGATTTCCGTTCGCAGGCGCTCCAACTCGTTCGAAAGCATGCGATTTGAGGACAGCAGCGACTCGATGTAACTGCGGAACGCCTTCTCGGTGGGAATCCGGCCGGCGGACGTATGCGGCTGGGCCAGATAGCCCTCGTCACACAGGTCGGCCATGACGTTTCGTATCGAGGCAGGGCTCAGACTGTCCTTCCGCGCGCGTGCGATGCTGCGGGAGGCAACTGGTTCACCGGTCTCAATGTAGGATTTGACGATGGCATGAAGGATCTCCCACTTGCGCATCGCCGTGGCCCCTGGTCCCATC
The DNA here is from genome assembly GCA_038322675.1 of Bryobacterales bacterium. Classification (GTDB taxonomy): domain Bacteria; phylum Acidobacteriota; class Terriglobia; order Bryobacterales; family Bryobacteraceae; genus TMP-7. Next base: position 3,476 of record JBBQGE010000142.1, read on the forward strand.
TGCGGCTCGAAAAAACAATACTCTCTGTAATCTAAATGTTAGTAGGTCCACTATGGTCTGGTCAAGGACGGGCTGTTATGGTACGAACATGGACGATGCGCGCTACGGACAGCTTCTGGCCGAGGTCCGGCCGGGCCTGATCGACTCGCCGGAAGAGCACGACCGCCTGCTGACGGCTGCAGAGCAATTGATGGAAAAGGGCTCGGCTCTCTCCGAGGAGGAGAATAAACTCCTGGAACTGCTGGTGATCCTCATCAAGATGTTCGAGAACAGCGTGTTGGCCGAGGAGGAAGAAGACGAGGGCGAGGACGAACCCGCCAGTGCTCTACCGCACGAGACCCTCGGCCGCCTGCTGCAGGCGCGCGGCCTGGAAACATCGGACATTGAGCACGTTTTCGGGAATCCGGCGGCGTGCCGAGAGGTTTTATCGGGTGCCAAGAAAATCAGCAGGGGCCAAGCCAAGGCCCTGGCGAAGCTCTTTCAGGTCCCTTCCCGCTTATTTCAGATGTGATGCTTCTGTTCCGACGCCGTTCAGTATTGATACAATGTCAAGTTCCACCGGCAAGGTGCGGACATACCGGGCCATCAATCCGGACATCCGATCGGGAGGCAAGTTTCTTGGAAATTTTAGGAGCACTTCTCCGCCTGTTCAGCTACGTCTATGAGTTCATTTTGGCGCTCTTTCTGTTTCTGATTTCGACAGTGGTTCTCATCGGCGGAAAGCACGATCTGCACTTACCGATGCTGCCATGGGAGGGCGCGGCGCTGACGTACTGGGTGTTCTGTTTGAGTCTGCTGGGGTTGGTGATCACGGTTCTGGCGGTGATCGGGAAACTGCGGTTCCTCTTCCCGCTGTGGTGCCTGTTCGTGCTGATCATGATGGTGCGCGGATTCTTCCTGTCGCCGTTCTACTACTCAGGGCCGGACCAATTTGGCGGCGTCGTATCGTTGACCATCGGAGCGTTCGGCGCGTTCATGAGCAGCCTGATGCTGCTGAAGCGCCGGCCCGTGCGCTGAATTTCGTCGACGAAACTCCGGGACCTGAGGCCGCGTCCTGGGAAGCGTATGAACCGCGCGGCCCTTCTACTCTTCGTTCTGGCTCCTGTCCTGGTTTCCGCGCAGGACTGGTATCCAAAGCACAACTTCTCCATCGGCGCCGGGTTAGCCCGGCCTAGAGGCGATATTGGCGGAGCCCTGGGCGATGCGCCGGCCCTGAACATCGGCTACGGGTATCGTTTCCATCCGAACTTCCAGGCGGATATCGGCTTCGACACCGCGTTCGGCGCCGCCGGCGTTAACGACTATCTGTACACCGGAATCGGATATCAGCGGATCCGCGACTATCAGTTCTTCGTGCCCATGGGCGGCCGCGCCATCATCCCGATCGGCCGGCTCATGATTTCCGGCGGCGGCGGGGGCGCGTATTTACGATACTCCGAACACTTGCGCCAGCCGAGCGACTACTATCGCGTGGATTGTCCGGTGTGCACGTCGCGGTCGGGTTGGGGTTACTACGGACTCGTGAACGTGAGCGCGTTCCTGGACCGGGGGCGCCATTTCCGGGCCGGAGTGACGGGCAAGATGTACCGCGCGCATACCGAGGGCGAGTCGCTGGGAGCTCTGCCGGCCATCCGCACGAAGGACCGATGGCTAGTGATCGGCGGCGAGTTCGGCTTCAGCTTCTGAAACTCTACTTGAAGTCGGGACTGTTTACGGTGGAGGGTTCCTGTCCCCAATTCTGGTGAATCACCAGGGTCTGGTCGGAAAAAAATGTCCGGCGTCCCGTATTCCCGAAGATCTCGGGATTCGCATTTACCGAGTAACCCAGCGGCGTGCCGGTGACGGTGAACACATAGCCCGTATTCTTGCCTTCGGAAAGCGTCCTGGGGATGAGGTCGGAGGCTTGAGGTCCGGCCTGCCCGCTGGTGGGGGGACCGAGTTCCGCCAGACTGGTGGCGTAGCGCCCGAATTGCGAGTAGTATTGCGTCTGCGCGGTGTGAATGGTCCCGATCTGGCGGATGGCCGCCATCTCCTGCGCGTTCATCCGCTGGTTGTTCAGCTTGGGAACGGCGATGGCCGCGATGATCAGAATGATGGCGATAACGATCAGCAGCTCGATGAGCGAAAACCCGCCCTGGCTGCGCCGGCGCTTCAATGTGGACACCATAGTCGTCTCTAATTCTATGACGAGCGGACCCGGCCGGGCGTGGAGGTCCGATTACGGCGTCTCCTGGTTGCCGGTAGCCGCGGATCGTACCATCGCGTCAATTACGGCCATGTTCCGCACCGAGTCCTCCAGAGGCGTGGGGACTTCGGTATTGTCGAGGATCGCCTGCGAGAACTGATCGCCCTGTAGCGTGTACTGATCGCAAACCGGGAACTCCTCCGTATGCAGGTTGGCACCGAAGAGGTCGCCGCCGGAATCGACAACGATGCGTGTGGCACGATCCGGAGGGGCGTTGAACGGGATTTCGATCTCGATGCGGCCGGTGGTGCCGAGAATCTGCACGCGCTGATACGGCACCATCTGCATGCTGCAGGTGAAGATGGCCTGACCCGATCCGAAATCGAGCATGCCGGAGGTGAGCCGGTCCACCTGAAGTTCGGGGTCGCGGTCCATGAGGGCCCACACGCGCGCCGGCTCCTTCTCGAACAGGAATCGCGAGATCTGGATGGGGTAGCAGCCGATGTCCATCAGTCCGCCGCCGCCCCATTCGGAGTTGTTGCGGATGTTGGCGGGATCGTTGTTGAAGTAGCTGAAGGCCGTGAGGATGGCCCGGAGTTCGCCGATACCGCCGCCTCGCACGATGTCGCGGGCGCGCAGCCATTGCGGGTGCGACCGCACCATGAAGGCTTCGCCGATCTTGACGCCGGTGCGATCGCGGACGGCGATGAGCTGGCGCACTTCATCGGCGTTCAGCCCGACCGGCTTTTCGCACAGCACGTGTTTGCCGGCCTCGGCAGCCTTTATCGACCACGGCACGTGCAGATGATTGGGCAGCGGGTTGTAGATGGCATCGATCTCGGGGTCCGCAAGCAGGTCCTCATAGGATCCGTGGATGCGGGGGATGCCGAGCGCCGACGCGGCTTCCTGGGCCTTCGCCAGGTCGCGCGAAGCGATCGCTACTACTTCCGATAACGTCCCGCGCTGCATGCCGGGAATCACTTTGCGAGTCGCGATCTTGGCCGCGCCCAGCACACCCCAGCGGATCTTCTTCACTGCCGGCTCGCGGGGGGAACCACGTTGTTCATGCGGCTGTAGACCACCATCTGGCCGTAGTGGTCGAAGGTGTGCCAGAGCGCGACGTTGGCCATCGAGAGACGCGGCGCTTCGCCATTGCCGAACGCGGACTTCACCATGCCGGTGGCATTGGCGCTGGTGAGAGTCGCCATCGCTTTGTGCGCATAGACGAAGGAGTCCTTTACGTATTTGACGATGTCGGCTTTCGACTGCAGATTCGTGGGACCGTTCTCGTTTTCGCCCGCTTCGCTGGGGTTCTTCTCACCGAGGACGGATGCGGCGACCGCGTAATTGACGTAGGCGACGTGAGTGGCCTGCTGACCGAACGTACGGACCTTCTCAAAGGCGCCGGCGGAGGGGGCGAAGGAGAACTTATCGGCGGGCATCGCCTCCACCAGCGATACGAATTCGCGTTCGGCGGATTTGAGTTGGCCATCGAGGATCTTGTCGATGGTGGGCGGTTCGGCGGCGAACACCGGCACGAGGGTTGCGAGTGAAAACGCGATCAGGCAGTTGCGCATAATCGCGATTGTACCTGTTGTGCGGGTGTTTATCCGAAGACCTGAAACGGCTGCGCGTCCGCGCGCTTGAACCCGAGGTACTCGCCCACCGCAATATCCATGCCCGCCAGACCCCGATCGCGCATCAACCGGAGACCCTCGAGGTCATCCGAACTCACCGGCTCCTCGAACCACGTCACGCCCAATTCGGCGAATTGTTCCGCAAAAGCCAGCGCCTGCTTCCGGCTATATGCGCCGTTGGCGTCCACGTACAAATCCGCTGAGCCGATCGCGTCGCGTGCCGCCCGCACGCGCTCCAGGTCGTCGCCCGGGTGCGTCCCGATCCTCATCTTCACCGAGCGAAAGCCCTCATTCACCCAACACGACAATTGATCCTGCAATTGTTTGATCGTGGAAGTGGTAAATCCTCCGCTGCCATATCCGGCAATGCGGTCGCGCACTCGTCCGAGGAGCGTCGGCACGCCGAGCAGCCGCGCCGAAATCGACGTGGACGTTGCGCACCGAGTGGACCATGCGAACATACGCGTCCGGCGGCGACAGGGCGTCCTCGCCCTCTACGCGCGCCGCCAGGTTGTGTCGTATAAGCTTCGCCGCCGAGACATCGGTGTAGGAATAGCCGGTACGCCGATGTGATCGATCTTGTTCGTGACTACACTAGTTCCCGGACCTTGTCCTTGAAGATCGTCTTGATGATGCCGCTCGCATCGCGAGTGCCGCGCGCGAGTGCCTCGGCAAAGTGCACGGCCTGCTCCAGGCTGATGTTCGCCGGCAGCGGCGGTTCGTTTGCGTCCACCACAGCCTCAATCACCACCGGACCCGGCATGCGGAGAGCCTCTCCCACCTGTTTCGCGCAGTTCTTTGGATTGTCGATCTTCATGCCCTTCGCGCCACAGGCCTCCGCCACTTTCACGAAATCGATGGGATGCAGTTCACATACATATTCCGGATTGCCCAGCATCGCCATCTGCTCCCACTTGATCTGTCCGAGAACGTCATTCTTGATGACGAAGATCTTGATGGGCAGGTCGTACTTCACGGCGGTCGCAATCTCTCCCATCAGCATCGTCAAGCCGCCGTCGCCCACGAACGCGACTACCTGGCGGTCCGGATATGCCGCCTGGCACCCGATCGCGTAGGGGAGTCCGCACGCCATCGTGGCCAGCGTTCCGCTGATAGTGTGAAATTGGCCGCGCCGGGCCGGAATGTGGCGCGCCCATTAGGTGGCGATCGTGCCTGAATCGCAGCACACGATGGCGTCGCTGCCGATCTGTTTGCCGATCTCCGATGCCACCACCTGCGGTTTCATCGGAATGTCCATGCGGCTGGCGCGCTCGTCCATCAGTTTGTTCCAGTCGCGCATGCCTGCCTGAATCTCTTCGAGGAATTTGCGATTCTCGTTGCGGTTCAGCATCGGCAGCAGTTCCTGGAGCGTGCGCCGGCTATCGCCGACCAGCCCCACCTCGACCGGGTAGCGCAATCCGATGCGCGTCGGATCGATGTCCACTTGCACGCCTCGCGCCTCCCCAGGCTTCGGCATGAACTCTATGTAGGGGAATGACGAACCCACGATGAAGAACGTGTCGCAATCCTGCATCGCGTCGGAGGAGGGCTTCGTACCGAGCAGTCCGATGGATCCTGTCGTGTACGGACTGTCATCCGGCACCGCCGCCTTGCCGAGCAGCGCTTTCACGATCGGCGCTCCCAGTTTCTCAGCCACGGCGATGAGTTCATCAGTCGCATTCAGCGCACCGCGGCCCACGAGAATCGTGACCTTCTTGCCCGCGTTCAGGATCTCGGCGGCGCGCTTCAGCGCATCCTCGCCGGGCAAGCGGGCGCTGCGTGCGGGCGCATCGGAAACATGATGCGGGACGTTCCGCTGCGAGCGTTCTTCGATGGTTGCGTCCTGCACGTCCACCGGGATGGTCATGTGCGAAACGCCGCGGTAACTCAGGGCGGTGCGGCACGCCAACTCCGCGACATTGGCGGCGCAGGCCGCATTCATGACGCGCGCGTTGTACACTGCGACGTCCATGAAGAGTTTGTCCAGTTCCACGTCCTGCTGCGTGTGCGTATGGATGAGGTCGGAGAACTGCATGCCGGTGATGGCGACCACGGGTTGGCCGTCGAGTTTGGCATCGTAGAGCCCGTTGAGCAGGTGAATGCCGCCGGGACCTGAGGTCGCGACACAGCACCCAATGCCCCCGGTGGATTTCGCGTAGCCGCACGCCATGAAAGCGGCGGCTTCCTCGTGCCGGGTCTGGATGAACTTGATGTCGTCTTTGCGTTTGCGAAACGCTTCGATGACACCGTTAACTCCGTCACCGGGAATGCCGAACACGACGCGGACTCCCCAGTCATATAACTTCTCGACGATGATATCGGACGCTGTTTTGGCCATCAGTCCGTAGGCGGGATTGGGATTGGCTCTGTTTCGGAGCGAAAGGAAATGACACCGGGTGGCGTCTATCAGTTATGGCTGACGATAAAGATACTAAGTGCAAACACCCCAGCTGCACGTGCCGAAAGCGCGAGGACAGCGATTACTGTAGCAACTACTGCGAAGCGGCCGGATCGACGCTGGAGATCGGCTGCAACTGCGGCCACCCCGGCTGCGCCGTCAACGCCTGACGGTTTGAGATTCACCCACCAAACCAGCTAAGCTGGAGATGTCCCTGCGGTGAGGTGCGAGAGTGGTTGAATCGGGCGGTCTCGAAAACCGTTGAACCTTTGCGGGTTCCGTGGGTTCGAATCCCACCCTCACCGCCAGCCTGTTCTCAATAGCTTACAGTTCAATTCTTGGAGCCGTTCAATGCTACCGACGTTAAGCGGCAGTCGCGAGTCTGAAGCTCCATCGCATGCACCGTAAGGATCCCCAACGAGTTTCTGTGGCGGTTAAAGAAATTCGGGAAGCGCTTCACTCCGGACGAGGATGGGCGCCCAATAATCCGTTTTGTTGACTTGCGCGAGGCGCTGACCGACGGGAAGAGCGCGGCGGAAGCGTTCGAAGAAGCCCGGGACTGTTGGGCGAGCGCTCTTGCTCGCCGAATGTCGAAGAAAGAAGATATCCCCTATTCTTTCGGAGTAATCCAGAACGGCACCGGAACCATCCTCTGCCCTCTTTTTGCTTTCGAAGGTATTCCGGCTGCTCATAACTCCGGCACCGGTCGCCAGAATCGCCGGAGATCCGGTTCGGAAGTCCGGGACAGGCATACGGAATGTAGGCATGATCATGCCTGCCGAGAGCCGGGCGCGGACATGCTGGCTCGGCCTTGCGAGTCCGCGGTAAACTCGAGTCAGCGGAAATGCTGTCGGACACCACCACAGATGCGCGGAAAGTCTACTTTGCAGCCTTGGCCGCAATGACTCCGGCCCAGCGCGTGGCAAGGGCGATGGAACTGACCGCCGCTGCGGACGAGTTACTGAGGGCCGCCGTCCGGCGCCGCTTTCCTCATATCGAGGGCGAAGACCTAACACGTGAATTGCTTCGCGCCCGGTATGGCAGTGCCATCGCCCGGCAGGTTTGCCGACGGTGACCGGGCTCAATCAGGCCTTCCAAGGAATCCGGAGGGCGTTGGAGTCAGCCGGTATCATCTTCGCCATCGGTGGCTCGTGGGCCAGCACCACGTACGGCGAGCCGCGACAAACCAACGACATCGGCTTCGTGGCCGCATTCAACACCTGGAACCTTGGCCTGTTTCTCGATACTCTCGGCGACACCTACTACTACGATAAGGAAACGGCCCAGGAGGCTCTCCGGCTTGCCAGACCATTCAATGTGATCCATCGTCAACTAGCTTTCAAGTTCGACTTCTTCCCGGTGCAGGATGAACACGCAGCGGCGGAACTCGACCGTAGACAATTCTTCTTGGTCGCTACCCTGGATGATGAACCCGTTCCAATCGTCAGCGCAGAGGACATTGTCATTGCAAAGCTGCGTTGGTATCGTGCCGGTGGCGAGGTATCGCAGCAACAGTGGCGAGACATCGCCGGCATTCTGCGCCTGGAAGGTGACCGCATCGACCGGGTGTATCTCGACGCCTGGACCAGGAAACTGGATTTGCAGGATCTGTGGCGGCGCGCCCTGAAAGCGGCATTTGAGGACGGGGATCGACTACCGTGATGTATGCTGGGGGCGTGAAAACGGTGCTTGCCGCAGGCATGATCATGCTGCTACTGCCGGGATTCCGAATTGCCGCGGAGGAGAGTCAAACCCCAAGTCCCCCCAGCGGGGTGCCAAACTGCAGTGCTTCAGGAACTCCGGGCACGCGGCTGTCGAGCACGAAAGAACACTAACGACATCATCCCAGGCACGTTCTATAAGCCGGGGCAGACGGATTGGGTGGCGCTATGCTCAGCCAAACATCAGACAACGCTGCTTGTCTTTCCGCAAGGGACGAGAGAACACATCGAGGTGCTGGAGGCATACGCGAAAAGATTTGCGAAATAGTCCATCAGCGTCGCTACTCAAGAGAAGCTGACCTCAAGGCCGTGTGGGCTTGGAAAGGTCCGGTACACGCCGACATCGATCACGATGGAATTCGTTCAGTCGTGTCGTTCGGAGAGCAGGGCGATTGCCTGTACTGTTACGTAGCAGCGCGACACGAGGTGGCTAGGCCCCGGGCCGAGAAATGACGCTCGGGCGAACACGTAATCGGACCAGTCGCCTCTCACCAGTCGGGTTCGTCCCCCACGTCGATTCCGTTCTCTTTGAGCAGCGAAGCGCTGCCGCGTGTGTTGGACATGGACAATCAATTGGGGGTGCAAGTCCCCTACAGGGCCTGTTGGAGGCAACTGTGAGCCAAAGGCAACTGCGCGGCACCGCGAGGGCGCGTGGGGAAGAAGCCGGCGGCAAACTGCAGCACCGAACGCA
>JBBQGE010000143.1:0-11673 GCA_038322675.1 Bryobacterales bacterium
GCCGCCTTCATCGGTCTGAACTGTCGAACTGATGTTGCGTTCCGTCGACGTGACGGAAACAGTCGCGTTCGGTACAAAGGCTCCGGATTGATCGGTCACCTGTCCGGCCAGGCTGGCGTTTTGGCTCTGAGCCAGAGCCACTGCAGCCCCAAGCAGCAGGGCGAGACAACACTGAATAAGGGTTTTGAGCATTCTTGGCTATCCCACTTCTTCATGTCCGGAAGGGCCACCTTCAGAGGCGGCTTCCTTACATAAGCAATCAAACAGTATCTTTAGATATTGTCCAGAGATTACCTGGAGTCTAATGCTCTTCGGGAATCGTGTCAACCATCATTCTCACATTCGGATAATTTTTCTCGTTCGACGAGATTCTTCCGGTGCGCACAGCGGTCCTGATTCCAGACCTCGGAATGGAGTAATATTGGGTCAAATCCGATGAAGGTCATGAGCGCGGAGTTCATCCCAGTCAGCGTTCCGTATACCCACAGGGAACGAAGTTCCCAAGTGGATCGGGACGGGGTATCCGATGTCATCGTCGAGATCAAAACAGATAACGGACTGACCGGGTGGGGAGAGAGTTGCAGTGGCGCCGACCTTCCCTCTGTGCTCGAGGCGTTAAGAGCAATGCGCCCTTTCGTGCTGGGCCACGACCCGTGGACGAGTGAACGGATCCGCGCCGATCTGTGGCACAAGGGCTTGTGGAACTTCCGGAAGGGCACCGCCGCCTTTGCTTTTGCAGGTATCGAGATGGCTCTGTGGGACATTTGCGGCAAAGCGTCCGGCGAGCCCGTTTACAACCTGCTTGGCGGGAGAGTCCGCGACTTCGCCACATACTTCTACTACCTGGCCTGGGGCACTCAAGACGACCTCCTCCTGCAATGCCGCGAAGGGCTGACGAGGGGGTACGATGTATTCTACTTGAAGGTGGGCAAGGACATCGCCGCGGAACGGGAGATGGTGCGTGCCGTGCGGGCGGCTCTTGGCCCAAAACCGCGGTTGCGGTTGGACGCGAACGGCTCATGGACTGTTAGCGAGGCCGTTCGCAACCTCGGAGTCCTGAAGGAGTTTGACATCGATTTTGTCGAGCAGCCGGTGGGCCCCGATCCGGTTGCCAACATGCAGGAGGTTCGGGCCCGGGCCGGCATCGCTATTTGTGCCAACGAAGGATTGTGGACGGCGGAGGATGCGTACCGGCAGATCGCGAGCCGGACGGCCGACGTGTATTGCTTCAGTCCGTACTGGGTGGGGTCGCTCCATCGATTTCAGAGGCTATGCTCGACGGCCGATTTCGAGGGATTGAAGGTGTGCAAACACACGCATGGCGAACTGGGTATCGCGGCGGCCGCCTGCCACCATGCTCTGATGACGCTGCCGAACATCGTGGAAGGCAATCAACAAACAGCGCAAATGATGCAGGATGATGTTCTGAAACAGCGGCTGCCTATCGCCGATTCGCCGTATTGGGGAGTCCCAGAGGGCCCTGGACTCGGAATTGAGGTCGACCGCGACAAACTGGAGCGCTATTCCGAGCATTATGGGGAGCGCGGACAGTACCTCCCTTACGGCGGCGAGGTTCAAATCTGATGCCAAACCGCGTCGAAGGCAAGGTGGCGATTGTGACCGGAGGCGCTTCGGGCATGGGCCGCGCCGGTGCCACTTTGCTGGCGAGAGAGGGTGCCTCCGTGGTAGTTGCCGACATCGCGCTGGAGCGCGCCGGAGCGATCGTTGAAAATATCCGGCAGGCGGGGGGCCGCGCCAGCGCGATTCCGGTCGATGTGTGTGATACGCGGCAGGTGGAAGAACTCGTCGCGCGCACCGTCGCCGAGTACGGCCGGATCGATATTCTGTATCACAACGCGGTGGACGGGAAGTTCGTCAACGAGAAGGACAGGCGCCTCACCGAACTCCCCGACGACACCTGGTACCACATGATCGACCTGATCCTCAGCGGCACCTTTCGTTGCGCCAAGCATGTGGGCCGGCAGATGATCTCGCAAAAGAGCGGATCGATCATTCTCAGCGCCACTGTCGATGCGCTGATCGGGTGCGCGGGACTGGATTCCTACACCGCCGCGAAAGGTGGGGTGGTGGCGCTCACCCGGTCGCTCGCAGCAGGCCTGGCGCGCGATGGCGTGCGGGTCAACGCCATCTGTCCCGGCTTCGTCGCCACCGAGCCGCAACTCGAATGGCTCAAAAAGCCGGAGGCTCAACGGATCATGAGCATGCTGCATCTCTTGCCGGTTCCCACTCCGGAACAAATTGTCCCGTTTATGTTGTACCTGGCCAGCGACGAGTCCTCGCCCGTCACTGGCGGAATCTTCCCCATCGACAGCGGCTACATGGCATTCAAGGCGAATGTCGATCTCATGGGCGTCACCGCGGGGCAGGACTAGATGGATCGCCAATTGTGGAGATGGATGCCCTACGCGCTCCTGGCGTGCTTTTGGTGGGGATTGTTCGGTTTCCTTGCCAAGATCGGTTCGAACCAGGTGAACGCAGCCGACATGCAGATTCTCTTCGCGGGTGGGACCGCGCCGCTGGCCGCCTTTCTGCTTCTTCGCCGGACCGGTCTGCGTGCCGACCACCGCGGCCGCTTCATCGGTATCGTGATCGGGATCGCCGCGGGTTTGGGCGGCATCGCCTATTTTGTTGCGATGGCCGGCGGCAAGGCGTCTCTGGTCGGGCCTGTTACTTCGCTCTTCCCGCTGGTGACGGTGGTGCTCGCCACGCTGGTGCTCAAGGAGCGCCTCAACCGGTTTCAGACCGCCGGTATTGTCCTGGCGCTCATTTCAGCCGTCCTGCTGGCCATGTAGAATCGATATGAACTGGGTCGCCGCTTCTATCATCGTGATCGTTCTTTGGGGTGTGGTGGGCTTGTTCCAGAAGATGGGAGCCAACCATAGCAGCGCGAACAGCTTGCTGGTGTGGACAACGGCCGGATACATTGTCCTGTTGCCCTTCTTGTACAGTTATTCACACCTACTGGCCCTTCCCGGACGCTCGATTTTGCTAGGGCTGATCACCGGGCTCACCAACGCGCTCGGTGCGTGGTGCCTGTATGCTGCCATGGAGAAGGGCGCAGCCGCATCGGTCGTGGTTCCGCTCACCGCGCTGAATCCGTTGCTGACGGTGATTCTTGCCGTGCTGTTCCTGGGCGAGCGCCTGACCCTCATCCAGATCGCTGGCATCGTTCTGGCGGTCATCGCAGCCGTTCTCTTGTCGTGCGAATCGGAGACACCGGTGCTCGAACCGCAGGTGAACTAGGATGCGCGATGTGGAAGTTCGAGAAGTCGCTGATTTCGGAGATCTCTGCGGCGAATCGCCGGTCTGGGACCCGTCCACCTCCACGCTCTATTGGACAGACTGCGGTGGATTGCGATTCCACCGCTACCATCCGGGATCGAGGCACGCCGAAACCGTCCGATCCGGCATCGAAATCAATGGTTTCCGGCTAAACCGGCCGGGCGGATTCGTGGTGACGAACAACCGCGGTTTGTGGCTCTGGGACGGGATTTCGGAAGGTATGACCGTTGTCGCATCGGAGTTGTCATCCCGGCCCTGCCGCTTGAACGATTGCGTTGCCGACCCACGTGGCAGAGTGCTCGCCGGCTCGTGGTTCTACGATCCTGCCTCGGAGTATCCGCTGGGGCAACTGATAAGCTGCAACACAGGCGGAGCACTCGCCGTTCTTGATGACGGATTCCATCTCGCCAATGGACTCGCCTTCTCGCCCGACGGCTCTCTTCTTTATGCCACAGACTCGGCGGCGCGCCGTATTTATCGCTACGAATATGACCTGGAGAACGGAACGGTGAGCAATCGTCACACTCTGATTGAGGTTCCAGCGGAGGAAGGGCTGCCCGACGGACTCCGGGTTGATACGGAGGGATACCTGTGGTCCGCACAATGGTACGGGTCGTGCATTGTGCGCTACGACCCGGACGGGGTCGCGGAGCGCCGGCTGTCAATCCCCGCAAAACAGACGTCCTGCCTTACGTTCGGTGGACCGAATCTCGAAACTCTGTACGTGACCAGCGCAAAGCAGTCGGAACCCATGCCGGTGATGCCTCCTGGATATGACCCGGAACACGGGTTCTTCGGGGGCCCCCTCTATGAAGTGAACGTAGGGATTCAAGGTCTGCCCGACCTATGCGCGAATATCCGGATCATAAAATCAGAACAGGAATCATGAGAACTCACTACCTTATTTGCTTGCTTGCATTTTTTACTATCACCCTTCGCGCGCAACCGGAGACAAGCGTCTCTTCGTTCGGTTGGACGATCTCGGCGAACGAGGCGAAAGGCACAATCCACATATCGTATGCCCACCTGGGCGACCTACTCGCAAACGTCCGTCTGCAGTCAAAGACACCCCGGGGAGTTGAACCTTTGGAACATTGGTCCGCGAAATCCGCCGGCCCGAATATTCTGGCAATTTCCAGTGAGCACCCGCGCATGGGCTGGCAGTTTGAGGCAGGCGAAAACTGGTTAAAAATCTCCAGCACGGATTCCGGCGCCCTGCTGACAGCCAACACACCGGCGCCACCCGAGCGTCTGGTGGTCCGGTTAATTGACCGGCAAGGCGCTCCGGTGAACTGGACCGGGACCAACGAAGTGAAAAGCGGCTACGGCGGGAAGATGACGATCAATCCTTCCTTCCTGCCGCGCAAAAACGCCGAGTGCATGTACTTCTCTCTGGGCCGGGTGTCCGGCTCGCAGTTCCACGCCCTCTTCGACCGCGATTCGGACACTGCGATCGACTTCAGCCAAGGGACGGTGCTGCAGCGGACAGGCGGAGACCCGGAGCGGCTGGAACTGACCATGCCCGTGGAAGGAAACGCGATAGTGCGCCTCATTCCGGATTACTACACAAAAGCGCTCGGCGCACCCTATTACCAGCGTTTCGATGACACGGTCTTCAAGTCCGCTCCCATGGTCTGGTCCAGTTGGACGAGTTATTACGAAGCGGTGCGCCAGGAAGACATTGTTCGTAATGCGGATTGGCTCGCGGCGAATCTGAAGCCGTTCGGTTTTGAATACGTGCAATTGGACGACGGATATGATCGGGACGCCGATGGCCAGCACTACTGGATTGAGAATTGGGACAAAACGAAATTCCCGAACGGGCCGCAATGGCTCGCGCAATACATTAAATCCAAGGGGCTTCGCCCGGGCATATGGCTGGTTCCTAATGCCTATGCCGGCGCCGTAAAGGACCATCCCGATTGGTATGTCCGCGACAAGCAAGGAAAGATCATCCGCGACTATAATACGCCTGCCCTCGACTCCAGCAATCCGGAAGTGGTCGCTTTCGTAAAACATCTTTTCAACACGCTCGACGGATGGGGTTTTGAATACTACAAGTTCGATGGTGAGCACGCTCTGCCGAAGTACATACCGGCCCTCGATACGAGCATCCTGCACGATTCCAAGACCGATCCGCTTATCGTGTATCGAAAACGTCTGCGAGCTATCCGCGACACCATCGGCCCCAACCGCTTCATCGAAGGCTGCCCGGCGGGGACGCCGTTGAACGGTATCGGCTACTTCAATTCCTATTTCACCGGCCAAGATCTCTACAACAACTGGCAAGGCATGTATCCCCTGTTCAGTTCCATTAACGCGAATGCTTTTCTCAATCACGTGGTCGTCTATGTGATGCCCGGCGAGGGTCTGGAATTGGGACCGCGCATGACGGTGGAGGAGGCGAGCAGCAAGCGGCCTCCGATCGTGATCGAGACAGCCAGAACTCGAGAGAATCCCATGATCGGATTTGGTGTCACACTGGCTGAAGCCCGGTCGCTGGTCAGCTATGTCGCGTTGACCGGCGTAGCCTATCCGCTAGCGAGCGTCATGCCTGAACTGCCGCCCGAGCGCATCGAATTGCTGAAGAAAACAATGCCCACTTTGCCGATCCTGCCGATGGACCTGTTCAGCCGCGGGACCGACATTGAGTGGGGTACTTTCCTAAAGACCCAAGCGGATTATTACATCCACAACTATCCCGAAATACTCGATTTGAAGGTGAACGATGCCGCCGGGCGCCACGACGTAGTCGCGATGACCAACTGGCGAAGCCAACCGGCGAATCGCGAGCTCGACTTTGCGACGAAGTTGGGACTGAATGCGGGCGATCGCTATGTGGTGTTCGATTTCTGGAGCCAGAAGTTGCTCGGAGTGTTTCAGGGTAAATTGCAGGTCGAAATCCAACCTCATGACACCCGTGTGCTGTTCATCCGTCCCCTCCAGGACCACCCTCAACTGGCAGGCATTTCACGCCACATCAGCGGTTCGTACTCGATCCGCGGGGTGTCGTGGCAGCCTCAGACGAAGACGCTCCAGGGGGTCTCGGAGTCAGTCGAAGGCGAGCCTTACTCGCTCACCATCTACGTCCCGTCCGGAGCGAAGGTGGTCGCCGCTCAAGCCTCGGCCGGCGGGATGAACGTACCGGTCCGCCAGAACGCGTCGGCTAATGAGTTGACCATCACATTCAACGGCCAACGCGACCCGGTCGAATGGGCGGTTCGCTTCGCGGAGACGGCCGCACGTTGAGAGCGGTGGAGATTCCGAAGCCGTGCCCATAGGTCGCTCCGAGCCACTCTCGTTCAGCAGGCGGATCCCAAAACACAGCCGGTCTTATTTCCACTCCGGAAACAACTCAGGACGCCGGTCGCGGGCGGCTTCAAGCAGTTCGGGGAGTTTCCGGCGGCGGTCGAGGAGTTTCTCGAGCAGCGCTTCCAGGGAGTCGATGTCTTCTTCGAGCCACGCCGTCGGGATCTGCTTAAACGCGTCGTCGATCACTTCCTCCGGGAAATGCAGGATGCGGTCTAACCAGGGTTGGAACGTATCGAGCGAGCGAACTGTCGAGTACACTACCGGGCGGAAGTAGAGTCCCTGCAGCGGCGAGTCGTGGAAGGCCCAGTGGGGTCCATCGAACACGTAACCGTGGTCCATCATCTGGGCGATGAAGGCCCCGCGTTCCTCGGCTCCGGGGCGCGATTCGCGCACGCGGGCACGAAAGAAGATCGACTGCCGGGCGTCGGCGTTTCCCATCCACTTATCGGCCGCGTAAACGGCGAGAAACTCGGCGCGGTTGGCCACGCGTTCCAGCAGCGCGTCAGGCAGGAAGTCGTAGACGGCGAGGCGGGACGGATCGCCGGGATAGCGGGATCCGAAGTGCCAGCCGGGATCGATGGCCAGCCGGCGCGAACCGAGTTGTAGATGGACGTCGGGGTTCGCGTCCAGGAATTCGGGAGTGAGGTCGATGATGGCCGTCGCGGGGGTGGAAATTTGCAGGAACCGGAGGATTACGGAGGCGATCCACTCGTTGATGAGGATTCGACGGTGTTGCGGGTTATTCCGCGACTTTACAACATAGAAGTGACCGTCGGCGGCCTCAATGAGGTGCGCCTGAGCGCCGCCGCGCATTTTGCGGATGAATCGTCGGGCCTGGACCGGCATCGGCAGTCGGGTTCACCGCGCGCCGGCGGCGAAACGTGGGACTCTTGAATTATCTCAGACAAGGAGAGGAGATTCGAATGGCAGAAGAGCAGAAACCGAACGCGAGCACCAAGGACGAGGTCGCGCTGGAGATGATGAAGTTCATCGCGGTGACCACGGGCTATGGGAAAGGGCCCTCGGGCGCGGGATTCACGGGGAAAACGGCACGATCGGCGGAAGAGCACGCGGAGTCGTTGCTGCAGTTGTTCGAGCGTTGCCGGACAGTGGTGGCGAAGGGTAACGAGTGAGAAGAAGGGCGGCCACGGCACCGCCCTTCGTCCTCCGAACTAACGGCGCTTCTTTGCTGGAGCTTTCTTTGCCGGGGCTTTCTTCACGGCCTTCTTCGGCGCGGCTTTCTTCACGACCGCCTTCTTCACGACCGCCTTCTTCACGGCAACTTTCTTGGCCGGAGCTTTCTGGGCCGCTTTGCTGGGCGCCGCTTTCTTCACGGCCGCTTTCTTCACGACGGCCTTTGTCGGCGCGGCTTTCTTGGCAGCCTTGGATGGCGCAGCCTTAGATGGCGCCGTCTTCTTGCCGGCAGCTTTCTTCACCGGAGCGGCGGCCCTCTTCACCGGAACTGCGACTTTCTTCACCGGGGCTGCGGCCTTCTTCACCGGAGCTGCGACTTTCTTCACCACTGGAGCGGCGGCTTTCTTCACCGGAGCCACGGCCTTTTTAGGCGCCTCAGTCTTACTGGCCGCCTTCTTCGGCATGGCTGCCTTCACGGCCGGTTCAGCGGGCTTCTCCTCCGCCACCGGAGCTTCAGGGGGCGCCGCTTTGGTCTCGGGCGGAGCCGCTCTCTTTCGAGGAACAGATCTGCTGGCCTTGCGTGCGGGCTTCTTCGCCGGCGCCTCATCTTCGTCGGAGGGAGCGGGCACGGGCATCATGTCCGCTGAATCTTCATCGCTGGGGGTGGAGACGGCTTCGGTTGATTCGGATTCGGAGACGGATTCAATCACGTCGTCCTCATCCTCATCCTCGTCGTCATCCTCATCATCATCATCGGAACCGTAGTCACCGATATCAGTGCTCACGTGGTCGTCTCCGTACTCTGCGTCATCGTCGATATCATCGTCATCGATGGCAGCAGCCAGCAGATCCCATTCGAACATTCTGAATGCCTCCTGTTAGATCAATCAGACTTAGAATATCGCTTTTTCAATCGAAGGCAAGAGCAATGTGACTGTTTAATGCATAAAACGCGAAAGGCCGATTGAATCGGCCCTTCGCACAGTGAGGAGGAACGAGGGAGGGAGATGCCTAGCGCGACTTGCCGAGGGACGCGCTCTTCAGGCGACGCGCGGTGGCCCTTCGATGCAGCACCTGCTGAGAAACCCTTTTCCGCGAGGATACGCCCGAACGGATCTTGCTATGCGATTCTTTCACGCTCTGGGCGGAATAGCTGGCCGGAATGAGGAGGACATCGCCGGCTTCAGGCGCCGCTATGGTGCTGTTGTTGACGGATGCGATCGCCGACGCGGCCGTCTTGTACCGGCGGGCGATATCGGCAAGGGTTTCGCCGCGCTCCACATGATGCATACGCCACGTGTCGCGACGATCGGCCGGGACGTTGTCGAGAGCGGCCATCAGCGGGTGAACTGACCCCTTCGGAATGCGGAGTTCGTACCCCTTCGGCGCGACGCTCTTCAACAGCGATGGGTTCAGATCGCGAACTTCAGCGATCGGACGCTCCAGGGCATCGGCTACCAGAGCTACGCTGGTGGGCGCATCCATCTTCACCGTGTCGTAATCGATGGGCGCGTCCGGGTCGATGTCTTCGAGTCCGTAATCCTTCGGATTCTTGGCCATGATGGTGATGGCGAGGATGGCAGGCACGTAATTCTGCGTTTGCTGCGGGAGGACATCGAGACTGCGGAGGGTGAAGAAGTCGGCGTATCCAGTGCGCTGGACGGCTCGATCGACGCAGCCGGGTCCGCAATTGTAAGCGGCCATCGCGAGATACCAGTCGCCAAACTGGTTGTACAGGTCACGCAGATGACGTGCGGCAGCGCGTGTGGCTTTCTCGGGATCGAGACGCTCGTCGTTGTCCTTTGTGATCTGCAAGCCGTACTCCTGCGCACGCCAGTTCAGGAACTGCCACATTCCCGCGGCGCTCTTGTACGACACGGCTCGGGGCAGAAATCCCGATTCCGCCTGCGCCAGGTAAATGAGTTCCTGGGGAACCCCTTCCTCGCCGAGCACTCGGGTGATCAGAGGACGATACCGCCCCGCACGCCGCAAACCCGCGGTGAGGATGCGCTTGCCCTTCTCCGTGGAGAAGAAATGGATGTAGCTGAGAACGGAGTCGCTCTGTTCCAGGGGCAACTGCGACACGGTCCCCTGAAGTTCCTCATTGACCTTGGGTTTCAGCCGCGGGTCGATCGGGAACGTCATCTCGAGAAGCCCGTCCAGCGGCGACTTGTCGTACGTGACTTTGTCGGCATCCTCGCCGGCGCCGAGTCCGTTCACGTCGTAGCGGTAGATGTTATCCACCATCTGGTCGAGGTGGCGCTCGAGTTTGGGGCGATCCGGAGCGCCTTCGGGAGCGCCGAGCAGAATGTCCACCGCCTGATCGAACAGCCGGCGAGCCTCCTGCTGGCGGCCTGCCTGATAGGCCCGTTTCCCAGCTTCAAACCGTTCCTCGGCCCGATGCAGGCGGTTGTCGATCTCCGACCCTCGCGCAACAGGAGTCTGGATGGCGAAGAGGTTAGGCACTTCCTTCGGAAATGCGTTGGGTGCGGCCGGGGGAACCGGCAGCACAGGCGCCGGTTCAGAGGCTTCACTTGCCCTCGGAGCCGGCGGTAAAAACGAAGTACGAAACTGCTGTTTCGCTGGCGAACAGCCGCTAAGCGCTAGCAGCCCGAATCCCGCACAACCAATCAGAACCGCAGAAACGCGGTGACTTTGGGTCATCCCATTCCTTTTCAATTCGGTTTAGTTCAAGAAACACCCAATCTATAACGACCTGCAAACAAGGGTCAAGGTTTAATACACCTATAAGCGCCACTAGGGACTACCCGCTTTCGACACAACGGGTGTGTCCCAAGAACACAGGCTTTTTTCTTTCCAACACCTTAGAGAGTGGTCTCCGTAGCTGGATTGTATATTCCGAAAAAGATTAAAATAACTTAATTAAGTAATGCAGGTTACGCTAAGAGCCCCGCCCACCCTTTTCCCGGTGACCAAGAGCAACTAACGTTCAGGCTGCGGCAACGGCAAATCCGGCCGCAGCCCGACGATGTATCCGTTACTCTTCGTCCTCTTCCACTCCGGTCTTCTCGGCCTTCGCGGCCGCGATGATCTTGTCGGTCTGGAGTGCCGGAACGAAGTCGTAGTGGTCGAAGTCCATGCTGAACGAGCCACGGCCCTGGGTCATGGACGTGAGGTCGTTCTGATAGCTCAGCATCTCCGACATCGGCACCTGGGCACGGATGATCTGAGTGCTGCCCTTCGTCTCCATGCCGGAGATTCGGCCGCGACGGCCGTTCATGTCGCCCATGAGGTCGCCCGCATATTCCACCGGGGCCTGCACCTCAACATTCATCACGGGCTCCAGGATAGACGGTTTGGCCAGTTCCATGGCCGCCTTGAACGCCTTCCGCGCGGCGAGTTTGAACGACATTTCCGACGAATCGACGTCGTGGTAGGAGCCGTCGAAGACGGTCACCTTGAAGTCGACCACCGGAAAGCCGGCGAGATACCCTTTCTGGGCGGCTTCCACGATGCCCTTTTCAACGGCGGGAATGTATTGCCGGGGGATCGACCCGCCGAAGATCTCATTGGCGAACTCGAACTTGGCGCCTCGCGGAAGCGGTTCCACGCGGATCCAGCAGTCGCCGAATTGACCGTGACCGCCGGTCTGCTTCTTGTGACGGCCCTGCACCTCGGCGCGTCCCCGAATCGTCTCGCGATACGGGATCTTCGGAGCGTGCAGTTCCACATCGACGCCGTAGCGCCGCTTCAGCCGGCTGCAGATCACCTCGACGTGCTGCTGGCCGTTGCCGGCGAGCAGGAACTCCTTGGTCTGCGGATCCCGGTAGAAGCGCAGCGAGGGATCCTCTTCCAGGATCTTCTGGATGGCGTTGCCCATCCGGTCCTCGTCGTTACGGGTCTTGGCCGAGACGGCGTAGGCGATAGAGGGCTCGGGCAGCGAGACCTGCGGGAACGAAATGA
>JBBQGE010000144.1:0-10915 GCA_038322675.1 Bryobacterales bacterium
AAAATTTCGCGTCCAACCAGATTGTCAATGATCTGCGCCGGCTTCCAACGATCCTTTTACAGAAAGCTGAATCGCACGACTCGGCCTCGAAAGCCGTTTTCCAGACGCAAACTCCCGAAGGTCGGGTCCTGCTATCTGGAGAATCTTTTGGAAAAATCAGAGAAGGGACAGCGGAACTGCCACTGAAATGCTCCGAGCTACTCTACCCTATCTGACGCACCACATCGCCGTCCGGATCCAGGAATCTTCCAATTTCGTTTCGATTCCCGCCCGCGCTTACGGCGCAACTATTTCCATGTGGCGGCAGAACCACTATAACATTCGGGTTTCCGTCCCGCAACGAAGCTGCTTATTTTTTTTGATCATTTTTCCGGCCGGTTTTTTCGGGCGGCGCCGGTGTGGTTTCCGGGGGCGGAGTTGGGGCCGGGCCGGGAAGCGGGTCGCAGATGGAATCGGGCGGCGAGGAGTGCTGCAGGGGGATGACGGGGGCAGTCGTGGTTGGGCGGCGACGGCCGGTGCTGGTGCTGGTGGCGATGCGGCGGCGCTGCGTTTGTTCGAGGCTGGTGACCGCGTGCCGCCAGGCGCGTTCCGATTCAGTGACGCGGCGGGTGATGGCGTGGTAGCGGATGTAGTCGGAGCCGATCACTTCGAGCATGTCGTTGGCCTGGAAGTAGCGCTGCTCTTCGTCGTAATCGCGCTGCAGACGGAGCCAGCAGCGGGCGATCTGAGTGACAAGCATGCGTTCGTGTGCGTTGGCAGGCACGTAACTGGCGGCGAGGTCGTCGCGCAGGCAGTAGAGTTCGAGGTTATCGGGGGCGGATTCCGCCAGGGCCGCTGCGGTTTGAGACATGTTATCGCTCTCCTACCTTTATTCGAGCATCCAGTGTCAAGTATTTTGGTGGGATTTTGGTGGCTTTTCGAATGGATTCAAGGAGATCGAGGCTTGTGAACGGGGTTTTCGGCAGTGGCAACTTTCTCGACCGGCACCCGGCGAAGGAATGTTGCTGCTCGGGTCCCTAAGACGCAACAGGCCGCCTAAAAAGGCCGCTGCGGCCAGGATTGTCCGCACATTTTGTGACTCAGTAGTATTCGCAGGTTCCGGGAAATGGGGTAGCCGCCGATGAACGCAGATAAACGGCGATTGAAAGCAGAGCACTTATCGGCGTTGATTTGCTCCTTGATTCTGTTCCGCTACCGCCGGGCCAGAACGCGATCCGCAGTCCGCCCGAGCGTGGCATTACGGGAGCGGACTGGAAACGCGAGCGCTATGCCGCATCTTCAAAGCTGATGACGATCCGCTTGCCCAGTTCGAAAAGTGCGGCCTGGATTTTCTCGGGATTGGTGGTGTGCTTCGGGTCTAACATTCGACGCACAACCGTTTCACTGATGCCGAGACGGCTTGCCAGTTCCGTATTCCGAATCCCGCGCTCACGCATCACCAAATAGAGAGCGAGCTTAGGAGCAAGGTAGAGAGGAACGCTCACCGGATGCTGGCCTCGCTTAAATTTGGAGGGCTTGGGGATCGCATCGCCGCGCCGGATCCGGCCGGCGAGAGCCTCGGCAAGGCAGTCCGCCGCTTGTTCCCTGGTGTCAGCCAGATCGCTCCCCCCGGTTAACGCCTCGGGTAGATCGGGAAACCGAACATGGAAACCTTCCCCGTTTTTCTCCGGTAACAAAATAGCCGGGTACGTTGCTGTGAATATCACAGGTCCTCCTTGCGAATACCAAGTTGTGTTAGCATGTCCGCCAGCAAGCCAGGGCCGAGTTCTTTCTTCAGATCCTTCACCACCGTGAATCTGGAGCCCACATAGAGCGTCCCGTGGCTGCCCGAACCTCGCTCCGCGATCCAGTGGAAAGCGAGTTTGTTCCGTCGGGCAACGACCCTCACCTTCCGTAGGAACTCGCTACCCTTCACGTTCGCATTGTCGAACACTTATGTTCGACACGCAACATGCTCAGCACGAGCGATCATCTACCTCGCGGCGTCGCAGTCCCGAATTCTCGTAGCCACGACAAGCGGACGATGCCGCGAGCGCTTGCCTCGTTCGTTGCGTCGGGCGGCACCAGTCCAGGCGTGCTCCTCGTCATCCCTCAGAACGCGCCAATCCGGGCCGTGGTTGAGGCGTTGATTCTCATCTGGGCAGATGACTGGAACAATCTGCTTGTCAAGATCCCGTTTTAGCTTCCCACTCCACATCTCCAGTATGTACTACAGGTCTCGAACGCGATGCCGTCCCGCCGCTCGCCGCAGTGTTGCGTCCATTGTTCGGTGGCCAGTGCCGTACCCCATATAAGATGCTGGTCTCCGGTATGGTATTTTCGGTGCATGGGTAGTGCGCGTAAGATTACTGTCGAAGTTCCAATCGAACTGCTGGAAAGGGCACAGCGGGCTAGTGGTACCGGCGTGACACAGACTGTTCGTGCCGGTCTGCAGTTGATCGCCGCCTCAGAGGCCTATGGGCGGCTCCGAACGTATCGAGGCAAGGTTCGGTTCTCGCGCACGGCGGCTGAACTGAAGACGGATCGATGATCGCGGCGGACACGAGTACTTGGATCGCGTTTTTTCAGGGAGAACGCGGCAAGGACACGGATTTGTTGGATCGGGCTCTGGAAAACAAGCAGGTGGTTATGGTCCCGGTAGTTCTGACGGAGTTGTTGAGCGATCCGAAGTTGGAATCGGATGTTAGGGATACGCTAGCGGCGTTGCCCCTGGTTGAAGTCCGCGACGGATTTTGGAACCGGGCCGGCGCACTGCGAGCGGAAGTACTGGCAAAGCGACGCAAAGCGCGGCTCGGAGATGCTTTAATTGCACAGTTCTGCGCAGACCACGAGTTGTTGCTGGTCACACGAGACCGGGGTTTTCGGGCTTTGGCTGAGGCGGCGAAACTGGATCTTCTGGTCCGAATTGATCGCGGGCGTTGAGATCAAGGTAATGGGGCTGATCGCAGCGGATTACGCCTGTCGTTTGCCCCCGCACACTGCGAATCCGGCCGTCGCGGGTTACATTCGGCGTGCAGTTCGCCAAGCGTATAGTATCGGCAGCGCTGGGGTTCCACAACCACGCCCGGCGGTACGGCCAGGCATTACGGAGCCGCCCACCTACGGCCCAGTTCCCTGGATTCACCTGCGCTAGAATCGGCAGCATGGGTGATTCGAGGCGTTTGACCGCGATCATCGAGCGAGAGGGCGACGGATACGTGGCGTTGTGTCCCGAGTATGACGTCGCGAGCCAAGGCGACACGATCGAAGGCGCACGCGCGAACCTCATCGAAGCTCTGACGCTGTTTTTCGAGTGCGCCGATTCAGGCGAAGTGAACAGACGATTCAAACCAGAGGTGCTGGTTACGCAGGTCGAGGTAAGAGTTGGGTAGGCTTCGCCCCCTCTCGGGTGAAGAAGTCTGTCAAGCGCGCTCCCAGAGCCACGTGTCACGTGTTTGAGAGCACACTCCCTTACGGTCGTGGCTCAGAACCGAGCCGCGCGCATCAGCGTGTGACGCCAATCTGGTGGGAACGCGGTGCGCACAAGGCTGCCAGTTATACTGCGGGGATGAGAGTTCTGGTGGCGCTGCTGGTGGTGGCTTCCGTTTGGGGGCAGGATTCGATCGCGAGTAAGACCGAGGACATGGAGCGGCGGGATGGATTTATTCCGTTCTACTGGGATGCGAAGCAGGGGAAGATCTGGCTGGAATTGCGGGACCTTTCGCGGGAGTTTTTGTATCTCGAATCGCTGCCGGCGGGGGTGGGGTCGAACGATATCGGATTGGACAGGGGGCAGGGTGGAGCTTCGTATGTCGTCCATTTCGAGCGGAGCGGGCCGAAGGTTCTGTTGGTGGCGGCGAATGAAGACTATCGGGCGAGTTCGGCTGATCCGGCGGCGCAGAGGGCGGTAGCGGAATCGTTTGCGCGTTCGGTGCTGTGGGGGTTTGAGGTGGGTGCGGAATCGAATGGCGCGGTGCTGGTGGACGCGACTCCGTTTCTGCTGCGGGACGTGCATCACGTCGCGGCGGCCGTGAAGAACGCGGATAAGAGCACGTATTCGCTGGACCTTTCGCGATCGGCGGTGTACGGGCCGGTCACGAAGAATTTTCCGAAGAATACGGAAATGGAGGTGACGCTGACGTTTGTGGGCGGGCCTCCGGGGAAGTATTTGAGTGCGGTGGCGCCGAGTCCGGATGCGTTCACGGTGCGGGAGCGGCATTCGTTTGTCGAGTTGCCGGGGCCGGGATATGAGCCTCGGGCATTCGATCCGCGAGCGGGTTATTTCTTCGTGGACTGGAGGGATGTCACGGCGCCACTGGGCGAGCCGATGGTGAAGCGCTATCTGGAGCGGCACCGGTTACAGAAGAAGGATCCGGCGGCGAAAGTGAGCGAACCCGTGCAGCCGATTGTGTACTACCTGGATCGCGGTGCGCCGGAGCCGATCCGGTCGGCGCTGCTCGAGGGAGCGCGATGGTGGAATCAGGCGTTCGAGGCGGCGGGGTACAAGGACGCGTTCCGGGTGGAGTTGATGCCGGAGGATATGGATCCGATGGACATACGGTACAACGTGATCCAGTGGGTGCACCGGTCGACACGGGGGTGGTCGTATGGGGGAACGGTGGCGGATCCGCGGACGGGGGAAATTATCAAGGGGCAGGTGACGTTGGGGTCGTTGCGGGCGCGGCAGGATTACCTGATCGCGGAGGCGCTGCTGGCGCCGTATGAAGCGGGCAAGCCGGTGCCGCCGGCGATGCAGGAGTTCGTGCTGGCGCGGTTGCGGCAACTGGCGGCGCACGAGGTGGGGCATACGCTGGGGCTGAGTCATAACTATGCGGCGAGCACGGAGGATGACGCGTCGGTGATGGACTATCCGCATCCGAAGGTGGAGTTGGGAGCGGATGGGGGAATCGATGTATCGCATGCGTACCGGCGCGGGATTGGCGAGTGGGACAAGGTCGCGATCGATTATGGCTATCACGATTTTCCGGTGGGGACGGATCGGGCGGCGGCGCTAAACCGGATTCTGAAGAATGCGTTTGCGCGGAATCTGTACTTCCTGACAGATCAGGATGCGAGGCCGGCGGGGAGCGTGAGTCCGGTGGCGCATTTGTGGGACAACGGCGTGAATGCGGTGGATGAGTTGAATCGGTGGATGCAGGTACGGGATCGGGCGATTGCGCGGTTTGGGGAGAAGAACATCCGGGAGGGGACTCCGCTGGCGACTCTGGAGGAGACGCTGGTGCCGTTGTATCTGTCGCAGCGCTATCAGGTGGAGGCGGCGTCGAAGCTGGTGGGCGGTGTTTCCTATACGTACGCGATGCGAGGCGACGGGCAGATGGCGACGAAGCCGGTTCCGCCGGAAGAGCAGAGGCGGGCGTTGCAGGCGCTGCTGGCGACGATTTCACCGCGGGCGCTGCGGTTGCCGGAGCGGTTGCTGGCGATACTGCCGCCGCATCCGTACGGGTATCCGCGAACGGTGGAATCGTTTGAGGCGCGGACGGGGATGACGTTCGATCCGCTGGGGGCGGCGGAGGCGGCGGCGGATGTGTCGGTGGAGATGCTGTTGAATCCGCAGAGGGCAGCGCGGCTGGTTGAGTTTCACGCGCGAGATGAGAAGGCGCCGGGGTTGGAGGAGGTGATCGAGGCGCTGCTGCGGGCGAGTTGGGAGTCGGGGGTGACGGCGGGGTATGAGGGGGAGATTCGGCGGACGGTGGACCAGGTGGTGCTGTACCGGCTGATGTCGCTGGCGGCGAATCAGCAGACGAGCGCGCAAGTGCGGGCGGTGGCGAGTTGGGAGTTAGGGAAATTGAAGACGTGGCTGGGGACGAATTATCAGGGTGCGCACGGGGAGTATGGGGTGGCGCAGATTGAGAGGTTTCTGAAGGATCCCAAGGAGATTCCAGTGGTGAAGCCGGTGACTGTGCCGCCGGGGCAGCCGATCGGGGATGTGGAATGAAGTACCAGATCGCTGGAAGAGAAACTACCGAACCGGTGGGATGGTTCGAAATCGCGCGGGAGGGGATAATAGGGATGGAGGAAATAATAATTGACGAAATCGAGCCGCTTGTTATTGGTGTTTGCGCTCGGTCTTTCCCTGTTTGTTGCAGGATGTAAGAAAAAGGTTGCGGTGCAGCCGCCTCGGCCGGCAACTCCGGTGACGGCGCCGAGCGTGGCCCACAATACTCCCGAAAAGGTGCCGGTAACGATCAGTCAGCCGCCCATTCAGGAGAGGAAGGCGAGTTCGCCGGACGCAGCTACACGGGCCCGGATCAGCGAACTGCTGGCGCGCATTCAAGACGCCTACTTCGACTACGACAAACATCATTTGCGGGAAGACGCACAGGCCACCTTGCTGGCCGATTCGCACGCACTGACGGAAATTTTGAAGCAATATCCCGAATATAAGCTTACGGTGGAAGGCTACTGCGATGAACGCGGGTCCGCCGAATACAACATGAGTTTGGGCGACGCTCGAGCGAAATCCGCGAAAACGTATCTGACTTCGCTCGGGATTCCGGGTGATCAGTTACAGACGATCAGTTATGGGAAGGAACGGCCGGTATGCACGGAGCAGACGGAAGACTGCTACCAGAAGAATCGCCGCGCCCATATCGTCGCTCAGAATCAGTAACGCACTGGCGTCCTTAGGCGGGGTGGGATTAGCGACAGTCCCACCCCATTTTTTTTCTGCTTCGAGTACCCGCCTTTAGAATCTCTCCAACGATTCACCAGCGTTTGCAAATCGTCCACGACATTCGGATAGCGGCGGCGAAGATTTGTCGTCTCGCCGGGATCCTTTTCAAGATCCGACAGGAACACGGCGTCTTCGCCCTCCAGAGGCTTTTCGCCTTTGCGGGGTGCCGTCGTGGTCGATTCCATTCAGCACGAGTTTCCAGTTGTCCTTGCGGATGGCGAGTTGGGGGCCGTTGGCCCAGGCGATGAAATCGTGCGGGGAGGCGGCGCCGCTGGTGAGGACGGGCCAGATGTTGCGGCCGTCGATGATACGGCCGGAAGGGAGAGTGGCGCCGGTGAGATAGCAGATGGTCGGGAGGATGTCGGCGGTCATGAGCACCTGATGGTTGACCTTGCCGGCGGGAATGCGGCCGGGCCAGTTGACGAGTCCGGGGACGTGCATGCCTCCGTCGAAGGTGCTGAATTTGAAGCCGCGGTGGGGACCGTTGCGGCCGGCGGTGGCGGGATTCTGATTCAGTCCAGCACGGCGTTCGCGTGTCGCGCCGTTGTCGCCGAGCAGGAAGATCAGCGTGTTATTGCGCTGGCCTACGCGATCCAATGTGCCGATCATCGTGCCGATGGCGTCGTCGGCGGCCGAGAGCATCGCGGCGTAGGTGCGGCGTTCGGGAGCGAGATTGGGGAATCGCTCGAGGTATTTCGACGGGGCGTGCATCGGGTAATGGACGGCGTTGAGGGCGGTATAGAGGAAGAACGGGGACTGCCCGTTTCGAGCGATGAATCCGGCGGCTTCCTGGGCGATGCGGTCCGTGAGGTACTGGCCGTCGTCGAAGATCTCCTGGCGATTGCGCCAGAGGTCGTGGAAGTTGACGCGTTTGGGCTCGCCCCAGTAGAAGCGGTGGGAGAAGTAGTCGACGCAGCCGTCGTGGAATCCGTAGAAGTAGTCGAAGCCGTGGGCGTTGGGAACGGTATCGGGAGTGCTGCCGAGGTGCAATTTGCCGGTGAGGGCGGTGGTGTAGCCGTTGTCCTTCAGGACCGAGGCGATGGTCTTCTCAGCGGGCCGCAGCGGCAGGCCGTTATTCCCGAGACCGGCGCGGATGGGATAGCGGCCGGTCATGAGTGCGGATCGTGCGGGAGCGCAGACGGGCGCGTTCGAATACCAGTTGTCGCAGACGGTGCCGCCGGCGGCCAGACGGTCGATGTGCGGGGTCTTGACGTCGGATGCGCCGAGGAATCCGAGGTCGTGCGTACCGAGGTCGTCGAACAGGATGACGATGACGTTCGGCTTGGTGGCAGAGGTCTGGGGGGTGGCGAGGGTGGCGGCCGCCGTGGTGCCGGCGAGTAAGGATCGGCGTGTGAGAGTGGTGGTCATTTTACGGGGTTCCGGGCTTCAGGAATTCGGATATTTCGAAGACAGGGCGGCCGTTGGAATCGTCGATGGTGGCGAGCAGGTGGCGATGGTATCCCAGGGACTCGGCGCGCTCAACCAGACGCCGTGGAAGCCCGGTAATCACCTCGTAGGCGGGCGTGTGAGTGACGAAGACGGGGTCCAGACCGAGGATGCGGGTCAGGGCGGCACGGTTCTCGGGGGAGGGATCCTGCAAGAGAACGCCGGCAGCGTCCCAGAGGCGGTCGCGGCCGTGGGTGAGCATGCGGAGGGGTTGATCGATGCCCCAGTCGGTGATGAACATGTGGCGATCGGGCCAGTGGGAGACCTCGCGAGAGAGGGGCAGGATGGCATCGGTCCAGATGGGTGCGGATCCGTAGGTGATGAATTGCGAGACGTACTGGTTCACGTTCAGGACGTTGGCGCCGCAGATCAGCAGGAGGGCGAGGGCGATGGCGGGGGTGGAGAATCGCGGCTGGAAGCGGGCGAGTCCGGCGATGGCGCAGGCGATGATCAGGTGCGGCAGGGGCCACAGCAGGACGACGTGATGCGCGCTGCCGCCGGTATCCTTGACGAACAGCATCTGCGGCCAGGCAACCGCGATCGAGATGAGCGCGAAGAATACGATTTTGCGATTGCGCCACCAAAGCGGGACGGCGGCGAGGGAGGCGATCAGAGCCCATGCGGTCAAATTGCTGCGATGTTCTCCGATGGTTTGGGCGGCGGCGACCGATAAGTGTTCGAGGGCATTACGCGGGAGTCTGGACTTGGGGACTCCGGGATCGTTCACCAGGTAGGCGAAGTAGGCGGAGCCGTCGAGGGTACGCTTGGCGATGACGGTTTTGATGAACAGGTTATCGGTGGAGAACACGGCGTTGCCGCGGAATGTTTTCAGCGGATTCAGGATGTTATAGACGATGAGGGGCGAGGCACCGAGAACGAATCCGAGGACGGCGGCGGCGAGATTCCGCCAGGTGAGAGCGCTCCACACCTGCCGGTGGAAAAGTACTATCACGGCGATCGCCGCACCGCTCAGCATCCAGATGAACAGAGCCTTGTCCCACATGCCGAGCCCGATGAAGAAGAGAGCGATGCCGAATCGCAATGGGCTTTTGCGATGGAATCCGCTGATGGCGAACAGGAGGGCCGAGGCGTATGCCAGGTGCTGGATGGCGACGGGTCCCCAGTCGAAGGTAGTGGTGAGGATGAAGCTCGCGTCGGTGGCGAGGATGAGACACAGGATGATCGCGAGCCGGCGGCCTGCGATGCGGAACGCCAGGAGGCTCCAGACCAGGAGTGTCAGCGCACCGATGAAGACTACGGGCAGTCGCACGGACCAGATGGAAGGCCGCCAGAACTGGAAGAGGAGTCCGTACAGCCAGGTCTTGGCGGTCCCGAGATACGAGAGCAGCATCAACGGGATGTCAAAGTGGATCGGACGGATCCGAAACTCCCGGGCGAGACGGGTACAGAGGGGCTCGGTGAACAGAGCCTCGTCGGCCTGTAAACCTGCGTACGGCAAGATCGCGCAGCACAGTACTAAAAAGACCGCGAGAGGGGACAAAATGCCCAGCCAAGTCTTGACGGTTGGTGTAGCATCTTTATTCACGGGTTCGGCGGCCAAAGTTGAGCTGGTCAAAGTGGCTTCTGGTGGCAGGGTGGCGCAACTCAGGTTTGCCAGTCGCCACGCGGGAAATATCGTTTGGGTTGAGAATTCTTTACACCCAAAGCATACAGTATTCGTAACCGGAAATTGAAACCGGGAATCACCGGGCTCGTCAAAGTGGATACGCCCCTACGACTCGGGCAGGAAACGACCGATAGACGTTTGCAGGGTAGGGCGATAGTGGGTTTTGAAATGGAAGGCGGAACAGAGAAATGCGGCGGGAATGGGGAGTTTGGGGCCAGCAACGGAATGGTCCTCGAAGTGCTACCGAGCTGTGGTATGATTTCTGTTGCCGGTTTCCTCGATTCGGCCAGCGCGAGACTCGCAAGTGGAGTAGCGTCGGCGTCAGAAGTAGTAAACTCCGATATCCGGAAACAGAATCGCTCCTGGAGATTGCGGTGCCCCCGCGAGATCCGGAACAGAGCGGAATCCGTATGGATAAAGAGCGGTATCAGACGTGCTCAAGGGAATTGAACCTTTTCGGTAACCTATGCGTCTAATACGTCGTTGTTAGAGAAAGCGCGAACGAAGAGTAGAACGAAAGACAGGAAGAAAGAACAGATAAGTAGGAGATAGCGATGACGAAGACCGAACTCAGCAAGTACAGAAGCATTCTGGAAACGAAGCAGGCAGAACTGCAGCACGTAATCCGGAACCGTGAAGCAATCACCATCGAGAAGAGCCCCGATGCGTTGGACGAGGTGCAGCATGCGGCCGAGCGCGAACTCGCGATCCGCAACCTCGACCGCGAATCCAGCCTTCTCCGCAACGTTCGTGCATCCCTCCGGCGCATGGACGAGGGCAATTACGGCACTTGCCTGCACTGCGAAGAAGAAATCAGTCCGAAGCGTTTGAATGCGGTACCGTGGACACCGTACTGCATTCAGTGCCAGGAAGCGGCAGACCGGAGCCGTGAAGAGATGACCGACGCGTTCGACGACATGCTGGTGAACGCGGCCTGACAGGCTCAGTTCGTACTTCCTGTTGGCCAGCAGAACGGGCGCGAGTGGCAAGGCCCTCGCGCCCTTCGTGCGTAAATCAGGTGTTATTACCGTAAGCGTCTCGTAAACCGCCGCCGGGGATGGTGCCGGATCTGGGTGTCGGGGGATTGCTTAAGCTTGGGCTGGGGAAGTGGCGGGCTTCCAGTTGTGGGGAAGCAGTTCACTAAGCCGGGTGATGGAGTGTGCTGGGAC
>JBBQGE010000145.1:0-10562 GCA_038322675.1 Bryobacterales bacterium
GGCGCCGATACTCCGGTGTTGCGGCGATTCGCGCTACGCCTTCGCAATATGGTGGCTGCCGACTTACTCGTGCTCGCAAATGACCACTGGAATTTCAACGTGCGCGGATTCAATCCTGGCGGCAATCACGGGTCGTTCTTCCGTATCTCGACCTATTCAGTGTTGACGTTGGCCGGCGCCGGGATTCCGCAAGGGCTCTCGATTGAGCGGCCCTATGATACGTTGAGTCTGGTGCCCACGCTCATGTCGTTAACCGGCCGCGGGGAACCATCAAGTTATCCCGGACCGGTGATCGAGGAGTTACTGCCGGCTATCGAAGCTCGCCGCCCGTAGGCCGCACTCCGCTCGACTTCCACTCACGCAATTCAGCGAAAGCCTTCGCCACTTCCCCGGGCAAAATGGTGCAGTGGCCATCGTGCTTCACGTACTGTTGCACGAAGAGATTCGAAGTGGCGGCCTGCTCGGTGAGCGACGTATACATGTTCGGAATGGTAACTGGCACCAGCGGATCGTAAGTGGTGTGCACGGCGAGCATCGGCTTCGAGATACGGCCGGTGGGCGTGTAGTAGTTACGAAGATAGGCGACCGACTTAGGGTCGGCTGCGTATCGTTTGACGCCCGCGTTGAGTTCGTTGTCATCGGGGGTGCCGCTGTAGATTACGCTCCGGTTATCGAACGGGTTACCGCCGGTTCGCTGCTGTAGTTCCTGGAGTACGAAAGTAATGAATGTGAGCGTGCCCGCCAGATCTTTATCATTCTTGATATTGTTTTGCTTTCGGAGAATCTGCGCCTTATCGGGCGACGCGTCCAACAGGGCCAGCACTCTGTTCGTCTCTTCCGGTTTGTTCTTCCAGCTCGGATCGACGTGAGCGGGATCGGGCAGCGCGCCGGGGAAGTAGTAGTCGAACATCACTCGACCGTCGAAGGCACCGCGAGCCATGAACCAGTCCGGCGCCGCGAGAGGTCCACACAGCGGTAGTCCCGCGTCATAAGCGGTGGAGTTCGTCTCCATCAGCATCATCGTCAGGAATCCGCCCATGGAGTGCCCGGTCACGTACGTCTCCTTCACCGGCCCATACTTGTTGAGGAAGTAGCGCCGGACGCCCTCGACATCGGTCATAGCCTCCTGAATCGCCCACCCGCCGGACGCATAACCCGACTGCGCGAGGGCGAAACCCTGGTCGACGAAGACCTCGAGCACCGGCGGTAACTTCTTGTCGTCATAACTAACCGGCTTGGGATTATAGCCATGACAATAAACCACCAGACTCCCATTCCAGTTTTCGGGGATGTCGATACGGAATTTGGCGCCATTGATATCGCCGATCTCGGTTCGCGGAGCCGCGAGCGCTGTCGGCGCCACGGACAGAAGGGTGAGAAGGAAAAACGAGCCCAGTCGCATAGATGCCTCAGTCTAGCAAGGGAAGGAACTGCAGACCAGTTTTCGGTGGGGGCCGTGTCTCACTGCGCTCCCGTTGACTTACTAGCCCGGACCCTGAAATCGGCAATCCGTTTCCACATCGAAACCTTTGAGGATGAGGTTCTGATTTCTCTCAAATAACTCGACGAACGCGCCTGACACCTCAGCGATAGTGGGCGGGATCAACGCTGTCGCCGTGCGACTTGATTGTAGAGAATCACTTGGCACGACCGTCGTCTGCTACGATACAGAATAACGATGCCACAAACCGAAATGCAGTGCCCGTTCTGCGAACAGACCTCCTCTCGATCCCAGGGCTTGGCCGCTCACATACGCAGCCGCCATCCCAAGCAATATCCGAAATGGCTCAAGACGCCCACGCGCCTAACGGATGCCCGGATAGGCACCGCAGCGCCCAAAGCGGCGAAGCAGGCGGAACCACCCGCCCAGCGGTCATCAGCGCTCAGCGAAGCGCCAGTGCCGTCTCGCCCGGCGGTGGACGTGAACCCGGCACTCGATCTGCTCAAACAAGCGCACGCTCAACTGATCGAACGCAAACAGAACATCGAAGCTGAACTGGTGCGGCTAGCCGGTTTGACCAACGAACTGGAGGCCGTCAACACGCAGATCCAGGCTCTCGACAAAACGCTGGGAGTGTTCGAATCGTAAGGCAGCTCGCGCGTCGCAAATAGGGTCGCTCCCGGCCCGCCGCCAACGAACTATGCGAATGTCGAGGCGGCGGTGGCGCTTGTCGAGCGGAAGGGGAACACCGCCGAGGGCTTTGAGACGGTCTCGAGGATTTCGATTCCGTTGCAGCGCCCTTGCTTCCCAGGCCTCGACTTCGGCCTGTTCTTCGGGCGTCGCCTGGATTCCGGGCTTGATCTACTCGCGGTTGCAAGAGTGGTGTCTCCCTACTCAGGTGCAATTAGTGGCTCAGGTATTGCGGTCAGGCTGGAGCGGCTGGCCCCGCTTTTGGCATCGAGCCATTAGCGGGAGAGTACGATGGTGCGCCCGGCACGACTCGAACGCGCGACCTTTTGGTTCGTAGACACACTGACGCGGCGTATGTCATTGAAGAACAACAACGACTTACGCGGCGTACAACGCCAAAAACCCGCATCTCGGCGCATTCTGAACAGGTTGAATCTGCCCCTCCGATAAGCCGTTTCCGCCCTCGACCGAACGCCAAAGCGATGTTATTCTCTCCCTCACCTCCGGCCTGAGTCGAGCCGGTGAGTTGGCATCATCCTCTCGCCTCTTAGGTGTCCAGGTTAGCTATCGTTCCGTTTCCAGTCCGTTCGTCGAAGGTTGATGACGCACCCGTCTGCATTCGAGGTCCACTGTTGAGCGCTGCCGCCATTCCGCCGCTCCGCACTGCCAGGCCGCCGGTCCCTGTGCCGGCGCTCCCGGGCGGATGGGTTCCGGTGCCGCGGCGGTTGCTGGAGCGAGTCGGACCGGCGCTCTCGAAAGTGGAGAGGGCGGTTGTCGACCTGGTGCTCTTGCGGACCATCGGCGACGACGAGCACGGCCGGAGTGGGCGGCGATCACCGAGGCCGAGTTCGCCGCGTTCGCCGGTGCGACGGTCGCCGGCGTCCACAAAGCGCTCGGACGGCTTCGAGGAGACCTTCAAGGCGATCGAGTCGCAGACGGCCGGTCGGCGGAAGCGGTACCGCCTGGCGGTTGAGAACTTCGCCGAGGTGGAGAAGCCCGCACCGCAGAAGCTGACGCGGAAGCCGCCGGCCTCCGAAGGGCTCGAGGCCGCGCCCGAGCCGCCGCAAGTCGTGGAATCGGCGAATGTGAACGCGCCGAAACCCATACTGGAGTATGGGTATTCGCAGACGGAATCGGCGGTGGTGGACCCGGCCGGGAAGGCGGCTGTGATCGAGCTTTCTCAAGCTGTGCACCGTCTCAAACTGCGGAATCGAACATTCCATCCCTTTTCTGTTTCGTGGCGCGGCATCGGCGAAGTGCTCGAGATCACGATCGCGGAGGCGCCGCCGCCAAACGAATGGCCGCCTGGCTACGTCGACGAGTGCCGGGTGTTCCTCGAGGGGTTCATACCCGCGCTGCACTATGCGTCATTGATTCAGGAGCCCGTCGCGACCGTGCCGGAATCCCCGTTCAGAAAGTCATACGATTTCTTCAAGCGGAGGCTGCGCGACCCTACCGAAGACGGTGGGAAGATCGACCCGAAGCGAATCCTTGAAATTGTCGAGAAACGCTTGATGGTTGTCATGATCAACCTCAGCGAAACCGACGATCCCTATCTTATTTTCGAAAGCCTCAATTTCAAGGGTTCCCCGCTCGAGCAGGCGGACCTCGTTCGCAACTACTTCCTGATGCGGTTCCCTGTCACCGACAGGAATTCCGTCGCCTTGGCGATCGAGCATCGCCTGTTCTCCTTCATCACCAAGAACTGGCGCGGCAAACCGCTGGTGAGCCATGAAGTCATCGTCAACCTGATCGCAGCCACCACGACAAGAACTGGCCTGCGCGTTCAAAGCCAGTTGGACACCGGCAAGTACCAGAAAGGGATCAAGGTGGGCAAGCAGGAGTTTGCCGCCATCCACCTGCGCCCCGACACCTTCCATGGCGAATGGAACTACGCCATCATGCCTCGTTAATAATGCTACAGTTCTTTTCTTACAGACGCTTAGTGGTCTTATAAGCGCGGGTTTCGTCCTGGCGGACTTGGAGCGGCGTAAACTTCTGTTGGGCATAAAACCGGCGCGAATCGACTGGAGCGCGAAAGCACAGCTTGGCGTCTTTGCGGGCCCGGACCAACAGGACTGACCTTTCCGGGATATCGTCAAAGCAAGTGCGATTGCAGAAACTACCATCGCCCGCTAACACCAGCACTTTGTCGCGACCGCCCACTTGGTCCAGTTCCTGCCGCAGTTGCTTGCCCATCTCGACAAAACTGCGGGACAGGTTCCGCTGTTTCACCGCTTCCCGATACTGCTTCTGCATTTCTTCGGTGGATTTCGTGCCGGGCCGCTTGACGCGCGAGACTTCCTGGAAACGAATCGGCAGGGCGCGCGTGCCGACAGGGGCGGTGCGGTGTAACGGCACCAATAGCGAAGCTTGCAGAAAACGCAAACCCAGCACCAGATTCATGTGAAAGGGCGGCGACAAAGGGTCAGGTTGATAGAACACATGTGGAATCGAGCGCCCCGTCTTCCGTAACCGGGTATCGTCCAGGACCACGCCGACCAGGCGCTGGGGGCAATAGGCCAAAGCCCGCTGAAGAATTGGCCGAAATAACTGTTGCGGCTCCCACTGGCAGCGCGAGTGCGGAAAGTACTCCGCGCTCCAACTCCGGTCCTGGCCACCGTTGGTTCAGATGATGCGGGTCAGGCAGCGCCGGACCAAGCAAACCAACGAGCCCAGCGCCTGGCGTACGGCGCGGAGGAAGGTGCGCTGTTGAGGGAACACGTCGCGCCAGTCTTCGACGATGGCCAGAAAGGCGGCAAGCAGGCTCATCGGGCCTCCGGGCGCAGCGAAAGCCGGGCTCCGGCAAGGATAGGCGACCGTTCCCCAGTTGTCCTGATCTCAAGCGTGCCGGGCAACCGCCCTGCGATCGCCACCTTACTCCGAATAATATCCCTCGCGCGCCCGCACGCTCAGATGCTTGCGAGTCTTCAGCACGACGGTGATGTTATGCCAGTCGCGGCCTCCGCTAGACTTAGGTTGAAACGCCAGCCAATATCCGTGCGTAAGGTCGTGTGAGACGTTGTCGAAAACCGCGCGGATTTCTCTCGGATTATCGATCCGGTATGCCAATCCGCCGGTTGCGCGTGAAATGGCAGTCAGATTTTTAAGCAGCCCGGGATCGCGCGAGGCCTCTCCTTGGGCGATGGTATAGATGGGGATGCCTGCCGCCTTCGCCTTCCGGGTGGCGACGCTGCTGGTGAGCGTGCTGCTATTATCCGCACCGTCCGTGAAGACAACGATCACCTTCTTGCCCGGGCGGCCCTCCAGGTCCTGCATCACTCGGACCAGCGCGTCATGCATGGCAGTATCGCCGAACTCCCGGGTGCGCATCACGGCTCGTTTGGCCGCCGCCTTGTCCGAAGTGAAAGGGCTGAGCTCGGTGACGGTCCGATTGAAGCTATACACCGCGAGCTGGTCTTCCGGTCGTAGGTCGTCGATCAATGCGATGGCTGCGCTGCGCAGCGCGGCCAGGGCGTCGCGCATGCTTCCCGTGGTATCCAGCAGCAAGGCGCACGCCACGCGCGAGGATCTCGGCTCGAACGCGGCGATCGGGCGAGCTTCACCGTCTTCGAGCACGCTAAACTGATCGGGCTCGATGTCGTCGAGATAGCGTCCGCGGCCGTCTTGCACGGTGGCGTTGATTTCCACCAGGCGCCCATCGGCACGAAACACGATGTCCGGCCGGTCCTGGTTCGAGCCGGTGTCCATGGGGCCCGTCACCACCGGCGCCGGCGATTCCCGCGCCTCCCCACCCACACCCTTGCGCTCCAATGCTCCGGCAACCTCGCCGATGTTCATAAACCCACCGCTGAACGCAGCCCCGCCCGCCGCGCCGGAAGCCGGGATCAGCGCCGTAGGCAGGAACAGGGCTGGGTGGCGCAAATAGAGTCCGTCCGCAAAGTGATGGCGAGTGAACAGGGTCGGATCCTCCGAGACCAGCAGGCGGTCCGGATCGAGCCGGGCCGCGTACACCAGTCCCACCAGCGACGTCAGCACTCTCTCGTCCTGAGGCGAACGCAAGTCATCCAATCGGGGTGCGTTCTCGATTGTCCGCACCCGGTCGAACGCGGCACGGTGCTCGCCCGTCAGGCGAAGCAATCCGGCCACCCTGCCGTCCAGCCCGGACCCTTCACCGGCCAGTTCGCGCAGAATCGTCAGCGCCGGCTTCCGATCGCAGGCACGGCCGAACGCACGCGCTCCGGCGGTGGCATCGATGGCCCCGGACTTGGTTCCGATCGCGATCAGTTCTACCAGAGAGAACCACGTTCCCAAGGCGCGGTTGCGCTCCGGCCGCGCATCGCTTGCGACGGTTTCGGTGAACCGTGCGAGCGCCTGAAACTCCCCGGGCCCCAGGCCTGGCAACTGCTCGAAGTACGGAAACAGGAATCGCCAGTCCGCATAGTGCGCGGCGATAGTTCGGACCGACTCTTCGTCCAGATTCCGTTTTCGCTCCGCCTCGACGCGGGTAATCGGGATCAACGCTTCGACCGATTCGGATCCCATCAACAGGTCGTCATCGGTGGCCGATTCCGGGCCCCACGCCGTCCTTCCTCCGGGGAAGAGGCAACGTCCCGAGGCATCCAGGGGCAGATCCCGGAAGATGCTCGCGCGCCACGTATCAATGCGCCGCGCGATACCCCAGCGTAGTTCGTCGGAATCGCGATACCAGGCATAAAATCGCCCCGCACGCTTCGCTGTCTGAAGGAAGAACTGCTGGTGGGCGGCATCGGCGCCGGAAAGCGCGTAGTAAAAGGCCGCCAGCCGCCCTTCATCCTTTTCAAACAGCGCGCGAAGAAAAGCGCCCGTTTCGTGCGGGTTCACCCCGGCCAGCAACGCCCAAACCGGACCGGCAGCGGCCCCTCCCGGCGGCAGAATGCAATCGCCCTCCATCCGAACGGCGGCGCCGAACAGCCACAGCGCTTCCGCCTCCCGGAGCACCATGGCACGCAGTCCAGCGCTCTTCAGCAGCGCCGAAGCCGCTTCGGGCGGCATGGCGCTCAACCCGGCGTAGGCTTTCGAAAAACGAGAGTCGCGCGTGAACAGATCGGCCATTCCACCGGGGAACAGAGGAACCTTTTTGAGCAACGCGTTCCAACCCGCCCCGCCCAGCAGCCGTGCATTCTCCTGGAGCACCTCGAATTGCACCGTCCGTCCGGCTTCGAGAGCCTCCTGCATGTCGATTTCATCCACTCCCAATGCGGCCGGGATCTGTTGCCGCAAACCGTCCACCGCGAGATCGCCTGGCTCCACCCGTGCCGATCCGTCGCGTTCCACCACTCTCCAGCCGAGTAGTAAAAGAATGCGCTCCGTCCGGGCCCGCAGCGCTCCGTCGGCCAGCGACAATCGCACCGTCGTGCCCGTTTCGCTGCGTTCGCCCATCCCGCCCAACTCCACCGCGGACGCCATGAACTCCTGCAGGGTGGCAAGAAGGTCCGGAATCGGAGCTCCATTCCAGGGCGCGAGCTCCGCGGTGATGGCCTGCGTGAACGCGCCGAAGAAGTCGCCATAGGAGGTAGGCGGCAAGTGCGCGAGCACGCTGATCGCCCGGATTCCGCCCGGCACCGCAGCCTCTCCTTCGATGGCCAGTTCGGTTTCCGCCGGTTCCATTTCGAATGCGATCTGCGGCGCGCGGGACGCGCCCAGATTTGCGAGCCTGGCGCGTACTTTCCCGGCATCGGACGCGCGAGGGTTCTGATCCAGGTACTTCTGCAGGCTGGCCCGCGCGGCTGCCAGATCGTGCTGCGCTTCGAGGATGGAACCGAGGACATACTCCGAGCTGGGAAATTGTTTGTGCGTGTCCAGCCGTATGGCTTCACGGGCGCTGGCGGCCGCTTGCTCGTAGTCTTCGAGGTTGGCAAGCGCGACAGCTCGCTGCAGGTATGCCTCCGCGTAGCGATGTTTCGGATCGCGCTTCAGAACCTCATCGGAGTCGACGAGTGCGCTCTTCCAGTCTCGCGTGCGATTGTCCAGACGGGCGAGGAAGAGATACGAAAGCGGCAGCTTCGGAGCCGCTTCAATCGCATGGGTGTAGGCCTTTCGGGCTTCCGCAAAATTTTCCTGGTTTTCATGCGCGGCGCCGAGAGCGTACCACGCCGCAACGAAGCTGGGCGCCTTAGCGGTCACCTCTTGCAGCAGGAGTTCCGCCTGATGCCAGTTCTTCTCCTGCGCGGCTGCCATGGCGTGTTCCCACAGCTTCTGTGCGGCCCGCGGCAGATTGTCTTCAAAACGGTCCTCGATCACGTCCGGACCGCGCCGCGTCAGGACCAGGTCGGGCAATTGGGGGTTCCCGGTCAGCCGGCGGTCGCCGATGTCGATGATGCTCGAAACGTATCCGGAAAACGAGGCCCGCAGCAGGCATTGCCGCTCGCCGAGCGTCGCCGTCCCGCTGGAGGTCGAAAGCGCGATCCGTCCGAACGGGTCGGCTTCGGAACGCCACACAAATACGCCGGTCTTCTTGTTGGTTACGGCTTCCCGGATCACCTGCATGCCGACGCAAACGCGCTCCACCGTTACGGCAGCGGGCGGCAGAGAACCGTCATTCATCACTACGCGCCCGCGAAAATACAAAGTCTCCGCGACGCATCCAAACCAAAGCGACCAGGCTACGATGGCGAACGCGAACTTCCTCATTCAATGCTGCACCTGTCTCTCATTCCGGCCGTCATGGATCCCACTAACAGTTGTAACGCATTGTGCTGGGATCAATAAGCTAGCGATGGTTCATCACCTCATGCCGGCCAAGCCCAAATTCGAGTGAGCAGTTGGCGGTTATGCCGCAGACCTGCGCTGGGGCGGCTCGCCGCGTCTCGCAAAGCAAGCTCCTGGCGATTCTCCGGCTACGCATTTCGCGTGCCGCGGAAGCTGTCAGTAGAATGTCTACCCACTTCCATGATTTTAGGGTAGACTGTCTACTGACACGATGCCGAACGAATCTTCCGACAGAATTCAATTGCTTCAAGGAACGCTGGATATGCTGGTTCTTCGAACTCTGCTATTCGGGCCCGCCCACGGCCATCAGATCGCGAAGCACATCCAACAAACGACAGAGGACTTGCTGCAAGTGGAGCATGGATCGTTATACCCGGCTCTGCACCGGCTGGAACGGAAGGGATGGATTGCGGCAAAGTGGCAGCCCGCCGCGAAAGACCTGAAGCGGGAATTCAAGTATTACCGGCTCACCTCCGCCGGAAGAAAGCAACTGGTGGCGGAGGAATCGAAGTGGAAGAAACTGACCCATGCCGTGGCTCGGATCATGTGGCCGGCCGAGGAGAGTTAGGATGCGCTGGTGGCAACGGAAGTCTTGCGAACGGGACCTCGATCGTGAGTTGCGCACACACCTGGAACTGGAAGCCGAGGAGCGGCAGGATTCCGGTCTAAGTCCCGAACAAGCTCTCGATGAAGCCCGCCGCGCCTTCGGCAACACGACCCTGGTAAAAGAAGAGATCCGTGACGTGTGGGGCTGGGCGTCGATAGACCGGATTTGGCAGGACTTGCGTCATGGCGCACGGGGCCTTCGCCGGCAGCCCGGATTCAGTATTGCGGCCGTGCTTTCGCTGGCTTTGGGAATCGGCGTCACCACTGCACTTTTCATGGTGCTGAACGCCGTCGCGTTGCGGCCCCTGCCCTATACGGACCCGGCCCGTCTCGTCTGGATGACACAACTTCTCCATGGGAGCAGCACCGATGAGATCACCATCACCGCCGATTTCCTCGATTTGCGGAGGCTCAATCATAGCTTCACCGATCTTGCCGGCTACAACCATCAGGTGCGGACCCTCACCGGAGTGGATCCCTCTATCGAAGTGCGAACGGTCCGGTGTTCGGCATCGCTCCTGTCTCTGCTCGGTATTGCCCCGGCGATCGGGCGAGATTTCCTGAGACAGGAGGACCTCGCCGGAAGTGATGGAGTGACGATTCTCGGCTATGAATTCTGGCAGCGCGAGTTTGGAGGAAATCGCAGTATTCTGGGTCGTTCAATCACTCTCGACGGCCGTCAGTTCTCGGTGATCGGCGTACTTCCTCAAGCCTTCATTTTCCCGGGCGCCGATCCCGTGGACCTGCTCACACCGCTCGGTAAGGACGAGGGACGTGAGTTGCAGCGTGGTCAATACGTTACCGTGATCTTCGATGTTCTGGGTCGGCTGAGGTCTGGCGTGACACTGGACCAAGCCCATGCGGAACTGACCGCGATTCAGACGCGTTTGCCCAACTTCCTGCCGTGGCGTCCCCAGATCACGATACAAATGCGGCCGCTGCACGAGCATCTTTTCGGGGACGCTGCCAGAACCAGTTTCGTCTTTGTTGGGAGCGGCTGCCTTCCTCCTGCTGATCGCATGCGCCAATGTCAGCAATCTGCTGCTGGTCCGCCTGGCCCAACGTGATCGCGAACTCGCCCTGCGCGCGGCGCTCGGCGGCTCTCGAACCCGCC
>JBBQGE010000146.1:0-10524 GCA_038322675.1 Bryobacterales bacterium
GTCGTCCTGAACTGGCTTGGTGCGCTGAATACGCAAAGTTAGCGCTATCCCTCCGAGGGCATGGCCGGCTGCGCCGCTCTCCGAGACCGGCCGTCCTGTTCGATCTGAGCAGGAACGGCCCGCGTTCAACAGACAGCATGGGAAAGGAGATGAGACCACAATGACACTCGTGGATATGCGCCACTTTGGAATATGGGCCTTCTTGGCAGTTTCGATGGACTCGATGGTGGTCGCCCAAACGCGTCCGTCCCAAGTCTGGAAATCCGACCAGGTGGTTGTCGCCACTGTGGAGGGCCAGCCGATATTCCAATCAGAATTGGACCAGATCGTTGGTGAGACGCTCTTACCGTTTCAAACGGACTTATACAATCATCGCCGAGCCGTTTTGGAGAGACATATTGAGAACATTCTTCTGGCTCAGGAGGCGGCCGCGCGGAAGATCACGGTTGATGAATTGCTGCGCGCGGAAGTCAACGAAAGGACCCCGCCGGTTTCAGAGCACGAAGCCCTGGCTGTCGTGGAAGCGACACCGCGGGCATATCAATGGCTCTCGAACGCGGAGGGAATCAGGCTCGCATCCGAAGATCTCCATCAGCGCCGGCAAGCCCGGCGACGGAGCGAGTTCGTGGCGGAGCTGCGCTCCAAATACCGATGCCGGATCTCACTAGGAGCCCCCCGCCTGACGCGCCCTCTGATGGGAGAACATAGAAGGGGGCAAACGCGCGCGCGGGTCTCGATTGTGGAGTTCTCCGATTTCCAGTGCCCATACTGTTCAGCAATGAGCGCCACTTTAGATCGCCTACTTCGGGAGTATCCCGAGGAGCTCGAGCTTAGCTTCAAGCATTTCCCGCTTCCAATGCATCCTCAGGCGACCAAAGCTGCTGAAGCGGCAGCGTGCGCGGGAGAGCAAGGCAAGTTTTGGGAGATGCATAGAATTCTGTTCCTGGAGAGCGCCTTGTTGGCTTCAGGGCAGTTTGAGGGATTAGCGGCCACCGCGGGTCTGGATTCCAGACTTTTCAAAGAGTGTTTCTCTTCCCAACGGCATTCAAAGGACTGGCAGTCTGATCGGGCGGAAGGTGGTGCGGCCGGAGTGTCGAGTACTCCGACTGTTTTTATCAACGGACGAATGATCAGCGGCGCAAGAACCTACGAAGGCTTGCGAGACATCGTCGAGGAAGAGATTCGATCCGCCCAGTCAGGTTCACTTGATAACTAATGCGGCTACATCCCAGACTGTCTCACCCGCTCGAACGACTCGTATTGTCTGAATGAATGAGCGTTGTTGATTATGAACAAGGCGTTGCCTGCAATGTTCTTCGGGCTGTCCTGCATCGGGTGGCCGCAAACCAATATTCGGGTTGATGTCGATATCGTCCGCGTGCCATGCGTCGTGAGGGATCGCACGGGAGCACCTGTTCAGGGACTCGGTCGCGACGAATTTGCCGTGCTGGAGGATGGTGTCCCGCAACGCATCGAGTACCTATGGAGGGAATCAGATCTCCCGCTTCGCATTGGTTTGGTTGTGGACGTCAGCGGCAGCCAGATGTCTTTCATTTCTGAACATCGCTCGACCATCATGGAGTTTCTGTCGCACGTTCTTTCGCCGGGCGACAGCGCATTCCTGCTGGAAGTCGCTGATCAACAACGGCTGGTCACCGACTGGACTGAGTCGCTTGATCGGCTTCGCCGAGGTGTGGAGAGTCTCGGACAAATGGGAGGCGAGATTCTCGGCGCACCCTGCGCCGGAATTCGATATAAGTGGCGTTCTTGTCTGGGCACCGTGCTCTGGAATGGCGTGTATTATTCAGCCACACTGAAAATGGGTCCTACGCCAGGCCGGAAAGCTTTGCTGCTGCTGACAGACGGAATTGATACCGGGAGTGATCATAGCCTGGCCGAGGCGATCGAAGCCAGCCAGCGCGCCGACGTGACCGTCTACTCCGTTCGATATTTCGACCGTTTTGTGGCGCATTGGACGCAATCCCGTCCTGCGCGCCGAAAACTGGAACGACTCTCTTCAATGACCGGGGGCGTGGCGTTTAACGGCCATTTGGACAGCCTATCGACGATTTTTGAACATATTGAAACTGACCTCCGAACGCAGTACGTCCTAGGT
The DNA here is from genome assembly GCA_038322675.1 of Bryobacterales bacterium. Lineage (GTDB taxonomy): Bacteria > Acidobacteriota > Terriglobia > Bryobacterales > Bryobacteraceae > TMP-7. The sequence goes on from JBBQGE010000146.1 coordinate 2,117, forward strand.
TACCGGTCGGCGCCAGCTTCGCGTGTGCCGCGTTATCGCCGCATCCAGGTAAAAGTCAGGCGGCCAGGGTTGACGGTACGTGCTCGAAAAGGGTACTTCACGATAACTCACGAGCCACTTCCAAGACAACACGGAGCAAGTAAGCAATGAAGACCCTTTGGATAGGCATTCTGTCGCTCGGGATTGCGTTGCCGCCGATTCGAGTTGCACCGGCCGCCGCACAGATACTACCCAGCCAGCAGTCCTCCGCACCGGCAGTTCTCAAGTCGAGCACGCGACTCGTTGAAGTGAGCGTCGTCGTCAAGGACGAGCATGGCTCCCCGGTAACTAACTTGAATAGCAAAGACTTCGAGCTCTTGGATAACGGCAAGCGTCAGGAGATCCGCCTGTTCAATGCTGCCGATCCGCGCTCAGGCCCAGCGCGGACTGTGAGTGTGTCCGGCCCGCAGTCCAACAGCATGATCTCCAATCGTCGACCTGCCGATCCGGCCAGTTCGAACCCGGTCACCGTAATCCTGATTGACGCACGAAATACGTACAGTCCGGAACGCATGGCTTGGACCGAACTCGTGTACGCCAGGGATCAACTGATCAAATTCCTGCTTCAGATCCGTCCGGAAGACAGGCTGGGCATTTATCTCATGGGTAGGGACGGGTTCTGGATTCTGAATGAATATACCGAGACCTGCGCCGGCATCGTAAGCCGGCTCACGTCCCGCACGGTAAGCGCCCACCCCGATACGCCGGCCCGGTCGAAGGCGAAGGACGTTTGGAGTGAATTCGCCGCGCACTTTCCTCGTTCCGATGCGGCAACGCTCTCCGCGATTCACCATTCTCAGTTCGCAGCCTCATCTTGGATCGATCGCAGATACGAAAACCCGCTTGCCGTACTCGAATCGGTTGCGGCGCACCTGGCGGGAGTGCAGGGCCGCAAGAACGTGATCCTGATTTCAGGCCAGATGTTTCTGCCTGATGATCTTGCGGTTCGCGCGAAGATGCTCAACACGATCATCCAAGCCGGTATCGCAATTTACGCAATCGATCCCAGTGGGCTCGCGCCCTACGCATTGGATGCATCGTTCGTGATTCCGAGTGGTGTGACGATGTCGTCAACTCGTCCGGGAAGAGACGCGCTGGGTCACATTAGCTCCCGCGAGCTTGCCCAAAAGTACCTCGCTACTCTCGTCCAATCGTCATTGATGGCATTGTCGTCGGACACTGGAGGGAGGGCATTCACGAATTCCAACGACATCATGCAGGCAATCAAGACCTCGTTCGAGGATTCCAGTATGACTTACACGCTCGGATTCTATCCACGAGATTCGGCCGGCGATGGCTCATTCCATAGAATCAAGGTGAAAGTGAAGGCGGCCGGCCGGCGGTTGACTGTGCGACACCGCATTGGCTATTTCGACCGTGAGGAGATGCCCCCGGACAGTCAGCGCCCCCTCGTTGACATGCAACAGGCTGTTTGGAGCCCTGTCGACGCAACCGGTATCGGTCTGGAAGCCGCTGTCGAACGTTCGCCCGTGCGTGACGTCTGCCCACTGACTCTGACCATTGAACTCGATGGCGTGTACCTGAGCTTTGATGGAGGGCGGTGGGCAGGCCGGATCGACGTCGCCCTGGTCCAAAAGGACAACTCGGGCAATGAGTACGAGTATCTTCACCAAACGCTTGGCCTCAATTTGCAGCAGGACAGTTACGATTCGATGCTCAGGAGCGGACTCCCTTATCGGCGAGCGCTGAAGGTGAACGCCAAAGCCACTGCAATTCGGGCGATCGTGCGGGATGCACGGACTGGCAATATCGGTTCATTGACGATTCCGATTCCCACCAACTGACGAATCATCGAGAACTCAGGCTATTTACGACCTCGACGCCTCTTCGCGTCACATAGGGTAGAGGTAAGGATCCTGGCTAAATCGTCACACTTAGCTTAACTGTACTTGTTTCGGTTTCTGGAACGGATAGCGCTGTTATCGCCGTCGCCAGACATGAGCACGTCGAGGGTATCCGTTTTCTGCTGGCGCACAAGGGTGACCGGCATGATTGGTTATCCGTAGTCCGCGACGAGCCACGAGAAGACGGGGCAGTCGCACAGGTTCCCGTGGTGGAGCTATCGTCTGGTCAATTTCCAAGGACGGATCGGACCTCACACACGTCAGCGATATGCTCACATTTCCGCATGGCGGTTGGGTACTTCGGTTACATCGACTGGCGCGAGTATTTCGACGTGCAGGTGACGGCTGTACGATGCAATTGTAGTAGTCACCGCTGATGAGGCGCGTGCGGCCGTAACACTGCGCCATAACTCCTTCCCGTACCGTTGCATCTGCACGCGGACGTGATCGGCCGCATTCTTCAGATCCGCTCTCTCGGCCGCGGTGGACGAGTCTTCAAATAGCTGGTTGCTTGCCGGACGCAAGCCATATCGTTAATCACCAGCCGAATCGTTCGCGCAATTTCGTATGCAGCAAGGTGCGGTGGGGCGGCAACAAAGTCAAATACGCCAGCGGCGCGTAACAGCAAACGCCGATCACGCCAGCCAGGATCAACTGGAACCAGTTGCTGCCGGGCAACACGGTCGCCCGCAACAGCAGCAGCACCAGCAGGGCCGGGATGGCGAATAGCAGCGGCTGATATACCTGCCCCAGAAACCGAAAGTAATTCAGTTTGATCTCGTGACTCAGCAGCCACGCCGTGAAGAGACCACGGTTCAGCAGCATCATCGCCGACACCACGCAGGCCGCCCCAAAAATACCGAACGGCTTCAACACCAACGCGATGCCTCCGATGGTCAGCAGCGCTTCACACAACAGCGCGCGCGAGTAGGCTTGATGCCGCCCCATGCCGAACAGAATCGAGCCTGAATTGTACATCCCGGCCTGCGCCACCGTGATTCCGCCCAGCAGCGCCAGCAACACCGGGGCCGCCTGCGCCGCGAACTCGGGCTTCTTGATCCAGACCGTCAACAGCGGCTGCGCATATGCGGCCAGGAAGATGGTCAGGGGTAGAAAGATCGCGAGGCTGTACCGGTTGGTGATGATGCTCAACTGCACCAGCCGGTCGGATACTTTGTTGGCCACCATTTCGGCCGCACTCGGATTGCTCACCATGCCGACGCGGCCGATGCCGTCCACCGTATAGTCGAGCAGACGGCTGGGCGCGGCGTAATATCCGACAAACCGAGTGGGTAGAAAAAAACTGATGACCACCGGGGCGCCCTGGTTGAGAATCCGTTGGGCAATCGAGGCCACGACACTATGGGCCCCATACTTGAGCATGGTTCGGAGCGCCGATAGCTTCACGAATCGCGAGGAGAATCGGAGCGGCCGGAACACGTGCCGGAACGCCAGGAAACTCAGTAGATGCACCAACACCTGGGCCACCAATACCATGATGGCCATCTCGAGTACGCCATACCCCGCCAGCAGCAGCCCCAGCGTGCCGAAACTCCGAACCGCAGTCCCCGCCAGGTAGATCTTGTTGATGAGGTCGAAGCGCTGAAACCCTTCCAGGCACGAGCTGAAGACATTGAACAGCGATCCCATCACCCACGCCGCCACGACAATCATGAGCATCCGCGGGAACAACGGGTGCTGCACGTTCATCGCGTGCGCCAAATGCGGGGCTCCGAAGTAATTCGCCAGCAGCAGCGCCGGACCGATGCAGGCGGAGTAAAACAGCGCCGTATTCAGAATCTCGTTGATGTGATCGGACTCGCCCAGCGTCCGGTAATGCGCCGAATATTTGACGGTCGCCGAGCGGAAGCCAAGATCGATGATCCAGTAGTATTCGGCCAGCGACACCGTCAGCGCCCAGAGCCCGTAGTTGTCGTCGCCCAGCCGGCGAATGATGAACGGCGACAGAATCAGGGCCGTGAAAATGTTCACCACCACGGCGGACCAGTTCCACAGCACGTTCAGGATGAACTGCTTCGTCTTCTTCGGTTCGGTCGCGGAAGTGGTGGACATGTTATCCGGCGAGGGCCGCATCACCCGCGCAGGAAGTAACATCCTGCCACTGCCGGAACCACATTTCCAGCATGAGCAGCGCCCACAGCGGCTGCTGGTTGTCGCGGCGTCCGTCCATATGCTCCCGGATCAGGGCTTCGAGGAATGGTTTTGAAACGAAGCCGCGCTCCAGAAATCGCGGTCCGGTCAGATGGTCGTAGAGCATCTCGCGCAGTGGCCCTCTCAACCATTCTCTTATCGGCACGCTGAAGCCTTGTTTTGGCCGATTCCACACGATATCGGGAAGACGCGGTTTCATGGCTTCGAGGAAGCAGTACTTCCCTGCCCCGTTGCGAACCTTCCAGTTGTGCGGGATCGACGCCGCCAGTGCCGCGAGTTCGTGATCGAGTAGCGGACAGCGGACTTCGAGCGAGTTTGCCATCGACATCCGGTCCACCTTCACCAGCATGTCGCCGGTGAGCTTCGCGGTCGCTTCGAAGTACAGCGCCTGCGACATCAGATCGGCGTTGCCGGGCAGCAGCGAATCGGCAAACAGGCGGCGGATGGCAGCCTGGTTGAGCGTGAGATGCCAACCGTCGGCGAGCAGGTTGCGGGTCAGGTAGTGCTGTGTGTGGAGTTCTTCGAAATACCGCTCGAGCGCGGTGGGGCGGCTGACCATCCAGAGGAAATTCTTGCCGTAGGCGTGATACGGAAGCGTGGCCGAAATCGCGGCCAGAATGCCGCGCGCCTGCGCCGGGAGCGTGTCCCATCGGGTAAGGCTCACAGTGGACCAGTGGCTTGGATAGCCCGCGAACAGTTCGTCGCCGCCATCGCCGGTAAGCACCACCTTCACATGTTCGGCGGCAAAGCGCGACACCAGGAACGTGGGGATGGAGGCCGTGTCGGCGAAGGGCTCGTCGAAGTGGCCGATCAGGCGCGGGACCAAGTCTACCGAATCCGGACGCACCGTCAGCGTGTGGTGCTCGGTGCCGTACCTCTGGGCGACGGCTCCCGCGTATTGAAGTTCGTTGTAGGTGCTTTCTTCAAAGCCGATGGAAAACGTTTTGATGGGCTCGGGCGACTGGCGCGCCATGGACGCGACTACTGAACTGGAGTCGATTCCGCCGCTCAAGAACGCGCCGAGCGGGACGTCGGCGATCATGCGCAGCCGGACGGATTCGTCAAAGACCGTGCGGATCTTTCCGTACAGCGCCTCGGGATCGCGGACGGGCGCGTCTGCGGTGGGAGGTGGCAGCGTCCAATAGCGTCCGGTTTCGATGCGGCCGTCGGCGTTGTACGTCAGCCACGTGCCCGGCGGGAGCTTTTTCACCTGCTGGAAAGGGCTCAGTGGATCGGGGATGTAGTTGAGCCGGAAGTAGAGGCGGAAGGCGTCGGGATCGAGGTCCATCGGGACTCCGGCGGCGCGCAGGCACTTCAGTTCGCTGCCGAACCAGAGGCCGTCGGGGAGCACGGCGTAGTAGAGCGGTTTCTTGCCGAAACGGTCGCGGGCAAGCAGCAGTTGGCGCCGGCGGCTGTCCCAAATGGCGTAGGCGAACATCCCGCGGGTTCGGGCGATCCCTGCGGGGCCGTACTCCTCGTACAGGTGTACCAGGGCTTCGGTGTCGGTCTGCGTGGTGAAACGGTGGCCTCGGGCGGCGAGATCCGCGCGGAGTTCCTGATAGTTGTAGACCTCGCCGTTAAAAACGATCCAGATGGTGCCGTCTTCGTTCGAGATGGGCTGGTGGCCGGTATTGAGGTCGATGATGCTGAGCCGGCGCATGCCAATTCCGCAGCCTCCATCGGCGTAGTAGCCGGCGTCATCGGGTCCGCGATGGCGGATCGGATCGCACATGGCCTGGACGGCACCGGTGCCGGCGGGACGGTGGGGTGTAAAGAATCCGGCTATTCCGCACATGGTAGGTCGGCCATTCTCGATTATCGCAGGGAGTGGGGTGGAAGCGTGCTGACTAGCGCGGCAATACCCGTTGGCTATACGCGTCGCCTTTATGACCTGTATTTACACGTTGTCTGAGTCAGCCATACGTATCAGGAGAGTCCCCAGATTTGTCTTTACAGCTAGCCAAAATACCTCATACACTTTTACAAGGTATACATGCCAACTGTAATCGCCGTTGCCAATCAGAAGGGCGGGGCAGGGAAGACTACCGTCAGCGTCAACCTCGCCGCCGGACTCCACGAAGCCGGCTACCGCGTGCTCCTGGTCGACGCCGACCCCCAAACCAGCGCCCTCAAATGGCGGAATCACAGCGACGAGAACCGCCTGGGCTTCGACGTCATCGCTTTGCCCAGCCAGTTGCTCAACCGCGATATCCCGAGTATCAGCGCACCGTACGAGGTCTGTGTCATCGACTGTCCGCCCGGCGGCACTCCAGGCGGATCCAAAACCGACACCCGGGACAACATCACACGCAGCGCCATGCTGGCCGCTAACCTGGTCGTGATTCCCGTTCAGCCCTCCATCGTCGACTTCGATGCCGCAGCGACCATGCTGCCGCTGATCCGGCAATCGGAAGTCGCGAATCCGAAGCTCCGGGTCCGCGTGCTGATCAATCGCAAAGCTCCGGCCAGAACCCGGCTCGGCGAGCAGGCGCGGGCCGGAGCGGCCGAGTATTTTGACGGCCTCGCGGTGTTTGAGACCGAAATTTGCCATCGCCAGGCGTTCGCCGAAGCGCCGTCTGTCGGCCGGTCGATTCTTACGTACGAAAGCGGCTCGAAGGCGGCGGACGAGATCCGGCGCCTGACCCAGGAGGTAATTGAATGTCTATCGACAGAGAGCGCGGCGGCCTGATCGGGCTGAAGAAACCGCTGGTAGCCGCCGCGCCGGTCACCGATCCGGCGCTGGAACGGACCGTCCTGTCCGAAGAGGTCACAGGGCCGCCCGAGCCGCCACCCGCGCCGCCTCCCGCCGAACCCATAAGAGGGAAGGGAAGCGGCGGCGCCGCATTCGCGCCAACGCCGGAAGAGTTGACCAAGCCGGCCACCTTCCACCTGCCTCTTTCGCTGCTCCAACGTCTTCGCGCGACTTGCCGGCTGAAGAACACGACCATGGTCGACTTCGTCCGCCACGCCATCGAAGGGGAACTGGAGCGGCAGCGTCCGACCGAAGAAGAGATTCGCCGGCTCCTCGGGCGATAGGCCTTGTATTTACGAGTTGTACAAGTTTGCAATCAGCAGGGAGCGATCCGCGCATCGAACCCGTCCGGATCGTTTCCGATCGCCATGATGAGCGCCAGCAGCTTTTGCTTGGCATCCTCCGGCGTAGTGAAGCCCTCCAGCACAATGCGCCCGGGTGCAAGGTGGACGCCGGGTGGAAGCGATGCGAGTTCCTGGTTGACCACGGAAGTGGGTGCTTCCACCAGCACCCTCGGCTGTTCGGTTGCCTCCCGTTTCAATTGGTCGAGGACGGAAATCAGCCGCTTACGGCGCCGCTGTTCGAAGTAAACCGCTTCACCGGAGGCGAGCGAGCGAAGGTGCAGGATCACCTCATCGCGATGGGCGAGGCCATTTTTGCCGATGGTCCGGCGAACCAGTGGCTGCAGGATTTGCTGCGCCCGCCGGCGCCCGACGCCCAAGGCGAATTCGAGGGCGGCGCGATCCACCCAGGGGAAGGGAAGCGCCTCGATATGCCCGATGGCGGCGTCCAGACGGTTGTACCAAAAGGGTTTATCCGGCATGTGCGAGCTTCGCCCAGCATAACACTCCGGACATGCGATTGTGCGCATGTGCGCAATCTACTTCAAAACTAACTCGTGAGAAAGAAACACTTCCCACGACCCAGACGTTCCCGGAACGCAGGCCATTGCGAAGTTCCGATAACGCACACATCCCAGGGATGCCGAATATCGCCCTCGCGACCGCAGGCCCGAACTGCTGATTGTTGTAAGTTACCGTAACGTTGTGTACCGTTCCAGTCGCCCCCAACCCAGGCGCAATTGCATTGATCTGCCGCGACTGCGCATACAAGGGTAGCGACCAGATTGGTGTAAAAATATCCGCTAAGGCTGGTCCTATCGGATGCGAGTGCGGTCAAGAACGTATTGTCCGTAGAGGATGACGTTGTCCCATTCGATGGGACTGATGTGCTCAAGCATCGAGACATCGATGTCGTCGGGCCCGCAGCCGCGCACCGCTCGCGAGATTTCCTTGGCCTGCCAGTAGATGATGCACGCCAGAATGAGCGTCAGGCTGCTGCAGGTGTTCATCTGCTCGTGTAGTTCTCGAGCATTGATGCGGCCTCGCCGCCCGTAGTAGACATCCCTGGCGAGTGCATGCAATTGTTCCACTTTGAGCAGGCCGCGGCGGATTCGTGTTCGCAACTGCGGTTCCGATAAGTAGCTGAGTAGAAATTCCGTTTTGAACTCACGGCCGAGATCCCGGTTGGCGCGGTAGAAATGATTTTTGGCGCTACAATGTCAGTGCCGGAATAAAACA
>JBBQGE010000147.1:0-10250 GCA_038322675.1 Bryobacterales bacterium
ATCCTGAGCGCTTCGTCAGGCGGCCGCCGACTCCGCCGCCACTTCCCAAGGAGGTCTGGATCAACAAACCATTAAACTCAGACGACAATACTCACTAAACTCTTCCAAGGAGTGTCTCAAACTCGTTGACACGCGCCGCCTCATGCGTGATCTAAACGACGACATGTTGAAGAATCCGTACGACGATGAGCTGCGACGGATAGTGCAGCACTTCGGCGATCTGCTCCGACCTATTATAGATACCGTTGATCGTCATGGGCTGAAGAAACATTTCTTGAAAAAGCATCTCTTGGACGTGAAGCGGTTCTATAAGTGGCTCCTCACGCAGCAGTGGCAAGGCGAAGTGGCCGCGAAGTGCAAACAGCGTTTTGAGAAGAACCGAAAGAAACTGTTTACTTTCCTCAGCTATGACGGAGTGCCATGGAACAACAATAACGCTGAACATGCGATGAAGGCCTTCGCCGCGCTTCGCGACGTTATTGAGGGGACGGCAACACCCTCCGGAATTGAGGAATACCTCGTCCTTCTGAGTGTTTCGGAGACGTGCAGATACAAGAACGTGGACTTCTTGGAGTTCCTGTGCTCCCGCGAGAAGGATATCGACAGCTTTGTGGAAAGCCGAGGGCGTGGAACGCTGACGGAAGGGCATTGAGGGACCGACAACTCACATTCCTGGTGCGATGATTCACCCGAGAGCCGGTAGTCACTTTAATGAGTGCTGAAGGATGTCTTGTCGCATGGTTTACGTCTGGGAGCGTTGACGAAGGCGAGCCATCAGATCTGAGACCATTGCTTTCGGAAAGTCGCCCAGCGGTTGATTCGCTTGCCATTATCGAGTTACCAGTCCGCCATCCATCGGCTGCGGCTGACGTGCGCCAGGGTTGGCGGTCGTTCGCCAAGGGGTGCGCGCTGGGCCGGCAGTCGGTCGGCCTCGGCGTCCAGGACCAGCCCCATGGAAACGAGCGCACGTAGCGCCGCGTAGGCGTAGACGCGGGCGTCCAGGGCCTCGTGCCGGACACCTTTCTTTGGTCGCCACTCACGGACGGGCTGGCCCTTGCTGTAGGTGGTCACCAGCGCCTCGCCGAGCAGTTGCTCGAAGTACGGCTGCTCGCGGTCGGCCCGAAAGTGGGAATAGCCTGGCGTACCAGGCCCGGCGTTCCGGAGGCGGCCCATGATGGTCGCTTTGGCTGAGTCGGTCCCCACCATCCAGGGCCGCTCGCCGCGGATGTTCTTCGCGGTAGGCTTGTTCGGCCAGACTGGATGCGGCCCGCCCTGGCCCTTCACGGCGAAGATGCGCCGGTGATATCGAGTCCGGCAGAAGTCGTACACCGCCTGGGATTCGTAGCCGCTGTCAATGCAGCAGGCAGAAATCGGCAAAATGTTGCCACTTTCGTGGTGCCACTGGCGCTGGAGACACTCGTCAAGTTCGGCCCAGACGGTGGCCCCCGTAGGGTCACCGGGGATGACGCGGTATTCGATGCTCCAGGACTCCTCGCCGCGGCCCCAGCCCACCAGTTCGAGTTCGAGTCGGTCGGCCTGCACGTCCACGCCGCACGTAAGCACGGCGGCTCCGGCCGGAACGGGCGCGCGGTAATGCTCGCGGCGGGACATCAGTTCTACGAGGTCCACGCTGGTCTGGGCTTCGTCATCCCACGGTTCCGCGAGCACGGTATTGACGAACTCGCGCAAAGTCTCCGGAGACTTCTTATCCACTAGGAACTTCTTGGCGAGGTCGCGCCAGCGCCGCCAGGGCGAGTACAGGCTGTTGATCCAGAAACCCACGCTCTCACGCTCTGGCCGGGACGCACGCCACTCCCCGTACTTCAGCATCCACGCTTTCTGGTGCTCGCCAATCATCTGAGAACAATGGTCACAGCGATACTGGGCATGTTGCGGCTCGCCCTCCGGCCACTCGACGTTCTGCCACCGGAGCACCTGGTGCGCGCCGCAATGCGGGCACGGAACCCAGTAGCTTTGCTGGTTCGACTCCAGCCAGGCGGCCTCGATCCGCGACGTGCCTTTCACCGTGGGCGTCGAGCACAACACGATCTTTCGGTTCCAGAAGTTGGCGGTGCGCGTGACGGCAAGGTTCACGGGGTCGCCTTCGCTGCCCGCGCTGGCCGGGTAGCGGTCCACCTCGTCCAGCAGGCAGTAGCGAACGCTGCGCATGGCGAGACCGGCCGGCGAGTTCGACGCGGAAAGGGTGACGCTGCCGCCAGTGAACTTCTTGTGCAGCACCGTGTTGTTCGAATCGCGGCTGCGCGCCTCGGCGATCTTTCCAAGCAGACCAGGGCAGTCCCGGATCATGGGCGCCAGGCGGTCCTTGCTGAACGCTTCCGCATCGGCTTCACGTGGCTGCACCAGCAGGATCGGCCCCGGATCGAGGTCGATGATGTAGCCGATGAAGTTTTCCAACATGCTGGACTTGCCCAATTGGGCACCGCTCATCAGGACGACCTGCTCGCAGGGATGGTACGGACTTAGCGCGTCCATGATCGCCCGCTGGTAGGGCGCGCGGTCGGTGCGCCACTCGCCACGCTCGGCGGCCGATTCGGAACTGAGGCGGCGGTTCTCGTCGGCCCACTGCGACACAGTGATGTCCGGAGGGGGCAGAACGACGTCGGCCACCAGCACCTGGATCTCTTCAACGCGCATATTGGATGTCGTCGTGGATGGCTTTCAAGATGCCGTGCACTTCGCGCTTCAGGGCGTCGCGGACCTGGCGCTCGTCGGTGAGGGCGGTCAGTTCGGGCGCGAGTTTGTCGGGCACAGCCAGGATGCGCTCCTTGAGGACCACCAGGATGGCCGCCCACCGCTCCTTCACGACGGCGGCCTCGATCAGTTTGCCCTGCCGAGTATCGAATTCCAGGCGGCGCAACTTCGCGCGGAATACCATGTCGGCCAGCTTTGCCTGGGCGTAGTTCGTAGGCGGCTGGCCATCGGGCGCCGTCCGCTCCGTTGGCTTGTCGTCCAGCACGGCGTCGGAAGCGGCGGCGTCCACCATGCGGCCTCGCATCACGAGGATGCCGGCCTTGGCCAGTTTTCCGATGTACTGCGGGCTCTTGTTGCGGTGGCGCGCGTACTGCGCCTGGGTCATCAGAATCGCGTTTTCGCTCATACGTTTCAGCTCCTGCCGTTGCTTGCCTGGGCGATCATGCCGGTGTACCTTTAGAGTTGTGAGCCCGCTCGATAACATCTTCGAGGACCTGAAGGCGCTGCCGCCGGACCGACTGGCGATGGCCGCCAACTACATCCGACTGCTCAAGCCGATCAGCCAGGTCGAACGGGAAGCGGCTCTCGCCCGCACGTTTGGATGCCTCTCGCCGGAAGAAGCCGACGAAATGGAGAGGGTCATCGAGGAAGGCTGCGAGCAGATCAATGAACATGGCTGGTAGTGTCCTGGTGGACACCAATGTCGTGGTCGCATACTTCCGCGGCGACAAGGTTTTGCAGCCGCACTTCACCGGACTCACGCCGATGTACTTGCCCTGGGTGGTGGTGGGTGAACTTCACTACGGCGCCCAGAGGGCACAACGGCGGCAGGAACAACTCGCCTACATTCATGACCTTCTGACATTCGCGGTGGTCCTGTTCCCCGACCTGGACACCACGGTGGTTTACGGCCAGGTGAAGGCCGAACTCGCCCAGGTTGGCAAGCCCATCCCCGACAACGACCTCTGGATCGCGGCGATGGCCATGCAGCATGACTTGCCGCTGGCAACCAGGGACGCGCACTTCGCGCAGGTTCCGCGATTGAAAACGCTCGCCTGGTAGCCCGCATCAACCCATCAACCTGTTTTTCGGCGCTGTGGCTGCGCCCAGCGTGCCATCCTGTTACCCGCGGCCCGGAGCGCCAAAAGGGTACCAACGCCACCGGTCATCGCCAGGACCGGAGACGCGGAGACGTCACGGAGACGCGACTTCTTCAAAAGTTTCTCAAATACGCGTGTTATAGGGAGTTTTTGAAGAACTGACGTCTCCGTCACGTCTCCGTGTCTCCGCTGGTCAGACCTCATCGCCGTCCTCCTCTGGCGCGGGAAGGCCAATTCCGACCCAGCCACGCTCAGAGTAGGCGCGCCCGAACTTCCGCATAACCTGCTCGCATCCAAGGGCTTGCAGGCGGTCGGCGAACTTCTTGCGGTTCAGGACGTGGCGTTCACCATTCTCTTCGGCCCACTTTTCATACGCCTGCCACAACACCGCCGCCTTCAGCGAAAGGCCCGGACGCACGACGCAGCAGTCCTCCACAAACTCGCGCAGCGGGTCGGATTCGGCGCGCCACCGCGCTCCCGCGTCCTCCACCTCTGGCGGCTTGCCCAGCCCCTCGCGCCGCCAACGGAGCGTGCCGGCGACCGCCCAGGCCAGGATGCCCTCAGCTTCCGCCAACAGTTTGCCCGGCAACTCCGGGTCGATCTCCTCGGCCGGAATGGTGATGGAGAACGGCAACGGGTGAAGGCGATTCCAGATGGCGTTGTCGCTGCCACGGACAACTGGCTTGTGGTTGGCGTCCATGAACAACTTGTGCGTCTCGTAGAACTCGATGGGGTTCTCGTACTTGCGCACCGCCTTGATCTTCCCCATGCCCTGCGTGATGCGCTTCAGTTTACCCTCGGCCAGGCGCTGGCCCTCCTCGGTCTCGGAGGTCATCACGAACCGGGCACCACGCAGGTCCGCGAGGTCGGCCTGCGTATTGTTGCTCTCCTGGCGCACCATCAAGGTCTCGATCTGGAGCAGCACCGCATACTCCTCCAGAATCTTCAGGAACGTCGAGAGCAGGGTACTCTTGCCGTTGTTGCCGGAGTCGTGGAAGATGAAGAACACCTTCTCGTTGGTGACGCCGGTGAGCGCGTAGCCGAATGCCTTCTGAAGATAGGCAATGAGGCGGTCGGCGCGGTCGAGCGCGGCTTCGGAGGCGTCCGGACCGCCGCCCATGATGCGTTCCAGGAAGCGCAGGAACGTGGGACACTCTGCCTCGGGGCAGTAATTGTAGTGCACCATCTTGGTGATGAAATCCGCGCGGTCGTGCGGGTGCATCTCGCCGGTGCCCAGGTCGAACGTGCCGTTCCGGAAATTGAGCAGCCACGGGTCGCGGTCCAAGGCGGCGGTTGGCACGAAGATGTGCGGCTGGGCTTCGCGCAACGTGTAGCTGATCTGCGGCGACTTCAACGACCGGGCGGCAAACGAGAGCAGATCCTCGTCGCCGGTGGCCATGGCCTGCCGGACCAGTTCCACCATGGTGTCCTGCGCCAGCTTGCGCGCCTGTTCGGCGGCGTCGATGCGCCATCGGCGGTCATCCCACACGAGCCACTTAGCGAAATCGTGGTTGTAGCGGAGGTCGTCGCCGTGCATGGCGATGAGGCGCTGGGCGTTGCCGAGGTCGCCGGCCGCGAAGTCCGCGGCGAGGAGATCGACGGGGCCGTCTGCGGTTGCGAAGGTTTCTACGCGCGTTTTGGCGGCCGGACTGCGCTCCTTCTTCTTGGGAAGCCCGAGAACCACCGGGCTCTTGATCTTGCCCTGATGCTCGCAATCGCGGCAGTGTTGCGCCTGGCCGAGGTCGGTGGCGATGAACGCGCAGGTCGCCGGGCCGGATGCGCCCATGGCCTGCTTCAGTTTCTCGGTGGTCTCGGCCTCGGTGTACTTGGGGTACGGCTTGCTCAGGTCGTGCGCGACGCGGGCGGCGTCCTTGCACCGGCCCACGACAGAGAGCATCCGGTACCACTCAGGTTCGGGCAGCGTGGCGGCATCGTCCTTGCAGTGGCGCATCCAGTCGCAGCCGTTCAGGATGCGGGCGATCTCGGCAGTGGGCGCGGCGGGCGCTTCGCCCTGCACGTGGGCTTTCAATTCCGGGTCGGACTCAATCGCTAGGAATTCCTCGAAGTCCGACGGGTTGTACCGCCGCCCTTCTTCGATGACTTCGTAGCGCACCATCACCGGCTCGGCCTGCTTCCGGTTGTAGGTGCCGGGCAACCGCAGCAGGCGGCAAAGGTCGGCGGTGCCGTCCATGGCCCAACCGTGGTCGAGCGCGACGTTTTGCAGATACTTCTGGAACGCCTTGGACAACGCCTTCGCCTTCTTGCGCTCCTTGTCGTTTTCGAACTCCCAGGGCTCGCGGAACAGCCAGTAGGGCTGGATGCCGCCGCCGGTGTACACCACCACCGTGGGCTTGAAGGGAACGGCCCGCACGATGCGCCAGGCGTCCTCCATGGTGGGAGGCAACGCGAGCGCCACGTGGTTCGGGCCCAGTACGTCGATGTCGGCCCACAGGCCGGGCAGGGAGATGACGCCCGCCTCCTTGCCGCGGCCTTTTTCCGGACGCTCGCCCTGGACTCCGATGGCGAGTACACGTTGGCGTGCTCGCGCAGTTGCATGGCGGTCCCGGCGGCGGTTTGCTGCCACCCGGCGCGGTCCAGATGGGAGAAATAGGACACGTTGCTCGGCTTGCAGAACAGGGGCAGGATGCCGCGCTCCTGGCCGTTGAACACGCTGCGCAGAAAGCCGGCGACCGCGCGGAACTCAGGGTGGGTGGCGGTGTCGATGGAGATGGCTGCGCTCATCCGGATGCCTCCATGTTGAATTCGACCCAGGCGTCGAACAGATCGTCGAAGTCGTCCACGTCGTCATCCTCGGGAACGATGCGATCTTCGCTCTCGTCGTCCACTTGGACAGGTTCCGCGGGGCCGTCACCCTGGCCACGCTGCTCCCGGAAACGGCGCAACGCCTCCAAACCGTAAACGGAATCCCTCACAGGGCACCTCCCAGTCCGTGGCACACGGTACGCCGCTGGACGCGCATCATCTCCAGGGCGGTCGTGGTGACTTCGGGGTCGCGCGCAACCCTCTGGCCGGACAGCGCGACCAGGTAGTCGATAACCCGCTGGGTGGTGGCGCTGGCGGCTGGCGGTTTCTGCCTTGCCCGCCTGCTGCGTTCGGGTACACTGATCTTGTAAGAGTTCAAGATTCACCTCACGGCGCCGCCTTGCACGCGGCGCTTTTCATTTGCCGGTTATGGTTGGTGAGGTGAGATTTTCAGATAAGAATGAGGGATGATCGCCGTTACCTTGATTACCTCGGTAACCAGGGCGGCAAAAACTGAGGGCAGAAAACAAAAGACTTACTTGATCGGGAAACAGCGCCTTCGACGCCTAAGTCTTTATTATTCAATCGAGATCCGTTTTCCCAAGCTGGACGTCGCGGGTTCGAGTCCCGTCTCCCGCTCCATTCTTTCATAGACTTACAGGCCATTTGGGAAGCTCACCAATTCCTCGTTTACTCCGTTTACTCCATTAAGCCGATTTCGCCAATTCTGACGGCTGCTGCGGTTGCGGTTTTCGAAGCACGGCGGCTTCGAGTTTTTTGAGCGCGGCTCGCTTCTGTTCCATGTCGGAAGTGGTGTAGACCTCCAGACTGACGCCGATACCGTGGCCCCTCTGGTCGGAGGCAACCTTCGGATCGACGCCCGCCTTCTTCGAGAGGCTGGCGTTGGTCTTTCTCAGCACCTGGAACGTCGCCCACTCCAGGCCGATGTCCACCAACCTCGGGTACATATACCGCCGCCACAGGTTGTCCAGCGACAGCGGCGTCGCCACCTTTTCCGAGGGAAATACGAACCCATCCGGCGACGGGTCCTGCGCCAGTCCGGCCCACTCGTTCAACAACTCGAGTGTGCCGTCGGAGATCGCTCCTTCGCGGGTCTTGCCGTTCTTCGGCGTGTTGAACACCCGCTTGTAGACGCGCTCCTCCACCCGGATGATCTCCCCGGCGACCGATTTCCACCGGAGCGCCAGGATCTCCCCCGGGCGCATGCCCTCGAAGATCGCGAGCCTCGTGATCAACTTCTCCCGGAGGTCGAATACCTCCAGGTACGTGTTCACCTCCTCTTCTGTCAGCGGGCGCATCGCGCGGCCCGGCTGGCATTTTCTCGGAATCTTCAACTCGGCCGCCGGATTGTTCGGCATCAGCCCGTCCGATGCAGCCAGCTTGAAGATCGCATTCAGGAACCACCGCAGATGGGCCACCGGGCTGGAGGAAAGGTCCAGCGCCTTCCGGTCGAGAAAGTCTTGCAGTTCTTCCCGCCGGATCGCATGGAGCTGTTGCTTCCCGAACTCCGGGATCAGATGCGATTTGACGATCTGCTCCGATGTGCCCGCCGTTGATTCCTTCCAACTGCGACGGCCGAACGGCAAGTATACCCCGTTGATAAACTGCTCGACGGTGTACAAGGGCTTCGCCATCTGGGTCACGCCGCTGTTGATATCCCTGAGCATCGCGGACAGAGCTGATTCCGCTTCCGCCTTGGACATTTGCGAGCAGCGCCCCAGCACTTTGGATCGCCGGCTGCCGTCCTCCCACCAGGCGGCAACCCACACACGATGACGCCCATGCTTGCGGGCTTGCAGGCTGCCTTTCTGGAAACGCTTTCGACGCATTTTCTTGCCTCTTTCCTGCGTCGAAGGCTTTGACTCTTGGCATGACCCGGATATTACCATCACCGGACGGCCTCAAGGTGGGCGGATTCCATCCATTCGTCCACCCACTCGCGTTTGATCAGGATACGGCGGCCCATCCTGAAACTGCGGACCGGCGGCACGCCCGGCACTTTGCCGTTGATCACGTTCGAAAGGTGCGCCTTCGAGACCCGCAAGTAGGCGGCAGCCTGCGTCAGCGTCATTTTGGCCGGAACATTTCGAGGGGAACATGATCGACACGAAAGCACAAACGCCGGTAATGAAAATGGCCACTCCAAACCGTTTGGAGTGGCCGTGGTAGGCCCATCGCCGCTCATCGCGTAAATCTGCCGAACCGGCCCAACTTCCGCTTGATTCGGGGTCGCGCCCGATCAATGAATCGAGGTGCCATGAACCTCGACCACAGCAGGCCATACTTCAACATGAGCATCGCCGCGTGCCGCGGATCCGGTGGCCGTGGCGGTCGTCGCAGTGCGATGATCCGCCGCCTCCGGCTGGCCAGCCGGTCGCGCGCGGCCTACGTTGCGGGAGCGGTCGGTATGCTCGGCAATCCAAGAGAGCGCCGACTCCAACTCGACTCGGCCGTCCTCACGGACAGGCAGACCTTGGCTAACGAGTTGCGAGATCCTGGGGCGGCTGACCCCCAAGCGCGCCGCGAGGTCGGCCTTCGTGATGATCGTTGTCATGATCGGTTAAGGGTTAAGCGAGTTAAGCCAAATGAACTGCTGATACAAGCGGAATCGTGCAAGCATTCCACCGGCGGCCGCCCTTTGGCAGCCAGGTCCCCGGAATCGCTCCTCGGAGGAAAGGGTGGTGGGTTTGGATCCGGTGGTGGGTTGTGGTGGGTCTTTCTCAAAAACGTCCTCATGTACGCGTAGATGGAGAATATGTCGAAGAAAACCCACCACAACCCACCACTCCTCAAAACCCACCACCCTCCAGTGAGCATCAGCGCTTTTCCTCCGAGGCGCTCTCGGTGGCGCGCAGCGCGATGCCCACCTAGACAGCCCCATACTTCCTATCCACCTTGGTGAACCCACGGGCCTTCAACCGTCTACCGAACATCGTCTCGGTGATCGCGGTCTCGCCCGCGCCTTCGCCCCACCCGCGGTAGCACATGTACAACGGGCGAGCCTTTCCGCTGAAAGAGTCGCCTACTACACAGGAATCTTCGATGAAGCGGCCGAGTTGATCGTTCTCGGCCTTCCAGTCATCGTTGGCGGCGGTAACCTCCACCGGCTTGCTCAGGCCGTTGCGCCGCCACTGCAAAGCACCCGCCACGGCCCACGCCAGAATGCCTTCGCCTTCCGCCAGCAGCTTGCGCGGAAGGCTCTTGTCGATCTCCGCGGCAGGGATGGTGACGGTGAACGGGATGGGATGCAACCGGTTGAAGGTGGCCTGATCATCGGCAGCGCGGATGGTGGGCTTGCTGTTGGTGTCCAGCCACAGTTTGTGTGACTCCCAAAACTCGATAGGGTTCTCGTACTTGCGTACGGCCTTGATCTTGCCCATTCCCTGTGTGATGCGCTTCAACTTACTCTGTGAGAGGCGTTGGCCTTCTTCGGTCTCGGACGTCATCACGAAGCGGGCGCCTCGCAGGTCGGCCAGGTCTGCCTGGGTGTTGTTGCTTTCCTGGCGCACCATCAGCGTGTCCGCCTGGAGCAACACGGCGTACTCTGCGAGCAGGTGCAGAAAGGTCGCCAACAGCGTGGTCTTGCCATTGTTGCCGGAGCCAAACGGCACGAAGACGGCTTTCTCCTCCGTGGTACCGGTGAGAGAGTAGCCG
>JBBQGE010000148.1:0-10242 GCA_038322675.1 Bryobacterales bacterium
AGCTTGGTAGAATAAGACCGGATGTCCCGACTGCCCGCAGTTTCGGGCCGGATTCTTATCGTGGACGACGATGAGCGCCAGCGTAGTGCCTTGGTGTCCATGCTCGCCGATTGCGAGTTCGAGACACAGGTGGCCGGCGATGGGCAGGAGGCGCTCGAACGGCTCTCCACTTTCAGCGCGGATGTGATCGTTGCGGATCTGGTGATGCCGCGAATGGACGGCTTCGAGTTGCTGCGCCTTTTGAAGGAGAGCGGCGACCTCACCCCCGCGATCGCGCTCACCGGCTTCGGCAGCATGGAAAAAGCGCTGTGCGCGGTTCATGACCTCAGGGCGTTCTGGTTCCTTGAGAAGCCCGTGGAGCCTCGCGCCTTCAAGACGCTTCTGGAACGCGCCATTGCCTACAAGCGGAGTCTCCAGAAGACTTCCGAACTCAAGCGCGACCTGAGTCTTCGCGGCGTGCTGGGCGATTTGGTAGGGACGTCCGCGGCGATGCAGCGGATCTTCGTCCTGATCAGGCGGGTGGCTCCCACTTCGGCCCCCGTGTTGATTTGTGGAGAAAGCGGCACGGGGAAGGAGTTGGTAGCGCGGGAAATCCATAAGAGCAGTTCCCGCAGCGACGGGCCTTTCGTCGTCATCAACGCCGCTGCATTACCCGAAACTCTGATCGAGAGCGAGCTGTTCGGTCATGAGAAGGGCGCGTTCACGGGAGCTGGGGAGCGTTCGGCCGGGTGCTTTGAGCAGGCCGACGGAGGCACTCTATTCCTCGACGAAATCGGTGAGATGCCGCTCTCCATGCAGCCGAAACTGCTCCGCGTTCTCGAGGATCTGCGAGTGCGCCGGCTGGGCGGGAAGAAAGATATCCCGGTGGATGTTCGGATCCTCGCCGCCACCAGTCAGGATTTCGGAACGCATTTGCGCGAAGAGATGTACTACCGGTTGAGCGTATTCCAGATCGTGGTCCCTCCGCTTCGCGAACACAAGGCAGATATCCCGCCCATCGCCGATGCGATGATCAAGAATCTGAACAAGAAGAACGGCACCCGCATCACGGGAATCGATGGCGACGTGCTGGATATTCTTCGCCGGTACGATTGGCCCGGTAACGTGCGGGAACTGCGGAACGTTCTGGAGCGAGCCTGCATAATGGCCGGCACGGGGCCGATCCGGCTCCAGGATCTTCCTATCCCTACGTTCGGCAGGGGTCCAAACCCGTATTCCCGCAAAGCCGCTGTCGATGAACACCCGGCGGTGCTCCAGCCTGGGCAGTCGCTCACGAAACTCGAGGAGGCTTACATCAAGATCACTCTCGATCATGTCAACGGCAATCGCAAGCGCGCCGCGGAGATGTTGGGGATCAGCCTTCGCACGCTCCAGAACAGGATGGCCACCCTGCGTGAAGAGGCGAAGACGGCCGCCGGATGATGAGCGGACTCAACTCCACCACCAGAACGTCTTCGACGAGGATATCGGCAGAGTATTCTCCCACATGGTAGCCCTTGTAGGTTACCGCGGATGAAGCCTGAGCCGTAACGCGGATGCCGCGAAGACGAAGCTCGGTCAGCAACGCGCGCTGGTAGACCTTCTCAAGAAATCCGGCGCCCAGGGTGTTGGCGACCTCAAACACAGTGCCGAGCACGCGCTCGGTCAGCGAATCGAATCCGGGTTCATCAGCGGCCCAAAACGCTTGTGCCGCTCCATGCCAACCTCTCAGAACTATTATGAGCCGCCGATCAACGCCGATCGCACCGAACCGCGGGTTCAGTTGTCCAGCCTAGGTGGTCCCGGATGTTCGATTGAACTGGACCGACGTCGCCCTGGGATCCCTGGCCCCTGACTAAACGGACACCTCCGGACAACTCGCCCGGATCTCATCGAAGTAGGGAGTCCGCTCCTGGTCGACGCAGGCCGCCGCATACAGGTACATGGCGGCCGACCACGTCTGCCAGTCCCGACCGCTGGGGCTCCCGGTCTGTGCCTTGATCCATTCGTTGAAGCCCCAGTCCGCCTCATTCTCGTGCCATGGCTTGACCAGGGCG
Source organism: Bryobacterales bacterium (assembly GCA_038322675.1). Lineage (GTDB taxonomy): Bacteria > Acidobacteriota > Terriglobia > Bryobacterales > Bryobacteraceae > TMP-7. The sequence goes on from JBBQGE010000148.1 coordinate 2,037, forward strand.
GTCAGCGCCAGCAGTTTCCTCCTGGCCAGATCCATCTCGCCCGCCGCCACGCATGCCGCCACATAGAAGCCGCAGACAAACGGCCAGACTCCCCCGTTGTGATAATCGCCAGGCCGGTTGAATTGCTCGTAGCGCGGCCGCCAGTCGGGGTGCTCGGGACGGATGTAGGGGAACAGACACGGCGGAAGGTCCACGGCCAGATCCCCACGCAGCCTCATCGCGTCGCATTCCGACTCCACCCACGACACGATGTTTCGCGCCCGGCCAGGCGACGCGATCCCGGAGAGAATCGCCAGACTGTTGCCCAGCAGGTCGAAGCGCTCGCTGTTGTAGATCTTGTACGAATAGAGGGCGTAGTAGGGCTTGGATGGCACAACCAACCCTTCATGCACATGGGGTGCTCGCGTGCCGCCGCGGATCTCCAGCCTGTTCATCAGTTCGCGCAGTTGGCTGGCGGCGTCGCGCTCTTCGTACAGCAGCAGATAGGCGTGGACCAGCGCATTTACGTACAACCCATAGCCCAGCACCCACTGTTCGTCACGCCAGTCGCTGGTGGGCAACTGCGCGACCATCACCAGGTCGTCGGGACTCTGATATCGCATCCATGTCAGAGCGCTCCGGGCCGCTTCGGTCAGGAACGCCGGTTCGTTCGCCGATCTCCGGTACAGCGCCAGGCCAAGGAGGAACAGCGGTGTGGTGTCGCTGGACCCGCAGTCGACGGGATCGTGCGCGAGGGAAGGGATATGGCCAAGCCTCGTCTGGTTTTTTGCCAGCGCCTCCAACGTCAGGCGGAGGGCGCCGGCGAGTTCCTTGTCGCCGCTTACCAGGATGCCCAGGGCGGATATCATCAGGTCCCGCGTGTACGGTTCCGGGTATCCCCAGCCTGCCGTCCTCGGCAGTCCCTGAAAGGGCCCCCGCGCATTATGGAGCATGACGCGAAGAGCTGCCGCTTTAGCCTCTTCGATGGAGACACAAGCCATATTGTCCATTGCTACTGAATCCCTAACCGGTCGCGCACGATCTTTAGGAATCGCCTGGCTACCTGGCGATAGTCGAATGACTCCACCACATGCTTCCGGCCCGCTTCACCCATCGTGCGCCGCAGATCGCGGTCTTCGATGAGCGTCTGAAGGTACTTGGCGAGATCGGGCACGCTGGCTCGGAACTCCACTGTCCGGGGAGTCGCAAACACGATGCGGTCGGTATTGTCGATCCCGTGGCCTTCTCCGAATGTGGCTTCACTGATCTTCCGCTCTTCCGCGACGTTCGCGAGAAACGCGGTTTCTCCGTGCACCATCGTGTCGAGGAACGCCATCGCGTTGATTGCGATCACCGGCTTGCCGCAGGCGTTGGCTTCCACCTGGATCATTCCGAAGCCCTCCAGGCGCGACGGCGCGGCGTAAATGTCGCAGGCCGCCAGCAAGTAGGGCATGAAATTGTGCGAGACGACATTGGTGTTGTAAGTGACTTTCGCGGCGATGCCTAACTCGGCTGCAAGTTGAAGGTCCGCCAGGTTCTGCTGAACCGTGCGGGGCTGAGGCCACACCTTACAGACGTATCTCCAACCTGGGGCCTCGGCATCGATCAGCGCCAAGGCCCGCATAACCTCTTGGGCGCCCTTGGACGCTGCGTCGCCGCCGACGGTCAGGATCATGACCTGGTCTTCGCCGATTCCCAGCGCCTCACGGATCGAACGCACTTTCAGATCGTCGGGGGTGCGCGGCGCGAAAGCGTCCGTGTCGCAACCTACCGGCAGCACCTCGATATTGTCTCCTCGGATGCCGTCCCGGATGTAGATCCGCTTTACCCAGTTAGACGTGACCAGAATGAGAGGCAGGGCATTCAGCACCTCGCGGTGCGCCGCGACATAACCATCAGCAACCAGCCACGGGACTGCCGTCAACCCGAACTGTTGCGGGTGCAGCACCAGGTGAGGAAGATGGCCCCAGAATCCGATGCCAACCACCACATCCGGCTGGAACCAGCGGTAGTACCACTCCTTCTCCTGAGGCGATTCGAAGTGCACGGAGTGGACATCCACTCCCGCCTCGGCCAAGCCTCTCGAAAACAGTTGGCCCTGCGTCGCCAGGCCGGCGGCCGATGGCGGATATTCGGTCAAGACCAGCACTTTCACGGTTGTTGCTCCCGGGGTTCGATGCGATCGGCGGCTGCTTGCGCCGAGTCGAAGCAGTAGAACCCTTCTTCTCGCGGGGTCGTTTGTGTCTCCCAACTGTCCGGCCGAAACCCATACAGATCCGTGATCACTTTTCGCTTTTCCCGCCAGACCTCGTCCGTCAACACGTCCCGCCGGTCGGCGTCGCCGCCCACGCGAGGCAGGTACGCCCGGTTGCCGTCTTCGTAATCAAACAGCCACAATCTCCTCGCGTCGATAACTCCGGTCCGCCACAGCTCGACGACCGCCCGGCAGCACTCCTGATGGCGCCGGTGCGCGGTGTACTCGCCGTCCGGGCCATGAGTCAAGACCAAGTCGTAGCGGGCCCCGGCCACCAACCGTGCGATGGTCTCCCGGACGTGCCCGGAAAGCAGCGGCGTCTGGATGGGGCCGTCATCGAGATCCGCCATCTCCCCTTCGGCCCCAAATCGATCCAAAACGCGGCTGAACTTGGGCGCACGGTCCGGATCGCTGGCCCGGCATAAGGTGACGATGCGCCAACGAAGCTCCGGATGGGTCAGTATGTAGCCGCCGCACCAGAGCGTTTCGTCGTCCGGATGGGCCACGATGACGGCCGCGCGGAGGCCAGGACCGGACCTGCTGGCCACGCCGGGCGTCATGCGAGATCCACCTCCGCGCTGAACCACCCGGCTAACTCGCCGCGTGGCGCGGGAATCATCGGGTGATGCGGTAGTGCGACACGCTGCTCCACATTCCCGTTGCCTGCAGCACCCAGACGCAAACCGCGACTACAACGACGACATTCAAAATCGTCTTAATGCTGGAGGCCATCGGGATGAACCGGTTGATCAGCCACAACGCTACCCCAACCACGATCAGCGCGAAGACCAGATTTATCAAAGGCATACTGTTTCCTCCTACTAATTAAGAAGCATATCATTGGCCAATGGCCAACCCGCGCCACGAGAAACGGGGGCGCCTGCTAACGCCTCTGACGTCAATGCAGAATCTGCACCGGTCCCGTGCCGATTTTACCGTCCTCCGCGGTCCCAGGGCTACCTTAAGTAGCACGAACCTCGGCTGGAACGTAACGGTCAGAGGATTGCACTATACCAGCCCGTGACAAACCCGCCGAGGATCAGGGAAGCCAGCCGATCCGCTCGCACCTCAAATACTTGTCACGATTCTCCGGCGATCGATCCCCGACTTGACCTCCGTATTAGACGTCCCATAACAACGGCGGCTTCCCTGAGCTTCGAATAGAGCATTCAAGTTGTTCACGGGGCCTGACGGTCCTGTTCGCGGTTTCCAATACTGCTGGGTCACAAAATGTGGGGCCGTCTATCCCCGGCCGCAGCCGCCCTTTTTAGGCGGCCCTCCGATCCGGACAGCCCCGGTCGTCCGAGAAAACCAGTGCTCCTCACGGCCCATGCCGTGGACGGGAGATGCACCATCGAGGTGAGTGTCGATGGATCCGTCGAGATCGAAATACGGGCCGCCGCCCTTACGGGCCGGGTACGAACGGTGGCCACCGCGCTCGGGTGCCGGTGGCCGAGATTGCTACGCTAACGGCGTCGTGGGTCAACGGGTGCCGTACGGTATTACACTCCGGATTGACTTCGGAGCACAGCCCGCCACCAGCCCCACTAAGGCACACCATAGGAGCCGGGCGGCTATGAGAACCGTTCATCTTTGCCGAGACACTGAAGTACGGCCACGTCGCGGTCCTTCGCTTTAGTGGAAGATCCCCAACATGTAGGCAACCAGCAGAATCACTAGTATCGTACCCAGTCCTATACCGGCTCCGCCGCCGGAACCCCAACGGCCATAGCCGTAATATCCGCCGCCTACTCCAAAAATCAGCAACAAGACGATCAGCACGAGTAACATTGTCTAATTCCTCCCGGATAGCTACTGCACGGCACGGACCAAATAACCGGAAGGACGGCAATCGAAACAATTGCAAGGAATTATCGCGAATCTGGGTTGGTGGCTCCGTCCGGAGAACCGCGCGGTTGCAGGATGCGGCGTGGAGACAGTAGGCAAAACCTACTCACCCGTGGACGGAGTTTACTTCGGCAACGCTGCGTTCCCCGGGAGTCGTTGGCGTGGAGTAGTAACCGTCTTCCGTTCTCAGGCGGGCACCCAGGGAGTTTGGCGCATCTCGTGCAGCGTCGGGAGTGTGGTGAACAGGCCTGTTTACCAAGGGAGACTAATATGAACATGACCAAGACCGCCTCGCACCTCCGCGAGGGAATATCCGAGACTGCCAAACAAGTGGCGGATTTGGGTCGCACTACGGGCGAGAAGTTGGACGAGGTCCGGTGTGGGACTGCTGACGCCCTTGCTGACGCCGCCTCTTCGGTTCGCACCACGGGAAGGCAAGGATCCGATGCGATCGACGACCTGGCGAAGAGCGCAGCGCGAAAACTGGACTCGACGGCCGCATTTGTCCGAAATCACGACGTGCGAGACATGTTCGGTAACGTGCGGCAGGTTGTTCGCCGGCATCCGGCAAGCTCTCTCGTCGGAGCCGTCGCAGTTGGATTCCTCTTGGGATCTACTCTTTGGCTGAACAGATCTTGGCGCCGTGGCCCCGATCAGGCGGATTGAAGCCGCTTGTCATCGAACCCCACCTTCCTTGCTGTCAAGCAGTGCGGAATCTGTCTCGCGATATCCCGCCGGAAGGCGGAACGGAGATGTTAATCGCCGGCGACATAAGCGGGACGACGACCGGACTGGCGATCTTCTCTAACGAGGCTGGGCCCCACCAGCCCCCACGCACAAACCAAGGTCCATACTGTGGACTTCCCCAGCTAACAGGCGATCGTGAAACCCTGGGCGACCGCTCTAGTTGCGCTCGAAAACGAGGATGGCCGGCTCGTACTCCGGCCTTAACGAAGCCTCTGACGGCCAGCGATCACTTGACCATATATCGTTAACTTCGTGCGCGTTTCAACTGGCGGCCGGACTAAGCCGGCTTACCACCGCCAGCCACAAACTCGCTGAAGCCATGTACAAGACCGCTGCCGCGGGTGCCGGCCCCCAGGCGCCGCCCTCGAACGGCGGAGATCGCGGCAGAAATGCGGACGGCAAGGCCAACGTGGTTGACGCCGAATTCGTCGACGTCACCGATAAGGCCACTCACGATCGGGCCGAGTGACGGGGATTGCGCCCCGTCACCCTCCCGCATCACCGGACGGTGCAGAATCTGTCCTCTCGCGATGCTACACCAGCCGCCCATCCGCCCTCTCCCCGACTCCCCGCTCGTCCCCCTTCGCCCGCCAGCACGCCATCGCCACCGCCAGCGCCAGGTCGTCATGCGTCCCGGCCTTCCACGCGCCCATCTGCTCATTCCCTGCCGGCGTCACCCGCGCCCGCATCGACATCATCTCGTCCACCAGCGCCTTCGCGCCCGGCAGATCCGCCGCAATCGTCAGCCTCTTCTGTTCCAGCAGCACCTGCAGCGCGGCAATCAGATCCCGCTTCGGCACGTTCCACACACCTGATTCGCACCGCACCCGCGTGCCGCCCGTAATCATCACCGGAACCACCGGGCAGTCCATCCGTCCGTCCCGCAGCAGATCCAGCACCGCCTCTCCCACTCCGCCGGCATCCACCACCACCGTGCAGCGCCCTCGCAACTCCGGAGTCCTCACCATCTGCCGCACCTTCTCCGCCACCAGCACATACGAGGTATGCAAAGGCACCCTCTCCAGATGCCGCACCGCGAACTTCGCTTCCAACTTCTCCTGCCCCCGCAGATAAGCGACATAATCCAGGCGGTGGAACGCGGGCTCCTCGCGTTCCACAATCGCCACCGCCGAGGGATCCCGTCTCTTCCCTAAGTCCAGCCCCAGATAACAATGTGCCATCGCCTATCTCCACAGCCTCGTCGCGCTCGGATTTACGGCCGCCGCCAGTGAGTCGCCGTCGAACAACCCATGCTCCACGTCCACGAATTCGCACAGAAACTCCTGCCGGAAAAACGCTTCATCCATCAACTCCCGCTGTTCTTCCAGAAAGTCCGGACTAATTCGCGGGCAGTCCGTCGCCTGTACGGTCATCTTTTTCCAGCGTCCGCTCGTTTCACTCCAGGTCCGGTGAAAGAATCCACGTTTGCCCCGAGGCGTGCTCATCATCCATAAGTCGCCATTGCCCACGGCTAACATTGGCATCACGGCATAATATAACTCGTCCTCCACGCGCGACGCCTCATCGATCATCATCAGTGACACGGCCGAAAATCCCCGGATGGTCCGCTCCACTCCCGGCAGCCCGATAATTCGCGACCGGTTCGGTAACTCGATGGACATGTCGTTATTGCCATCGCCCTTCGGTTCGATTCCCAGCGCTCTCACAAAGTCCTCGGCCTTCCGCACGAACTCGCCGCTCTGCCGTCCTGCCGGACTCAGAACCAGAATCGTACTCCCCGCCCGGAAAAACGCATGATGCACGGCTTTCGCGGCCGCCACGGTACTCTTGCCCCACTGCCGCGTGCAATTCACAATCACACGGTGCCCGCCCGCCGACAATAACTCCCGCTGATTCTCATCCGCCTCGAAGCCCAACCGCTCCCGCGCCCAAACCGCCGCATCCGGCGCCTCCGTCTCCCCCAGACGGTCCTCCCCTAATTTCATATCAAGGATCCGCGGCTGTATGTGAATCCGCGGCCACTTTGGCATAACTCGTGAAAACAGCATTTCTTCACCTGACTAACAGCTATCACGAGCCACCCTCAATCCTCACGGGTTCGATTCCTCCTAACTCCAACGAAACAAAAGTAGAAAATAAATATCGATACGCCGTGACTCACACTGGGGCGCCCTATTTGGCCGCGGACCCGCTTTCTGGCGGGTCCAGCCGGCGAACAGCCGGCGCTGTGCACGATCGCCGTCCCGATTCTGGTTGTCAACTCTTATGCCCGACACCAACTCGGCTCACTTGCCTTACTGCCGCGTACAATTAGAACCAGACGGTACCCGCCCAAGGAAGTAAATATGGCTGCGAACATAAACGCAAAGATCGGAAAACTGAGCGCGGACCAGCGCAAGCAAGTGGAGACCCGGGCGTCGGAACTGATCGCAGAGGAAATGACCCTGCGCGAACTGCCGTCGGCACGCAAGCTTCGACGCTCGGGATCACCCAGGACAGTGTTTCACGGCTGGAAAAGCGAAGCGGCCTTCTGCTCTCGACGCTGCGAAAAACCGTTGAAGCGATGGGCGGCGATCTGTCGCCAGTTGCACGATTCCCGGATCGGCCCCCGGTCGTGCTCCCAGGCGAAAGCGCCGGCGCGAGCGGCGGCAGCAATGAGCGCACCGCCCATTGGAATCCGGAGCAGGCGCCGTCTTCGCCACTCGAAGCAGAGCTGCGACGCTAGTGCGCAATCAACCCTTCAGAGCCGCGCGCGACCGCGACGGGTATGTTCTGATCCCGTGACGCCACAGTCTCGCCATTTGCTACACTCGATCCGAGAAGAGGCGCCCCGCCATGATTGTCGAAGTGAACGACCGCGGCGAACTCGTCCTGCCCCCGGAACTCGTCCAGGCCGCCCCCCATACCCGCTTGGACGCCGACCGCCAGGGCGACACCGTGCGCCTGAAGCCCATCGCCGGCGCGCCGGTCCAACGCCCAAGTGTTCTCGACCTGCCCACATTCCCGGCCAGCTTCGCCGATTCCAGCCTGACCTTCCGTCGCGAAGAGATATACGACGATAATGGCCGCTAGAGCGGTCTTCATCGACACCAACGTCCTCGTTTACGCCCTGTTCGCGCACGCGTCCGTGGCACCAGGCGGCACGCAGCCGGCTCCTGGAACTGGAGCGACAGGAGGCCACCCTGTGGATCAGCCGGCAGCTCGTCCGGGAGTTTCTAGCTGTGTCGACACGGCCCGGGTTCCTGTCGCCGCTGCCGCCGGCAGCGTTTCTCGCCCAGTTAGCCGGACAGTTCGAAAGCCGCTTCCAGGTGGCTGAGGACGACCGCGAGATCACCCGATTCCTCCTCGCACTGCTCGAGAAACCGGGGCGCGCGCGGCCGTCAGGTTCACGATGCCAACATCGTCTACGGCATCGCG
>JBBQGE010000149.1:0-9637 GCA_038322675.1 Bryobacterales bacterium
TCGAACCGATGGACCAGACGTCAGGGTTGGGATATAGTGATGAATCAGCTCGCGGTGATGTTTCCCGACCGTCTTCGGCCGGAGGTCATCGAGTCGCTGTGATTAGCTCCGCCCGTTTACACGGTTTCCGTTACAGTCTCGGCTGAAGTGCCGCCCGATTCGTGGCCACTAACTATCTCTAACTCCACAATTGCCCACTTCCCGTCATCGCTAACTTTGTAATGCCAGGAAATGATGCCCGCGCGACTTGCCGTCTTCGCCTCGGCCCGCGACGCCGCTCATAGAGGGCGTGCGCCTCCGCGACTGGCTCCACAACGGGAGCGAGCACAGGCTCATCAAGAATAATAGCGGCAGTTTTTATACCCGAGACTCTGAGTTAGCGTCGAGGCCTCAGCTTATCAGCAACTAAATCCCTGCCAAGTGCCCACCAGTAGCCGTGAGGATAAATCGCCAGGTCGCCCCCACCCCAAAACCCAGTCACAACCCGCAACCCCATAAGAACATTGCCCAAACTCCCAATCCATTTGGAACCCCCTGGGATAATGGAATCAGAGGAGCCCGAACGCGCCTCACCCCGGAAGCCGCCGTGCCTCCACACCTCAACTCAGGAGACACAATCACCATGGCTTCCCCCGCTCAGATCCTCGCGAATCGGCAGAACGCGCAGCACTCCACCGGCCCCAAAACCCCCGAAGGCAAAGCCGCCTCCAGCCGCAACGCCACCCGCCACGGACTCGCCTCCGCCTTCATCGTCCTCGCTCACGAAGATCACAATGAATTCAACCAACTCCTCGCCGACCTTCACAAAGAGCACCAACCCGCCAACCTCCACCAAGCCACCTTGGTCGAACAACTCGCGAAATCGCAGTGGCTGCTCGCCCGCGCACAGCGCCTGGAAACCTCCGCCTTCAACCACCTCGCCGGATTTCAGAACGAACCCGATTCCGACCCCGACGCCCGCATCATCCAGGAGATGTTCCAATCGAACCCAAATGCCCTGACCACGCTCCAGCGCTACGCCACCCAAGCCGAGCGGTCCTACTATAAGGCCTACCGCGAACTCAAGGCTTCCAAGCAGATACAGAACGAAGCCGATTACGTCGCCAACCTTGCCGGAACCAGTGTCATCCATCGCGCGATGAACGCTCCCACCCCGGCCACCCCGGCGCAACCAGCCAATACGGCCACATCCCGCAGCCAACCTGACCGCCGCAACCTCGCCCAACAATTCGAACCCAATCACCAATCCACTGCGGCCCCCAACAACCGGTGACCCAAGCACCTCAGCGAAACGAACCCAATCATCTCGAAGGCGGAGCTATGCCCGGCCACTGGCCACTTGCCACTCTGCATCCTGCCTTCCGCCGCAACATCGCCGAACAAGTCGAACCCAATGACTCTCAGCTCGGAGCTATGTCCACCCAACCGGCCATTACCGACCCCGCTACGAGCCGCCACCCCCCAACTGCTACACTCGAATCCGAACCCGTGCCCGAACGAAGCCAACACCCGCATTACGAGCTGCTGGAACGATGTGGCCAAGGCGGCATGGGTGTCGTGTACAAGGCACGCGACAAGCGCCTGAATCGCATCGTCGCCCTCAAATTCCTGGCCCCGGATCATATCGGCGACCCCGATTCCCGCCGCCGCTTCCAACGCGAAGCCGAGGCGATTGCCGCCCTCAACCATCCCAACATCGCCGTGCTTTACGAAATCGGCGAATGGGACGCCGAGCCGTTCCTCGCCCTCGAGTTCCTCCCCGGCGGCACAATCAAACAGGTGCTGAAACTTCGGTCGCTCGGACTCTCGGAAATCCTGTCGTACGCCTACCAACTCGGTTCAGGCCTCGATTTCGCCCACGACAAGGGTATTCTGCATCGCGATATCAAGCCGAGCAACGGCATGTTTGCCACTCACGGCGAACTCAAATTGGTCGACTTCGGACTCGCGAAATGGGGCAGTAGTGCTGAGATCACACGGACCGGCGGCACCATCGGGACCACCGCGTACATGGCTCCGGAGTTGATCCTCGGCGAGGATGCCACCCAGCAGAGCGATCTCTACTCTTTCGGCGTTCTGGTCTATGAACTCGCCGCCCGCCGGCCGATGTTTCGCGGCGAGCGGCCGGAAAGCGTCGTCCACCAGATCCTGTATGGTACCCCGGTGCCTCTCGAAACCGTGCGCCCCGATCTCCCGCCGGACCTCGGCGCCGTGATTCTTCGCGCCGCCGCCCGCGACCGCCGCGACCGCTACGCCTCTGTCGCGGATTTTCTTGAAGACCTGGAACGTGTCGCTCCCACCGCTTCCAAATCGGGCATCGTGCCGCCCGTGTATACGCTGCGGACCCGAACTCTGTCCACGGGAACTCCCTTCACAACTCCGCGCCGCCGTAGGATTCGCTACGCGGTCATCGCAGCGCTCGCCGTCGCTGCCATCGCCGTCGCATTCTTCCTACCCGTCCGGCGTTGGATTGCTCCGATCGCCGGTACCTCCCAGGCGAAAACCGAGACGGTGGTGGTCCTTCCCTTTGACAACCTCAGCGGGAATCCCACACTCGCGCCGTTCTGCGCCGGCTTGCAGGAAACCGTCACCAGCATGCTCTCTCATGCCGAAGCGCTCCGGCGCAACGTCCTGGTGATTCCGTCCGCCGAGGTCCGCCGCACTCAGGTGAACAGCATCGCCGGAGCCCGCAAGTTATTCAATGCCGGACTCGCCCTCACCGGGAGCATCCAACCTGTCGGGGACGAACTCCAGCTCACCATCAATCTTACCGATGCCCGAACCCTCACTCAGAAGGACTCACGGATCCTCATGATCAAGCCTTCGGAAACAGTGGATCTGCAGAGTCGGCTCGCTGACGAGGTCGGTAGCCTGCTCGGTTCGGGGCCTATAAACGACGTCCACGCATTGCTGCCCGGCCAGACAACCAGAAGCTCCGAAGCCTACCGCCTGTTTGTCGAAGGCCAAGGCGCCTTGCTGATGAGGAGGGTGGATGCCGCGATCGCTACGCTCGAAAAGGCGCTCAAGGCCGATCCCGATTACTCCGCCGCTCGCGCCAAACTGGCTGAAGCCTATCTGCTGAAATACAACTCCACGGACGATCGCGCCTGGCTCGCTCGAGCCGATCTTGAAGTTAACCGCGCTGCTTCGGCCGGCCCCATCTCCGAGGTCGTGTATGTCCAGGCTATGATCCGCCTCGAGACCGGCGACACCGCCAAGGCCATCGATCAATGCCGGCAGTTGCTGGCGGGCGATCCCGGCAATGTCGAAGCTCAGAGTCTGCTCGCCGACGCGCTGTCTGATGCAGGCCAGCCTGCCGAAGCCGAGGCGGCTTATCAGCGGGCTATCCGCTTGCGCCCCGGCTATTGGCCGACCTACATGGCCCTCGGTGTCTTCTATCTCCATCAGCAGCAGTACGCGAAAGCCGAGCAGGCACTCACCACCGCCGAGACCATTGCTCCGGGTGTTCCGTCCATCTACTACAACCTCGGCGCCGTGTACTTCAACCAGAGCCGATGGAAAGACGCCGAGACGCAGTTTCGGCAGTCCATTGAATTGCAGCCGAATGCCCTTGCCTACTCCAATCTCGGCACCGTGCTCTTCTTTCAGCGCAATTACCCCGAGTCAGCGCGCCAGTTCGAGCAGGCCACCCGTCTGCAGCCGGCCAATCCTGTGAACTGGGGGAACCTCGGCGACGCTCTCTGGCAGATTGACGGCGACCGCGCCAAAGCCCGCGAAGCCTTTGAGAAAGCATCCGTACTGGCCAGCCAGCAACTGGGAATTAATCCCAGCGACGCCGGACTTCGGAAGAGTTATGCGCTGTACCTCGCCAAACTGGGACGCACTCACGACTCGGAGCAGGAAATTCAGCGGGCTATTAGTACCGCGCCGAAGGACGCCGGTGTTCATTTCTATGCCGCGCGAGTCTATGCCGTGCTGGGCGACAATGCGAAAGCCCAGGCCGCTCTTAGCGAGTCGCTCGCTTTGGGATATAATTCCAAGGAAGCGGATCGCGAACCTGATCTCGCCGCCGTGCGCCAAAAGACTCCGTGATTCTCGCGTCTTCCGTTATGCCGACAAAAGACGTTCCCGTAAATCAGAAGCTGATCTTCGTTAACGTAATTAACGATGGCAGCGGACTTCCAATCTATCGCTACACGGAGTTCTTCAGCGGCGACCGTGCCGACCACATCGACGTGGCGCCCGGCGACCGGGTCGCGTGGTTCGTACAGGTGATTAACGGATCCAACCCCACGCCCGCATACCAGCTCGTTTTCTCCGATCCCACTCTGTTTGGGACCGCGACGGTTTCAGTTCCGGGTGGCGGTAACAGCGGTTATCAAACGGTGCTGGCTTTTGGCGGAACGACAAAATACACGTTGTACGTGAACGGCTTCAGCATACCGAGTGACCCTGAAATCCAGGTCAACCGCCGCGGTACGCAGTTAATTATCGATGCCGCTATTCCGGTCTTCTTAATCAAATGGGATCCTTCGGCTCCGGACCCAGTCACCTACCGGCGGGCGGGCGGATCGTTCAATCCGATGCCTGCCGTTCTCGACATTGATGCCGGTTCCATTGTCAGTTGGCAGCTCACAACGGCCGAGGCCACTACGTTTGCGGTTGTATTTACGCCGTCGGCTAACCACCTGCAGCAGACCCCTTTGTCGGTGCCGTATACCACCAACGCCGTTCCAGGCAACCAGAAGGTGGATGGAACCACGGAGTCTACTGGCCCTCTCAGAGTTCGCGATGTTTGCGGCGAAGATCCTGACTTCCCGTTTCGACTAACTCGTATCGACACGGGCGAAAGTTCCGCCGTATATGCGATTCGAGTTACTAACTCAAGTTGCGGCTTACACCCCCACTCGGCGAAGTAGCATCGCTCATCGCCGGCGCGCTTTAATCTCGATCGGCGTCGCTGTAAATCCATATTGCTTACGCAAGCGGTTGATGATAAACCGCTCGGTTGAAAAGTGTAGCTGCCGGCCCTGGTCGGTAAACACGAGAAAAGTCGGCGGGCGGATCGACGGCTGAGTCATGTAATAAACCCGAAAATCCTGCTCCAGCTTTAGACTCGCGGCGAAACGGTTTAGTTCCCCCGTGCCGATCCGCTTCGACGCCGACTCGAACGCCTCCCGAACCATCCCGAATAACACGCCGGTTCCTTTATGTTCTTTCGCCGACACAAACACGACCGGCGCGTAATCCAGAAACTTCAACGCGTCGCGAATCTTCACCGTGAACGCTTTCCGATCGTCTTTGCTTAAATCCCACTTATTTACGACAATAATCAGACATCGCCCGTCCTCATGTGCATAGCCCGCGATTGTCGCGTCCGATCCCACGATCCCCTCGGAAGCATCCACCACCAGCAGCACCACGTTGGCCATCCGGATGTGCCGCCGCGCCATGACAACGCTGAGCTTCTCCGTCATCTCGGTGGTCTTGCCCTTGCGCCGGATTCCTGCCGTGTCCACGAAGGTGAATAGAGTGCCGCCCACTTCCACGTTCTCGTCCACCGCGTCCCGAGTGGTCCCCGCCACCGGCGAGACGATCGCGCGTTCCTCACCCACCAGCGCATTCAGCAGCGTCGATTTCCCCACGTTCGGACGCCCTATGATCGAGACCTTGATGGCCGCCGGTTTCTTCTCGTCCGTTGCATCATCCTCTGTCACAGGAAAGTCGCGCGTGACATGATCCAGCAGTTCGTGCAATCCCAGGCGATGCTCCGACGACACCGGAAACACATCGCTGAACCCGAATTCGTGAAACTCGTGAGTGAGCACCTCGCGGACCTTTGCGTCGATCTTGTTCACCACCAGCGTCACCGGTTTACTGAGCCGCCGCAGCATGGCAGCGAGTTCCCGGTCCACGCCGGTAATCTCCGTGCGCCCGTCGATCAGGAAGATGATCTGATCGGACTGCTCCAGCGCCACTCGCGCCTGCTTCAGGATCTCGCTTGGAATCAGTTGGTCGTCGTTCGGAATGATGCCGCCCGTATCGATCACTTCGAACTTGCGGCCCATGTGCTCGGCCGTTCCATGAATCCGATCGCGCGTGATGCCCGGTTCGTCTCCGACAATCGATCGCCGCTGGCCGGTCAGAGCGTTGAACAGCGTCGATTTCCCGACGTTCGGCCGTCCCACGATGACGACCACGGGCAAAGTGTCCATTCCTCTAAGCTAACAGCAGTGCTCTACTATCCGGTCTTTCTCGACATTCGCGGACAGCGGGCGCTCGTGATCGGCGCGGGTCCGGTGGCCCTTCGCAAGACTCGCGGACTGCTCGAAGCCGGCGCCCGCGTCACCGTCGTCGCACCAGCCTTTCACTCCGATTTCGACGGTCTTCCCGTGGAGCGCATCCAACACGAGTTCACCGATTCCGATCTCGACGGCGCTGCCCTGGTGTTCGCCGCCACCGACTCGCGTGAGGTGAACCATCGCGCCGCCGTGCTCGCCAAAGCGCGTGGAATTCCCGCCAATATCGCCGATGCCCCCGCCGAGTGTACGTTCCTGGTTCCCGCGCGTATCCACCGCGAGAATCTGCAAATCGCCATCTCCACCGGCGGAAAAAGCCCCTCCCGAGCCGCCGAATTGCGTAGAAAACTGGAGGAATGGCTCGATAGCATGAGACCATAAGAGTTACTGCATGCAATCAGAGTTGAATCAATCGATTAGAAACATCGCCATCATTGCGCACGTAGACCACGGCAAAACCACGCTCGTGGACGCGATGCTCAAACAGAGCGGCATCTTTCGCCCCAATGAAGAAGTCGCCGAACGCGTCATGGACTCCAACGATCTGGAACGCGAACGCGGCATTACCATCCTTGCCAAGACCACCGGCGTCCGTTATCACGACGTCAAGATCAATATCGTCGACACACCTGGTCACAGCGATTTCGGCGGCGAAGTAGAACGCGCGCTCAAGATCGTCGACGGCGTCATGCTGCTGGTGGACGCGAGCGAAGGTCCGCTGCCGCAGACTCGCTACGTGTTGATGAAGGCGCTCGAAGCGCACCTCCCGCCCATCGTCGTTATTAACAAGATCGATCGTCCCGATGCCCGCATTCAGGAAGTGCTCAACGAGATCTATGACCTGTTCATCGATCTCGACGCCACCGAAGATCAGCTCGACTTTCCGGTCGTCTACACCAACGCCAAGATCGGCTCCGCCAAACGAACTCCCGAAGAGGAATCTTCGGACCTGCGTCCGCTCTTCGAACTCATCCTTGAGAAGATCCCGCCGCCTGTCGGCGATCCCAATGGCGTGCTTCAGATGCTGGTGGCGAATCTCGACTACAGCGACTATCTTGGACGCCTCGCCATCGGACGGGTGTTCAATGGCACGCTCAATCTGAACGACGAAGTCGCGATTGCGAAGCTCGACGGATCGTTCCACAAGACGCGTATCACCAAGCTCTATTCGTTTGAGGGCTTGAAGCGCGTGGACGAAACGGTCGGCCGGCCCGGTGATGTTTTGGCGATCGCCGGCGTGGAAGGCATTACGATCGGCGAGACCATCACGAGTGCGGAAGACCCGAAACCTCTGCCGGTGGTGCAGATCGATGAGCCCACCATCGCGATGACGTTCACCATCAATACCTCGCCGTTCTCCGGCCGCGAGGGCCAGTACGTCACATCGCGCAATCTCCGCGATCGCCTCGACAAGGAACTGCTCACCAACGTCTCCATCAGAGTGGAGGAGCAAGGCGGGCCCGACGCATTTAAAGTGATGGGGCGCGGTGAACTGCAACTCGCCATCATCATCGAAATGATGCGGCGCGAAGGTTACGAGTTAATGGTTGGTAAGCCGGAGATCCTTACCCGTAACATCGACGGCAAATTACATGAGCCGCTCGAGTTACTGGTGATCGATTGTCCGGAGAATTTCGTCGGAGTGGTCATCGAAAAGCTCGGCTCCCGCAAGGGCAAGATGAGCAAGATGGTCAACAACGGGAGTGGCCGCGTCCGTCTGGAATTCCACGTGCCCTCGCGTGGTCTCATCGGGCTTCGCAGCGAGATGCTGACCGACACGAGGGGCACTGCCATCATGAATTCGCTGTTCCACGGCTACATCGAATGGCAGGGCGAAATCACCCGGCGTCCTACGGGGTCACTTGTCGCCGACCGTTCGGGACGAACCACTGGACACGCCATCTTCAACCTGCAGGAGCGCGGTGAGATGTTCATCGAACCCGGCACGGAAGTCTATGAGGGAATGATTGTCGGCGAGAACGCTCGCGATGCCGACCTCAACGTCAATATCGTCAAGGAAAAGAAGCTCACGAATATGCGAGCTTCCACCGCGGACGAAGCGATCCGCCTGGTGCCGCCAAGACTCTTGAACCTGGAGCAAGCCATCGAATTCATCCGCGATGACGAGTTTGTGGAAGTAACTCCGAAATCCATCCGGCTGCGGAAGAAAATCCTGAAGGCCAACCAACGCTAGAAGGTCGATGAGCACGAACAAACTCAAGGTAACGGCCAACGCACCTATCGTCACACTAACGCGTCCGTTCCAGCGGTTTGCCGCGCGAGAGGCTTCGGGCGGCATCCTGCTGCTGGCGTGCACTCTGGTGGCGCTGGTGTGGGCCAATTCGCCGTGGGCGCCCGCGTATGCCTCCATCTGGCGCACCCTGCTTAACATCGGTTTCGGGGGGATCGCGGTAAGCCACGATCTACATTTCTGGGTGAATGACGGGCTCATGGCAATCTTCTTCTTTGTCGTGGGGCTGGAGATCAAGCGGGAGTTTCTCGTCGGAGAACTGGCAGCCCCCCGACAAGCCGCGTTGCCGATTATCGCCGCGGCGGGAGGCGTCATTGTTCCCGCGCTCATCTATACCGCTCTGAATGCCGGCGGTTCGGGAGCCGCAGGCTGGGGTGTGCCGATGGCCACCGACATCGCCTTCGTTATCGGCATCATGGCGATTCTCGGCGACCGCGTCCCGCAAAGTCTCAGAGTGTTTCTCACCGCGTTAGCCATTGTTGACGACATCGCGGCCGTGCTCGTCATCGCTTTCTTTTACACGGAACACATAAACTGGATCGCACTCCTGACGGCTGCGCTGTGCTTGGGCGTACTCGTTGCCGCCAACCGGATCGGAGTGCGTCATCCGCTTCCGTATAGTCTTCTCGGAATCGTGCTTTGGGCTGCCGTGCTGGAGTCCGGTGTCCACGCGACCATCGCCGGCGTGCTGCTCGCCCTGACCATCCCGTCGCGCACCGTGCTCGCTCCGCGGCAGTTTCTACAACACAGCCGGGCGATTCTCCAGCACTTTGAACGGGCCGCCGCCCGCGAGAACAGCGTCATGCAGGAGGAGGAGTTACAAGCAGCCATCGAAGCTCTGGAAGACTCGTGCGAGAAAGCGCAACCTCCACTTCAGCGGTTGGAGCACGCGCTGCATCCCTGGGTGTCATTGCTGATCATGCCCGTCTTTGCTCTCGCCAATGCGGGAGTGGTGCTCGGGGGCAACCTGGTCCAGCAGTTGCTTCAGCCGGTCACGATGGGTGTTGTGCTGGGTCTCCTGTTTGGGAAAAGCATCGGAATCACGCTGGCCTCGTGGCTCGCGGTACGCTCCGGAGTGGCTTCGCTTCCGGCAGGAATCCGTTGGATTCACATACACGGAGCCGGA
>JBBQGE010000150.1:0-9258 GCA_038322675.1 Bryobacterales bacterium
CTCAGCCCGCAACCGCACCAGGTCGGAGCTATTTAGCTGGCATTCAAACACCGAATACTGCAGGTGATCGCCATAGCTGCGCATGATCTGAAATACCTTACGCAGCCGCTTGTCATCGCAAATGTCATAGGTCACGAGATATGAAGTTCGCACGTGGAATATCCTGATTCCGGCCCATTAATCAATGTCGCGTAACTCGAATCGAAATCCAACGGTCTACCCGCAGCACTCTTCAACCTCAGCCAGCCGGAAAAGACCGTCACCCATGTGGCTGCCACGTCCCAGCAGAACAGGCCCGCACAACGATCCGCCGAAATTGATCGTCACCCGAACACTCAACCCATCTTGCGAGCCTGCGCACGTACCCAGCACTTCGACCGACTCCGGCACGGAAAAACCTCGCCGCGCGCATTCGGCTCGAACGTCTGCCTCCACAAATGAACCGAAGTGTTGATTGCGCTTCGGGTGGCGCGTCAACCGATAACCAGTCACACTAGTCCACGCGCGTCCGCACCCGAGGTAGACGTCGTCACTCTGAACCGGAGTTGGCGACAGTGTCAGCACCCCATCCCGCCCGCAGCGCAGAACCTGCAACCCGTCCACGGCCTGAGATAGATCGTCCCAGTGCTCTCGACCGTGTATCGAATGGTCACACAAGCCCGGTGCGATCACTGCAACTCGATCGACGTCCGACCCGCCCTCGCTGGACCAGCCGGCAAAGAATAGGTGCTTGTGATTTCCACTCCGCGCCGGCGACCCGTCATTTTCATGCCCGTGAAAAAACATAGGCAACGGCTTGCGCGCATATAAGGGCTGGGCTCGTGCCATGACGGCACGCCGTAGCGCGCGGGCGACACCCGTCCATCCGGAAGCAGCAATGCCGGGCGTCAGGCGAAAAACATGAACTCCTGGAGGGCGATCAAGGACCGGCCGCATCAAACCAAGGCCCACAAACCGGCCATCTCCTATGACCAGGGGCCCACGGACTGGGGATTGAAATGCGACCTCAACATGCCGTAACTTGCCCGCGAAACGGGACGACTCGAAGGCGTCCGCCGGCGCGCCCTTCGCATGAAACGGCTCACGCTGCATACGAACGCTGGCCACGACGGTATCAAGGCCCGCATGGCGAACGGCGTTCACGACTGCACTGGTCGCCTCGGTTTCGGAAATAAACCGCTCTCCACCAGTTCGGGGGCGCCCGTGCGCCGCGGGCAACGCCACCGGCGTAACACTGCGCCAGCGGCGGAACTCCCGGCCAAAGCCGTAGTACCGAAGCATGTCCTCAGACAACGCCGGAACCAGCATTGCCGGAGCGGCTGGAGCGGACCCGGCTTCGTTCGGCAGCATGAGTCCAAGGAAGGCCCACTCCACGTCTTGTCGATTCAGCGGACACTCGGGCGGGACTTCAACAACAACGCGCCGAATCGATGGCGAAGCTTGCGGATGACCGATCGTGGGCAACGGCACGATCCGCACGCGCCGATCCAGGTCCGCGGCCCCCGCATCTCGTCCGGAGACGAAGCGTTCAGCCAGTGTTGCGTATTTCTCCGTCGCATTGCTCAGCCGCTTCGTTGCCTCGTCGCGGACAGTCGTCGTCAGCAACGAGGCCTTCACCTGCGCCACCGGAACAAACCGGTTGAGGTCATCCGACCGGCGAATCTCGAACAACAGCCGGACCGAAGCCCGTTCATAGCCAACTCGGCGGTAGTGCGGCATCGGCGGTTGCCGGAAGAGAGTTTTCTTGCTGGAGCTATCCCGGCTAAGCCGTGTGGTTGTCGCTCGGTGCCTTTCAACCAGGCTCCGCAGCGACCCCTCGTCCGGGCATCGTAAGAGGTTCCCATCAGAATTCACAGAGGGACGAGCGACTACGCTGTGCGCCGCTAGGACTTCCTCGGCCGATTCGCGTTCCATCACTTCACCCCTCGCCCACGCCGGATCCACGCCTCGACCGAACGTATGCAGCCGCTCCACCAACTCGCACAGCAGCATTGCTTCCGCTTCTCCCGTCTCAAAATGCCATGCGTATAGAAATGTTTGCGATGATTCCAGGCGGACTGAGCGGATCACCTTCTCCGCGGGAATCTCCTTAACCCTGCGCGGGTCCCCGCCCACTGCATCCAGATCATTGTTCGGCACGTACGATGTGATTTGCCGGCATTGCGACCGCGGAGGCGCCGCGATCTCGGGCGGCTGCTGGCGCTCTAGCCAGCAAAACGCCGCCGACCGCTGATCCCGTGTTTCCTCGTCCTCTGCGGCCCAGCGCCCTCCGAAGGCGCCAGCGACCATGGCTTGGAACAATCGAAAGGGCGAAGGAGGCCAATCTCCAGCGCCATGCCACAGTGGGTGCAACAGGTTCAGACGAAATAATAGGGAGTGCATCGTCACCCTTTCGATTTCTTCCCCGATTTATCCTTCTTCTCCTGCGGATCGGCTTTCGCCGCGTCCTTCGAGAACTTCTTCTGACAGCTTGGGCCCACTCCAAACTCCTTCGCCGCCTCCTCGGCGTAAAGCAGGACCATCTTGTCCGCAAGCTCAACCTGTTCACGCTTGCCGTCCCTGTGAACCAGCATCCAGTTAGCCGGGGACTCGGGATCTGGTGTTAGCAGACATCCCTGCCTCAGGAATCCGTCCTGGGAATCCGTCGCAGCTACCAGCGCGAGTCCCAGAATGTAGCGTCGAAGCGCTGCTCCATCCGGCTTGCCGTCCAGTTGCCGCAAAGCCACGAAGTTAACCGTCACGTCCCGGAACACGCCCCCGCGTGCCACTACGCCGCCATGCGTGTCCACCGCCGGCACGTGGACGAATCCCCGTTGCGCCAGAGGGCTCTTCGTGTCACCCTCCGCCTTCTGCTTCTCTTCTTCGGAGAAGACGTCCATCTTCGAATAGTCGAGCGGTGGGTTGTACTGCGCAGATCGCCGCAGTGGTTCAACATCCCAGCCGCGGATCACGGACTGCACAATGCGAGGAAGCTTCGCACCCTCTCCCCGTGAGTCCCATGCTCCAAAAACCAGAGATGTCGGGGCGAGTTTGGCAATCTCGGTGGCATCCCCTTTCTGCTGGAAGTCCGAGAAAGCCTTCGCCACGTCTTGGCGGAGTTCCGAAGCACGCACGAGCGCGTCCCCGATGCGATGCCCGACGTCGAAGATCGAAACAACCTGGTCCTCGCCAACGAGTATCTCGACCTGAGGCACAAGCTTCGCGTATGGGTTTTCCAGCCTGCCTTTCGGGGCCCTCTTGAACAGAGGCTCCATGCGGTTAGCCTGCGACCCCACAGAATCGATCTGCGCTACTTTCGATCCGTCCGACAACTGGTCGATGGCATACGGCCCATACTTACGCTCGTCCGCCATGGCGTAGGTCGGAGGGAAGATCACGCCATCCTCTCCCTCAACTGAGACCAATTTCTGCCGTAGGTGCAGGGCGACAGGTCCCTTCAAATCATCGGCCCAAGTGTTCAACAGTTCCTTGTCAGCAGACTTCACACCTGTTTCATTGCTCATCGCGACTCCTCTTCGGTATGGATAATACAGCGTGCCTGACCCTCCTGGTTGGCCCAATCAAGACACATACGAAAACGTCGAGTCGGGAATCCAAGTTCTGGTGTCCCGATTGCCACCCGCATTAGGCATGTCGGCAGAAGTGCATTAGATACGTAATAACGATAATTTAACGAATCACCATGTGTCACCCGTACTGGACGTGCGTACTGTAGCCCGACAGCGGCAAGCAACTCGACGAACGGGTACCCCACCGCGATCATTGTCGTCTTGTGTTTGTTCAACGAAAAACCCAATCTCAGGGCTGTGTAGTCGCGCCTCCAATCAAGGCGGAAACTGCCCGACATGGCGGAACTGCAGTCAAACGGGCGTTGCAGTACACTCCGTGGTTCACGATTAACAAACGTCGTGATTGCATCGACTAATTCGGCCGCGATAGCTGCACCCGGCTTGCCTTGGCTACCTCCCCAGAACTTCACGTTATCGATACCGATTGATCGAGTGTCGATCCAGTACTCAACCGGTATCCCCACCGCCCCATGCCGGAGCCGAACAGGGAGAACGGCTGACGATTCCTGCTCGCCCTTTTTTGAGTGGTGCGGAACGGGGCAGCAGGGACGGGGGAGCGGTTCGGCATTGACCTTCCAGATCGTTTTCGGCGGCTGCATCCCGTCGGGCACGAGCGCGATAACCTTGCAATTCGACAAAAACTTAACAACAGTCTCCAGCGGAATAGATTGACCGGGTGCAGAAAATTCGAAACAGGTCTGGCTCTCGGACTCCCGGTACATGAACCGGCCCTCGCACGGACCGATCAGTATCTCGGTAGCTTCCATCAGTCCCAGGCATGCGAATACTTGCCCCGGGTTGCACAGATCCACTGGAATGGAGGCCAGTCCCATCAGCGTCGCTCTCCTTCTTTTGCCACTACGTTCAAACTAGCCGACGCAGCCCAGTCGGCGGCCCTAAGTAGCGACTCCCACCAAGCGAGTCCCCATGGCCCCCACTCTCGTTGCAGTCTAGCGAAGCGCAATGCAGCAGCCATCGACCGTTCCGTTGCGAGCGACGGCGGGTCTGCAGGATCGATCGGCGGGATCACAGGCCTGGCCCAGCCATGATGCGCCGCTATCAGATGTCGAGCCAGATCTCGCAACCTATCATCGTCAATTTCGCGAAGGCCAGTTTCGGCATCCCGCAAAGAACCGAATTCATGCCGATAGCCGCCCAGGGCTCGGCCATTCGCCCGGCGGCCGTCCGTCTTCGCGAAGGGACGTCCCAGTTGCGGCGCTCCCATCGCAGTCTGCCATAACTCGCGGTCCTTACCGCAGTCGTGAAGTAAAGCCGCGGCCCGAAGCGTGCCCCCAAACTCCTCTGGGAGTCCCAGCGCCACAGTGATCCGGTCCGCCTCCACAGCCGCCCTCAGGGCGTGTTCAGATAATGTCTGTTCCGTCCGCGCGCGTGCGGCGTCGCCCTCGGTCACGGCGCGAAGCACTCTTTCCACTCGCCATTCTTCCTTTGCCTGATCTCCCTCATCGAGTCTGGTAGTCCAGCCGGCTTCGCGAACCCAACCGTCCACAGGGTCAGCGTCCGGCGTCACGATGCGCAGTCGGCGCCCCACCGCCCCTAATCGGTCCTCGTTCCATAGCGGTGTGTCCTGACTCGCGCCGTCCAGCGTGTGCGGGATCTCCGCCACCGTTTTATCTAGCAAACCTTCAGAGGACAACCCGCCCAGGCCGGCATACACAACAATTGTCTTCCCGGCGACGTCCTCTGGCTCAATTTCCTTCAATCTGTCGAGCGAGAGCCATTCAGCCACCTTGCCGCGCGAGTCCAATACCACCGCCGCCAGTGTGGGAATTGGCTTTGAACCAGCATCGCGGTTTGCATCCTTCAACGATTTCGCTAAAACAGTCGAGCGTGCCTTCAGCACCTCGGCAATGAGATAGGCCTCCGTCTCCAGTATCTCCGTGAGATGCGGCGGCAGCGCATCGAAGAATTCGGTCAGCAATGTAGTATTGGGTCCTTCGCCGCTGCGAATTGGGAGTACCGAACGCCACACAAGCTGTGACTGCGGCTCGTGTTTTACCCATCCCCTCAGCCAAGGCTCTATCTTCGGCCGGCCGGTGTGCTGCTGGAGCGATGTCATCGCCCATGCTTCCACAACGGCAGCGTTCAATTCCGGCCGCAGAGGTTCCGGAGTCGTTGCCGTCGAGATCAACTTCGCAAATTCCTCGTTCTCCTGCAGTTCGCGCAACGCGCCCGGCCCCGCCTGCCGCCTTCCATCCTCACCGGTGGGCCACCATGGCGACTCGAAGGGCGCGCGCAGAATGTCCAGCCGCTCCTTCACGTCATCCTCGGGGTCATCCTTCGGCACGGCGGCAAAAACATCCACCATCGCCGGCTCACTGCGGCCGGAACGGTTCACGCGGCCTAGGCGTTGCACCATCCGCTCCCATGCCACTAGATCGCAAACCATATGGTCCGCGTCCAGATCCACACCCACCTCACCGGCGGAAGTGGCAACCAGAAACGCAGGAATTTCCCCGCGCTCCTGTTCCTCTCCGGGAACGAACTGTCGAAAGACTGGATTCGGCTCGATTTCCCACCGAGTCCCATCGCTTCCTCGCCTGCCTGCGAGTGATTCGCGCTCCGCCACTCGTCTCGCACCCACCAGCAATGCAGTCGTCGGCGTATTCCTCCACTCCTTTGCGGAACGCTTGCGAAGGTCCTCGGCAACAACACGCGCGAGCTTGTCACGGGAATTGCAGAAGATCAGCACGCGGTGCCCACCTCTGCCCAGTTCGAAGGCGCGATCCGCCAGCGACTGAGCGAGGTTTGCCGTATCGTGCACCATAAGGCGCTTTCGCGCCTTCAGACGATCTGCCACCCGAGGTTCTTCCGATTCAATGCCCGGCGCAATACCAAACACGGACCCCGTCCGACGGTCGGACGCCGTTGCGGACATAGACAGAAGCCTCATCGGCGGAACCGGGTCGCGTCGTCCAAAGCATGTCACAGCCCGGACCAGCTCTTGGAACGGTGGTACGAGGTGAGCCTCGTCGAGTACCACCAGCGTGTCGCTCGCAATGAGAGCGGCATGCACAGGACGCATGCGAGAGCTCACGCCATAGCCTTCAAACAGCATTCGAGAGCCGATCATGTCTACCGTGCCGACGATAATGGCCGACCGCGCAGGA
The DNA here is from genome assembly GCA_038322675.1 of Bryobacterales bacterium. GTDB lineage: Bacteria > Acidobacteriota > Terriglobia > Bryobacterales > Bryobacteraceae > TMP-7. The sequence continues at coordinate 6,698 of JBBQGE010000150.1, forward strand.
TTTTCGAGCCAGCGCCGATTATCCGCGAACTGTCCGCGCAAAGTGGAGATAGGAAGGTTCCCCCAATCCAACCCCAGATGGGCCCGCCACTTCTCGGCAATTTCCGGCACCACTGCGCCGTCCAGGGCTTTCCTGACGTTTCTGGCTAATCGTTCCGCCTCGCTGCTGGCCTGATCGACCACAGCACGCCGATCCACAACATACACGAGCCGCCGAGGCATCTGACTCCCCATTGCACGTGCAGCCAGCCAAATGCCCATTACGGACGTCTTGCCAAGGCCGGTCGGCACATCCAGCGTGTCCGGAATCTTCCCTTCAATAAACTCAGAAAGAAGACGAGCCTGCCACCGGTAGGCCTTGTAACCGGTCAGCGCCTCAAACGCACTCAGTTCATCCAACACTTTGTTCCTGTACCGCTTGGTATTGTATCGAGTGATTCATCGATATGTGGAAATAGGTAACTTTAACCGTCTTTCACCGTGAATTGCCCGAGATCGGAAGGGCCACCCATGTGCGTCAGGCGGCAATCAACCGTTACGCGGTGCCAGTGTGACCGGCGCCATGATGCTATTGCCGTTCTCAGCCTCGCTGAAAGTTACTGGTGATGATCGATCCCAACAGTCAAACGGAATTCTCTTCACCTACTGAAAGCAAAACAAAGCAAAACATCCCTGTAGAGTGCCGACGCGATGTGAAACGGCAGTGCTCGAAGCGTATCGAGCTTTGGTCGAATTGCCCCCACGAGCCCTGAACGCTTTGCTCTGACCAACAGCCCCAACGTTCCGAGTACCTTTATCTGCAATGACATCGCGAATCGGCGCGCCGCTCTGTCGTCGAGCAGAACATATTTCGCACTCACCTCAAGGCTCAGACTGAGGGCCTCGGTTTCGCCATTTCCAAGTGATGCGCCCGCAATCCGGCCATCTATCGGTTGCGTCAGGGCACGAAGACTCAGCCAATCCGGCAACCCGCGACCGCCGAGTTCACTAAATACAGCAGGCGGAATGATGATTGTACCGGACAGAATCCTCGGTACAAATTCGAGGTCGCCCAGAAACTCCAATGCGATCAGCGGACTCGTGCACGCCCCGCACTTTACGGCAGCAGCGAGGACGTGCCGGTTCTTGGGGTGGTTGGCCATTTGTTCAATGAGCGGTTCGTATCCCGTGACCCAGGCGTCCCCGAAATGATCGCGGAGTTGTCTAACCAGGTAAGCCGTCTTTTGAGATGAGAGGACGATGCGGTTTTCAAGCGTGCGCACTGTTTCGGCGATGATCTCGTCGGAACCAGCGCGGCAGATACAGCCGGGGATGTTCGGCCAATCGGAGCAGCGTATTCCGAAGTGGCGCTTGTGCCAGGACGTTGGCGTCGAGAACAGCGAGAAAGTCCGCCGTCACTCGTCTTCAGCCCCCTCGGGTAGAACGGCCTTGTCGTACGTGCCGGCCGCCATTTCTGCGCGGGCCATGCTGTTAATTGCCTCATGCCGGGCGGCGTCACGTCGGCGCTTGTAGTCCAGCAGATCCCGAAGGTAAATCCGGCGGTGGGAACCGACCATATGGAACGGCATTGCGCCGTCTTCGACGAGTCGGACGAGAAAGGGCCGGGAGACACCCAGGATATTGGCGGCCCGCTGGGTGGTGAGTTGTTGATGCTCTGGGACGATGGAAACTGCCTTTCCAGCCTGCAAATTTTTCAGAATCATGAGAAGAATGTCGTTAACCGGCTTTGGAATTGCCATCTGATATCCATCTGGCCCAACCAGCTTGGCATTTCCCCACTGTGCCAGGCGACGCAGTTCACGGATCTGGGCCTCTTGGTTCTCAGGAACGGAAATTGGGTCGGAAAGAGTGGAAGCCATGTTAGCCCTCGACTCCGTTCTGGAGTTCGACTTCAATTTCGCGAACCATCGAGGTCGGCCAAAGATCCACACGCACCGACTCCCAGTAGAGCCCATCGCTTCACGCGCGCGGGCCGTAAGTTCGCCCAGCGATTGGCGGGTCACGAGGATGGTTGGAAGCTCAGGGACATAAGCACTGTAACTGCCAACTTCACCTTCAATCGCGAGGGAGTATTTCCGTTTCATTGCTCCGGCTCCTCAATGCCAGTTTGCTTCAAGATCGCTTCGCCATGTGCCCGGGCGGACGCCGAGACGCCGCCATGGCTCTCGACGGTGCCTTGTTTTCAGAGGCATACATCTACCGCCTCAATGGTTGCTTCTGGCACGGACACAAGAATTAGTTGCTACAATTTAACGCATATTGCGCAAGCCAATGCCCGTGCTGTCCGCTCTGGCTGTATTACTGCTGCCGGTTTGCCCCGCGCAGCAACAGCCGAGCACCGCGGCAAATGCGGCAAGCGCGAAGGAAGGAGCGGCAATGCCTAGCGAGCGAGGGCGAATCCTGGGGATCGGTGGGATTTTCGGCTCTGCGCAGGAATCTGACAGGACCCCCAGTTTTATTGGGTTTCGATGAAATCCGCGGCTCCGGGTCCGCGCCTCGTTGCGTGGATCTGATGGCGCGGGAACCGATGCTGACAGGCATTTCATCGAGATTCCAGAGCCC
>JBBQGE010000151.1:0-9023 GCA_038322675.1 Bryobacterales bacterium
GCTCCGGCGCTGCCAACTCGATCATACGGGAATCTCCATTGAGCTTCAAATCGGCGACCATGATGTCTCATCTCTCCGCCCCCTGAAAGGTCAATAATTGCGGGCGGGGTAGGTGTCTCACTCATGTTGGCACAGAGGGGATCGCCGACAACGTCATTCATATCGGTACCAACCTGGCCGAGCAAGCTCGCCCGCGGTAAGATTTCTTCCTCGGCCAATACACTCCTCCCCGCCCCAATCCCAATTCAGATTTCTAAAGCACCTTCCATTTGCACTTCAACATTTCCCTGAAAAGTGTCTAGTCAAACTCCTCGGCCGCCTCCTGCACGATCTGAGGCACGTTCTGGAATTTTAAGTGGGAAAGTAGTTAGTGCTTGGCCGGCTCGCGCAGATGTGCGGGAATCTGCCGGAACGTGAGCAGCAAGTTCGCCGCGAATAATGTCATCGCGGTCATTTCGGTGACTGCCGAGACCGGCAGCATCGGCCAAAGGACAGGCATGTAGCCCTCATACGCCCCGATCTCGGATCCAACACGCAAGAGACAGCCAATGTTCAGCAGCGCGAGAGCCGCAAACATCAGAGTGGGACTGAAGAGAATTCGCATTCCGCAAAACGCCGGCAATACCCGTTGGCCAATCGCGAAGACCATCGTCGCAATGAATCCCACTGTCAGCGCGTGCCGGGACGATCCCCACAAACCACCTGCCCTGTCCCACAAGGCCGCGCTCAGCGACAAGGATGCCGAGATCAGCAGCCAGGCGTAGGCTATTCGCACGAAGGCCGGGAAAGTCGGATGAACACCAACGACCTTCGGCGGCCGAACGGGACGAACAAAGATGTGCAGCCCGGTCACCGAAGTTGCGGCGGCTAGAACGAACAGAGCGTTCGCCGGAATCCACCATGCGGCGAGCGCACATACGACGGCCGCCGCATTCACGCCGACCGCGATCCGCAACAGGCGACCGTCCGGATTGGAGAGACCGAGGAAAACCGGTAGCCAGCGCGCGCTGAAGCCCCAAATTGTCACTACCGGGAATGCCCATGTGAACAGGGCCAGCAATCTCTGATCAACGCCGGCCGGAATCGCCGGACCACTTCCGGAAAGGCCAGCTTGCATTGCAGTCGCGAAGTTCGACAACAAGCTCAGCAAGAAGCCAAGCGTTCCCGCGATCACGATTCCGATCCAGACCCGAGAGGCCTGGCTGTCTTCGCCGCTGGATCTATTTTCACTTCTATGACCGCGAACAGTCATGAAGAACAGGAGGAAACCGGCTAGTTCGAGACCCGCCGAGATAGGCAGAGCCCAGCGCCACTGCCAGCCCCACAGATTTGTCACCCAGCGAAGGGCGACGCCGAGCGTCCAACATGCCCAACTCATCCATGCCCGGCTGATGGCGAACCGGGCCTGTCCGCGCATTTTTGAAAGCGAGTAGAAGCCAATGCCAAGAATGAAGGTTCCGATCCAACCGAAAATTTGGGCGTGGCCGTGGGCTTGGATCCAGGCCGGATCAATGTGGGCCGCACCGTGTTGATCCGATATGGCGATCAGATTCCAGGCCCCGAGAAACGTGCCTGGCAGAAGCATGAACAGCAGTCCCGTGACGATCCAGACGGTCACACAACGCTGGAGTGCAGCCTCGTGCTCTTTGATCGATTCGATGTCACCAGCAAGCGGCAGCGGCACGGCGGACACCTCCTGAAACTACGATCATGACGGGTTCGGTGCCGCACCCGCAGTGACTCCGGTCACGTCAGCGCAAACGGCGCAGATATTGTTCCAATTGGTTGTAGGCGCGTTCCGGCGCCGGGCTTCCGTCCCATTGCTGTGCAAACACGCTGAGGAAACCGGACTCGCCGTGCATGCGGCTTTTCACATCGCCTTCGAGCGCGGACCCGCGGGGTTTCCAGTCCGGGCCTAGGGCGGTCCGTGCGACCGATAGCCGGGCAGAGGCCTGTTGCCTATCGTGCCGCTTCCAGGCGATGTAGCCACGAAGGAACCAGGCGTTGGCAGCACGCGGGTTGGCCTGGCAAGCGTGGCTGAGCTGGCGTTCCGCGGTGGCCAAGTCACCCAGCCCCAACGCCACCTCACCGAGTAGCACCAAGGTGCCCGTCTCTTCCGAATTGAGCCGTAGCGCCGCATCCAGGGGCACACGGGCGGCCTCGAGTTGAGCACGGGTCGAAGCCGATGACGCCAGGAGTTCGCCCTTTCGTTGAAAAGCGCGGTGACTTTGCGGGTTCCCGCGCAACAGAACGTCGAGCTCCGCAATCGCGCCGGGCACATCTCCCTGAGCAGCGAGGCAATTCGCCAGGTAATAGTGCGAATCTTCGTGATTGGGATTGATGGCGAGCGCTTCGCGGAACAGTCCCGCGGCCTTCACCAAGTCACGATCGCGCTTCATCGCGTCCATCGCCGCCCGCTGCAACTCCCAGAACCGGGAGAGCTCGTTCTTGTCGAGTTGCGGGCGCCGAACGAATACGCGCGCCTCGCGATCACCCTCCGTGATATCCCAGATGCGATTGGCCGGCAGATCGGTCCAGGTCTCCGGACGGCCGTTCAACCAGCGCACTTCGAGCCGGTCGATCTTCGTCGCCGCACCCAGCCCGATGTGAAGGCGCCGGCTGTCTTGCGATAGATACGAAGCGCTGGTCACGGTCCGGCGCAGGGGCACACCGCCGGCCCAGGCAATCACCGTCGCTCCGTCACCGAAACCCAGTGGATCGCGGCGACCCGGGACGCGGCTGTGCAAGCGAAGTTCCGCCCAGTTGCCGTGCGGCACGTCGTTGCGCAGCAGGCGCACGCCCTCGCCGTGGTCCACAATGGCGATGTCCATCGACCCGTCGTTATCAAAATCGGCGACGGCGAGCCCGCGGCTGACGTGGGGCTGCGTTAAGGACCGGTTCCAGGGCGCAAGATCGTGGAAGTACTCGCCCCGCGCATTCCAGAAAAGAAACGATGGCATTGGCGCCAGGCCGCGCGGCGAGGTATCTTTCTGCTCGAACGTGCTCCCGTTCGCCACCACCAGGTCCGGCCAGCCGTCGGAATCGAAATCGACAAAACTCACGCCCCAGCCGATCGACTGCATGGAAGGCTGCCCGATTCCGCGCATCTCCGCCACGTCGGTGAAGTGAAGCTCCGGCTTCGCCCCGCCCGCCTCCTTCTGCTCGGAGACCAGCGACTGGTAGAGCGCGTACTGCTGCGCGATCCAGTGCGAGATGAACAGGTCGTCGTCGCCATCGCGGTCAAAGTCACCCGCGGCGAGTCCCATGGAGCCGCGATACTCCTCCACCCACGCGCTTCTACCCGCGTCGATGAACCTGCCGTGGCGGTTCAGGTACAACTTGTTTTCGGAGATGTCGTTGGCGACGTAGAGGTCCAGCCAGCCGTCGCCGTCGAAATCGTGCCACAGCGCACTCAGGCTTCGGCCCTCAGGGTTGGCGACGCCCAGCTCTCGCGCGACCTCGGTGAACGTGCCATCGCGGTTGTTTCGGAACAGCAGATTTCGTTCGGGCTCGTAGGAAGCCGGATTGAGCGTGAAGGGGACTTCCTTGCCGAACTGCTGCGTGCTGCTGGCCGCGTCGCCCTTACCGGGCACGTACTTCACGTATCCGCAGACATAGAGATCGAGGAAACCGTCACGATTGTAATCGCCCCACGATGCGCCAGCCCAAAAGCCTTTCGGCGATGGAAACTGGCGGTCGCGCACCAGGTGGCCGCGATCGTTGCGGAACAGAAGAATCGTGTCATAGCCGGTGACGATCAGATCTAGCCAGCCGTCATTGTTGTAATCGCCCCAGGCGGCGGCCATGCCGCGAATGCGGGTTTCCGGGAAGTCGGGTACGACTTCGAATCGGCCATCGCCAAGGTTGCGGTAGAGCAAGGAAGGCGCGAGTTGCGAATCCGCCAGATTTAGCGCGCCGCCGCCGCTGACTACGAAGAGATCCTCATAGCCGTCATTGTCGAAGTCGCCCCAGGCGACGCCCGATCCCATGTCTTCGGACAGTTGCGATGTTCGCGGACCCTGAAACTGCCGGTACTGGGCCAAGCCGGCCGCTTGTGTCACGTCGGTGAAGCGAGGCGCCGGTGCGCCCGCCGGCAATTTGCGTCCCGGGTCGCGCAGGGGATCGGAAGCCCGCGAGTTCACTTCCGTTCGGAGGGTCTGTATCGGAGCCGCCGCCGTGCGCGCGGCTTGGTCGCTGATGGCGGTAGTAATATCGGCGGAAGTTTCGCCCGGCGTGTACTGCTCCGGCTCGTTTTCTTTGTGAATCCGCCAGGTGATTACCGCGCCGGTCAATACCAGCGCGGCCAGCGTTGAAGCCGTCCAGATGATACGGCGGTGGCGCCGTGAGATGGGCCTTCGCGGTCGTGGCGGAGCAGTCATCTGCACGGCATTATTGCTCCCTGGCCTCCACCGATACCTCCGCGGTGGCGTTCGCGATGTCCACCGCGGGCGAGGTGAGATGCGCTCCTTCGCCCATCACGTAGTTCAGCAGGAACTGGTCGATCTTGCGATAGTGCAGTGTGGCCGCGATGCGCAGCGTGCCCGGCTTCGTAGTGCGCACCGAGTACTCCCGATCATCGCCCCCGGCTCGCGAGGGAACGCGCGGACCACCTGACGGGCAGAGTACGTTGTACTCGACCGTGTCCGAATATCCAGGAAACAAGGAACGGCGGTATCGCACACCGACCATCTCCCACAAATTGTGCCGGTCGATCAGATTGCCATATTGATCGACGGGCTCCGCCTTGAACAGAAATGTTCCCGGCTCCAGAAAGTTACGATCGTCGCGCTGGCCGGAGGCAAAGACGGTTTGACCCCGTTCATTCGAGACCCGCAATTCCACCCAACTCTGTATCATGTCGAGCGGCCCGGTGGGATAGTCGTGGCCTACCTTATTGGAGATGAGGACCACGCGTATGGGAAGTTTCTGTCCGGGGGCGACCGTGTGGGGTACCTCGATGCGCAGTTTGACCACCGGCCCTTCGGCCCACTTGTTCCGGATCTCGGGAATGTCAATCTGCCCGTGCAACCAGCGTTCGGTCAGTTCCTGATGCTTCTTGGAGCCGTTGAGGTGCAGTAGCCCAGGCACGAAGTTGTTGGCCGCCAGAAAACGATGGCTGCGATGTTTCTGGTCGCTGGGGGTGCGGTTGTAGTCGGTGGAATCACCGGAAGCGGGATCGGTGGAATCGACCAGCGGCATGTGGCACTCGCGGCACTCCACGGTTGCGCGGGCATCGCCTTTCTTGTTCCAATGACTGGCCGCCCAATTGTCGTACTGGTTCTGCAACTGGACCCAGCCGACGCGGTTCACCTCCTGGTCGATGAACTGCTTGTGGCAGGCCGCGCAGTACTCCGGCTTCTTGTACATCCGCTTGCTGAGGCGGTTGTGTTGGGTGGGCCAGGTGCGGATCAGAAAATTGCGCGCCATGGCGCCGGCCGTGCCCGGTCCATCCCACTGCCAGAGGTACTCGCCCAATTGCGTGATCGTATAGTTCGCGTTGCCCTGAACATCGGTCTTCTGGATAGAGTGGCAGGCCACGCAGGAAATACCCTCGTTGTAGCCATCGAGGCCAGTCAGTTTCTCCACGAAGATATTCTTGGTTCCGGAGAACAGCGAGATCGGATCGTGGCACCCACCGCAGTACCGCGTCGATTCCGCGCCGTTCTGCTTGGCCATGACGTTCTGGATACCTTGGAAAATCGGATCCATCGCCGAATAGCGGTGCGCGCTTGGCTGCCACTCGTCATAAATCTGCGTATGACACCCACTGGACCCGCAGGTGGCCGAGCCGGCCAGGGACCGGGCGTCGAACGCGCCGTTAGTGGAAGTGCGGGCGAGGCTCGGGGCAAATGGCCGATTCTTTCCGTAGAGGAAATGGTAATCGCTCGGAAATTCGTTCCGGTACTTGATCCCGGAGTACGCCATCGTCAGCGCGGCCGTCACGCCTACGATCACGGCGCACCCCACCGCCGCCTGCGTGAGCCATCCAGCGGCAGGCCGTGTGAACTCAGTGCTTCGGCGGCGAAGCCAGGAAATGAAGACGTGGGGAACCGACGCTGCCACCGCTATCAGAGTCGAGCCCAGGTGAATGTAGCGCAGCAGCGGTGTCGTGCGCGTGGCGAGCAACCCCTGCCACGTGACCACGAGTCCAGAGAAAACGCAGATCGCCAGCGCAGCCAGACCAACGTAGCCGAGCAGCACCACATCGGACATCGCTTGCCCGGAGTAGTCCTTCCAGTGCCGTACGAAATACCAAGCAAGTGGGGCAATGGCAAACAGGCCGATCATCGTATGCAGAAGCAGTCCCCATTCAACCGCGGGGTGAAACGGACCGAAGGTGATAGCCAAACCCGAGACGAACTCAAACAGAAGGACCGCCGCTACCGCGCGCGCCAAGACAGAGGCCCATCCGGTCTGCAGGGGGCGAATCGAACTGTTCGTTGTGTGCATGTCTTTCCTACATCCCCAAGCGGGATGCGTGCTCAATGCGCGCTTCAATGCTATCCAGGACTTGACCCAGCAGTCTCTCACCCGCCGCGTAGTGGTCCGTGCGAGCCAGGATCTGAACCGGCGTCTGCTCATACGCGCCGGACCCGATATCGCTGGAGCACTCGCGAACCAGATCCGACACTCCATCCGGGGTCATTTCGAGGTGAAACTGGAGTCCCAATCCGTATGGATGCTCAAACGCCTGGACGGAACAGCCTTCGCTGCTGGCCAGGTGGATGGTTCCGGGCGGCAGATCATACGTCTCGCCGTGCCAGTGAAATGCGATGAATTCACGTGGCACGGTCCGGAACAGGTGACAGATATTTCCTCCTGGGCATTGCATCAACGGAAGCCAGCCAATCTCTTTGAAATGGTTGCGGTATACCCGGGCGCCGAGAACCTCGGCCAATAGCTGCGATCCCAGGCAAACACCGAGTGTGAACTTGCCGGCCGCCAAACAATGGGAAATTAGTCTCTTTTCGCGGATGAGCCAGGGATGCGCGGGCTCGTCGTGAACGCTCATGGGTCCGCCCATTACGACGAGCAGGTCAAAATCCCGGACACTCGGCAGCCGCTCGTCCAGATATGGCCGCACGATCGTGAGTTCGTGATTCCGCACGGCCGCCCATGCCGCGATATTGCCGGGTCCCTCAAATGGCGCGTGTTGCAGACAGCATATGTTCATGGCTCGCGTGACGCTTATCGCCTTGCTGGACGATGATACTGCACGGAGCCCGGAGAAGGCTGTGACTGAAGTCACTGGGCAGTACACCTCTGGAGAGGGCAGAGTGGCTGGCTGCCGGGAGTTCTACAGCAACGCAACGCGAAGGTCACATACGAATCAGGAGTTCGAGATAGCCGAAATTCGCGTTCGGGCCGTTCGGGTACACCGACTGAATGACGAGCTTGCTGGAAGCGTGGCCGTAATAGGCCCCGATGGAGACGTGGGCGTTCAAGTTGTAGTCGGCGCTGGCATCGTAAAGCGTGGCGAGACCACGATTTCCGTTGGCGGGGCGTCCGGAGTAGCCGAAGGTCCAGGGCTGGAACATTCCGCCGCCCGAATACCAGAGGTCGTTTCGATTGGCAAGCGCCAGTGAGTGGATATCCATGCGGATCGTGAGCGCCTTCGACGGCCGCAGGATCATCTCCCCGAAAGCGTCACGGGTATTCATCATGTTGAAGAAGGGAAAGCGTGCGTAGATTCGCGGCGTCGGCAGGACCTGGAAGAAGGTGCCATGGGTGTTGTCGTTCGGGTTGCCGTCGCCCGATCCGTAATCGTAACCGCCTCGCAACCATGGACGAACCGCGGGCATCCGGAAAGGTTGCCAGCCGATCTCGGCAGCGAATGCGCCGGAGCGTTGTGCCAGTCTTCCCCACGAACCTGTCTGCAGCACTCCCCAAAACAGAAGGTCCGCAGTGCCTTGGGACGACTTTACCGTCTGGAGATAATGTCCGCCGAAGGTACCGATGTTCACATGGCCGGTATCGGCGGTACGGACGGCGAGCGGGCGGTTGTCGGTCTTCACCACGCCGTCCCGATAATCGCTATAGCCGAGGCCGAACACGCGCCACTCGGAGGCGTGGCTGGTTCCGGGCATCTGGAGGGTCAACGCGCCGTAGAAGACGTTCGCGTTGAGTTCTCCCCAACCGTCCACCTGAAAGACGCCGCGGGTGGGCCGGGCGGCGAGGAGCGTGAGATTGAGCCGTGATCGGCCGAGACCATACTGAACCCCGTCGAAACTCCGGCCGACGTCTGAAAAGCCAAAGTTGCCGATCAGCCGGTGGGCGATCCGGTCGCGCTTCAAGGCGGCCAAAGTGGAATCCGCGGGCGTCACCTCGGCCCCATCGATGAATTCCATACGGCCAATTTTCAGCGACTGGCCGGCCACACCACCCAGATCGTGGAACCGGATGAAACCCTGCTTTGGAAAGAGCATGGCAGCGTTGGTGTTGCGCTTGTTGGCGGCGTAGTAGGTGCCCCCAAAGCCGAGTTGTCCTTGAGCGCCTGCCGCAATCGCGTCGTCCGGAAGTCCCAGCAGGAACGGAATTGCCGCCTCAAACTGCCAGTCGAACCGCTTTCCGGACTCGCTGAGGCTCAAGCGGAGAATGGAACCCGGGTAGGCATCATCGCTGTTCGCGTTGCCGGCGAACCAGTCCCACGATTCGATCCGGGTGCGGAGAGAACCGGAAACCGCGACATCGCCGATTCTCAGTGCGCCGGCGGCGGGAGTTTGAGCCCCAGCGGGCTCGGCTATTTGGCTGGCGACGAAGGCGCAGAGCAGGAGAATTTGGCAGTATCGAGTCATGGAGACCCTGAACTCCATTGTTGCGAAGTTTGCCCCGCGCGCCCGTGACTTTGGTCACTCATCTGATCGCCGATTGCTCCTATTTCTAAGATTCGTCAGAAGAATCTGTGGGTGAGTTCCGGCTCGGGGAGCTTGCCAAGTGAATGATATAGGGCCAGTTCGGTGACTCGGAAGGTTCGAAACCCGTAAGATCTTCTCATAGTGACTTTTGCTTTGTTGTTTAGGCCC
>JBBQGE010000152.1:0-8996 GCA_038322675.1 Bryobacterales bacterium
GATACCCCTTGCTCGAGCCGGCGCACCGCGGCCAGCTTGAACTCTTTGGTGAACTGCCTACGTGACAATCCCATGACTCAATTCTCCATTCAATGAAAGTTGCGTCTTAACCGGTTGTCTCAAAATTGGGGGCAAGTCCATTCTACCGCTTATGTTCATACTTCAGAAGGGCGTGATCGAACCCGAAGAAGACTTATCTTGAACAGAAGTTCGGAGACTCTTATCTACGCTATAAGGCTCGGGTTCGTCGATGGATCTAGAGTCGAAGCTGAATGCCGGTGTGCGCGGCATGGGAGATCATGCCTTATCGTGTCCGACACGGCCCAGTCTGGAGTACTGGCAGCCTATTGAACAACTGCTGTTTGAGATGTTTCATCCTGTCGCGCCAGCGCGGAAAGTGCGAACGCGCGAAACGAAGATCGAAGGGAAATCATCATAGTCATCTTTTACTTGATCTTCTGCCAGTTCATCGGGCGCCGAGCGCAATTGCACGCGCGACGACCCATGCCGCGCCGCCGTAGCCGATTGTCGTCACTACGAAACCGCACGACACAGTCGCGCCGAACACGGACGCCGGCCGCTGTGGAAGGTTCGGTTTGATAGCAAGAGCCAGAAAAGCAGCGGGATTAACCAGAGAGCCGACGCTCATAGCGACAATAATGAGAGGCGGAGGCGTCAGCCGAAAATGTGTGAACAGGAGGAAGAAGATAAACAACAGACCGGTCATCATCAAGTAGTCAATGTGCGCCTTCAGCAAATACTGATAGCTGGGAAACCATCTCTTCATGAATCCCGTTGTCCGCACCCCTACCAGACACCATGCCAGGATCAGAGCAAACGTCAAACACAAACTACCGACGGCGGCCAATGCGGCTGGCACGACCTGCATCACTGAACCTCCGTGCAGTTGGCGTCAATGTGACATTTGGTGGCCTGGCAGCGGCACCCGTTCTTCAGGCAGACGAAAGGGCGGGTTGCACAGTCGCATGCGCCACAGCAGGTGATCTCTACGGCAGTCTTGTCGGAATTGTACATTATGTTCTACTTGTTTCTTTCGGCGCCTCATGCGCTTTCAAAGGGGCTGACGTGGTGCACCCGAAAACCTATGGTCGCTTGTGGTCGAGGGAATTCAGAGCGCCCGCTCAAATCCGGAACGTCTCACCAGGAGCAACGCTAAGAAGCCGCCGGCGAGAACGTCGAATGACCCACAGAAACCGGGCCACCACACCGGCATACCTGGATTCTGAATCACCAGGTGATGAAAGAAATCGAAGACACCGTGTCCGACGAGCCCAGCGACAGCCAACCACAGATTCTTCTTGAACCCCACCACCGCCGCCAGAAGAAAGATGCTCGCCGCCAGGCTCTCGCTTGTCAGCGCCGGTGTAGAACTGGCCATTGCGGCAAACAATATGTAGTACGTGGCGATCGGGGGGAGCATCATGGGATAGAAAAGACGCTCGCGATCGAACCCGACGAGCATCCCGAAAAAGACGCACGTTGCCGTGGCCAGTACAACTCCGATAAGATATTCCATAAATTCCTCTTGTTTTCAGATTGCCCATTTCGGGCTGTGTGGATCGGGTGGTCCATATATCCTATATCCACCGTCGAACTTTGGCAAGGTATGGCTGATACTCCTGCGCGAACAAAGAGCCAAGCGCGCGTTCTTCCGGTCGGATTTGGAAGTGGTTCATATACACAACAAAGGCGGGAAGCAGGGCGAAGGGCGCCAGGTTCGACAGGAATATCGCCCACCCGAGAAGAAGCAGCAGGAAACCTAAATACATTGGATTCCGCGTGTACTTGTAGATGCCTGAAACCACTAGAGACGACGTGGAATCAGGCCTCATGGGGTTGACGCTTGTCTTTGCGCGTCTGAACGAGACAACCCCTGAAAGACAAATGACCGCGCCAACCAGCGCCAGACTCGCCGACGAAAGGAAGCTCGCGGGCAACCTGACGTCGAGGGCTGGTGTGGCCGATGCAGCGCACCACATCAGCGCAGCCACGATCACCCCGAGCGCCACCGGCAGAACCTTCAACTCGAGCCTGCTCTGCCTCCGCTTCTGCGCCGCGCGCCTCAGCCAGAACAGGAACGCCAGTGTCGCGCAGCCGATGAAAAGGGGTGCCAGCACCACACGGACGGACCACGAATCCCCCTCGAGGCGCAGCGGCGTTCTGATTTCGAGCCGCTTCGCCGCGAACCTGGCCGTCCACGCATCCTGGTGGCGCGCAAGATCCTCCACGGCCGCAGTATACGCAAATGCCCCGGACCCCTCACCTCGGAGCAACACGCCCGGGACTCCGTCCGCCGACGGCAGGCGGTTTGGGCGCCCCGTCTGGGGAATCGCCCGGACCTGCTCGCGCGGCACAAACTGAATTCCGTGGCTGGACACAACCCAAGCCGCAGCGGACTGGGTATGGATCTGGTAGGCCGCTAAGACCCCGTACACGTCCGCTACGGAACCAAGAGTTAGCTCACCCACGCCGTCATACAGCAAAACGCTCAAGCGGGGCTTCGGCCAGTGAAAACTCGCGTTTAACAGGAAGATGCTGTCCGCCGGGCCGATTTCAAATTGCTGACACTTCGGGTTTTCAACAAACGGAGACGGCGGAATATGCAGAGCCTCTGCTACTCTTGCTGCCAACTCCGCCCCGTTGCGCCGGGCCAGGAGGTGCAGCGTAGCATCCACTCCGGCCGTCAGACCGGCCGTGGACAAGAGCGTGCCGCCGTCCACATACCGGACTCCACGCTGCCAATGAACCCTTGGGTAGACGCGCTGTAGCCTGTCGATGTCACCCCAATGAGCCGTAGCTGCCTTGCCGTCGATCGCTCCGCTCTCGGCCAGCACTTCAGCGCCGGTACACCAGGAGAACAGGAGCGCATGCCCTTGTCCTTGCCGCCCGACCCACGCCACAACAGGCGCATTTATGGACGCACGGATATCGACGATTTGGGGGACCACTACGATGTCGGGATCACCGTGAAGCCTGGCCGCCAGTTGGTCGAACGAGAGATGGGGAACCAGATCCAACCCGCCGGTAAGGGTCCGAACGGCCCTGGATGTGGCGACGGTGTAGACGTTGTATTTGCCGGATTCCGCGAACATCGCGTACGGCCCCAACACATCAGTGGGTTCGCTGGCAGTGTTGCCCAGCAGGACGGCCACAGTCGGTTTGTGTGGATCGTGAACCGGCGGCGGCAATGGGACCACCGAAGCCACCAGCGCACCCGGCGCCGGAGCCGTCATGACACTGATCGACTGCGAGAAGCCAATATAGCCGGCCAGCGCAACCGAAACCCCGAAGGCGAGCGCGCAGCCGGTGAGCCATAGTGTCGTGTTTCCGATTCGCATTTGGAGAGCTTGGCGTGAAACTGTCATGACTAAAAGATATCCCGGGCCGGCTTATGCACGATTGAACGTATCCGCTGAACTTCTTGAATAAAACAGCTACAGTGAAAGAACGCGAGGAGAGCGGTTTGGGTTGTTGGCCAAGGCATTGAAGGACACGGCGTACCGATGGTTGAGTGAGCCGCGCTGGTACCTCTGGGAGGGCGGGTTCCTGCTCATTGCCCGTGCCGACGGCGTCGTGCCGGCTCACGTGCACCACGCCATCCAGATCGTAGTCGCGCTCGATGGCGTGGTCGCCATCTGCGGCGAGGACAACCGATGGCGCCGGGGACCCGGAATCATCGTGCAACCCGACGTGGTTCACTCGTTCGATTGCAGCGGGGCGATGGGCGCCATGTTGTTCGTCGACCCCGAATCCAACGAGGGAGCGTGGCTGCATCGTGCGCTTGAACAGGAAATCGCGGTCGTGCCGGCCGCCCGGCTCGCCTCATCCGTCTCGGAGCTGCGCACGTTCATCGAGCAGCCGATCGAGAGCATGGAAGTCGGGGATCTGATCCGTCATTGCGTGCATGCGCTAAGCCCTGGTGCGCCGCCGGCGCGCCGCCTGGACCAGCGGATCACCAAGGTTCTCGATGCCATCCGCGCCCGCGAGGACCTGCGAATGTCGTTGGATGAGGCGGCGCAGTTGGCTTTCCTGTCCCCCAGCCGCTTCGCGCACCTGTTTAAAGACCAGGTCGGTCTTCCCTATAGCCGATACATGCTGTGGCGCAAGTTGACACGAGCGATGGTTGCGATCACCTCGGAGCGAACGATTGCGGCCGCCGCACACGCCGCGGACTTTGCCGATGCCGCGCATTTGACGCGGACCTTCTATCAAATGGTGGGCATGGCTCCCTCCGTGCTGATGCGCGGCAAGTTCGCCGAAATCCGCTCCCCGTTCTTTGGGTCCAGCGATAATGCCTCTGCGGCGGCGCCGGTTCCCGGACCGCCCATCCGATAGCCGATTCGTTCATCGAAAACAGCCGCTTCATACAATCTCGATTGGGGCCTCCGATGCGACACTTCAGTTGTTGGCGCGACTCAACGCAAACCCAACACAGAGTGAAAAGGAGATTTCAATGTCGATGAAATCGAAACAGTGTAAGTGCGTATTCTGCGCGGGCGCAGCTTGCAAGTGTGGCTGCCAGAGCGCGAAAACCAACGGCCAGACCAAAGGCTGCAACTGCTGCGGGGATCAATGCAACTGCTCTCCCACTTGCAGCTGCAAGATCAGTTAGGTGTAAGTTATCGGCGCCGCGCATTTTTGCTCTCAACCCCCGGCCCGCGTGCCGGAACCGAAGCAATGTGCGGCGTTCCTTCCGACGAGAGGCGAGGAGTCAATCATGTATAACCACGCCACTGTCCCGGTCGCTCAAGAAGATTTGAAGGCAAAAAGGAGAACAAAAAGAATGACCAGAATGGCAGCATCAATCTATTTCGCAACGATGCTTCTTCCCGTCGTGGCGATTGGCGCCCCGAAGGACGGGGTGTGCGGCATCGGAACACTGATCGATGTCCAGGCACATGTCGAAGTGATCCAGGCCGGCGCCATCGAGCACGGTCGGGAGACCGTAAAGAAGAACGGCAGGAGGGAATATGACAGCTATTCCGCTCCCAACCTACAGAAGCAGGCGACCTATACTGTGACGATCGTCCTCGACGATCTGACCTACATAGCGCAATCCGAACTAATCTTCGGTTTCGGTTTCAAGCCGACGTCGCTTGTAGTCAACGATCCCATCGGTGTATGCGTTCGGGGAAGCACGCTTGCCCTGGAGCGCCCGGGCGGCAAGGAATACAGGGCTCACATACTGCGCGTCGCCCGAGTTCCCCGCGCAGATAATCCGGCAGGCATGCCGACGAATCGTTGAATTCCTCGCGTTTGGTTGGATCTCCGCTGCGGGGATCGCAATGCAATCGACACTTCCCGCAGAAAACTGGGCCTTCCTCAATAGCAACTTATTGCACCGCTGCTGCTTGAAGGGAGGCCCCAGCACCCTGCTCCATCCGCCCTGCTTTTGCGCTACGCTTGTCATCGGCCGCGCGCTGGCGGGCGGCGATCTCATCGAGGGCGCGCCGCTTCGCTTCCATCGGCACGTGGGAATAACGCGAGAGCATGGCGCGCGAGACGGGGCCGGCGATGCTCATGATCACCCAGTCGCCCGCGCCCGACTCAGAAAGCTTCGTTACGAGAGTGTGGCGATTATCGTGCCAGCGTCCCTTGATGCTCGCCTTTTTCTTGATGTTCTGCCACACAGTTTTCAAGGATGTCACGGGGCGCGTGGGGTCCAGATACTTGGACTTGCCAAATGGGAATAGATACCATTCAGGCTTTGGTCATTCCGAATCGGCGAGTGTACCAGCGCGCGTGTTCCAGAAGCGCGGGCAACAACAAGGAACTCAGGGAAATAGAGCGGCTTCCCCGGCTTCCGTCTTGGCCTATCCGAAATCTCCCCCTCCGGTTAACATCACGGAGAATGAAGCGCCTTCCGGGTTCTCCAAACGCATGTTCGGAAGAGGGTTGCAGTCGGGGAGCCAATTTCCGTCCATCCGAACCCAGACTACCCTGTTGTTGACGTCATCGGTCTTCCAGCGCTTGCCATAGCCTCGCAAGGTATCCCCACTTCTGCCATATAGTTCCGGACGATCCTGGTCTCCCCTTTCAGCCTCGGAGAGTCGTTGTGGTTGGCCCGGTGAGTCCGCTGCGGCACCCTTCCGCCCGACTTCTCCGTCCCTCCGGAGAACGCCCACTCGCGGTTAACGCAGCGGACGTCTCGGTTTACACTTTTCTGACTCCTTGCGTATGTTTACAGCGGAGGGTGCTTCGCACTCTCCAGCAGTCACTCGACAGCGGAACGACCGAGACGCGGACTTTCGCTGTGGTGCCAATCCACAGCTAGGTGAATCGTCTTGGGCATTTCGACTGAAGATCTACCATCCATCGTCAGCATCCTCGCCGCCGGCTTCCTCCGGCATCGCGACCAAGTCCAGCGAAAACCTCCCCTTGATAGTTACGCAACTTCGAGCCCTCATGGACACGAGGTTAACTGCCATGAGAATGGAGAACGAAGTGGAGACCGCGATGCGGAAACAGATTGATGAGCTGAGCAGGATGACCGTCGGCCAGCTCCGCCCGAAGTACCTTCAGGCGTTCGGCGAGGAGTCCCGATCAAATCACAGACAGTTCCCGTTTCGGAGAATCGCCTGGCGCATCCAGGCACTGGCCGAGGGCGGCTTCTCCGAACGTGCGCGCCGCCGCGCGCTGGAAATCGTTAACGATGCAGACCTGCGCATCCGGGCGCCCAAGACCAAGTTCGGGCCAGACGTCACCCTGGACTCCAAGCTAAGTGTATGCCGCAAGGTGGCCAGCGCTCTCGACCCGCGGTTGCCGCCGCCGGGGACCTACCTGGAACGCGAGTATAAGGGCCGCCGAGTCATCGTGAAGGTCCTCGTGAATGGATTAGAATTCGATGGCGAGATCTACCGGTCTCTGAGTGCGATTGCCAGCGAAGTGGCCGGAACGAAGTGGAACGGCTTCCTCTTCTTCAACTTGACGACCACGGAGGAAAATCCCAATGGCAAGGAGTAGCGCCGCACCAGCGCCGGCTAGAGCGTCGAACGGATCGTCCGATGCGAAGACCGTCCGGTGCGCAATTTACACTCGCAAATCCACGGAGGAGGGGCTTCAGCAGGAATTCAATTCCTTCGATGCCCAACGGGAAGCATCTGAGGCTTTCATCACCAGCCAGAAGCACGACGCGGATGGCCACGCTCGTGCCGAGAATGATCGCGCCTTCGGCCGGGAGTTTCGCTTCGATGTGCAACGTCCGGCCGAGCATGCCGCGGAACCGGCAAATCAGTCTCCGCATGCCGCCTGGATCACCGCCGAATCGCCGAATGTGACCACGGTGGCAGGCAGCGTGTCGTAGCTTTGTCGGATGCGGCCCTGGTCGATGGCGGCATACCGGACCCAGGCGTCATAGCCGGTCTCGGCCCGGAGCGCGGCGGTCGAAGCGACGGCGACGAGCAGCACCGGCATTCCCGACCAGTTGTGCCTGGCGGGATCCGTTTGTGGCATGGTTTCCTTCCTCACCCAATGCAACTCCTATCGCAAGGTCCGGACGGGCCGGGCGCAGTGCTCTGCGCTGTGAAGCTGGTGGTACAGTGATCGGTGCCAGTAGTCCACCCGTAGCACGACGTATCAAGGAGCCACCGGCAGTTCACGGTGCTGCTCCCGTGGGTGAACTAGACTAGGCCTTTGACCGCTTAGAAGTATTCCGTTTATAGCCAAACTTGACGCGGGCGGCCTTACGGGTGAATTTCCACTGGATACGGGTTCGGTCGCGATTGGCGCGGGCGTTCCAGGATGCGATCTCGGACTTCAATTGTTCGAGCGTCGGAATCCGACAGGCGCCGAGGTACTGCCGTGACACAAG
This sequence comes from Bryobacterales bacterium, assembly GCA_038322675.1. Classification (GTDB taxonomy): domain Bacteria; phylum Acidobacteriota; class Terriglobia; order Bryobacterales; family Bryobacteraceae; genus TMP-7. The sequence goes on from JBBQGE010000152.1 coordinate 7,832, forward strand.
GCTGAGTTCAATCTCGGCCTGGTTGAGCCAACTGCCGTGTTTCGGCGTGTAGTGCACCTTCAGGCGGCTCCAAAGATAATCACCGACTGTCCGACCGAAATGGCCGGTGAGGGATTTCCTGCAATGGATGTTGAGGTTGTCCATCACCAAGTGGATGCGGCGAGAAAACGGGTAAGCGGCGACCAGTTCCTGAATTAGCGAGGCGAACTGAGCGGCGGAACGATTGGGCGTCGCGCGAGTGAAGTGACGCCCGACCTTCGGTTCTACGACCGCAAAGATGTTGGCGACGCCGCGGCGCTTGTATTCGTTATCGCGTTTGGCTATGTGGCCCGGTCGCGTGGGCCGGCACGGCCGGACATCGGCGTGCAGGCAGACGGGCTTCTCGGCCAAGCAGAGGACTGGCTCGGCGCTACAGTAGGGGTTCTCGTACAGACCCAGAACATCTTCCATGTTTGCAACATAGGCCTTATTCAGTTCCGCCACGCACCACATTTGTTTCCCGCCACGGCTTGAGGTCGTGGGTTTCTAACAGGATGCGGATGGTCTCTCGTCCGACGCGTGGAACTAACTTCCGATTCACCGCCTCCCGAGCGACTAGTCGGACCGTCCAACGGGCCTGCCCTTCCGGCGGTTGACTGCAAACCATGGCGATGATGCGTTGCTTCTCCGGCGTACTCAACAGTTCTGCGTGGCCCGGTCGTTGCCTCTCGTATAGCGCTCGTTCTAACCCACTCTCGCGGTAACGCTTGGCGATCACCCGGATCGCCTGCGGGGACCAAGGAATCGTACGGGCCACTTGGGGAGCGCTCTGCCCTTGGTGCAGGTGCAGGAGCGCCACCGCCCTGAGGACAACGCGCACCTGCTGAACACCTCCGCTCAGCAACTGCGTCAGCGCCCGCTGGTCTTGAGCTTTCAGATGAAACGGCTTGGGTGGACGCACCTTGCCCAAGTATAGGCCAAAACATTTCTGAGTGAGATTGTTTATAACGAAGATCTTCAGGCGGTCAAAGACCTAGACGAAAAGAATGATTCGTCAGAAGAATCTGTGGGTGAGTTCCGGCTCGGGGAGCTTGCCAAGTGAATGATATAGGGCCAGTTCGGTGACTCGGAAGGTTCGAAACCCGTAAGATCTTCTCATAGTGACTTTTGCTTTGTTGTTTAGGCC
>JBBQGE010000153.1:0-8670 GCA_038322675.1 Bryobacterales bacterium
GGCTCTGGAATCTCGATGAAATGCCTGTCAGCATCGGTTCCCGCGCCATCAGATCCGCGCAACGAGGCGCGGACCCGGAGCCGCGGATTTCATCGAAACCCAATAAAACCGGGGGTCCTGTCAGATTCCTGCGCAGAGCCAATTTGTTGACGAACCGGTCGGGTTGGGATAACGTTATCCTAGATCGATTTTGTGGGTTTCTTGGAGGTTGTCCGATGCTTCGTCGCAATTCGGCGCGTATGGCCGTGTGTGCCTTGACGCTTGTCTTTTTGGGAGTCGCTTTCGCGCAGAGTCCCACGGGAACTATTACCGGTACGGTGAGCGACGCCACTGGGGCTGTTATCCCTGGCGCGCTGGTGGAGGCGACAAATGTCGCTACGTCCACTGTTAGCAAGACTCAAACGACGGCGACCGGGAGTTATACCTTCACGTCGATGCCGGCGGGCGACTACGCTGTCAGCATAACTGCGCAGGGCTTCAAGACGGCTCGGACCACGGGAATCGAAGTTCGCACGGCGCAGATCTCAACGCAGAACGTCGTGCTGCAGATCGGGCAACTCGCCGATACCGTCACCGTTTCCGCCGAGACACCGCTGATCAATCCGGATTCGGCGGCAGTTACCACGACAGTCCAGAATAAACTGCTCTCCGACCTGCCGGTGGTGGATCGAAGTATGCTGGCCGCGGTGCTTCTTGCGCCGGGTGCCCAGGGCGATCCGCAATATAACCAGGGGATTCAGAGTGAACTTCCGGGCATTTTCACGCAGTCGGTGACGCCAGGTGCGTCCATTTCATTCGGTGGAGGCCGGCCGGGTAGCGGATCGATTCTGGTGGACGGATCGGATGTGACGAGCGCTGGCTATTCGCGTGCGATCATGACATTTTCCGCGGACCAGGTACAGGAAGTCTCGGTCCAGTCGAATGGAATTCCGGCGCAGTATGGCCGCACTATGAGCGCGATTATCAACCAGACGACTAAGTCGGGAGCTAACGACATGCATGGGTCGGTGCTGTGGACGCATATCGATCCGTTTTTCGAGACGAAGGCGCTCGGATCGGCGTTTCCTCCCACGCAGCACTACAACGCGTTCGACGGGGCCATCGGCGGGCCGGTGATCATTCCGAAACTCTACAACGGCGAGAACCGGACGTTCTTCTGGGCCACCGGCGAGCCGCAGCGTCAGACGCTGCTGTTTGGAGCGAGCCGCACGAGGCTGCCTACCGCCGACGAGTTAGCGGGGAACTTTTATAACTCGTACGATTTCTTCGACACGAAACTTCGGCAGCAGAGCATTGACGACGCTATCGCGTCGGCGACACGCACCAACAGCCTGTACTATCACTACCCGCTGAACTCCGGCGGATTTCCGAACGGAACCGTTCTTCCTTCAGCGCAGTGGAAGGCAATTCCCGGCAATAATCTATCGGCGACGCTCGCAAAGAGCCCGCTGGCGCAGAGACTGCTTTCGACGCTGTATCCATATAAGGCCGGGGTCGACATCGCTTACATTCACTGGCTGCGTCCGGACGGACTGCCGGATATTGACGGCAACAACGCAATTTACGCGCGCGGCGTCAGCACGGTGGACAACCGCTGGAGCTTTAAGATCGACCAGTATTTAGGCTCCGCGGATCGTATGTCGTTCCGGTATTCGATCGCTCCCGTCACAGGCACCCGGTTTGACTGGGGCGGTCCGAACGACCCGGCTAATCCGCTTCCGCAGGATAAAATCATTTCGCGCAATTTCGCTTACTCGTGGACGCACAGTTTCTCAGCGCACCTGATCGACGAGTTCCGTGCGAGTTATTCGCGTGGTAACTCGTTGCGCGGTCCCAGCGACGCGGCCTTGTCGCAGGACTGGGGCTCGGCGCTGGGCCTTGTGCCGGATATCGCGGGGCAGGGATTTCCGAAGATCCTGGGACGCGGGCTGGATGCGGACGGTTCGAACAACGGCACTTCCATCGACGAGAATATCGGATTCGGGAACGATCTCTCGTACACGGTTGGACGGCACACATTTCGTTTCGGCGGCGAGTTCCGGGACATTCGCCTGTCGCGCCTGACATTCGGCGGAATGGGCGGCGGTGCCTATAACTTCAGCAGTCAGGTAACTCCTCCTTCCGGCAGTGTGAACGGAACGCTCGCCGAAATCGGCGGCATCATCACGGGTTCGCTGAATACGTATACCTTCAAACAGCAGCAGACCAACGATTACTACCGCTGGCATTACGGCGGGCTGTACATTCAGGACGACTTCAAAATGACTTCCCGGCTCACGTTGAACGTCGGGCTGCGATGGGACGTGGAGACGCCGAGAACTGAGAAGTACGACCGCCAAGGATCCTTCGATCCATTCCTGCCAGGGCAAGTCAATGGTCAAACGGTCACTGGTGCCTTCGTGTTCTCCGGACATAACGGAATACAGCGGAACTTGTGGCCGATCAACTGGATGGGTTTCCAGCCGCGATTGGGCCTGGCCTATTCGATCCGTCCGTCCATCGTCTGGCGTACGTCTTACTCCATTTTGCGCGCGCCCATCACTGGCGGCGGATTGGATATCTCGCCGGATTTGAATTTGAATACGAACCGGATCAGTTCGAGTTCCGAAACGGGCGGCGTCAGCGCGGGGCCGGTAAATTTAGTTACCAACCCGATCGGACCGCTTCCGCCCCCCGCGGCCCTTTCGTACGATCCCATCTTCTTCATGAACAATGCGAATACGTTCGCATTCAACTACATTCCACAGAACTCCGCGATGCCGTACGCGCAGAAGTGGAGTACCGACTTCCAATTCCAGTTGGGGCACGATTTCTCCGCGCAAATCGGATATGAGGGAATGAAGGGGACGCACCTGTTCGCGAGTACCTATCCGTTCAACGGCGTGGATCCGGTTGTCAGCGGTGCGCTCGCCGGCAGTGGCGCGAATTTTTCTACGTCCAGCGTTGACTACAATCCGCTGAAGATCGCCAACAGCGATGGCAGCATCGTCAAGACGACGTTGATAAGCTCGCTTCGGCCATACTCTCAGTTCTTTTCCTCAAACATCCCGTCGGCATACGACCGTTCGGGCAACTCCATCTACAATGGTCTGAACGCGACGGTTCAGAAGCGCTTTTCGGCCGGGCTCACGTTCCTCGGTTCCTATAGCTGGTCGAAGTCCATCGATGATGGATCATCGAATCTGCAGACCACGAATATCACCGATATTTTTGGACTCGTGTTTGCGCAGAGCAGGGACCGGAGCGCGGAGCGCAGTCTCTCCACGTTCGATATTCCGCATAAGTTCCGGGCGGCCAGTTCGTACGAGTTACCGTTCGGCAAGGGGAAAGCGCTCTTCGGAAACACGCCTGGCGTCGTATCGAAATTGATCTCGGACTACACGGTGTCGGGTATGACCACCTGGCAGAGCGGATATCCGCTGGTGGTTTATATCGGGAGCCCGGGTTGGTATAACTCAACCGGCGGCGGATCGGGGTTGGATACTTATACGCTGAGACCGGACCGGGTGCCTGGCGTGCCTGTGGTGAATCCAGACTGGCGGTCGAATCCGTTTGTCACCAGTTACATCAATCCGGCAGCGTTCACCATCCCGGGTTCGCCGGCGAATCCGATGTTAGGAAATACATCGGCGACGCTGCCGGACGGCAGGAGCCCCCGGCTGTTCTCGTTTGACGCATCGCTGGCGAAAAACATCAAGTTCGGTGAGGGCAAGCGCTACGTCCAACTTAGGGCCGATGCGTTCAACGTCCTGAACCATCCCGTCTTCTTTGCGAATCCGAACGGAAGAAACGGCGGTATCTTCTCGTTCGATTCCAAGGCAAGAACCTTCACGGAGAAGACGACCTCCACGGTCATCGATCCGAACAATACGGCTCAGTTCGGCAACTATTCGGGAAGGTCGTTCCGTCTTAGCGCGCGTTTCGTGTTCTAGTGGATGCTGTGAAGAAACCGGCTGCTCGCGTCACGCTGAAGGACATTGCAGCGGAGGCGGGAGTTGGTCTCATGACTGTGTCGCGGGTGGTGAACAACCACCCCGGCAAGAAGATCAGCCCCGCCACTGCGGCGCGTGTTCGTGCGGTGATCGACCGCCTCGGTTATGAACCGAATCACGTGGCTCGCGCTCTGCGGGGCCAAAAATCGGGGACCATCGGGCTGGTGATCACGGACGTTGGTGATCCGTTCTGCTCTCAGTGCGCTCGCGGAGTGGAGGCCGAAGCGCGGCGGCGGGGTTACGTCACTATGTTGATGGCATCGGAAGAAGATCCTGAATTAGAGGATCAGCAGATCTCGGCGTTGAGCCGCAAGCAAGTGGATGGGTTGCTGATCGTGCCGTCGGTTCGCGAGCGTCGGTCCGCAATCCTGGAGAATCTGAAAGTGCCGGTGGTCGCCTTTGACCGGCCGCTGGATGGGATCGAATCAGATTGCGTGCTGATTCAGAACGCGAAGGCGGCGAAGATGTTGACCTCCCACTTGATCGAGCACGGACACCGGCGCATTGCATTCGTTGGGTATGGACCCCAGATCTTCACCGTGCAGAAGCGCATCGACGGCTATCGGAAGGCGATGACCGAGCGCGGACTAAGCCCTCAGATCGATGTATCGGCAGCGGGGCCCGCGGCGGCGAAAGACCATGCGTTGCGGATGCTGTCGAGCGATCGTCCTCCCGCCGCGATGGTGGCTCTGAATAGTCTCGTGTTACACGGCATCCTGCAGGCGAGCGAGGAGTTAGGGCGCACGATTCCTAAGGATCTGGCAGTAGTGGGATTCGATGATTTCGAATGGGCTTCGTTTGTCGGCGACGGCCTAACATTGGTGCGGCAGCCCGCGGAAGAGATCGGACGACGCGCGGCGGAGTTGCTGTTCGACCGGATTGGAAACCAGGCGTCGGACGGGTACAAAACGGTGATGCTGGAAGCTCCCCTGGTAATTCGGCAGAGTTGCGGGTGTCCGGCGGAGGCCTAGTGCGACTGGTTATAGCTGTCATCGCGCTGGTTGGGTTGGCAGGTGCCGGCGACCGTCCGGGCGCCGATTGGGAAGCGGGCTACCAGGCTCGTCTGCGGCATCTGATTGGAACTCGTAACTGGCCGGTTGGCAACGGCACCTCCGATGCCGACGCCGGTAAGCGCGACTGGCCCGCGCTGCTGGCGGAGTTATGGAAAGTCCGTCACGATCCAACTCAGCGAGACAGGCTCATTCATGAGGACGGCGCCAGGCTCTTAGCCAGCCGGTGCGCGGGGAGTTTCTACAAACCGTTTACGGCTCCTGGCTACACTCTGTATTATCGCGAGTACGCTCCGTTCCTGCCGCCTGAGCAGCGGTCTCTCATCCTCGAAACAGCCGCGAAATCCTGGGAGTTTCTAACTCGCTCGGATCACCATATAGATCCGATTTATAACGAGACGGAGTTCAATTCCGAGAAGTTCAACTGGATGGCTCGAATGGCCGGCGTCTGCTGGGCCCACACGCTCGGCGACCGGGAGCGGATTCCGTACTTCGATGACTATCTCCGGAACCTGGTCCGATCGTTATATTCGGCCGGACGCGTGGAGTGGAACTCGAACATCTATTGGGGGTATACGTTTCAAGCGGCGTTGGTTCTGCACGAGTGCACGGACGATCCGGCAATCCGGCGTCAGGCACAAGACATCCTCGACTGGATGGTGTTCGAGGCGGCGCTGCATTACTTCGACGGCTTCCAGGTAGGTCCCGACGTTCGGGCGAAGGAGGTATCGTATAAGCCGTTTGTAGGGCCGGTCTGGCCATACACATACCTATATTTCGTGGACGGCGATCATCATCCGTCCTATTCGGACGAGGATGCAGCCGCGCACATGCACGTTCAGGAAACGGGTTACGTGCCGTACTGCTCGTATCGCCCGCCAAACGCCGCGATCGCGATTGCGCAGCGGCGGTTCCGTACTCCCGTGGAAATTTTCTCAGCCAAGCCTTGGTACGGGCTGGATGCGAATAACTACACCGGCGAGCAACGGCGGTTCGAGTTCGAGACATTGTTTCTGGAACGGGACTACACGCTCGGGAGTGTCGCTACCTACCGTCCGGACGGCGCGTACAACGATCACGGCATGCGTCCGTTCTCCGAGGAGAGTGTTTGGGGCCTGGGGGTTCGCGGAAATGGGTCGGGAGCCATTCAGGTGTTTGGAAACGCGGGAGATTTCGATACCTCGGCCGGGCGATGCCCGTATGAAGAGGTCGTGCAATATGCGAATGTTCTGCTCCGCGTCGTTCGGGGCGCGGACCGCATATGGGTCGCGATTCCGAAGACGGCCCGGACGCTGGTACACGGCAGCCGCCTGTTCGTGGACTTGAATGGCGACGTGTTTGTGGCATTCTCAGCCGAAGCGAACTCCCCGGTAGAGCGCAAACCCTGGCGCGATGCGAGTTACTGGCAATTTGTCTGGAGTTATCCAAAGGGCCGCCTCGGCGCGCTGGCGATGGAGGTCGGCCGGCGCGCGACAGATGGCTCGTTTGAGGCTTTTCAGCAGACCGTGTCGAAGAACTCGCGACTGACATCCATCGCCGCAGACTCAGTGGAATATCGATCGGTGCAGCGCCGCCGGCTCCGCGTGAAGTTCCAGCCATTGACGACTTACACGATGCACGACGGGACGGTGGTGAGTCCCGCCGGCACAATACCCGCCGTGTGGCGGGATGGCAAACGGTCCACTTTGAAAGTGCACACTTTCCGCTGAAATCATGAAGCGGGTCAAGGACGCGTTGGCTTTTGCGCTGGATCTTGAGCCGGCATCCAAGTAACCTCGGTGGACCCGCAGATCCACAGCGCCCTTGTCACTTGGCCGGCTGTCGCCGATGCGCGACTGGGTCACTCCGACGGTAGGGCGTTACGCGTCCGAGTGGCGGTCCCCTAGTATGCCTTTCACAGCATAATGTCCTCTATGACATAATGAGATTGTGGCGTGGGAAGTTGAATTCTCGGACGAATTCGAACACTGGTGGGATACCCTGACTGCCGCCGAACAGAAAAGTGTGGACTTCACAAGCGCGAGCGTATAATGTCTCCATTGTTGCCTCAACCGCAACTGCCTCCGGCGCGCATAAAGGAACAGTCCGGCGAACCCAAGAGCGGCGAAGCCGACCATGCCGGCTCAGGCGCTGCCGCTACTCCTGTTACAAGCCCAACGCTGGGATCGAAGTTGGCCACGATGCTAAATCAATGACGCCGAAGTTACCGGAGCCGTCGGGGTTGCCAGTAACGATGTAGGCCAACGTGCCGGCGCTGGCCGGGATCGCTGACAGAAGAAGTGCGAGTACAGTTGCGAGTTTTGGTTGAACGAGCATGGGCGTATACGTGTTTGGGTCCACCGTAAAAGCGTCGAAGGTTGCGTAGAGCTTCCCGTTAGCTCCAAACAGTGCCTCGTCGTACGCATTGAACGTCCCATCGGGATTTACGGTGATAGGCGTAAAGGGGAGAGCCGGGATACCCGTCGGCCCGATCAGGCTCGCGGCGCCAGTCGTAGCATCAACTCCGTATAAGTTATTTGCGAAATCAGTAGCATAGATACGCCCTCCAACGGAAGCAAACGCGTTGGACGAATGAGGTCCGCAAGATGAGATGGGCGGCGTGGAGCAATCCGCCAGGCCGGTGGGTCCAATCACTGTAGCCACACCCGTCGTGGGGTTGATCGAGTTCAGAGTACCGGTAAACGCAAGTGTAAACAGAGAGCCATTAGATCCTGAAACCAGCCCTTGCGAACCCTCGACACCCGGACCGATTTGCGTGAAAGCGCCAGTAGCTATAACATCGCCTTGAGGATTGAACGCCACGTGTACGGTATTCGTGGCGCCGGGGACATCGATGCTGCTGAATGTGCCGGCACTCAGCAGATACCCATGACGCAAGCCGGCCAGGGTGTAGTCGCCCAGGATGTCGCCGCGAGCATTGATACCGCCAACCTCGCTGCTGGCGGCGCCGGGGAAATCAATAGTTGTGAACTGGCCTCCGCTCAGCAGATAGCCATGACTGATTCCGGCCATTGTGTAGAATCCTCCGAAGTCCCCGCGAGGATTGATCGTAAACGCTTCCGTGGCGCTGGCCCCGGGAAAGTCAATCGCCCTGTATTGGCCGCCACTCAGAAGAAAGCCATGGTCCGACTTGTCGGGAGCGAGATACCCTCCCACGATATCGCCCTGAGTATTGATCCCCCAGGCCGAGGTTGAGGTAGCGCCGGGGAAATCAATCGAGGTGAAGGTGGGGCCATCCGCACGAGCGCTGACTGCGGCACCCAGCACCAAGGTTATGGTTATGTCTTGGCTGGCTTTCGGCCAGGATGCGTCAACCCGCTAGCCTCGCCGAAGATTGCGGTCGTCGCAGGCGGAGCGGCCGTGACTCACTCCAACAATTTTGCGATCGTCACCGCGTCTCAGCCGGCAGCCGCAGGCGAGGTGCTTCTTCTTCTAAGGAACAACTCCCCAGCCGCTCGCGTCCATCGCGTGCTCCCCAGCCGCTCGCGTCCATCGCGTGCTCCCCGGCCGCTCGCGTCCATCGCGTGCTCCCCAGCCGCTCGCGTCCATCGCGTGCTCCCCAGCCGCTTCTTCTAAGAAACTCACTCGGAGGCTTGAAGGGGAATGAGTGCGTATCCCATTGATCTTGCCTTGGCATGAAGTTTCGCCTCCTGCCGTTTCTGGTACCG
>JBBQGE010000154.1:0-8524 GCA_038322675.1 Bryobacterales bacterium
CGCCCGGTGCGCCAGCGATTGCAGCCGGTCATGCTCCTCTTCGGTCAAAATGAGCCGTTGTTTGGGTCGTCCGGTCCGCATCCAGGCCTCCTACATCTTAGACGCATCCCGGCCTTACTTAGTTCACTTATTTCTGGGACATGAGACTAGCACAGATTGGCGCAATGGACGCACGGGGCAGCCAATAGGCGTCCGAGGACGATAGGGATGGATTATGGCGAGGTTTCTTCCATCGGGTAATCCACTTCATCCTATTGTTCGGCCGACCGGAAATCGCCCGGAGGGCGCCGGGCTCGTGTGGAAGGCGTGCTGCCCCTCGATCGCTATTCTCTGCACACGCATCGGATTGTGTTTACGAGTCCAGCTACGGAGGACCGGCTTAGTCCCTGGACTTGAGCACACAGTCGCGGACCTTCATGCCCGCTCGGTTGTAGATTGTGTCCTGGAGGTGTTTCAGGATTACTGTGAGAGTCTCAGTCAGTTCCTTCCGGTCGCATACCGAGGGGTGGTTGTACTCGTTTGTCGCATGACTTGACGCCTGCGAGCAGCCCTTCCACACGTCGGCTAGGAGTTGAGCGTGTGGATTGCAGAGGTTGAAGAGTTCTCCTCCACCGAACTCGTCAATCCGGACATCCTTGGCCCCTTTTTCCTTGGACCCTTTTTTCTTGCACTCGGTTTTCCTGCCATTCTTATCCGCCTTAATGCCGACGAATCCTATGAGCCACCGTGTTGCGGCCAGCCTCCCTTCCCAGATTGAGTCAGTTGCGCAACGCCAGTAAACCTCATCCTGGTCCGTTCGAAGCTCTGGGTCTATGGCTGCCTCCACTTCGAGGATCGAATTGTTCATAGGCAAGCGTGCAATCGCGGCCCTCACGCGATGGGGAATATGCTTGGCGATCCATTCGCCCTGCTCAGTCACGTTCATCAATTCGATTGTATGTCCGCTGTTCAGATACGGCGTTCGAGTCAATCGCCAGTGGTGAAATCGCCATACTGAATGCGCGGCCTCATGCAACCGAAAAGCCGTTGGGGCGGGACATCCTCGCAGTGATCAATGCAGTCGGCGACAACTCGGAGGGCCAGCGCTCGCACTGCCGAAGTTGCAGCCTCGCGGCTGGGGCCATCAGCCATGACTCCGGGCATGGATTCGATGGCGGCCCACCAACGGCCGTCGTCTTCTTGTCTGAGGACGATAGGTTTCGTTCAAGGTGGCTCGCCGGGATTGAGCCGGAGATCCTATGAGCCCAACCCCTTCAAAAATTCCGCCGCGACCTCGGCTACCGGACGGTGCTTGCCTTGGACCTCGTAGTTGAGGCGGCGCATGGTGGCATCGTCGATCTTCCCAGATAATTCCACCAAGGCGGCGCGCAGCCCTTCGTTATCCGCCAGCGCGGCGTCGCGGGCCACGATGGCGCATTGATACGGCGGGAAGTAATTCTTATCGTCGCGCAGTACCACGACGTCGAGCGTCTGCAGTTGGCCGTCAGTGGAGTTGCCCGCAGCCATGTCTACCTGCCGGCCTTCCAGGGCGCGGTACAACAGTCCCAAGTCCATTGAGACCGGCTGGCCATCCAGGCGGAGTCCGTACGTCTTCACGAGACCCGCGAGCCCGTCGGGCCGCTGCAGGAACTCGTACCCGACGCCGAGCTTCCACGGCTCGGTCCGCGCGGCGGCATCGCTGATCGCAGTCAGATGACCGGCGCGCGCGGTCTCGCCGCGGATGACCATGGCGAAGGTGTCATCGAAACCGAGCGGCGGCAGCCATTGCAGCTTCCACTGTCGCTGGTATTCGCGCGAAACCTTATCGAGCACTTGCGCGGCGTTGCCCGACGGGGGCTGTTTCAGAACCGCGGTGAGCGCGGTGCCGGTGTACTCGGGATAGACGTCGATCTGCCCCGCCACCAGCGCTTCGTGGGCGAGCAGCGTGCCTCCGAGGTTCAGCTTCCGATCGACCGGCTGATGCAAGCGCCGCTCGATCTGTTGCGCGATGATCTCGCCGAGTACAATCTGCTCGGTAAAATTCTTCGACGCGACGACGATCCTGCGCGGACCACTGGAGCAGCCTGCGAGCATTGCCAAACAGAGGGTCAGTGCGAAAGTGTGTTTTCGAGCCATGCCAATAATCCGTCCGCAATGAGAGCGAGCGCCGCGGCCGGGATAGCGCCCGCTAGAATCTGCATCGAGTCGACCATTGAGATGCCGCGGAAGATCAGGACTCCGAGCCCTCCGCCTCCGATGGCCGCCGCGATGGTGGCTGTGCCGATGGTGGTGACTGTCGCGATTCGAATGCCGGCCAGAATGGTGCGCGCGGCCAGGGGCACTTCCACCTGGAACAGCACCTGCCGGTCGGTCATGCCCATCGCCACCGCCGATTCTTTCACTGCCGGATCGACGCTGGCGATGCCCGTGACCGTGTTGCGCACGATCGGCAACAGAGCGTAGAGGACCAGCGCGATCAGGACCGTGCGCTTCCCGATTCCGCCGATATACGGCATCGGCACGAGGAATCCGAAGAGCGCGAGGCTCGGGATGGTTTGGAACGCGCCAGCGGCTGCGAGCGCCACCTGCCGCACGCGGCGGTTGCGGGTGGCGGCGAGTCCGGCGGGCACTCCGATGGCGATGGCCAGCAGCACCGCAATGCCGACAAGCATCGCGTGTTCCAGCGTAAGCGATGCGATCTCAGGCAGCAGGCTTCGAATCATCGGTTTCGAGTATCCGTATGCAGGCGAGAAATTCGCGAGCCTGCGGGGTATCGGCGCGGCGAAAGTCGCGAGCGGGTCCGATCCAGGCGAGACGGCCGGCGTCGAGCAGCGCGATGCGGGTGCCAATCACCAGCGCTTCGGCCACGTCGTGAGTCACGAACAGGGCGGACTTGTGAAGCCGGTCGCGCAAGGAGAGGAACAGGTTCTGGAGTTCGAGACGCGTGATGGGATCCAGCGCGCCAAATGGTTCGTCGAACAGCAGCACCGAAGCGTCAGCGGCCAATGCCCGTGCCACGCCGATGCGTTGCCGCTGTCCTCCCGAAAGATTGCGCGGCGACCGGTGCAGGTAGTCGGCCGCGGGTAGGCCGATGGCATCCAGCAGTTCGCGAACACGTTCGTCGATTTTTCCGGGCGGCCAGTTTTGCAGACGCGGAACCAGGCCGATGTTCGAGGCGACGTCGCGATGGGGGAAGAGTCCACCTTCCTGGATCACGTAGCCGATGCGCCGCCGTAGTTGGACCGGATCCTGCGCGGTAGTGGCGACGCCGTTTACCAGCACTTCGCCAGTTGTCGGATACAGCAGCGCGTTCACCATTCTGAGCGCGGTGGTCTTGCCGGAGCCGCTGCGTCCGAGTAACACCAGAGTCTCACCGGGCGTGACCGCGAGGTTCAAATTGCGAAGGATGGGCCGGCCGTCGATTTCGTAGCAGACATCGCGGAACTCGACGGCCGGAAGCATGCCGCAGTGTAGCAGATCAGTTTTGCTGCATGATAACTTCCGACGCCAGCACGTCGTGCATCGCGTTCAGGAGCACGCGCTTCGGTTTCTTAGGAAGCTTTACCTGGAATTCCTTACTGGTCCCCGGACCTTCCGCCGAGATGCTGCCGAGCCGTATGAGTTTGCCATCGAGATCGAGATAGAGCGGCACGCGCATCATGAAATGGTCCGACACGCCGCTCTGAGTCATCTTGCCCTTCAGCAACGTGCTGCCATCCGATTCCGCCGTGAGACTGTAGTCGAGGCGGTACTTCGGGATCTCCGTGCCGAGCACCCACTCTCGGAAGAACCAGTCGAGGCGGTGATTCCCTTCCAGATCCATCTCCGGCGTCATGTACTTCTCCGCAATGGTCTTGAACGACTCGGTCGTGGCATTCTGATTCTGGTAGGTTTTCACGAAGTCGTGCATCATCGCGATGAAGGCTTTGTCGCCCTCCTTCGGGGTCCACATCAATTGCCGCAGCATGTGCAGAACGAAACCGCCTTTCCGGTAGACCACGTTGTTGTACGCGCGGCTGGTCCGATGGGTGTCGAGCCGCAAGCCGAGCCACACGGGTCCGGCATCGTTCGCGGCCATTCCGAATTCGTTCTTTTCCAAAATCGACTTACGGGCATCCTCCCAATATTTGAGGACTTTGTCCGGCTTCTGTTCGATGAACTGAAGATAGAGACCAGCGGAGAAATCCGCGAAGCCTTCTGAGAGCCACTGATCGTGATAACTCGCCCAACCCACCAGGTGGCCCCACCACTGATGCGAAACCTCGTGCGGCGTCACCTCCTCGATGAAGTTGGCAAACCGGAACGCGTTGCCGCCCATCAGAGCCCAGCGCTGCGTCGAATCCAGAAACGCGCTCACCGGCAGATACACGAGCGAAGGCCACGACTGGCCGAAGTTGAAATCGGGCTGTTGGGTGATGGCAATGCGTCCGTACGGCAATTCGCCGTAGAACTGATAGAACAGCCGGATGGAGTTCTGCGCGTCGATCATGGCGCGTTCCGCGAGCGCCGAGGGTGCCATGTTCTCAAAGCCCGCGCCGCGGAGGTAATCCGGGGCCTCGCGCGAGGCGAATGTCTCGATGACGTACTTCGTGTCGCTGTCGGTGACGTTCTTTTCCTTGAAGAGTCCGTAGTTGAATCCGGCGACGGCCAGCGGGACGTTGGACACCCATTGCGTCGCTGCGAAATCGTCTTCACGCCACGACTTCACCAGTTTTCCGACCGACACCATCGTGTATTTCTTCGGCACTTTGAAGGTCAGATCGAAGGTGGAGTGCTCTGTGAAGGCATTCGCGCTTGGATACCAACTCGTCCGGGCGCCGATGAAGAACGTGCCGCCTCCGGCGTTCTTCACCACTTTGTTGCCTTCGTACTCGACGGTGAGTTGTTGTACCTCGTCCTTTTCGAGCGGCGAGGGCAGGATGACGTAGAACGACCCGTCCTCTTTCCGGCCTTCCTGAACGAATGGGATGTCCTTGCCCTGGATCGAGGCGCGAGTGACGCGCAGAGCCGGCAGCAGCGCGAATCGCACGACGCGCGGCCCGGTGACTCTGGGACGGAGCCGCATCTCGCACGTAGCCGACATATGATCGTTGTTGCCGATGGCGGTCTCGATGCGGTAATGCTCCACCGCCACTGTCCGCTTATCTTCCCCATTGCTGGCGGACTGTTGCTTCCACTCACTTTGCAGATGGCTCAGGAACCAGACTCCCTCCTGGGTTCCGTCGATGTCGTAGTTAATGACCGCCACTTCCTCGGGCGACGGCAGCATGGGAAGCGCGCCGCGAGGCTTCACCAGGAAACGGAGGTCGGAGTGTTTATCCCCGTGCAGATAGGCCGTGAACACCGGCGGTGCGCCGGAGTCGTATAACTCCGCCAGTAACTCCGCTTCCACGTTCACGACGTTCTCGCCGCCGAGCATCGCTTCCCAAAGGCTTCTGGGTTCGTCGGTGCGATGACGCATCCGGCCGCGGAATTCCTTTAGAGCGCCGGCTCCCTTGGGCGCCTCGTCGATTGCGGTACCCGCCTTCTGTATTTCGTCGTAAGTGGAATCGGTGAAGTTCAGAACGGCGGACTTGAAATGCTCTTCAATTTGCGGTTTGCCCGATATGCCATTCAGATAGGTTTTGTCCACCGGGAGCATGGGGTCGAGACGAAATACGCCCTCGCCCGTGAAAACTCCGGTGACTACGCGGCCCAGAACGGGCGGCATGAAATCGATAGTGCCGGAGACCAGCGTGATCCGGCCGAGATCGCGCTCGATGGTCAGATTCTGAACACGGTACGAAGTCTTGAGCGTGCCCTGACGAATCGCGACATAATTCGGATCGGAGTTAGCCAGCGAGGACCGTTTGCCGGTTACCTCCACGGCTTCCTCCTGTTTCAGTATCCGGAGGACTATCTCGAGGGAACTGTTCGCGTCAGTCACCTGGATTTTCAGCGACTCTGGTTCGAAGCCCGCCTGATTGAGGCTCACCTGGTATTCACCAGGAGCGAGTGCGATATGCGCCCGGCCTTGCGAATCGGTACGGACTTCTTTCGCGGTTTCCTGCTGGGTGATTTGCAAGGCCGCCCCAGCAATGGCGGCGCCACTAGGATCTTTTACGACAATTTCGACGGTACTCGCAAACGCGGTAGTTATGAAGAGGACAATCGCACCGAACAGGCAGCGACTTATCCTGTTAGCTAACATGTGACGCGTTGAGTATATCTTGCCGCAGCGCCCGCCGCAATGATCCCGGCGTCGCGCGCGTAGTGAGGCGTACCATTGAAACATGAGTGTCGAACTGCTGGTGAATGGCACCTCCTATCGCGTGGACGCGGCCGCGGATACCTCTCTGCTCAGCGTTCTGCGCAACCGCCTGAATCTAACTGGAAGCAAGTACGGCTGTGGGGAAGGACAGTGCGGGCCTGCACAGTGCTGATCGACGGCCGTCCGGTGCGATCGTGCATCACACCGCTTCGGTACGCCGCAGGCCGGCACATCACAACCATCGAAGGACTCGAACACGATGGCCGACTCCATCCGGTGCAGCAGGCATTTCTCGACGCCGATGCTCTGCAATGCGGCTACTGCACGCCGGGCATGGTGATGTCGGCAGTCGCGCTGCTACAGAAGGAGCCGAATCCCGCGGAGCCTGCGATTTCGGTCGGCGATGGAGGGTAATGTCTGCCGGTGAGGCACTTATCCGAGAATCGTGGCGGCGGTGCGGATGGCGAGCCGCGCGAAGGGAGAATCGGAATGATGGAACTCGAGCGATACGAGTTACGCGAGGGACCGGCGTACGATTTCGAAGTCGACCGGCGCGAGTTTCTGCAACGGATTGGCGGCGGGCTGCTGATTGTCGCGCTGGTGCGTACGGCGGACGCGCAGGAGTCGGGGCGTGCACGCCGCGGCGGCCGTGCCATGCCGCAGGAAGTCAGTGCGTGGTTGCACGTCGGCGAAGATGGCGCCGTGACCGTTTATACCGGCAAAACCGAGGTAGGCCAGAACATTCGGACATCGCTGGCGCAGGCCGTGGCGGAGGAGTTGCACGTGCCGCTCGCGTCGGTACACATGGTGATGGCCGACACGGACTTGACGCCCTTCGACATGGGGACGTTCGGCAGCCTCACGACTCCACAGATGGCTCCGCAACTGCGAAAGGCCGCGGCATCGGCTCGCTCGATGCTGTTGAAGCTCGCGGCGGCGAAGTGGAATGCCGACCCTGCGAAACTCACGGCCCGCGACGGCTTCATCAGCGATAACAACGGGCATCGAGCGTCGTACGGCGAGTTATCGAAAGGCGCGAAGCTGCTGGAGACCATCGAGACCGATGTTGCGCTGACGCCGGCGACCGAGTGGCGGTCCGTGCCGGAGGGAGTTGCGGGAAGATGCGGCTTTGCCTTCGGGGGTACGGGGTCCGGTTGCGGTCATAATGTTCCTCTACCTTGAGGATTGCATGGGAGCGCAAGAGGCTTTAGGTTATATTGTTGATTCTGTTGGTGAGTTTGGTTGTGACTGGTTGGTTGGGGGATAACACGCCCACACGACCTCGGCGGCGTTTGTTGTACTTGAGCGGGCATGTACTGTTCTTAAACGCTCATGTAGAATGGAGGCATGAAGGTCAGAGCGGAAAAGAATGCCGCTGCCGTAGCTCTTGGGCGCAAGGGTGGTAAAAAGGGCGGGCTGGCCAGAGCCGCGAAGCTTACTCCCGAAGAACGCAGCGCGATCGCCAGCAAGGCGGTGCGCGCCCGTTGGGATAGGGCGAAAGCAGAGCGCGAAGATTTGGTACTTAAGGCCGAACCTCGCGAACAGAATCCGGTGATGAAGACGGTGAACGCTGACACCTCCGATGACGCCGTGCTCGCGCTGCTGCAACGCGTAAAAGAGACCGACGATTGGACGGAAATTCGCAAACTGTCCGATGAGCTTGAACGAATTATTTTCCACAAGCAGCACCGAACCGCTTAGGGAATGCCGAAGATCAGGAGGCCGCCGCCTCGGGGAGTTCTCGATCATCTGGTGCAACGGTTCAAAGAGGGACGAATTTCTGCGACCGACTTCCTTGAGCTGAAACACTGGCTTGAATCCGATCCCGATGTTCCCAAGGGCAAGTGGTTCAAGCGCTTCAAACCGGGAATCCTCGCTGGTGAAGGTGGGAGGCCATCTACTTTCTCGCGCCGGATATGGTTGTGAGCGGCGAAGAGGTCGAGTGATGACCAGTTCTGATCAAAAGCTCTGAGCGCCCGTAAGCGACGATCCACCAGGGCGTCACGCCGCCTTCGCCCGGGCTCTTCACCGCGAGTCGGCGCGAACAAAACCCGCATGGCATCTTTGCAATCCAAGTTCGGGCAAGTCCGCCCCATGCGCATGCCGCTCAACGAACGTCACATTTTGGCCGAAATGACACTGTAAGGATACAGTGACTGGAGTTTCTACATTTGTTCAAGCAGCGGCGGCCTGAACCAAGCCCGAATCGGTGATTTTGAAGCCTAAGGAAGCAAGCAAGTTGGGATGGAAGGCCATTTCCTTACGCAGGAGCGTGATCAGATCCAAACACGAAGG
>JBBQGE010000155.1:0-8447 GCA_038322675.1 Bryobacterales bacterium
AAGGCTGGGCAGTTCGGCAATCCTACAATGCCCACGGCGACGGCTCGGCGGCTGAGGCCGAGGTGCCGGAAATCCCAGGAAGGGCAAAACGCTGAAGTCCCCGCCAATTGCCCACTTCTACGAATTCTCGCGCAGAGCCGAGAATACTTTGCCGATATCCTCGTCGAAGACGTTCTGGTGGTGGAGTTGAAATGTGTCGAGCGCCTTGCCAACGAACATACCGCGCAATGTCAATTTCCAGAAGCCCAAGGTCGAGCGGAAGCGTATCGTTTATGGGTTTCAGGCTAGAACGTCCCGGCGTGACGTTTCAGGATCGCGGGCAGATTCGTGGAGAACGCTGAGCGGGCCATCACCATATCGCATCCGGCCTCATGCGCCTGCTGCTTGAGTTCGCCTTGCACGTGCGACACATAGCCGATGAGCGTAGTGCGCTTGGTGTGCGAGTCGGCCTTCAGCTTCTGAATCAGGTCGATCGCCGCCACGGAATTGGCGTTGAGATCGAGAATGATCAGAAGCGGATCTTCCTTGGCCTTGTCGAGAGCATCCTGCTCCGACTTCACAAAGTCGACTTCCAAGCCGATTCGCTTGGCTACATCGTTGATCTTGACCGTGAATAGCAAATCTTCGAGCACGGCCAGAACTCTTTTCTTCTCGGGCTTTGGCATAAATCCGGAATTCGTAAGGCAAACAGTCGGACCCGGTGAGTTATCACACGATGACTGTGACGGAAGGAGTACTCCCCATGTTATCCGGTCACGAAGGCGTTTTGCAATGCGCCAAGCTACTGCCGGGTACTATCGAATCGGCGAAAAGGGAAGCGGCGACACGATGAAGTTGGTGATGTTCGACACGATCTCGGGATCGCTCCAGCCCGGCGTTGCCCGCAATTTCTGCCATGCGGGATCGCTGCCGAATGCGCGCCACGCCTGCTCCCGCGCGGCCAGATCGTCGAAAGTGAGCATGTACACGAGATTCGGCATCTTTGGTCCGACCAGCATCTCGCCGAAGAACACAGGCTGCATTCCGAGGCGCCGGAAGATATCGATCTCGCCGCTGCCGAACATTTTCACCTTCTCCCGCAGCGTCGTCAGATTATTGGATTCATAGCGCCGTACTTCGAAAACATGCGACGGCTTGCCCGATTCGTGGTTTGGAATCTGGATCTGCGGCATGGCGGGGAACGCACGCAGCAGCATCCGGTCGGCACGCTCGTAACTCAACCCCGGCTGGGCGTTGAAGGCGTCGAGCGCTTTCACGTAGCCGCCATCGGACATGAGTTTGTCGCGCGTTTGCTCGAAGGCGGCGAGCGACGGGAACGAAGTCAGCGTCATGAGGAACGCGCCCTCGCCCCCGATCATGTTCGTGAATACGCCCGACGGAGCTCCGCCGCTCTTCTTCATCGCGGGCATCGCGGTCTGCTCCAGGAATTGCGAGACGCGCTGCCGCTGATTCACCGATCCGTTCCGCAGGTGGTAATAGGTCAGTTCGAGAATCGCGCGGGAGGAAGGCTCAGCCGTACCCGCGACTGCCGCGGCAACTCCTGCCGCTGCCGGTATGAAAGCTCTGCGTGTCATGAATCTGCATCGTATCACCACTCAGAATCCGACTGCTGCCGGGATCTGGCCGAACCGCCGTTGACGCGAATGGAAATCGCGGACCGCCTCCGCCAAATCGTCCTCGTTGAAGTCGGGCCACATGCGCGGCGTAAACAGCAACTCCGCGTAGGCGGACTCCCACAGCAGGAAATCGCTCAGCCGCCGCTCGCCGCCGGTCCGGATCAGCAGATCCACGTCCGGTCCGAGTGCGCGCTCCAACCCGCCGTCCGATCCCGCGGCTGCATCGGAAATCGCATGCCGTGACGAGTAGTCGATGGCGATCCGCAGATCCAATTCGCGGCCGCACGCCGTCTCCGACTCCGCCAATTCGATAGCGCGCAGCACGGAACTTCCCAGACGGTCGCGGCGCCCGATGACGCGCAGGCGGACGCCGTTGAGCAGGCAGTTCTCGCGCTCGGTTTCGAGCGATTTCTCAAACAGCCCCATCAGAGCGCTGGTCTCCTGCGGCGGCCGTTTCCAATTATCCGAGGAAAAGGCGTACAGAGTCAGAACCCGGATGCCCAGATCGGGACTGGCTTCCACCGCGCGCCGGACCGCATCGGCTCCGGCCTGATGACCGGCAATCCGGTGCAGTCCGCGCGCCTCGGCCCAGCGGCCGTTTCCGTCCATGATGATGGCCACGTGCAATTGGCGCGAAGTACTTGTCGGCATAAAGTAACACCTCAAAAAGGGGGCCGAACGGCCCGATTACAACTCCCGCATTGCCTGGATCAAAGCTTCCATGTGATCCAGATACCGCTCTAACGCCTTACGTCCCTGCGGCGTCAGACGGTACTCGGTCTTGGGCATGCGCCCCTCGAATGATTTGGTGCACGCCAGGTAATTGGCTTCCTCGAGTTTGCGCGCGTGCACGCTTAGATTCCCATCGGTGGTTTTGAGCAATTTCTTCAGATCGTTGAACGTAAGAGTTTCATTGGCGGCCAGCGCGCTGACGATTCCCAGGCGCATGCGCTCGTGAATCAGCCGGTCCAGGTCGGGCAGACCTTTGTCGGCTACGACGCGAACCGGTTTCTGCACCGGATCCGGTCTCGATTTTTCGGGTCGCGGATTTGAAGCCGCATTGGTCCTAGCCACCGTACCTCCTTGCGATCAAAACTCCGAAAATCATGTGCAACACCCCGAATCCGAATCCGAGCAGGGCGTCGCTCCACGCGACGGGAGCGAACACTGCGAACGAGCCTTCGATCATGAAGCACATGCCCATCACCGGCACGGCCGGAACGGAGAACATGCCCCCGGTCACGACTCCGGATCCATATAAGAGCAGCCAAACGCCTGGAATCGCGCTGATCATGCCGGCCCGATACAGGCCGAATGTCAGGACCGCTCCGGCGATGGTCGGCGGGGCGAAACTGAACAGAAACTTGCGGGCCGGCATCGACCACAGCGAAAGATGTGCGGCGCGAGCCTTCCGGTGCATGGCGAAGATGCCGATGGCAACAGCCAGCGCCCCTTCGCACAACCAGATAGCGAGCCACGTATCCTGGCTGTGCTGGCGCGAGGCGATCAGGGCCGTCGCAAGCGCCGTCGCCCCCATGACGAAGCCGCCCCAGCCGGAAACCGCCGTGAAGGAACCGGCTCGCTCCATCGTCTCGCGGATGTAGCGGAGATTATCGATGGCGTGGGACTCGATACCCACGGGGGCGGGCCGCCGGGTGCGGATCGGCGAGACGGATGCCATGTGTCGAGTGTATCGCCTGTTGACCCCGGCAGCAAGTACTTTTTCTGGTAAAGAAGACCGCCCAGCTCGCGCGCCGTCAACCGAAACCCTTTACAACGGGGTGCATCCTTTGTTCATTAGGATATTCATGAAGAGTCACATACCCGTTCTCCTGTTGTGCGCACTGGCGATCCCGGCGGTTTCGTCCGGCCAATCGGTCGGGCTGTGGGTGGGAGGCGGAGCGTCGCGCCTGACGAACAACGGAATCGGGTCGTTTTCACCGGCGGGCCACAAGGACGATGTCCAACTGAAGGACGGATTCCGCATCAATTTCCGACTGGCGCTGGACACGCGTAAATACATGGGTCACGAGATCGGGTATGCGTACAACCGCACGCAACTGGCGGAAATTGGCGCACCGGACCAGGGCATGGCCATCCATCAGGGATCCTACAACTTCCTCTTATATGCGACTCCTGACGATTGGCGTTTTCGCCCGTTTGCCACCGGCGGAATCCACTTCTCGAACTTCGTGCCTCCCGGGACTTCTGTGTCGCAAGGCGGCGGCCAAACCAAATTCGGCTTCAATTATGGCGCTGGTGTGAAGATCAAGATTAGTTACAAGTTTGGGATCCGCCTCGACTTCCGCCAATACAACACCGGGAAGCCGTTCGATCTGCCGCTCGCCAGCGGCCGGTTGATCCAGACCGAGATCTCCGCGGGATTCGGTCTGATCATCTGAGGCTTTGGCCCGAGGCTTGCTGCTTTTCTGCTGATGCCCCAGGCAATGACACGACATTTCGCGACGGTGGAGTACCACGAGGATGCGATCCTTCACTTTCCTTCAGGGCTGCCGGCCTTCGAAGGACTCTCCCGATTTCTCCTGATCGAGCACCCCGGAACGGCCCCTCTGGTCTTTTTGCAGAGTCTTGAATCGCCGGACGTTTGCCTCCCGGCGGTCCCGGTGAAGGCAGTCGACCCAAACTACGAGTTGGCACTGACGGCCGAGGATGTGGAGACGCTCGATACGGGTGCGGCGCCCGAGGAGGCGAACCTCGGGTGTCTGGCGGTGGTTTCGGTTCCGGCAACCGGGCCCGCGACGGCCAATCTGCTGGCGCCCGTGGTGGTGAACTGGCGTACGCGGATTGCGGTGCAATCGGTACGGTCCGACACGCGGTACCACCATCAGCACCCGATCGTGGGGTCCGGAACGGAGGCGGGGCCATGCTCGTAATCCGCCGGCGGTTGGGCGAGTCGCTGCTGGTGGGCGACGATGTCGAGATTGAGATTCTCGCTTTGACACAGGGCCATGTCAAATTGGGAATCCGCGCGCCGAAGAGTGTTTCCATCCTGCGCAAGGAAGTGCGTGTGACGGGCGAGCAGAACCGGGAAGCATCGCAAACGAGCACTTTGGGCTCGATTACAGCGCTTGCAAAAATTCTTCGCAAATCTGGTCAAGATTCCTCAAAGATTTCGTCAGAGCCCCGATAAGGAAATTGTGCGAACGGAATCGCGGTAAAAAAGCCGCAAAGGGCAGGAAAGGATTCCGGCCCTCCCGCTTCGACACAAGGAGAATATTGTGGCAAATTCGATCAACACTAACATCACGTCTCTGCAGGTGCTGGAAAGCCTCCGGACGACAAGCGATATGCAAGCCAAGACCCTGAACCGTGTGACTTCGGGTCTGCGTATCGTCCAGAGCGGCGACGACGCAGCCGGATTGGCGATTGCCAACAGCTTGCGTTCGGACCAGGCTGTTCTCAGCCAAGGTGTCCGCAACGCCAATGACGGCCTCTCGACGCTGCAGACCGTCGATGGCGGCATGGGTAACATCTCGAGCCTTCTCGATCGGGCCCGCACGCTGGCAACACAGTCCGCGTCGGACGCTTTCGACGGTGACCGCACGTTGCTGAACAAGGAATTCCAGAGCGTCGTGAAGGAAATCGATCGCGTGTCGCAAGCCATCGGTATGAATACCGGCGGCAAGTTCGCGAAGTCTCTGGCGGTGTTCGTCGGCGGCGGCCGCGATGCGACAGGCGGAACTGCGACCGCGGGGGCGGTTTCTAACGGTTCCGTCAGCATCGATCTGAGCCACTCGGCTGTGGACAGCAAGTCTCTGGGTCTGACGACCTACAAGGCGTCGCAGAGTTCGGCGGACTTCGCTGTGAGTTTGACACAGGCAGCAGGCGCAGGCGGCGTGGACTTCAAGATCTTCGGGGCCGGCTTCGAGGCCGGCGTGACGGTGAATGCGAAGACCGCCACCGCGACGTCGATCGACGGCGTTGTGAACAGCATCAACGCGGCAATCGCCGATGCTGGAAATGTGTCCGGCTCGGACACGGCAGCGCTGAAATCGGCGAGTATCGTGGCGACGAAGTCCGCGGATGGAAAGCACATCGACTTCAGTTCCGCGAATTCTTCCTTCTCGATCACGGAAGCTACGAATGGCACTGCGGCGGCCGAGAACATCCTGGGCACGACAGCGACGCAAGCATTGGTTGCCTCCGGCGGCCAATCGACGACGCTCGGCTATGCGGCCTTCGCTGCCAGCGACAAGCAGAGCCTTACGATCTCAATGGTCGACTCCACCGGCAGCTTGATCTCGACCCAGGTGAACCTGGACCAAGCCACGGACACGACAAAGGCGCTGGTCATGGGCAAGATCAACGACGCTCTGAAAGCAACGAATAACGATCTGGCGAAGCTGGTGGCGGTTGACCCGGACAGCGGTGGTACCGGCATCCAGTTGATGGGCAACTCCGGCAAGTTCACGGTGTTTGCGGCGACCGCGACCACGGCGAACAAAGGCGTTCTCATCGGCGGTGCGCAAAACACCTTCGTAGATTCCTCGGCGGGCGCCGCCGGTGCTGTTAACATCTCCGATGCTGGAAACGCTCAGCTTGCGGTAAACGCGCTCGCGACCGCCGTGTCGAACCTCGGCGCAGCACAAGCCGTCGTCGGCAAAGGCCAGAACCAACTCACCTACGCGGTTAACCTCGGCCAATCCCAGCTCGGCAACATGGCCGCCGCCGAGTCGCGCATCCGTGATGCCGATCTCGCCCGCGAAGCTACTAACATGACGAAGGCCCAGATGCTGATGCAAGCCGGCATCGCGGCACTCGCCCAGGCCAACTCCGCGCCGCAGCAGATTCTCACGCTGCTCCGCGGATAATCAACAGTCGCATAAGAGCTCCTAGCACGTACTTAGGGCCGCTTCAGCGAAGCCTCACCGGCTGAACCGGAGCGGCCCTTTTTTCTCTACTCATATGGCGACACTCACTTCGGATTTCCACCGCGCGGTGCGCCTGCATCGCGCCGGTAACCTCAAGCGCGCACAAGCGCTTTACCAGCGAGTTCTCGACCGCGACCCGCGTCACGGCGATGCCCATTACTGGAAAGGTGTGCTCCTGGTCGACTCCGGTCGTCCGGAACTCGGCCGCCAGTTCATCGCCCGCGCCATCGAACTGAACGGTCCTAAGCCAGCTTATTGCGTGGCGCTCGGACGCATGTTCCTTGCCGATGACGATCCGGCGGCCGCAGCCGCCTGCTTCCGCCAAGGCCTCCGCGCGGCCCCGCTCGAACCGTCCATCTACCTCGATTTGAGCCGCGCGCTCACTCGAAGTAGCGACCTCGGCAACGCCGCGCTGGCGCTGGAACAGGCCGTCGCGCTGGATCCGGCCAATCCGAATGCGTGGTGCGAGTATGGGACCGCGCTCTACCGGCAGGGCAGCGATCGTGCCGCCACTTGCTACCGCAACGCTCTCACACTCGCTCCGCAATTCGCGGAAGCCGCCTACAACCTTGGGGTGATTCATTTCGAACAGGACCAACTCGAGGAGGCCCGCGCGAGATTCGAAGAGGCGATCGCGCTCCGCCCCGGTTACACTCTGGCGCACAACAATCTCGGAAACGTTCTGTACCGCTTCGGAATGCCGCGGATCGCAACCAGCCATTACCGCCAGGCGCTCCATGCGGATCCGTCCTTCGCCCGCGCCCATCTGAACCTCGGGGTGACACTGCTGAGCCTCGGCGAACTCCGCACCGGATTCGCTGAATACGAGTGGCGATTCAAGCAGCCGAACGCGGCACGCCGCCATCCCGCGCTACCGCTCTGGGACGGTACCCCGCTCAACGGGCGGCGGATTTTGCTGTACAGCGATCAGGGGCTCGGCGATGCGATTCAGTTCATTCGCTATGCCAAGTTCGTCGGTGGGCTGGGTGGCATTGTAGTCATCGAATGCCCGAAACCGCTTCTGAGGCTTTTGTCATCAGCCGCCGGAATCGATTCAGTAGTGGAGACCGGCAGCCCATTGCCGGCCGTCGACACCGTGGCACCGCTCGCCAGTTTGCCGTACCTGCTAGGAACGTCGCTCACCGATATCCCGGAGCCCGGTCCGTATCTCAGGATTCCCGAGACGTTGATCGATTCCTGGCGAGTGTCGGCGCGGGCGTTCCGCATCGGACTCGCGTGGTCGGGAAACCCTCTGCACACCAACGATCGCAACCGGTCCATTCCGGCCGGTCTGGTGGAATCACTGACGACAGTTCCCGGGACGATTACACTCGGCCTGCAAAAGCCAGTGGATCTGCGAGTCCCGTGTGCGGTCCATCTTGGATCGGCGGTCGGAGATCTGGCCGATACGGCCGCCATCGTGTCGCAACTCGACCTGGTGATCACGGCCGACACCGCGATCGCCCACCTGGCGGGAGCCCTCGGCAAACCCGCATGGGTGCTACTTCCGTTTGCTCCCGACTGGCGATGGATGTGGGATCGTCCGGATTCGCCTTGGTATCCGACGCTCCGGCTGTTCCGGCAGCGGCGACGGGGAGATTGGGAGACTGTGATCGCAGAAGTACGCGCGGAACTCGAGGAACGGGTCCACTCCGCGCTATGATGGCTGCCCGCGATCGAGATAGCGGACCAGGCCGTTGAGCCTGGTCCTCAATCTCCGACATCTTCCGCTCGAGGTTGTGAAGCCGTTCTCGTAACGGTGGATAACGGCCTGCACCTGTTCCAGCCACTCGGCCTGAACTCATCTTCTACAGTTTGCGACGCAAAGCGGCCGTAACTTGTTGATTCCAAATAAGGCGATGCCTGCCAGTCCGAAATCCTAGTGTCACGCCGGATCTGTAAATAGCTGGAGAAAGTGCTTGTAATGCGCCTTCCAGTG
>JBBQGE010000156.1:0-8371 GCA_038322675.1 Bryobacterales bacterium
CTCTTCCACATCCCCCGCCCCAACCGGCTGCTCTTGCAGTTCCCGGAGTTGCCGGCAGTAGGGACCGGCGTCGCCCAGGTAGACCTCCAACTCCGAAGGCCGTGGCAGCGAACCCTGAATCAAGGCATCCAAGAGCGGATCCTCGACGTACTTCTGCAGAGCCCGGCGCAGCGGTCGCGCGCCGTCACTGCGATCTGTGAGTAGACCGTCTCCTCCTTCGCAGGAAAGCAATGGCAGTCGCCGTGCCGACCATCACATACGTACCTGGTTCCGGTACCGCCGCTGCCGCCCCGCGAATCGTACCTGCAGCGGGATCGGTCATCGCCACGAAGGTGGAGTTGCCGCTCGCCAGATCGAGGGTAAACACGTTTCCTTGCAGCAGATTGAAGCCGTACGATGTACCGTTCACAGGTGACACTGCACCAGTTGCCAGGTCGCTCGCAGCAATGAGTGTCGCCGCGCCCGACGCGGGATCCAGCCGGTAGAGCGCTGGAGGCACGCTAATCGATGCCGGAGACAGCGTCGCGAAATCGAAAACGAACGCGTCAAACGTCGCGTACAGATTACCGCCCACTCCGAAGAGTGCCTCTTCGTAGAAGTTGATGGTTCCGTCAGCATTGAAGCTACCCGGAATGAATGGAATTGGCGGAATTCCCGTACTGCCGATGAGAGTCGCGGCGCCCGTTGCCGGGTTCACCGTGTAGAGCCGGTTCTGAAAATCGGTCGCATAGATTTTTCCGTCTGCGCCCCCGAGGGTAAGGTTTGAGGTTGGGCCACAAGAGGAGTCGGCCGTCGTACAATCGTCCAGGCCTGTGGGGCCCACCAGATTGTACGCTCCCGTTGCCGGATTGATCGAGTAGAGATCGCCATTGTACGCGAGCGTAAAAAGTGATCCACTCGGGCCCCAAGCTAAACCTTCGGTGCCAACGGGTGAATTCGGACCGATCTGTTGGTAACTCCCACTCGCCAGATCCACGGTGCCGAACATGTGGGTACCTTCAGCATCGTTATTACTAATCACGTAGGTTATGGGTCCAGCGTGGGTGCTAAACGCAAGACCTAGCAAACACACAATCGGTAATGCTGACCGCAAGCTCATAGTTGTCGTCTCCTCCGTCGAATTTGAACTGCCCCTGGGCGTGATCTTCCGCCGCATGGGTTGCCGGCTCACGCTCGCAGCCCGATCGACCGTCTTGGCGTGCCAGACGATTGTGAGGTCCAGCCCTCGTGGAGGGCAAGTCACGTCTGGCTCATATGCGGGTCACAAAAGGCTCATGGCCTAAGTGCCTGACGGGTGTCGTGTTACTGAAACATGCGCCTGATGTTACATTGAGAGGTCAGTGGCCGGACCACCAAAATCATCGGGGCCGTTAACGTTCGGGCCGTTTCAGCTGAACCGTGAGACGGGCGACTTAAAGAAGGGTGATTCTCGCCTGCGTCTCTCAAGTCAGCTTTTCCGAATACTCGTCCTGCTGCTGGAGAGACGGAACGAAGTTGTCACTCGCGAGGAGTTGCGGAACGCCATTTGGACCAACGGCACATTTGTAGACTACGAACATAGTCTGAATACCGCCGTCAACCGGCTGCGGAGCCTGCTGTGTGATTCGGCGGAGAACCCGCGCTATATCGAGACAGTTCCGGGGCGCGGCTATCGGTTCATTGGAACGATTGAGTACCCATCGCCGAGGCCTGGCGGCGGCGCCGGGGAGATGGCTAAGCCAAGACGCAACGGCCTGCTGGTTGCAGTGGCATCCGTTTGTGCCGTGCTGCTGATTGTTCCGGCGGTCGCCGTGTACAAGAGGCACACGGGCGTCGTTGCGGAATTCTCGGAGGCGTCCGAAGTTATCCGGCTCACGGCGAACTCCGGATTGACGACGTTCCCTTCCATTTCCCGCGATGGGAAGCTTGTCGCCTACGCCTCGGATCGAAATGCAGAAGGCCGAAGCGACTTGTACGTTCAGAACGTTGCCGGTGGCTCTGTGGTACGAATCACCTCGGATGGCGAAGGCAATACCATGCCGGACTTCTCCCCGGACGGCAGCAAGGTGATCTTCGCTTCGCACCACAATGACGGGGGCATCTTTGAGATTCCGGCGTTTGGAGGACCGGCCCGACCCATCGCCGCGAACGGACGGAACCCGAAATACTCGCCGGCCGGTTCGATGATCGCCTTCTGGCGGGGCACGGCAAGTGTCGCAGCATCGGTCCCTGGAAGTGGAACAGCGTGGGTCATACCCAGTTCTGGAGGGCAACCGCGACGAATCGGTGGGACCCTGGCGGTTGCGAGGTCCCCGATGTGGCTGCCCGACAGCAAACATTTGGTGGTCATCGGGTACGATTCCACAAGAGCTTTTGAAACTGCGCATATCGATTGGTGGGTGGTCAGCACGTCCGATGACGAAGTGGTACGCCTGCCTTTGCGCCGGACGCTGGTTGAAGCTGGCTTGAGTACGAACGGCACCTCCAGGACGCCTGCGCCGAGTGTGCCCAGTCCGGCGTGCTGGTTGCCCGGCGACAGTTCGATCGTCTTCTCGACAGGTACCGGAGACACCATTAATCTCTGGAGCGGCGGCTTCTCAATGGCTGAGATGGCACTTACAGGGAAGCTGATCAGGAAAACACGCGGCGCGGGCAACGAACGGTATGCGTCCTGCTCAGCCGGTGGAGACATCGCCTTCGCCAATCAGGACGACCTGCGTCAGGTTTGGTCGATTCCGAACCTGAGCGCAAGCCCGGAAGACGGAATGAAAGCGCTGACGACGGGTCAAGTCTCGCACGAGAATCCTGCGATCTCCTTGAATGAACATTCCCTCGCCTTCACTGTATCGGGCGGCAGTTCCCGACCAGCTTCAATATGGATGCAGGTTTTGGGGGCAGCTACGGAATCTGAAGTCACGCCGTCCAGGGACGACCAGCGCTACCCAGCCATCGATCACGCCGGAAACCGAGTAGCATACAGTGTTTATGAAGCGGCCGGGCGATCGATTTATGTGAGTGGTCCGGGAACGGCTGCGCAACGTGTTTGTGAACACTGTGTACGAGCGACGGACTGGTCGTGGGACGATAAGTCGCTGCTCATTTTCGCTGGCACTCCCTACCGCCTCGAATCGTTACAGTTAGCGTCGGGCGAACGAAGGGTCCTGCTGAGCAATCCGAATCAACACCTGTTGTACGGCAGATTCTCCCCCGACAACAAATGGGTCAGTTTCACAAAGCGCTTGGATGAAAGCCAGGGCGAGATTTTCCTTGCGCGAGTAAGCGGGCAGAGTGCGGCTGGGGAACGCGACTGGATCTCCATTGCTACCGCGGGCGGAGACGACTGGGCAAATTGGTCCGTCGACGGGCAAACGATCTATTACTCAACGAACCGGGATGGGCACACTTGTTTTTGGGCGCAGAGGCTACACCCGATCACGAAACATCCAATTGGAGATGCTGTAGCCGTCCGGCATCTGCATGGCAGGTTGTCCTTCGACCACGCCGGGTGGGCCATCGGACGTTCCCGGATGTTTGTATCATTGCTCGAACGCACGGGAAGTGTGTGGTTGATCCGGGGGCATAGCCGCTGAGGGGTCGAGAAGTTGCTGCCGAAGAAGAACGGCCAGAAGCATGAAGCCTCTGGCCATTCCATCCGTAGATGATCTAACACATGTACAAGATGAGCCGGCATCGCCGAGATACACCTCCAAGTCCGAGGCCGCGGCAGCGAACCCTGGATCACCGTATCCGTCAAACCGGACGTCGAGTTCAGTCCGATTGGATAAGTGGAAATGATCCCGCACGAAACGACTGATACGCCCAACAGGGATGTGCACGACCAGCGCGACGGCGAGGATCTGAATCGCGTCCTGCGTGAACTGGTGATCCCGATGTTTTACCCGCGCGATCGAGACGGTCTGCCGCGCGGCTGGATCAAGCGCATGAAACGGACCATCCGCACCCAGGGCTGGCGGTTCAACGCGAATCGTATGGTGATGGACTACACGCTGAAGTGCTACGTTCCGGCCGCCAGACGGAACTTCCAGCGACATGAGCCGTAGGGCGTAGTTAATTACGACGACGTCTATCCGGCTGCGCAGCCCCCGGGTGCTTGCGCGCCACAAAGAAGCGAACGACCATTTGATAGCATCGGAGTGTGAAAGAAGATCTTCATATCCGAATTAGCGAATGTGTGCGATCGCGCGCAATCCGGATCAGCGTGTTACTCGTCGGATTAGGAACGGTTTTCGCCGGTTCAGCGAACGCTGCGCCCGGTATAGGTGCGGTGGTGAATGCGGCGAGTTACGAGGCCACACTTGCACCGGGTAGGTGGGCGGCAATTTTCGGGACTGAGTTGGCGGCCGGCACCGGGACCGCGTCATCGGTTCCGCTGCCGCTCTCAATCGGGGGCGTGTCCGTGACCGTTGGCGGCGTACCAGCGCCCCTGCTGTTTATATCCCCGGGCCAAATCAACGCGCTGATCCCGTTCGACGCGCCTGCCGGACGGAATGTTGCTGTGGTCGTGACGGCGGCGAGTGGCGCCACTGCCACGGCCGCCGTCGTTATTGGCCGTAATGCTCCTGCTATCTTCACGCAGAATTCGCAAGGAACCGGCCGCGCTCTGGCTCTCGATTCCCTGTTCCGTTCCATCGATCGCGCCGGCACCGATGTCATCATCCTCTATGCGACTGGACTGGGCGCCACCGATCCTGCATTGCCGTCTTCCGCGTCGGGCGGTTCGACAGCCGAACCGTTCAACCGGATTAAGGATTCGCTACAGGTTTGGATTGGAGAGGCTCCTGCCACGGTAACTTTCGCTGGCTTGGCCCCGAATCTTCCGGGAATTTATCAGGTAAATGTTATTCCAGCGTCACGCCTGTCGTCTAATCGACTTATCCTGGCGCAAAACGGAGTGTTCAGTAACTCGGTCACGCTTCCGATTCCCGCGGGCGCGAATACCGCGAACGTGAGCGGCGCGATCGAAGGACTGTATCCAGCTTCCTGGCTCTGCGCGGGTGCGTATTTCAGTCTCCCGGCAGGACAAAGCACCTCCGGCCCGGTCACCATCTCCCAGATGTTGACCGCGGTAGCCCTGAACGTGAAGTTCGATATTCTGCCGGGAGCAAAGCCTTTTCAGGTGGTTGCCACCACCCCCGCCGGCAATCTCACTTTGGATATCGATCCGGAGAACGGGACGGTGCGAAGATCCACGCCCGTCCCCACGGCTGCGGCAAGAGTGTTCGATTTCTCTTTGTTGGCCACTCCGGTGGACGATTTCCTATCCCGCAATCGCTTCCCCGGAAATATTGTTCCATTATCCCGACTCGATCCGGTCGCTTTCAAAGCGGGGCAACTGCTGCCGTATCCCAACAGCTTCGATTCCCGCGACCCTGTGAATGCGACGCTCTTGCTTTCTTACGCGCTTCCCGTCCATGGGCACTTCGCAAATCGGCGCCGATGTGTCCACGGATTGCAACGCCGCGTTCGCGTTTGGCGGGTTCTTTGATCTGAGTCCGAATCCGCCTTCCACGCAAACGGCGCCGTTCGTTCTGCTGGTGGACGGAATGTTAGCCGCATCCAGGAACGTGGCGTACCAGGTCTACTAGATGTTTTGCGGGCGTGCGCTAAAATCGTATCCCAACCCGATATCCACTTGGTTCAGTGGCCGACCGAACGAGCTGTAGTTGCCCCATCGCGTGTAGCGAGCCTGGGGTTGAAACGAAAGACGCCAAAGCCCGCGGAGTTCCACTCCGGCCACCGCAACGGCGCCGATGTCCGGTCCGGTTGAGGCGGAATTGCGGCTATTGTGAGCCGTGTTGTCTCCGAGATAGTAAGTCGTGCTCGTTGTTTCCCGCCGCTGCAGCCTTATTACATTGCCCGTGCCCAGAAATGGACGCCAATTTGCTTCGCGAGCGCGAAAGTAGTACTTGCCTAAGAGCGGAACTTCCCACGAGTTAGTCCGCGACCTGACGTAAGAGCGTGAAAGCGGCGGAGGCTCGCTATACTCGGGCGGCGGCGGACCGTATTCGCCTCCGTAGGAGTCTCCGAAGCGCCGGTAAATCGCGTCCAGTTCGACTCCGAACTTATCGCGAAAGAACCCAGCTTCTATCGAAGGCCCCACCATATATCGTTTAACTTCTCCTGGGTAGAACGTATCTGGACTGGTTGCAGTTATGCCTCCGATAACTCCCATCTGTATTGTTTGTGCCGCCAGCATCAGCGACTAAAAGATGAATAAGCCGAGAGCGAATTGTGTCCTCATCGCCGATAACAGTGGCAACCACATGGCCAACGTATAACTCATTGATTTCGGCTACGACTTAGGTGCACCGGTGTGGAAGGGAGTTCACAGGAGTGGCGGCGAAGCGCTCCGGCGCCCGCCTCCCGCCCGCCATCTGAAATTTCCTGGCCCCGGTTCTGTCGAACTCGCGCATTCCAGGGTGAACCATGATGAAGGCAGGTCAATAGATATGTTGCAGCAATCCAGTCACTCATCGCCCATCGTCCTCAAGACAAAACAAGGGGAGAGGGTTCTCCAGCAACCTCTTTCCATTTTCGGCCAGTCCCATACCGGCCAGTTATACTTCATGCAGGTCGCGCAATGTTTCTCGGCCAGCGCAATCCCGGTGGCTCTTCAAATGGCGTCAGATCGACTCGCCCCAAGAGTTTTTGCGCCGGTTTTGAAAGAGAACCGGTCGGGGTACTATGTCTCCACCAAGATGCCGCTGCAGCAGTACCAGAAGAAAATCCTACAGGATCGAAACCAACAGATTCAGGCCATCCGGGATAAAGAATTTCGCGACCAGCTGCTTGCCTTGGCCGGCGCCGCCATGGACGTACTTTCAATGGTCATTCCCTATACCCGTATCGGGGAACTGTTCGTCACCACCTTCTGCCTGACGATCGCCAATATCGGAGTACACGTTGCCAAGGGGATCGAGGGCAGCCAGGAAGCCACCCAAGCCATCTTCGAGGAGGATCTTCTGGGGCTGCTGTTTGAGTGCGAGGGATTGAAGAAGGTGATGCCCGGTTGGGCCAAGTTCGCTTTCGAAGCCAAGGGAAAAGCTTCGACTCTGTTCACCGGCGCTGACGAGAAACAAGGACTTATGGTCCCGCAAGGAGTTCCCGCCGATTCCATCCTGGACCAGATCTATCGCTTCCGGTGCTTTATCGATCCGACGCTGCCCAGGCAGATCGAAACCGCGATAAAGAACAACCAGAGACTCATGGCCGCTATCCTGGCTTGGAAGTAGGCCACGCGCCCGCAAAAAAAGGCCGGAAGCTCGAAGCCTCTGGCCCTTGTTCGTAACTTGCGACTTAGCCTAGAACATGTACAGCGGAGTGCCCGGAATGTCCGGCTGCGCCTCTTCCACATCACCGGCGCCGACGGGCTGCTCTTGCAGCTCCCGGAGTTGCCGGCAGTAGATACCGGCGTCGCCCAGGTAGACCTCCAACTCGGAAGGTCTCGGCAGCGAACCCTGAATCAAGGCATCCGAGAGCGGATCCTCGACGTACTTCTGCAGAGCCCGGCGCAGCGGTCGCGCCCCATAACTGCGATCCGTGACCGTCTTCTCCAGGATGTAGCGTGCAGCATCGTCGGCCACCCGGATCTTGATCTGCTTCGGAGCCAGATTCAAGTTGATCATGTCCACCAGCAGATGGATGATCTTCAGCAGATCCTCGTCCGTCAGCGACGTGAACAGGATCACTTCATCCAGACGGTTCAGGAACTCGGGGTTGAACGCCCGCTTCACCTCGCCCATCACCATGTCTTCCACCTTCGGCGGAATGCCGGAAGTGGACGGAGCCGAAACCCGATCTGCCCCTTCTTGTCGAGGAATCGCGCTCCCAGGTTCGAGGTCATGATGATGATGGTGTTCTTGAAGTCCACCGTGTTGCCGAGTCCATCGGTCAACTGGCCGTCTTCAAACACCTGCAGCAGGATGTTGTACACATCCGGGTGCGCCTTCTCGATTTCATCCAGCAGGATGATGGAGTACGGCTGCCGCTTCACGCGTTCGGTGAGCTGCCCGCCTTCCTCGTAACCGACATAGCCAGGAGGCGAACCGATCAGCTTCGAAACCGAGTGCTTCTCCATAAACTCCGACATGTCGAAGCGGATCAGCGACTTTTCACTGCCGAACAGGAACTCGGCTAGCGCCCTGGCGACTTCGGTCTTACCGACACCGGTCGGTCCCAGGAACAGGAACGAACCAGCCGGCCGCTTAGGCGACTTCAAGCCCGCACGCGAACGTCGGATCGCCCGAGCCAGCGCCGAGATCGCTTTCTCCTGGCTGATCACGCGCCGGTGCAGCTCTTCCTCGATCCGCAGAAGCTTGGTGACTTCCTCTTCCTTGATCGCCGTCATCGGAACGCCGGTCCAACGGGCCAC
>JBBQGE010000157.1:0-7874 GCA_038322675.1 Bryobacterales bacterium
TTCCCGCTAGCCCGGCCTCGAGTAGCAACCCGAGCGAACGAGGGTCTGCCGCGCGGTGCCATCACCGCTCCCCAGCATCATATCCCAGCCACAGTCCTCTTTTGTGCTACGACTGACCCACAGATTCCCCAGACGAGCCATGTTTTTTGCGACCGGCACGGAATTGATTCGCCGTGCCGGTTCATGTACTCCCTTCGCCGTCCGATAAGAGGGAGTAGATGCAAGACTCCACACCAACTTCGAACCCGGTTGTGCGCGGGAAGTCCGTCGCCGAAATCGTGCAACTACATTCCGCCTGGCTGCAGGGCGCAGCGGGCGAGCGCGCGTTGCTGCAGAACCTCACGCTGAACGACATCGACATTAGCGATTCGGATCTGCGGAAGGCCGACCTTACGTCAGCCACCCTGCTGGACGCGAATCTGGGCGGGTGCGATCTGTCGGGGGCAATCCTGGCCGGATGCGATTTGGAGCGGGCGATGCTGAACGGCGCCGACCTCACAGGGGCCGACTTGACCGCCGCAAAGCTACTCTTTGCATTTCTGGTGGGCGCGAATCTGTCGGAAACCCAACTGTTCCGAGCCGATTTCCGGAAGGCGCGCATGCAGCACGTTCGATTGCTGGAGGCCTCCATGAATGAGACCAATTTCGCCGGGGCCAGTTTGACGGACGCGGCACTGCACCAGGCTAAGCTGTACGATTGCGATTTCACGGACGCCACCCTCGAACGCGCGGTCATGTTTCACACGCATGCGCGGCTCTGCCAGTTCCGGAACGTACGCGCCATCGGAGCAAACCTGACTTCCGCCCGGATGGAGGATTGCAACTTCACAGGCTCGGATTTCTCGCTCTCCAAGTTTCAACGGGCGAATCTGCAGCGCACGAACTTCTACACCGCGGACCTGAGGGAATCGGACTTTCGGGAGGCGCAAATGCGGAGTGCCGACCTGTCGCGCGCCAACCTGTCGTACGCACGTTTTGGAGGGGCGGTACTGCAATCGGCGGATCTGCGCGGCGCCGATCTGAAAGGCGCGCGCGAGATGACATCAGAGCAGTTGACCCAGGCACTTACGGACAATCGAACCGTTCTACCCAACGGATCGCGTGGGCCCTACATGCGGTTATCGAAAGCCGAACGGCCGGCCTAGTCTCCTGAGACCCGCCGCGGCTGAAGCGTGGCCGGAATCGGGATCCAGGAGAACATCGGGAATTCGCGCGAACGCGTGCGCAGGACGGAGAGGCCCACCATCAGCAATATCAGGCAGATAGAGTATGCGGCCACCTGGTAATTATCCAGATTTTCTTTCCAGGGTCCGAACCACCGGCCGTACACGAGTTCAATGTGCACCCAGTAGACCAGCAACGATGTGGTGCCCAACTGTTTGATCCAACTCCACTTGTCGCGGACGACGTATTCCGCCCAGACATAGGCGAAGGCGATGATCACCAGCAGGACGCCGAGTTTGATGAACACGAGCGCGGGACTGTTCAGCCAGAACTCCGATTTCGCGTAGAGCGAGTACGGGAGGCTGGAGAAGTACTCGGCTGTGAGGATTAACCCGAATCCGAGCAGTGCCGACCACTGCATGACCCGGTTTACGTGATCGGCCGTGATGGCCTTCAGAATGGATCCGGCACTCACGCCGAACGCGATGAAGGCAGCCCATGGGAAGAAACTGAAGTAGATCTGGCTGGGAACGAAGTAGTTGCTGACGCCTTCGGGGAGCCAGGTCCAATTCATGGATGTGATTACCGGCCCCAGCGCCGCGATGGCGATACCCGCGATGGCTCCCCACCGGATTCGCATGTGAATGCTCAACCATGCCAGGGGCGACAGTACCGCAAGCGTCAACGCCATGCAGTTCAGCACGTCCACCTTGAACAGGTCCGTCCAGCGGCTGTAGGGCAGTCCGAACGCCCATAGCTGGATGCGGAAGGCGAAGGCGAGCAACAGGAGATACCGGGATCGTTTCAGCGCGGCGATGAACCGGTCCCAGAACGGCAACTGCTTCCGCTCGCCGCGTTGCAGGATAAACGCAAACGTGATCCCCGTCAGAAACAGAAAGATGGCGGGCCCGATACCGCCGAAGAACTGCGAAAGTACGTAGGGGCCGTCGTTGCGGAGGTCGGTCCTGGTGAATGAGTGGAACGTATGGCCCTGCAGCATAATGACAGCCGCTACGCCGCGCATCCAGTCGAGGAAGGGTAGGCGTGGTTTTCGGGCCGCGGGCATCACGGATACGGTGGGCAATTGAGAGTCCAGATTACTGCTGCGGAACGATTTTCTTGACGTCCGGCGGTAGGTTGAGTTCCAGGTCCTTGTCGCTTAGCGGCGTATTCAACTTCACATCGGTGTATGTGATGAGCGTGTAGTCCTGGTCGTTCTTCTGAATTTTTTCCTTTACCGGATAGTTTACGTCCAGACCCAGCCAGATGTCAGCCTTCTTGAAGATGTTCTGCGCCTCTTTGGAACGGGGCGTCAGTTCGAGGTGGGCGGCGGGTTTGCCGTTCACGTTGTCAGTGCCGATCAGCTTGATCTTGTAGTTTCGCTGCAGTTCCTTGCCGGAGGTTCCGAATCCGAGAAGCAGAAACTGGTCGAG
Source organism: Bryobacterales bacterium (assembly GCA_038322675.1). Taxonomy (GTDB): domain Bacteria; phylum Acidobacteriota; class Terriglobia; order Bryobacterales; family Bryobacteraceae; genus TMP-7. Next base: position 2,598 of record JBBQGE010000157.1, read on the forward strand.
TTGCTCGCCGAATTTGCCGACATCGTACAACTCGACAACGTTCGTTTTCGGGTAGTACATCTGGACCTGCCGGTTCCGGATCCCCAGCGTCTTCTTGTTGGGGGGACCGAAATCCACCCGTCCCACGATTCCATTTTTCGTCCGCTTCAGACGAACCTCGGCAGTCTGCGTCTCGTTCTCATCGATGACGTCGGTGTGGGTCAACTGGGTGACATTGCCGGTCATGGACTCAAACGATTCGGCCGACTTGTCAAGCCTGGCCAGAACATCGTTCAAAGATTCCGCGGCCACCTTCGGTACAGCAAGTACCACCGAAAGCGCGCAAAACACGAATGCAACAAAAAGCCTCATCAATCTAGCCGGTCTCCGTCGGTTCACGGTGTCGTAAACACCATATAACCTTTGATTTCCATCTCCGAGTCGAAGATCGGCTCGACGCGGTTCACCGTGTGTTTCTTCCCCGTTCGGACCTGGATCAACTCCGCCGCCCGACTCGTCCGCTCGGCGTCTGGAATTCCCTCCAGCAGTTCGGGCTCCATCCAGTAGGTACTGCCCCGGTCGGAGGCTACCATCACGATGTTACTGGCCCGCGGCTGATCTCGAAACCATTCGCGCGGAGTCAGGAATATGAAGGTCAGAATCAGTGCGACCATCACGTCGTACTGCCATCCTGCGCGCGGATAATCCCACAGAATGAAGCGCTTGAGGCCGTCCATGCACTGTTCAGTTTAGCAGATGATCTACACCCGGGAACGGTTTCGCAACCTTACGCAGTTTTACGCAGCGAGCGGAAATGAGCGGCCGGTTTACCGGAATTTGCGGAGAACAGCCAGCACACGGCCCTGAATCTCGACATCGCGTTTCGGGACGCGAATCGGCGTCATCGCCGAGTTGGCAGGCTGAAGGCGGATGTCGTCCCCCTCGTCGTAGAGGCGCTTCAGGGTTGCCTCGGCGTTGGCTACCAGGGCCACCACGATCTCGCCGTCGCGAACCCGGTCCGTCTTCTGGACCAGCACATAGTCGCCGTCGCAGATGTGATCCTCGATCATCGATTCGCCGCGAACCTCCAGCGCAAAGGTGTTCGGGTCGCCCGCGTAGTCGGCGAAATCCAGCGAGTCGCGGGTGGCAAACGATTCCACCGGCGATCCGGCCGCAATCCGCCCCAGCAGTGGAACCTCGGACGTCGCCCTGCTAGCAGACTCGTACCGCTTCTGATCCTCGAAGTACTTCGAGGTGACCTCGATCGACCGGCTCTGGTTGTATCCGCGCTTCAGGTAGTGCTTCGACTCCAGTGCCAGGATGTGTTTGTGGACCGTCGCCAACGAGGCGAGCCCCAGGTTGGAAGCGAGTTCTTCAAAGCTGGGACTGTACCCGTGCTCTTCCACAAAGGACGCGATCGCGTCGAGAACTTCCTTCTGCCGCTTGGTTAACGCCATAAGTGGACCTTCTCGATTTTCGGCGAAGAAAAAGGGAAAGTCAACCGTTTTCTGAGGTGTTCTGCCTACTACCACAAAATTAATAGAAATATTTCCATTCGCTTGAGCTCATCCACACCCCATTTCTACGCGTATACCTGTTGGAAGTTGAAGTGCTTAGGAAAATGCAGAGCAGGGGGTTGAGGTTATGTTGATCGTCGGATTGATCGTCTTTTTGGTCATCCTCGGCATGTTCTTGCAAGCGCTGACGTTGCCGCCCACTACCGATTCGGAGTGGCAAATTGACACGGATGATGAACTTACTACCACATCGGCGGCCAAAGACAACGAAACGCATCCCGTTGCGGCATGAATCTATCAATCCGGCGCGCTGTTCGCATCTCCTGAATTCCACATACGCAAAACAGAATCCAGATCTCAACTGCCGTTCAGCGACGAGGTAATTTTCGAAAACACCGTGCTGATGGAAGGCATGAGTTGCGGCGGGAGAAATCCCGCCACAACGATCACCAACGCCGCCGCGAGCAAGGCGTACTCGATCATGTCCTGCCCCGCGTCGTCGGCCCAGAGACGACGCAGCACCGCCTGAATTGACGTGTTCTTCTTCCACTGCTGTTTTTTGCAGTTCATCAACACCCTCCATTCAATGTTGGGGCGCGCGCTGGGACCAGACAATTCGCTTAAACCAGTAGATGCCTTATCGAAAGGCGCTTAAACCGTACGGAATCTTACTATTTCCTTTTTCCGGTCTACTCCGCTTGATTGCGATTATTTCGCGCCCGGTGGGAACAAGGTTTCAGTTATCATCGTCCTGAATGGTAGTGACTCAGAACGCTTCGTTCGCCGAGTCGGCGCGTGTGGCCGCCGAATCTCTGCGCGCCAGCAAACTGCGCAGCTTCTTGACGCTGCTCGGCATTATTCTCGCGACCACCACTCTCATCGCCGTCATGTCGATCATCAACGGCATGAACATCTACATTGCAGATAACGTGTCCAGCATGGGCGCCGACGGTTTCCGGGTGGTCCGGATGGCCTTCATCGGAGATTGGGACCCCAAGAAGTTTCTCGAGTTCCTGCGGAAGAACCCCCAATTGAATATGGAGGAGTACGAGTTTCTCAAGAGCCACGTTACGCTGACCAGCGAGATCGGACTGTCGGCGGGGCGGTCGGGTTTGGTGTCGCACGGGAGCGACAGCACCGATGGCGCCGGGATTCAGGGTGCCTCACCTAACTACGCGGTCATGAACAACTACGGGGTCGAGAACGGGCGTTTTGTTACCGACGTGGACAACATGCGCCATCTGCAGGTTGCGTTCATTGGGAGCGATCTGAGGGAACGGTTCTTTCCCAATCAGGACCCAATCGGCAAAACCGTAGATGTCGAGGGCCGTCCCTTTGAGGTGATTGGAACGGCCAAAGCCAAGGGCAGCGTGTTCGGCCAGAGCCAGGACAATTTCGTCATCATCCCGGTCCAGACGTACTTCAAGATCTATGGCTCCAGAAGCGGCATGAGCTACATGGCGCAGGCCAAGGGCCGCGAAGTTTTGTCCCAGGCCCAGGATGAAGTTCGGATGCTGCTGCGGGCGTACCGGCATCTAGGGCCGAAGGCGGACGACAACTTCGCGATCATTTCTTCGGATTCACTGGTTTCGGCGTGGGATCAGATGACGGGCGCCATCGCCGCGACCGCTGTCGCAGTGGTCTCCATATTTATGGTAGTCGGCGGTGTAGTCATCATGAACATCATGCTGGCGGTGGTCACCGAGCGGACTCGTGAGATCGGAATCCGGAAGTCGGTGGGCGCGCGCCGGCAGGACATTCTGAATCAGTTTCTGGTGGAGGCGGCGATGTTATCGGGTGCGGGCGGCTTCATCGGTGTGCTGGTCGCATGGGGTGTGGCCGTGGTGGTGCGCAGCGCGACACCAGTGCCAATGCAACTGCCGATGTCATCGATTATCATCGGGGTCGGACTCTCGGCCGCCGTCGGGCTTTTCTTTGGCATCTACCCGGCCCGGCAAGCTGCCAAACTGGACCCGATCGAAGCGTTGAGGGCTGAATAATGAACTGGCGTCAATTGGGTGCCGCCGTCCGGCTGGCACTGAACACAATCCGTGAACACAAGATGAGGGCATTTCTCACCGTCCTTGGAGTGATCATCGGCACCGGAACCATTATCGGTGTGGGATCGATCATCACAGGTCTCGACGGAGCCATCACGGGGGTTTTGCGGAGTTTTGGGAGCCAGAACCTGGTGGTATTCAAGTTCAAGATTCCGCACTTCGGCAATCTGACCAAGGAGGAGCGCACCCGCAAGCCGCTCACGTACGAGAACGCAGTGGCGCTCGCCGACCGCTGCCCGTCCGTGGCTCATGTCAGCCCTTATTTGTTTACGTGGGATTTCGACTCGCACGGTCCGCAGATCAACTCGATCCGGTACAAGGGCAACGACATGTATCAACTGGATCTCGGCGGCACCGAAGAAGGATATGTCGCCGGCGGCAGTGCGGAAATGAAGGAGGGCCGGTTCTTCACCGATGTCGAAAATCGGCATCACATGCCAGTTGCCGTCATCGGAGAGGACGTCGGCAAAGCGCTGTTTGCGTCCGAAAGCGGCATCGGCAAGACAGTAACTCTGGACGGCCACCCGCTCGAAGTGGTCGGCATTATGAAGCGTCCGGCGGCATCCTTTCCAGGACAGGACGACCGCCGCGTCCTGCTGCCGTACTTCACGCTGCGCAAACTCTACCCGTCGGCCCGGGAGAACATGCTCATGGTGGTGCCTAAGGACGGCAAGATGGCCGCCGCTGAAGACGAGGTGCGGACCGTGCTCCGGCAGGAGCGTCGCGACGGCTTCTCGAAACCCGACAGCTTCGTCATCTCCACTTCCGACCAGATGGTAGAGGATTTCCATAAGTTCACGGCAATGACGGCGCTGGTGATGGTGGTTCTCAGTTCCATCGGGCTCCTGGTCGGGGGCATTGGTGTGATGAACATCATGCTGGTTTCGGTGACGGAACGGACGCGCGAGATCGGCGTGCGGAAGGCAATCGGGGCCCGGCGGGCCGACATTGTTGTGCAGTTTCTGACGGAGGCGGTGGTGCTGACGGGGCTCGGCGGACTGGTCGGGATGGCGCTGGGGTGGCTGATTTCGCTGGTGGTACGGCTGATATTCCCGAGCCTCCCGACGTCGGTGCCGCTGTGGGCCGCGGGGTTGGGAGTCGTGGTATCGGTGGGGGTTGGGCTGTTCTTCGGTATCTGGCCGGCGAACAAGGCGGCAAGACTCGATCCGGTAGTGGCATTGCGATACGAGTAATTGCGGTCATCGCGTTGACATCGAGCCCGGCGTCTTCGAGAATATAGTAGTACCTGCCCAGGATGTGCGGATGTGGCGGAATTGGCAGACGCGCTAGATTCAGGTTCTAGTGCTCGCAAGGGCGTGGAGGTTCAAGTCCTCTCATCCGCACCAAACAAGTTGTCAGCTTTCAAGCGGCTACGGGCGTATCTCCATGCGTTCTCTCGGTCAGAGAGTTTCGCTGTGCCCACGAGTGTGCCCGACGTTTGGTTTCGGAGACGCTGGTCCACGCCGAATTCTCCAGCCTGGACTTCAGAACCTACATCCTGAAGCGGAAGAATCTTGGCCGCAAGAATGCGACCATCAACCGGGAAATTTCGTTGTTGCGTCGGTCGTTCAATTTAGCCTAAGTTCCGTTTCCCAAAGTTCAAAAAGTGGAAGAGAACAGTGTGCGCCGGGGATTCCAAAGCCCTGAACGTTTCGCACAACTTCTCTCCAAACTTGCAGAGCATCTTCGCCCCATCGCCGTCCTTGCCTACGAGACCGGAT
>JBBQGE010000158.1:0-7872 GCA_038322675.1 Bryobacterales bacterium
CAGCGGATCCCGATGCGGCGCACGGGAAAGCCCGAAGAGATCGCGGCGGTTGTGCACTTTCTGGCGAGTCCGGACTGCTCGTTTGTTACGGGGCAGGTGTACGACGCATCGGGTGGCCGGGCGACTTACTAGAGTTCGCCGCTCGCGGGTCATCTGCCCGGCCAGGGCTTGGTACATACCCTCTTTCTTCGGACCACTGGGGCTGAGACCGGCCGGCTTCTCGATCTCGTTCGGTTTCTTCGCGACCTTCCGGGAAACTGTGTTGTCACCACGCGTGGTCTTCCTGACTTCTGTTCTTGCCGCAGTGAAACCTACTCTGAAGCTGACGCCGCAGTCCGTCCCGTGCGGCCGAAGAAAGTGGTCAGCGAGCGATGCATCTTTTTTGACGCGTCGTCCACCGCGGGCGATATGCTCGTAGCTTTCGCGCTCGCGCTCCGCGGCCGGGCTCCCGTGGGGCGCGCCTCAATCAGACAGCGCTTATCCGCCGTTCCGCTTCAAGGAAGCTTCGGCGCGCGTGACAGATGGACGTCAACACTTGAGCCGGGAACGACTTCGAACGTAGCCGACGCCAGCCGGATTTGATTCTCCGATTTATCGATCTCCTCCAAAATGCGCGTGAACAGATAGTCTTTCATCCAGCGCCGCTTACGATAGTCCACGACGTAACGAACCGTGAACTCGATCCAGTTGTCCGTCGCCCGGAGAGTGATCATCGGTTCAACATTTGCGTCCTCGACTCGGTATTGACGGACCATCGACAGCCACGATGCCTTTACCGCCGCAGCGTATTCAGTAAGGACCTCTTCTACTACCCGTCGTAGCATAGCCCTCGCCATCGTCCAGTCTGAACCGTACCTCACCGGCAGAGTAATTTCGTCCCAGAGAAACGGGAAATCACCCGAATAGTTGAAGACAGGCGCTTTAAAGACGAAACTGTTGGCGACCCTAACGATTCGGCCCGTGTAGAGGTCTCCCGATACCCATTCGCCGACCTCCATCAGAGTGGTGCGAAGGATCGAAATGTCAATCACGTCTCCTTTTATGCCGCCCACCTGCACTCGGTCGCCCGGCTTATAAAAGCTGCCGACTGATAGGGCAACCCATCCTGCGATACTGGCAATTACTTCTTGAAGAGCGAACGCTATGCCGGCGCCGGCTACGCCAAAGGCCACGGTGAAGCCCCCCAGTCGGTCGCTATATACCGTTGCCACCACCATGACCGCCGTTGCCCACCCCAAGAAGCTGATTAATTTACGGGCTCGATATCGAGTATCTATATCATGGAGATGGCGGCCAATGGAGCGCTCCCCAAAGTGCACGAGTGCGAAGACGATAGAAACTGCAATAAGTGCCGCAACCAGCCTTCCCACCGTTGGGTTCAATAGCCACTGCTTCACGAACTCTTCCATGGAATCTCCTATGCCCTGTAGATTGCTTGTAACTCCCGCGCCGTTTCGGACCTAAGTTGTACATAACTGCACCACCAACGCCTGGCGATCCGGTCTCGTCGTCCGGTTCGATCGGGTGACACGGCCATCGATTAGTCGCATGCTAGTGGAGAATGGTGGCCGCGAGATACCTTTCTATTCCATGTGAATCGGGCTCGAGCCGGCGGTTCTGAATGCCAAGCCGCAAAACTCGCCGGCGGCGTGACAGATTGCGAGGAGCCGAATTGCGTATAGAGAGCGGCGGAGAGGCTCCTCGACGCTGCTTTTGCCGGCTAGCGGCTCGGTCACGTTCCGAACGATGGCGCTGGGGAGGCGGAAGCAGTGGCGAAGACGCTGGCGGCGGCTCTCCCAGGAAAGCTGCGATGCGATCAGTCCCGAAGTGGACCGGCCGTTATGGAAGTGCGCGGCTGCGCACTTGAAGAAACCTCGGGACTGGATGTGCGAGACAACAATGCGGTCGTCAATGCCGATCGATTTCTGCTGCTGAAGCCGCGGCTTAATTACGAACTCAATCTCACCCGGCCCGATTTCGCCTGGCGGAATGGCACGGCGCTTAAACGATATGTTAGCCGGCGGCGGGACGCGGTCGGTCTTGGTGAAGTCGATCGGGGCAATAAAAGGAGCGAATGTCGTCAGGAAATTTGCCCAATCTACGGTTGTGCTCGTCGAGCCATTTTCCATAGCCCCACCGATAGCCGCGAACTCCGGGTGCGCGCGGTGGGCGGCGAGGATCTTCTCGCACCAGTCGGCGGCCGGCCGGCAGTGATCTTCGGTCCAAGCGATGATTTCGCCTGCGGCGGCGGATGTTCCGATGGCTCGTAGATGGAACACTGACGCCCCGGGTGCTTTGATCCAACGCACGGTCTTCAGCTGCTCCGGAACAGGCTCCGGCAGGCCGGTCTCACTCGAATCAGCCAGCAGGATTTCGGCATCGATTCCGGCCAATTGAGGCAGCAAGATTTCCAGGCATTCCTGCGAGTTGGGCCAAGGGTGAGTAGTCGCGATGACGACTGAAAGCTGAACTTCTTTGGGCACTTCGGTGACACGATAACACGGATCGCCAAGCGTCGAGAGCTCCGTCGCGGAATATAATGAGAGGACCCATGAGACCTGAAACCCGGAAGGTTACCCTTTCTATTGCCGCGGCGGCGCTTGCCTCCGTACCCGGTCTTGCCCAGAATGCCGGGGCAGAACTGCCTCCGGTTATCGATATCCATGTTCATGCGATGACGGATGTGTTTCCTGGGGCGGCTCCGATGTGCCCGAATACTGCTAAATTCCTGGCGTCCGATCCGAAGACGAAGGAGGCGCCGTTTGGGTGGGTGCAGGACGATTGCACTCCCAGATTGTATCCGTCGGTGAAAGGCGAGTATGTGAACGATCTGATCGCCGAGATGAAGCGACTGAACGTCAAGGCTGTGTTTTTCGGCGATCCTAAAAGCGTGAAGACGTTCATGGATGCGGCGCCGGATCGCGTCATTCCCGGTACAGCGTTCAGCGATGGGATGGCCCCGGGCGGTCGCGTGCTCATTGAGGAACTGCGCAAGTATTTTACCGAGGGCGGGTTCAAGGTGATGGGCGAGATCGGGCTGCAATACGAGGGCCTCTCGCCGAGCGATCCGAGCGTGGACAAGTATTTCGCGCTGGCCGAGGAACTCGATGTTCCGGTGGCGATCCACATGGGGACGGGCGGGTCCGGGCGGGCCAATATCGCGATGCCGAAGTTTCGGGGGTCGATGGGCGATCCGCTTCTGCTCGAGGATCTGCTGGCCCGGCATCCCAAACTGCGAGTTCAGGTGATGCATGCCGGGTATCCGATGATCGATAACATGCTCACGCTGCTTCAGGCTAACTCGCATGTGTATGTCGATGTCGCGGGACTTATCTGGAGTTATCCATTGAAAGAGGTCAATCGATATATTCAGAGGCTGGTGGATGGCGGGTTTGAAGACCGGGTGATGTTCGGGACGGATCAAATGGTTTGGCCGAAGTTGATGGCTTACTCGATTAGTATCATTCAAAATGCGGATTACCTGACTCCGGAACAGAAGCGGGATATCTTGTACAACAATGCCGTGCGATTCTTGCGGCTGGATGGCGGTGCACATAGAGGTCAGTAGACCTCGCTGACGAGGCAATCCTCCCTCGCGATGACGCGCGTACAGGAATCCTGTACGATGAAGAAGGAGGCTTCCATGGCAGTCGACACGACGTACACTCATCTGCGCGAGAATCTCGCGAGCATTCTGGACGAGGTAGTGGATCAGCAGGAGACGGTGATTGTGCGGCGCAAGGGGGCGCGCGACGTCGCCCTGATCCCCGCGAGGGAATTGGCCGGTCTGATGGAGACGGCGCACCTGTTGAGGTCCCCGCGGAATGCGCGGCGGTTGCTCACGGCCTTGCGACGCGCGGAGAAGAACAAAGGGACCCCTTCGACGGCTCGTGAACTGAGGAAAGAAGTCCTCGGTGACTCGTGAAGCGAAGCGAATCGCGGTATTCCAAGCGGAGTTCCGCGACGATTTGCGGTACTGGGTGAACACCGAACGGAGCATTGCCGTCCGCGTCTTGGACCTCGTGGAGGCGGTCTTGCGAGAGCCGTTCACCGGAGTGGGTAAGCCCGAACCGCTTCGGTATTCGCTTTCGGGTTGCTGGTCGCGGCGGATCACCCAGGAGCACCGGTTGGTGTACCGGGTATCCTCGACCTCGTGGGCCCAGTCTCTGGCCTCAAAGCCGGCAACTACCTCGAACAGGAGATCCTGCCGGGATCGACTGCCCCGCTGCGTTGGTATCTGACCGGATTCCTCGCGCCCTTCGCCGCCAAGCCCGAGGAGAAGACCGACGAGGACAGCGGCGAGCAGATCGACTTGATCCCGCCTAAAACCGGCCTCGACGATGAAGCCGCACCGGAATCTGCCTCTTCCCGGAAAACGCCCTTCCCCTCCTCCATGGGCCTGAGTGTTCTGATCCCACCAAAGTGCAAGTCCATCAAGGCCACCGTCACGTGGGGTGACTATGCGGCCGCCATGAAGGATGAGGCGGTCACCGGGTGGCGTCGAACCGCGCGCTGGGCACAAGCGCCCTTGCCCATTCCAGCCCAGGACACCACCCGCGACGCGGTTCGGCTGAAAGACTCGGGTGGTCTCGATCTGGTCCTTTCCGTGCGAACCATCCCGTCCCACAAGGGGCTGGACCTGGTTGCCCCCGGCACGCGCGCCGTGTCGGTGTTCCTGGTGAACAACCGCAATCCGATGACGGGCATCCGGCGCGATGAAGCCTACGTTTTCCAGGTCAAGCTGCAACTGGAATCCGATCTGCCCTTTGTCGCCCGCCCCGACCTTCGCGGCGTAATCTCCTCCGATCCCGATGAACGCGTGGCCGACCTCCAGTACCGTGATGCCTTCGAATACGCCGTGGGCCACGGAATCTCCGCTCGCGCCCTTCCCGTTAAGACGGACGGCTGCCGGTCGGTCGAAACGGCGTGGATTCCGCGGTGCGAAGTGGAACGAATCGAGCACCGGGCCGCGCCCGCGAACGCAACGCTCGACATGGAGAAACTGGCAGCCATCAAGGACGCCGCCGAAGCCAAATCGCTGATTGAACCGCTGGTGCAGGCGTACCGGGACTGGATCGCGAAGCAACCCATCCCTGGCGGGAGCAGCGCGATGGAAAAACGTCGCGCCGACGTCGCCACGAAGATGCTGTCGAGAGCCGGAGTGGTCGCCGGGCGGATCGAACAGGGCTTGAACGAACTGGCCGACCCGAACGTGCTCGAAGCCTTCCGTCTCGCCAACAAGGTCATGGCGGCGGTGGGCCGGCAGCGGCGGAAAGACGCGGTGGAACCGCCGAAGTGGCGTCCTTTCCAGTTGGCTTTCCTGCTGCTGAATCTGACTTCCATGGCGGAACCAGCGGACGCGGATCGCGAACTGGTGGACCCGCTCTTCTTCCCCACCGGCGGCGGCAAGACCGAAGCCTACTTGGGCCTCGCGGCATTCACTATGTTCCTTCGCCGCTTGCGGAACGCTGGCTCGCTCCGCGGTTGCGGAGTGGCTGTGATCATGCGCTACACCCTGCGGTTACTCACGCTCGACCAGTTGGGCCGCGGTGCGGCGCTGATCTGCGCCATGGAACTGGAGCGCCGGAACGACGTCGATAGGCTCGGCAAGTGGCCGTTCGAGATCGGGCTTTGGGTCGGCCAGGCGGCCACCCCCAATCGCATGGGCAAATCCGGCGAACGGGACGAGAACACCGCCCGCGCTCGCACACGGAAATTCAAACAGGATCAGAAGACATCCCCCATCCCCCTCGAAACCTGCCCTTGGTGCGGTACGAAGTTTTCGCCCAACTCCTTCAATCTCGTCCCGAACGAAAAGGAACCTCTCGATCTGCGCATCACCTGCGTCAACCGGGACTGCGAATTCTCCGGCGGCTCGCCATTGCCGATTGTCGCCGTCGATGAACCTATCTATCGGCGCCTGCCAGCGTTCCTGATTGCGACCGTCGATAAGTTCGCCAGCCTCCCGTGGGAAGGCCAGACGGGCAAACTGTTCGGGAAGGTGGAACGCGCCGACGCCGGCGGGTTTTATGGCCAGTGCGACCCAAACTCCGCTGGGCAGCCTTTGCCCGAACCGCTCCTGCCGCCGGACCTGATCATCCAGGACGAATTGCATCTCATCTCCGGGCCGCTGGGCACCATGGTCGGCCTATATGAGACCGCCATCGACGCGCTTTGTTGCCGGGACGTCACGCTGCCGGACGGAGAGAAGAAAACGATACGGCCAAAAGTGGTTGCCTCCACCGCCACGGTTCGCCGCGCCGAAGCGCAGATCAAGGCGCTGTTCTGCCGCAATGGCGTCGAGATCTTCCCGTGCCCGGGTCCCGACCGCCGCGATTCGTATTTCGCCGTGACGGTACCGTCAGACGAGAAGCCGGGCCGGTTGTACGCGGGTGTGGCCGCGCAGGGCCGCTCGCCGAAGGTCATCTTTCTGCGGACATATCTCGCTTTGCTGGGCGCGGCGCAAAAAGCCTTCCTCGCCAACGGCGGTCTGAACAACCCACAGAATCCCGCCGATCCTTATATGACGCTCACCGGGTACTTCAACAGCCTTCGCGAACTCGGCGGTTGCCGCCGGATCGCGGAGGACGAAGTGACGTCGCGGTTGAAGGACTATGGCAACCGCCTGCGCCAGGGTGAGACGACTGGGCTTTTTGCGAAGCGCGATCTGAAGGAAGTGGTCGAATTGACCTCGCGCATCTCAACCGCCGCGGTTTCCAAAGCGAAAGATCGGTTGGCCAAGGCTTTCCTCCCCAAGGCCGATTGCCTCGACATCGCCCTCGCGACGAACATGATTTCGGTCGGTCTCGATATTTCGCAGCTCGGCTTGATGGCGGTCTTTGGCCAGCCGAAGACTACCGCGGAATACATCCAGGCCACGTCGCGCGTGGGTCGCGAGGAGGGCAAGCCCGGCCTCATCATCACCATGCTCAATGTCCATAAGCCGCGCGACCGCTCTCACTATGAGCGTTTCGAGGCGTGGCACGCATCGTTCTACCGCTCCGTGGAGGCGACCAGCGTCACACCGTTCTCGCCGCGCGCGCTGGATCGGGGCCTGGCGGAAGTTACGGTCGCGATGAGCCGCCAGGGGTGGCCCGGTATGACCAAGGGACCCAATGCGCTGCGCGCCATGGAACTGCGGTCAAGCCTGTCGCCCGTCGTGGACATCTTTGGCCGCAGAGTCGAGCAGTACGCAGCACTGGACAGCAAAGAGATGCAGCAGCGCCGTGACGGCGTTCGTGGCAAAGTGGAAGACCTGCTCGACGATTGGGCGAAGATTTCCAAACAGCAGAAGGACGCGGGAGCCACGCTTCGCTACCAGCAATACGATGACGGCACGGGGCCGTACCTACTGCGTTATCCACTCGATCCGGATTTGGAGCGAATCGAGAGCAAAGCGGCACAGTTCAAGGCGCACCGCTCCCTCCGCGATGTGGAGCCGGCTTGCAACCTCCGGCTGGTCGAATTGAACGGGAATGCCATCGATCCAGAGGAGGACCTGGACTGATGGCCCGCCCCAATGGACAGATTCGCCGCGGACAGATCATCAACGTGTTCGGTCCCGGCGCCCTCATGGACTTGCCGCATCATGCCGCGATTGTCGGCGGCCTGGACACGTGGGACTGGGGAGGCGACGACCGCAAGCGGAAGATCATCGAACCCCGCCTCCTCAGCAAGATTGAGGCAGCGATCGAACGGCAGGGCCTCGCGATGTGGGAGCCTCCCGCCGACAGTCAGGACCCGGACGCGCCGCCGAGTGGGGTCGTGGTATACCGCTTCCCCGAATGGTTCACGGCGCAGTATCCCATGAAGGGTCCGCAGGGCCAGCGCACGCGGCCACTGGTTCACCGGCGCAATCTCATCACCCAGACG
>JBBQGE010000159.1:0-7616 GCA_038322675.1 Bryobacterales bacterium
TTTGGGTGGCCCTAGCGAGGGGGTCACACCCGTTCCCATCCCGAACACGGAAGTTAAGCCCCTCAGCCCCGATGGTACTGCACGCGCAAGTGTGTGGGAGAGTAGGACGCCGCCCAATTAATTCCGAAAGCCCCGACCTAAACCCTCGGGGCTTTTCTCTTGGGTAACCCCCTTTCCACTTTCTACTCAGTTCAAGGGACAATGGTGTATACATGACCGGAAGCCAGATACGACAGCAGTTTCTCGATTACTTCGCCGCCAACGGACACAGGGTCGTCCGCAGCTCTTCGCTCGTCCCCACCAACGACTCCACCCTGCTGTTCACCAACGCGGGCATGAACCAGTTCAAGGACACTTTCCTCGGACTCGAAAAGCGCGACTACTCCCGCGCCGCCTCCTCGCAGAAGTGCGTTCGCGCCGGCGGCAAACACAACGATCTCGAGAACGTCGGCTATACCCGCCGCCATCATACTTTCTTCGAAATGCTCGGGAATTTCTCCTTCGGCGACTATTTCAAGGCCGAAGCCATCGTTTACGCCTGGGAACTCATCACCGGCGTCTATGCGCTCCCGAAAGATCGCCTCTACGTCACCGTTTTCCGCGAAGACGATGATGCCGAAATGCTGTGGCAGAAGGTCACCGGCATTCCGAAATCGCGCATCTTCCGCCTCGACGAGAAAGACAACTTCTGGCAGATGGGCGAAACTGGACCCTGCGGCCCCTGCTCGGAGATTCACTACGATCTCGGCCCCGAAGCCTCGGAACTCGGCCGCGAAAGCGAAGCCTTTCCCAGCGATGCCGGCGGCCGCTTCGTCGAAATCTGGAATCTCGTCTTCATGCAGTACGACCGCGATTCCGACGCCGTCCTCACGCCGCTTCCGCGTCCCTCCATCGATACCGGCATGGGGCTCGAACGCATTACCGCGGTAATGCAAGGTAAGCTCTCCAACTACGACACCGACCTCATCCGTCCTGTCGTCGAAAAAGCCGCCGAACTTTTCAAGGTGACCTACACCCCCGAAGAGCAGGACCCCACCAACGTCAGCCTGCGCATCAACGCCGACCACGCCCGCGCCGCTGCGTTCCTCGTCAACGACGGCGTCGTGCCGTCGAATGAAGGCCGCGGCTATGTGCTTCGCAAGATCATGCGCCGCGCCCTCCGCCACGCCCGCCGCCTCGGCATCACCGATCCCTATCTATACCAACTCACCGGCTTCGTCGCCGATCTGATGAAGGGCGCCTATCCCGAGTTACTCGAAACCGCTCCCAAAGTCGCGCGTGTCGTCAAGGACGAAGAGCACCGCTACGCCACCACATTCCACGTCGCCGAACGGATGTTTCAGGACGAAGCCAAAGCCGCCACTGGCGGTGTCCTCCCCGGCGCCGCGGCGTTCAAACTCTACGACACCTACGGTCTCCCGCTCGAAGAGCAGGAAGAAATGGCCCGCGAGTTCGGACTGGCCATCGACACTAATGCCTTCCACGAGGAGATGGACAAGCAGCGAACGCGCGCCCGCGCCAGTTGGAAAGGCGGCGCCAAGGCCCAGATTCCAGAGGTCTACCTCTCGCTCCCTTCCACCGAATTCATTGGCCGCGATACGCTCGAAGCACCGGTGGAGGTGCTGCAAGTTATCCACCGCGACGGCACCACCGAAGTCGTGCTCGATCGCACGCCGTTCTATGCCGAATCGGGCGGCCAGGTCGGTGACCGCGGAGTCCTCGTCGATCCGGCAACCGGCGAACGCGTCGCCGTCATCGAAGACACTTACAAGCCGGCCCCGTCTGCCGTCGTTCACCGCGTTCAAGGTCCTGTCGAGAAGGGCATGAAACTCATCGGACGCGTCGAACGTTCCTTGCGTGAAGCCACGATGCGGAATCACACCGCGACCCATTTGTTACACGCCGCGCTTCGCACTGTTCTCGGCAAACACGTGAAACAGGCGGGATCGGTGGTCGCCCCCGACCGGCTGCGCTTCGACTTCACGCATTTCACCGCCATGGATCCGGAAGAAGTCACGGAAGTCGAGCGCCTGGCGAATCTGCAGATCCTCGCCAACACGCCTGTACACACCGAAGTCATGGGTCTCGATAGCGCGCTGCAAACCGGAGCCATGGCGTTATTCGGCGAAAAATACGGCGATAAAGTCCGGGTTGTCGAAGTGCCCGGATTTAGCAAGGAGTTATGCGGAGGCACGCATGTAACTCGCACGGGTGACATCGGAATAATGAAGATTGTTTCCGAAGGCAGTATCTCCGCCGGAGTCAGGCGCATTGAAGCCATTACCGGCGAGGGTGCTCTCGAACGCTTTCAGCACACCACCGATGCGCTAACTAGAGTTAGCGACGTCCTGCATACCCGCCCGGACGACCTACTCGATCAGGTTCAAAAACTACTTGAGCAACAAAAGGACCTCGAAAAGCAGTTGGACCACTTAAAGACGAAAATGGCCCAAGCGGAGGCTGGCAATATCGAACAAAAAGCCCGCGACATTAAAGGCGTCAAAGTGCTTGCAACACCCGTCAGCGGTCTCGATCGGGCTCAACTGCGGGCGCTGGTCGACTCACTTCGCAATAAATGGAAGTCCGCCGTGGTCGTGCTAGGCTCATCGGACGACGGAAGCGTATCTGTCGTTGCCGGAGTTACCAAGGACCTGACCTCCAAAGTCCACGCCGGCAAACTCGTCAGCGTCGTTGCACAGGCAATCGGGGGTAAGGGCGGCGGCCGGCCCGATATGGCGGAAGCCGGCGGTAAGGATCCGTCCGCACTACCGGGCGCGCTCGACAAAATCTACGAAACCATCGAGGCGATGTTGTAGATGAGCGACGTCGTCATAGTCGGCGCGGGTCCTACGGGACTCGCCTGCGGAATCGAACTTACACGGAGGGGCGTTAGTTCGACGCTCCTCGACAAAGGATGCGTGGTGAACTCGCTGTATCATTACCCCACGCACATGACTTTCTTTACGACGCCAGAGTTACTAGAAATCGGCGATATTCCGATGACTTCCATCGGCGATAAGCCAGTTCGAACCGAGGCGCTGAAATATTATCGCCGCGTGGCCGAACATTATAAGCTCGACATACGCCAGTACGAAACCGTGCTGCATATCTCCGGCACTGACGGAGCCTTCTCCGTCGAAACCGTCGACCACGATGGCTGCCCTCATTCGTACCCTGCCAGGAAAGTCATCCTCGCCACCGGCTATTACGACCGGCCGAACCTGCTGAACGTCCCGGGCGAGGATCTGCCGAAGGTAATACATTACTATAAAGAACCACATCCGTACTTCGACCACGACGTGATGGTTGTCGGTGCAAAGAACTCTGCGGCAATTGCCGCGCTCGAACTGTTCTGGACCGGCGCCCGAGTTACGCTCGTCCACCGCGGCAAAGGTATCTCGGACCGCGTAAAATACTGGATTAAGCCAAATATCGAGAATCGGATCAAAAGCGGTGAAATTAAGGGCTATTTCCGTACCAGTGTGAAAGAAATCGCCTGCGACTGGGTGTTACTGGAAACTCCCGAAGGCGAAGTGGAAGTCAAGAACGACTTCGTCTTCGCCATGATCGGCTATCACCCCGATCTCGACTTTCTTGCCGCCCACGGCATCCGCCTCCATCCGGCAACGCAGCGCCCGTACACCGACCCCGAAACTCTCGAAAGCGACACCAAAGGTATATTCTTAGCAGGAGTTATCGTCGCCGGAATGCATACTAACGAGATATTCATTGAGAACGGCAGATTTCACGGTGCCAAGATCGCCGAAGCCATCGCGATGGCCTTACAATAACTCTGATGAGCACTCCGACACAGCAAAACATCCCGACGGCGAACAGGATCCGCATGAGCCTGCTCCCCGAATTCGACAACGAGATGGCCAACACCCGCAAGACGCTCCAGCGCGTCCCGGATGATAAGTTCGACTGGAAGCCCGACGAGAAATCCGGCACCATGGGCTGGCTCGCCACTCATATCGCGAACCTCCCGATGTGGGCCACCGTCACTCTCGCGCAGGACAGCCTCGACATGAATCCGCCGAGCGGCGAGCGCTTCCAACTCCCGAAGGCTTCGAACCGCGAGGAGTTATTGGCGCTCTTCGATAAGAACGCCGCCGACACTCGCGCCGCCATCGAATCGGCGACCGATGAACAGTTCCTGCAACCCTGGTCCCTGCTCAACGGCGGCCAGACGATCTTCACTATGCCGAAAGTAGCGGTGGTCCGCACTTTCGTCATGAACCACATCATCCACCATCGCGGCCAGCTCACGGTCTACTTCCGCCTCAACGGAGTCCCGGTTCCCGCGCTCTACGGCCCTTCCGCCGACGAAGGCTCGTTCTAACTCAGCGGGAACAATTCCCATCCTGGGCTCGTACCTGATCTCAGGATGGGAACACTCATCCAGGATGTTCGGTACGCGATACGGGGCTTTCTCCGCACGCCCGGTTTTACCCTCATCGTCATCATTTCTCTGGCGCTCGGCATAGCCGCGAACATGACGGTCTTCAGCGTCTTCAACGGACTCCTGCTCGGGCAACTGCCCGTTAGCGAGCCGGAGCGCCTGCTCTTTTTCGGGAATAGCGGGATCCTTTCGAGCCTCGATTACAAGGACTACCGCGACCAGACGCGGGATGTCTTTTCCGGTGTCTCCGCGCACTTCCCGCTGATGCCCGCCAACATCGCCGGCAAAGGCGAGCCCGAACGGCTGTGGGGCAAATCGCGAGCGGCAACTACTTCGATGTCGCGGGAGTCACGCCCGCCCTCGGCCGCGGCTTCCTCCCCGAAGAGGATCAGGTGCTCGGACGCAATCCTGTTGTCGTGCTCGGCTACGGTCTGTGGCAGCGCCGCTTCGGTGCCGACCGCTCGATCATCGGCCGGCAGATTCCGATCAACGGCCACCAGTACACCGTCGTCGGAGTCGCCCCCGCCGGGTTCAGTGGAATCGACCGCGCCATCGTCTCCGAGTTCTGGGTGCCGCTCGCTATGTACCGCGAGGCTTTCCCCGATCTCGGCAAGGAGAAAATCGACGAGAAACGCGACGCCCACTGGCTGATAGTCAACGGCCGTTTGAAACCTGGTGTGAAAATCGAAACGGCTGTTGCCGCGGTGAACATGGTGAAGCGCCGCATCGACGCCGAGTACAAAAAGGGCAACGACTACGAGCGCAAACGCACCATGACTCTGGAAAAAGCGGGCGGCCTCATCGATGAACTCGACAAAGCCGCCGGCGGACTCATGGCCTTCCTGATGGTCATCGTAGGCCTGGTGCTCATGGTCGCCTGCGCCAATGTCGCAAACCTGCTGCTCGCTCGCGCCGCCGCTCGCCGCAAGGAGATCGGAGTCCGGCTTGCCATCGGCGCGGGCCGCGGCCGCCTGGTCCGGCAACTTCTCACCGAAAGCATTCTGCTGGCCGGGATGGGCGCGATCGTCGCATCGGCGCTCACGTGGTTCGCCGCGTCGACGCTCTCGTCGATGCAACTCCCGCTGCCGCTTCCCATCGTCTTCAACTTCACGCCGGACCTGCGTGTGTTCGCTTTTACCACCGGACTGACGATCCTGACCGGCATCCTCTTCGGATTGGTACCGGCTCTCCGCGCGACTAAGCCCGATGTGCTCGACAGCCTGAAGGGCGAATCGAGCGGTCTGCACCTGCGCAACTTCAGCCTGCGCAACGGACTCGTGGTGGTCCAGATCGCGCTCTCGTGCGTCCTGCTGGCCGGCGCCGTCCTGTTTCTCCGAAGCCTGCAGTCCGCGTCGTCGGTCGATCTCGGATTCGACTCGAACAACATCGCGCTCATGGCGATTGACCCGAAGCTGCACAGCTACTCGCCCGCGAAGACCAAAGTGCTTCTGGCGCAACTGCGCGAGCGGATCAGCGGCATGCCGGATGTCGCGAGCATGACCTTCCTCGACTCCATCCCGCTCAGCCTGGGCGGTACGAATTTCGACGTCGAGACCACCGGCACTAACGGTGTGAAGCGGGCCAACAGCGATGTGTACACTGTGGGTACACACTTTTTCGAAACGCTCGGCATTCCGCTCGTGCGAGGCTGCGGATTCCAATCCAGCGACCCGGCGCAATCCGTGGTGCTGAACCAACTGGCGGCCGAGCGATTGTTCGGCAAAGAGGATCCTTTGGGGCGGATGCTCAAGTCGAACGACAAGACCTATGTAGTCATCGGGATTGCCAGGAACACCAAGTCCCGCACCATCAGCGAGGAGCCGAAGCCTTGCCTGTACGCGTTTCTCGAGCCCAACCCCGATCGCGTGATGAGTCTGTTCGGTATCTCGATTTTGGTGAAGACTCGCGGGTCGACGGCCGCGATCTTCCCGGCGGTGCGCAATCAGATCCGCACTATCGATCCGACCATGGCGGTCTTCAATTCCGAGACCATGCAGGAGCACGTGAATAAGGCTCTGCTGTTGCCGCGCGTCTCGGCGATGCTGCTCCGCATTTTCGGGACTATCGGGCTCTCGCTCGCCGCCATCGGACTCTACGGCGTCATGAGTTACGTGGTCCGCTCGCAAACTCGTGAGATCGGTATCCGGATGGCCCTCGGCGCCGGATCCGGAACGGTGCTCCGATCCATGGCGACGCGCGGCCTCGCTGTAGCCGGTGTCGGTCTCGTCATCGGATGCGGACTCGCGCTGGCAGCAGGCCGGTTGGCCGAATCGTTGCTCGTCGGAGTGAAAGGGTACGACCCGTTTACCTTCGTCGTGGTTCCCTCGATGCTGCTCATCGTGGCGGCGATCGCCGTTCTGATACCTGCCCGCCGCGCGGCACGCGTCGACCCGATTCAGGCGCTGCGGTACGAGTAGCAATCGGCCCGATTTGTCCATTCCTGTTCTCCCGCCCACAGGATAGCCGGGCGGCAGACAAATTCCGGGGGCTCGGCGAGTTGGCAGCGCTGTTTGGGGTGGAGTTAGATGTGGTTTATCTCCTAACGAGTTAGCTGGCCGCCGTCATGCTTTGAAATAATTACTAACGCATAAGTTTACATCGGCGGGGCGGGGTTAAAGTCCCGGCAAGATCGAATGCGGGGCCGCCCCGGTGATGTAAACGTTCGTTGAACTAAACCGCTTTCCGAAACGGTCGGGTAATGGAGAAGGAATGCGGCGGGAGTTGACACAAGCGTTGTGGAAGTGAGGTGCATCGGTGCGGGGAGCCGGAAAAACGGGCCTGACGGAGAATCAACGCAGAGTTCTCTGCCTGCCGAAAACGAGGAGAGATGCCTGCTGGACACACTCGCGTTGTCACCGCCGAGAGCGATGTAGGAACCGGGACGGGCGGGGTCGAAGGAAGAGTTCATGATGAGTCCACAGGAATCGGGGGTTGGCGGACGTAGGATAAGATCTCGATGCGGACCATCTGTCCCACCCGGCAGACCGGACAAAGGTTGAAAGCGTCAAGGTCGGGAACCCAAGCCGCGATCTGCGCGGCCGAGGGTAACCATTGGCTAGCCGATGGAAGGAGCCGGCCCTCTGTGCCAACATGAGTGAGACACCTACCCCGCCCGCAATTATTGACCTTTCAGGGGGCGGAGAGATGAGACATCATGGTCGCCGATTTGAAGCTCAATGGAGATTCCCGTATGATCGAGTTGGCAGCGCCGGAG
>JBBQGE010000160.1:0-7408 GCA_038322675.1 Bryobacterales bacterium
CAGCCGGTCACGATGGGTGTTGTGCTGGGTCTCCTGTTTGGGAAAAGCATCGGAATCACGCTGGCCTCGTGGCTCGCGGTACGCTCCGGAGTGGCTTCGCTTCCGGCAGGAATCCGTTGGATTCACATACACGGAGCCGGATGGCTGGGCGGCATCGGTTTCACCATGTCGATTTTTGTCGCTGGTCTGGCATTCTCCGATGAAGCCCTGCTGACTTCCGCAAAACTTGGGATTCTCACTGCTTCCGCCGTCGCTAGTCTGGCTGGCTCTGCCGTTCTATTCCGGGTCCGAAGAGTCGAGTGATTGCACCGGCCAGCGCCGTCGTAACGGCGCTCGGCGTCACTGCTTGACGACGCGATCCAGGAGCACCGCGTTGGCAACCGCCGTGTTCTGCTCACCCGACTGCAGGATTACGTGAGTGGCGGTAATTGCTTGCAGGACTCCCTGCTGTCCGTCCACTTCCAGCGGCTTGCCAATCGCGAATAGCTTGCGCACGTAGAATCCCGCGGCGAGATTCCGCACCACATCGCGCGTTCCGAATCCGAACGAAAGTCCAAACGCGAGGGCTGCGCCGCCCAATACGAAACTTGTGACAATGCGGACGATCTCGGTATCGATTTTGAGTTGGGCGATCGCCATGATCGTCGAGACGAACAGGATCAGGGCGGAGACCAGCCGGCCGAGGACCGGAGCAAAGTCGATACCCGAACTTGCAGCCGATTGTGCTACGGTCTGTCCCGCGAACTGTCCGACCGTACTGCCGAGTATCAGAAGCAGAAGGGCAGCAATGATATTTGGCAGATATTCAAAAAATGCGCCGATCGCGTTCGATATGGCAACCAGCCCGAGCGCATCCACTGCGGTTTTCGCCAACAGCATCAGGACCAGGAAGTAGGTCAACCGCGGAATTACAACCGTCAGTTCCTGCCGCAGTCCCAAGCGCTGCAGCGAACGGTCAATCCCCACCGTCCCAACCAGGGCATCGAAATGAGTCTTGGTTAGCACATAACGAAGCACCACCTCAATCAGCTTCGCTACCAGCACCGCGGCGATGACAAGTACGATACCGAGAGCGACCTTGGGAGCCGCCGCGACGATTGAATCGGCGAGGTTCCAGAAAGACTGCAGCAGCTTTTCTTTCATTGCTCAGCTTCCTTATTGCTCGCAGTCGCCATGAAGACGTGGCCGGCGAGTTCCATCATCTCCAGCAGAATCATCTTTGGTAACTCCCACGAGAAGGATGCAACGTTCGAGATGGACGAACGACGGTGGATTTTCCGGCGGACGCGTGACAGAAACTCGGGCGAAGTCTCCCGTGCCAGTTCGCGTAATTCCCGGATCGGCTCTCCGGCCCCATTCACAGAGCCGTCCATGTGTTCAGAACCCTGATCTCCGGAACTCATCGCCCGGCCTCCACGTTTTTCGGCATGTCGTCACGCCTGTACCGTTCTCTGAAGAATTCACGGCCGCGTTTGATTCGCATTTTCACCGCTGAAAGGCCGATGCCGAGTGCGGTCGCGATCTCGTCATAGGAGAGCTCGTCCATATCACTCATCACCAGCGGCACACGGAGGGTGGCCGGCATGGAGTCGAGGATCAACGCAATGCGCGTCCGTTCGTCCATCACCTCGAGATCTCTCGCGGCTTCCGGCGCCACGTGGAGTTGCTCCAGATCATCCGCCGTCTCCGGTTGGATGGTCATGAAGGATTTTCCTTCCCGCCGCTTCAGGTGATTGAGACAGTGGTTCACTTTGATTCGCTGAAGCCAACTGCGAAATGACGACCGCTTCTCGAAACCCCGGAGCGCGAAAAATGCCTTGACGAACACTTCTTGCGCGAGGTCTTCCGAGTTGTTGTCGTCCCGCGTGAGACACCGGCAGTCCGCCAGAATTCGCCCCCGGTGCTGAAGAACCAGTTGCTCGAAAGCCCGCAGATCACCCTCGGGAGCCGCGAGTGCCGCGCGGAGCAGTTCTTCATCCGGGTCTTGGAAACCCTGATTGATTTCCGTGGACATACGCCGGTTGACGGAACCTCGATCATCTCACAACCTAAGACCATTCGCAGCGGGGAAAGGTCACATGAGTACTGCCTCCAGCGCGCGCTGAAAATTGTTGTCCGCCGATGTGACTTCCAGCGATACGAGCGTGTCAGGAGGGATGAAGGCAACCTACGCAGACTATGGCGATTCCACTGACAGATTCGATCTTCGCGATGCTGCCCGAGACCGCGGGACATCTTGCAGGACGCCTCGGGGAGCCTCCCACTGCGGTCACACTCGGCATGAAGACCGCAGTTGAAGCCATCCTGAGGGCTCTGTCGGCTCGCTCTCACGATGCGGCACTGATGAAAGAGATCATCAACCTGACGGCCTGTTCGGCCGAGTCGAATGCCGGAGACGGAGATACGCCACGCGGCTCAGGATTGGCCCGAAAACTCGCAGGCGAGAATCTGCTCCGCGCCATCTTCGGGTCCGATCATTCGACCCTGGAGGCCACGATTGCGAAAGCATCCGGTTTGGAACGTGCCTCGGTTGGGCCAGTCGTCCGCGCAACAGCGCCGTTGGTACTGCAGGCCATCGGACAGCGCCTGCAAGCCGGGAAGATGAACGCTGGAGCGCTGGCCAGTCTGCTTTCCTCAACTGGTAACGGCTTTCAATCGGCGCCTGTCGAGTCAATGCGGACACGCTGGGCCATGGCCGCCGTTGTCGTGTGTTTCCTTGGATTTCTATGGCTGTCGGGCTGGGCCATGCAGTCTGTCAAAGGTGCGTCGCCGGCCTCGCCGGGGTCCCTCGATTCGGCCGCTACCATTTCCCGGAGGCTGCCGAACGGCCTGACGATAGACATTCCCCGCGATGGGCCCGAGAGCCGTCTTCTGTCATTCATCGAGAGTAGGGCGGGCAAAACGATTGTTATCGATCTCGACCGGGTTGAGTTCCATCCCGGCAAAGCCACCCCGGAATCAGTTTCCGAGGACCAACTGCAGGACGTGGCAGCAATCCTGAATGCCTATCCGAATCTTACCGTGAAGATCGAGGCAGATAACTCCGGTTTGGCGGAGAGAGCTGTGGCTCTGTCGCCGAACCGGGCGCGCGCGATCATTCATGAACTCACCGATTGGGGTGTCTTACCTTCGCGCCTGACATCCGAGAGCATCGGGGATCCCCGTTCCACGGCCGCTAACTCAACGCAAGGTGGACCGGCTCAGAACCGTCTTGTCAAACTTCGCATCATCGCCAGGTAGCAGTTAGCTGAGCCTTGGCGCAACTCACCACAACAGGAGACAGACTCACGACATGTTGGACGATTTCAAGGGATTCGTAATGAAGGGGAACGTGCTCGATCTGGCGGTAGCCGTCATCATTGGCGCTGCCTTCGGTGCCATCGTCAGTTCCTTAGTGAATGACATTATCATGCCACCTATCGGGATGCTGCTCGGAGGCATGGACTTCAAGGATCTATTTCTCAGCCTCAATGGCAAAACCTATGCGACGATAGCCGCCGCGAAGACCGCCGGGGCACCTGTAATTGCATACGGTCAATTCCTCAATACCGTAATCAATTTCGTAATCATCGCGTTCGTGATTTTCATGGTCGTTCGGACGGCAAAACGGCTCGAAAAACCCGTCGAAGCTCCGGTCGCCGTCGTAACCACCAAGGACTGCACCTACTGCTCAACCCCGATTCCGATCAAGGCCACCCGCTGCCCGAACTGCACCTCGTCACTTTGGCGGCCGGTGCGCAGGGTGGATAACTCATGAGACACACTAACACCTTCGTGGCCCTTTGCCTGACCGCCCTTTTAACCGGAGTCGCACTGGGCGACCAAGTGGTGATGAAGAATGGCGACCGTGTCACAGGATCAGTTATCAAGAAGACCGGGAAAGAACTCACGATCAAGACGGAACAGTTTGGAGTGATAACGGCTGCCTGGGAGCAAGTGCAGTCGGTGACCATCGACAAGCCGGTGAGCATTGTAATAAAGGACGGAAATACGGTACAAGGCACGCTGGCCACGACGAATGGCGAGACTGAGGTCACTGCGGCAGGAAAGAAACTCACTGTCATCCCTGCCCAGATCGAGACCATTCGGGACGCGGCGGAGGAGGAGGCGTATCAACGCCTGCTGCGTCCCGGGTGGGGCCAGCTTTGGGCCGGAACCGCCTCAGTTGGATTCGCCGGAACCAGCGGTAATTCCAAAACGCTGACTTTCACGACGGGAGTGAATGCCGCTCGCGTCACCAACACCGACAAAACCACCCTCTACTTCAACACGATCAAAGCAACAGCGACAGTGAATGGAGCGAGCGCCGGCACGGCTCAAGCTGTCCGCGGGGGAATCGGCTACGACCATAACGTCAGTCCGAGACTTTTTGTGAACGCATTTAACGACTACGAATATGATCGCTTCCAGGATCTGGACCTCCGCTTTGTGATCGGCGGCGGCCTCGGATTTCACGCCCTGAAAACCGAGCGAATGCGACTGGATGCCGTTGCCGGCGCGGACTTCAACCGCTCCAGTTTCAGTACGCCTCTGGTCCGGCAATCGGCGGAGTTGTATTGGGGCGACGACTACGCGTTCAAGCTCACCGGCGCTACCTCACTGGTTCAGAGTTTTCGAATGTTCAACGACCTGACGAATACCGGTACCTACCGTGTGAACTTCGACGCCGGCGCAACAACCAGGATTGCGAAATGGATCGCCTGGAATGTCTCGGTCAGCGATCGATATCTCAGCCTGCCGGCACCAGGCCGGAAGTCAAACGACTTTCTGTACACGACGGGCCTCGGCATTACCTTTTCGAAATAACAATTGAACCCAAGGAGCCACCAGAATGACTATGAAAAATCTGTTCCTCGTCACGACTCTCTGCGCCGGAGCCGCTCTCGCGCAACCAGGGAAATACGGTGCAGCGCCGGGCGAGACCACAGGTAAATGCTCATATTATGCCCGCAGCCACAACGGTCAAACCACGGCCTCCGGCGAGAAGTTCGATAGCGACGCCATGACTGCCGCGCACCGGAAATATCCAATGGGCACCAAGCTCAAAGTGACCAACGTGGCGAACGACAAGAGCGTCGTCGTCACCGTGAACGATCGTGGTCCATTTGTGAAGGGAAGAGTGGTTAGCGTCACCAGACGAGCCGCCCGTGAACTCGGGTTTGTGAAGCAGGGCGTCACAACAGTTCGTATCGAGCCGGTGGAATAGCTCGAACAGCAGCCTCTCGTTAGCGGGAGGCAAACTCAGGGCGTCTGGAGGGGACGCCCTTTTCTTTGGTTTGTCGGAAGAACACGTGGGTAGATTCGGGTGGCAAGTTTGATGACTTTGATTCTGTTGTTCATCTCGCGATAATAAGGTTAGGAGACCCGATTATCGTGAAGGCAGTTATTCTGTTCGCGTTGGTAACGACCCTCCCGGTTGTGGCTCAGGATATCGTTGGCGACTGGATCGGTACTCTCCACCCCGGAAGCGCGAGTTTGCGTGTTCTCGTGCACGTCACCAGGGGAACGGATGGCACCCTGAAGGCCGACATGGACAGCCTCGATCAGAATGCCAAGGGTATCCCCATCAGTTCCATCGAACTGAAGGAAAACAAGCTGACCTTCACTTCGATGGCCGTCCACGGCTCTTATGAGGGCACAGTAAACAGAGAGCGGACGGCCATCGAGGGCACGTTTACACAAGGCGCGCCGCTACCCTTGAATTTCGAACGAGCCACCGCAGCGGATCTAGCCGCGCCCCGGCGCCCCCAGAACCCGGTGAAACCCTATCCCTACCGCGAACAGGACCTTACCTATGAGAGTCGCGCCGCCGGCATCAAGATAGGGGCCACCCTGACTATGCCAAACGGCCGCGGCCCTTTCGCCGCAATCGTATTGATCACCGGTTCGGGCCAGCAGGATCGCGACGAGAGCCTGCTTGGCCACAAGCCATTCCTGGTGCTCGCGGATTACCTGACCCGCAAAGGCTTCGCGGTGCTGCGTTCCGACGATCGCGGCAGCGGCAAATCGGGCGGGGTCTTCGTTACGTCGACTGACGCCGATTTCGTGAACGATACGGAGGCGGCCATTGCATACCTGAAGACCCGGAGCGAAATCGCTCCGAATCGGATAGGCCTAATCGGCCACAGCGGAGGTGGCATCATTGCACCAATGGTGGCTGCACGTCACAGGGATGTAGCATTCATCGTGTTGATGGCCGGGCCCGGTGTTCGGGGGGACCGCGTGATTGTCGAACAGGTCATCGCTGCCGCCGAAGCGGAGGGGGTGTCCCATGGCGCCGCAATCGAAGAGGGCAAGACGCAGCGGCGCGTCGAGGACCTGATCATGCAGGGATACGATGATGCTGCACTCAAGGAAGAGCTGAGGCCCATTCTTGGGGCGAAGACAGACGCGGTTGTGCCACAGTTTACGACGCCATGGCACCGTGAGTTTCTCTCGTACGACCCCGCGCCGGCCTTGCGCAAAGTATCGTGCCCGGTTCTGGCGATGATCGGTCAAAAGGATGTGCAGGTTCTGCCCAACGTGAATCTGCCGGCAATCCGGAAGGCGCTGCAAGAGGGTGGTAACAAGCGCTTTGAGGTGGTTGAAATGCCGAGCTTGAATCATCTGTTCCAGACCGCCAAAACCGGCGCCGTCAGCGAGTACGGGAAAATCGAAGAGACCATTTCCCCGTTAGCTCTGGAAAAGATCGCCGGCTGGATCACCTCCGCCATTCCCAGCCGATAACGCCAGCGCGACCCTTTTAAGGTTCTCGCACTGTCGGATACTTAATTCCTAACTGCTCCAGATAGCTCGGGTATTTCGATGGATCGTAGTAATACTTCTGTAACTCCGGGACGAATTTCGCCATCCGCTCCTGATTCAACTCGATGGCCGGCTTGTCTTCCGGCGCAATCAGCGGCTGGTACTGAATCTCCTTGGTTTGCACCTCGCGGAAATACTTCCACGCATTACTCACAATCGAAGGGTCCAGCAGCAGATCCAGCGCGGTAGCAGCCTGCACCTTCGCACCGGCCGTCGAGCCCTTGTGTGCGATGGGTGTCGCCATCGCGACTCCGTTTGCCCAACTATGCCCAGGTAACTCGGGGATGTTTGCGGGATAGTAGAGATACACCATCGGCACGTTCCAACTGATATCGCCCACGTCGTCCGACCCGCCTCCGCGCACTTCTCCCGGAACTCCCAGCGGCTTCACTTTTTCGGAAAGGCCCGTCACCTTCGCCCCGATCTCCTTCTGGAGTCCCTTGGCCAGCGTCTGGTCGGCTTCGCTCCACTCGGGCATGCCCACCATTTCGATATTCTTTTGCTGCGCCTCTGCGACCGGCTTGCTGTAATATTCGGGCCAGGCCGATCCGACCACCCGCCGGGTAACCGTCGTGTTCGTCATCATCGCCGCGCCCTCGGCCAT
>JBBQGE010000161.1:0-7380 GCA_038322675.1 Bryobacterales bacterium
TCGCCGCAGAGCAGTTGGTCCGTAACGTCATCCACGACGACGGCGGCCCGCTGATCCATAACGGCTGGGAAGATGAGCAACGATCCTTCGACTCCACCTGCCGGAACTTCTACCGCTTCCTCACTCAACCTGAGCGCTGAAGAGCGCTGAACCCCGCTACTCACCCACAGATTCCCCTGACGAGCCATGTATTTAAGTCCTTTGTGCGTTTAGCCAATCGGGATGTTCCCGGTACCGGTCTCGGCCTGGCGGTCTGCAAAAAGATCGTTGAGGGACTAGTGGGCGCGATCTGGGTAGAATCCGAGCTCAGGGCAGGTTCAACTTTCTGTTTGACGATAGCAGCGGCTGGGACGATATCGGCTCCCATGTCCTCTCACGCTGCTTGTGTTGGAACGCATTGCCCATTGTGGGCAATGACTGCGATCCACGACGCGACTCTGATGCCAATTAGCATCGAGTGATCCCGGGGCGCACCGCCCGACGGATAGCGTTAGATCTCGCCCGCGCCGGGCCGGTTGCCGGCCAGTACTCCGCCTTGCTGTCCCTTCCCTCCGCCGCTATAGCGCGTGCGCGATTCGCGCAATTCCATGCGCGATATCCTCCGGTGAAAGGACAAAATCGATACACCCGCTTTCGATTGCGCTCTCAGGCATTTCAGGCTCTCCAGCTGTATCAAGCCTCTGCGCGATGGTAATTCCGCCACTTCTTTTATGACGCACAGTGCCGCTGCCCCATCGCCATCATAGCCAGAGACAATGACCGCGATGAGTTTACCGTCCCAGTTCCGTGAGGGAACGGAGAAAAACCGTGATCACGTCGGGCCATCCTCTGGGCTTTGATATCGGCTTTAGACGGAACTCTCCATCAAGAACGTGCAAATCACGCTGTGCCGGGATGATGAAGACGCGGTTGGGTTGGATGAGCAATCGGTCGGTGATCAGTTCAACCGGCATGTCAGTGTAGCGCGGGAGAATCTCGTGGAGCAGTGTGGCTACGGTTCTCAGGTGATTGACGATGACGATCGCAACACCCATATCTGCCGGCAGCTTCCGCAGTAACCGGGTATAGGCGTCGAGTCCCCCAGCCGAACCGCCCACGCGAACGACGGGAAAATCTTTTGGAATCTTAGCCTCCATCGAGAATCGCTCCGCTTCGGATTTCTATTCCGGTGTAAACGCCTAGGGCCGGTATGACACGCTGTCGCATGGCTCAAAGGTCAGTGCGTGAAATCCCCAGCTTCTTCATCAGGGAGTGCAAGGTCGTCCGTGGTATCCCGAGTCGGTCAACTGCGGCGCTAATCACGCCGCCGGTCTCCCGGAGAACTCGCCGGATGTGATTCCGTTCCATATGATCGAGCGTAACATCGCTGTCGGCTTCGGCGCTCACGAGAAATTGGCTCTTTCGCAGTTTTGGTGCAACTCATGGGGCCGGGCCAGCATAGGCGGCAACCGCGGGCGAATAGGGCAAGACCCGAGCGCGAAGCAGTTGGAAACCGGCGCGCCCATACATCTGACGCTTGATCGCCTTGAGGCGATTTATCTGGCCCTCCACCTGTCCATTGCTCCATGGGGTGTCCACGGCGGCAGCCACCGCAGAGATGTCTTTTTGCAGCCCGTAGGCGAACCGGACGACTTGGCCGAATTCCGCCCGCTTGGCGTTCTCTACCCGTTGGCGGATCTGAGTGGAATCATCTGCTTTGAGGACGTCGCGGAAATCGAGAGCGAGTTTCCGCAGGGGAGGTAAAGATGGCTCCGGTCATTCCATAGATCGACGGGATCCTGGAGGCCGACCGGACAGCAACGCGATGTCGGCATCGGTGTAGGTGCGGCTGAACTCGTGCCGCAACGGCGGCTTCAATCCCACCCTCCCCGTCTCCCCGTACTGGTGAATCAGCCGCGCCGTTTGGGGCACGCACAGTCCCGTCACCTGACTCGGGTAGGCGCGGCTGATTCCACGTTCCTTCTTGCCTTGGCAAGCGTACTCCCACGCCACCAACAATCGTTGCGCCCAGGCGTACTTTTCGGCCCGGCTTTGGCCGGCAAACGAGAGCGTCTGCCCCAATCTCAACAACTCGGAAACCTGTTCCGGATTGAGAGTCTCGGCGTTCTGCATGTGTACGTGCACCCAGCCGCGGACAGCCTACCCCTGAATCCCAACTTTCAGTATCATCTTGCATTGGAATGAAAGTCGGTTTCAGTAGCATCTTGCGTTGGACAATTCTTCGAAGTGGAGTTCAACGACAGCGTGGTATCGTTGGGGTGGAACCCGATAGAAGAAAACCGCTCTTGGGAGTCCGAGTACACCTGCCACTGGTTGAGGCGGTGAGTTGCTGGATATCTCGATCGTCGAGGTGTCTTTCATCGTAACGGTCACCCCGTCAAGCCGTGCAAAGCCAAGCAAATGACTCTCCGCCGAATCAACGGTTTGGGACGCCCCGCAAACCATTGATAATGCTGCCTTTCGCTTGAGGTGCTAGCGGGAGTAATCTCGTGGGGGTTCAAGTCCCCCTCTCCGCACCAAATAACTGGCCGCCGTTTCATACAGTTACGGCGGCTTTTTCTTTCTGTGCCAAAAACGTGCCAGAGTGCACCGTTTGCATCAGGCTCTTGATACGGTCCTGACGCTGGACATTCCACTTCGCATAATGCTTCCGGATGATGTGCGGGCTGTTGCCCAGCACGTCAGCCGCATCCTGGTCCGATCCGCCCTTCGATAGGATCTCCGTCGCCAGCGTATGCCGGAAACGGTGGGCATGAGCGTGGACCACACCGGACTTCTTGAAGACCGCCGCCAAAGTCCTCTCCGCAACTCCCACCGCGCACCGGCGGGTCATCGTAGCGGGATTCCAGAAATAGTGCGTCGGCTCGCCCTCGACTCCGCGCGGCGGCGGCAGGGCGTCCAGCACCATCTCCAGATCGGGCGGTAGCGGGAGGCGAACCAGGTTGCCGGTCTTCTGCCGGAAGACCAGGATTTCGCCTTCGCGTATGCGGTCGCGCGCCAAGGTTGCCACGTCGGAGATCGCCAGGGCGGTGTACCGCATCAGCAACACCATCGCCCGAGCCCTCAGCCTCTCATAACTGGTGCGGCCGAACTGGTCGCAGGCGGCGATGATCTTGATGATCTCCTGCGTCGTGTACGGCTCCACCGGTTTCGGCTTCACGTTGGTGGGCGGCTTACTGCCTGAGGAGTTGCAGTTCCTTCGTGGCGGTGGTCTTGGACAGCTCACGGCCAGCGCGGTAAGCATCCATGTGGTCCACCGTGAATTCGGTCAGCGCCTCGACACCAGCCTTCTTGGTGTACTCGCCGAGGTGTTCGAGGATGTTTTTGTACTTCCGTTGCGTCGATGATTCCAGGTAGCTGTAGTGCTTCTTGAAAGCATCGATAGCTTCCTTCACCGGCTTCCAGCGCGGCGCGTCCGGCGACTCGAGCGTGGCGATCTTTCTGATCGCCCGTTGCCAGTCGCGGGTCTTGAGCGTACTTCGGTACCGCTCGCCATGTAGTTCGCCGTCGGTCCAGATGGGACAACGACAGTTGGTGTAATCGCGGCCTTTTCCGCGATGAGGACATTTCGGCGTGTGCCGTCTCCAGAGTCTCAGCATGCCCTGTACCTTACCTCTGTCCGCCGCGCTCGATCCTCTTGCCGTGGACGCGCCGAACCACGGATTCGGGGATGCGGAGCGTGATGTAGTCGCGTTTGCCGTCCCTCCGACCCAACTTGCCAAACTTGATCACTCCAGGCTCATCACAGAACAGGCGCCGCACGGTGGACACATCGAGCTTCCACAGGTCCGCTACTTCCTGAGTAGTGTAGTGCGGCTCGAATGGATTTGGCCCGACGGCCACGGCGGATTGGCTGTCCTGTCTCATGAAGTACTGAAAATGAAAATGGCCACTCCAAATGGTTTGAAGTGGCAACTCAGTCGTGCAAATTCCGCTTGATTCGCGGCGACGCCCGATCAATGAATCGAGGTGCCATGAACCTCGAACGCGGCAGTATCCTGTTCAACCGGACCATCGACCAGTGCCGGAGCATCGGTCGCCGTGGTGGTCGCGCCCGTGCCCGGAATCTACGCGCACATAAGACGTCACGTGTGGCGGTGATCCCGGCTGGCAGCCAACCGGAGGACGAGACGGCCCGCCAAGCCATCGAACGTATCGATGCACAGTGCCCCTGGCTCAAAGGCTGCGAGGGTCGCACGGTAGGCCGGCCCGAATAGCACTGGCCACCGCAAAGGCAACGGTTGGCGCACACGGGCGCGACGGACGTTACCGGGTGGTAGCGAACTCGCGGGCGTGTGCGTCCGCCGGCCCCGTCATCGCGACCGCGACCATCTATAAAAGACTTAAAGATAGCTGCCCGTCTACGCCGGTCCGGTCTGGCCTGTCGGCATCAGCCGACAGTTCACGGTGGTGACCCCGTTACCGGCCGCCACCGTCGCTACGCCCACCATGGGTTTGCTGCC
Source organism: Bryobacterales bacterium (assembly GCA_038322675.1). GTDB lineage: Bacteria > Acidobacteriota > Terriglobia > Bryobacterales > Bryobacteraceae > TMP-7. The sequence goes on from JBBQGE010000161.1 coordinate 4,464, forward strand.
CGCGCCGGCGGTCTTCGTCAGCTTCGACTGGCCGGAGTCCCAGTAGAGCTTGTCGCCCTGGGCGATCACGTCGGTGGTGACCTTGGGCAACTCGAAGACGCCTTCCACCGTGACCTCCACGTCGGTGCCGGAGGCAGCGTCGAACGCGGCCACGCCGGTGATGGAGCCGACCACCACCAACTGCCCGCTGGTCACGATGGCCGGCGCCGTCACTGTGATGGTGTTCCCTTCCTGCACGTAATTCTTCATGTTCAGATTCCTTTCGGTGTGATGACAATCTGGCGGGGCGACGTGGTGCCGCCTCCCGCCTGTTCGATTTCCCTGTTGATGGTGGTGAGGGCCGCCTGCATCTCCAACACGCTGCGGTAGGTGACGCCGCGGCCCTCAAAATCGACGCGCAACGTGCCGCCCGCGATGGCGGTGACGATGGCGTCGCGCATGCCCTGCAACTGATCCACAGTGAGCGCCATGCTTACGCTCCCGGATTGCAGTAGACGCCGCGATAGTCGAGGGCGCCTGCGCCGAAGTCCAGCCGCGCCCGGATCTGGAGGCCGTCGACCTCGAAGCCCGCGCGGCTCTCCACCTGGACGCCTTCATTGCCGGCCAAGTAGGCGTACTCCACGCTGGGGAACAGCACGGGATCGGCGGCGACGTACCAGCGGGTGGCCGACTTCGGGTCGAGACGCGGATCGACGATGAGGATCAGTTTGCCGGCGAACGGATTTACGTTCGCGGCCTGCGCCGGGTAGATGCTGGCCAGATACTTCTCGGCCGTGCTTTCCAGCGCCGCCGGCACCACCAGAAACTTGCTGGCGATATCGAGAGGCGTTTTGCCGTCGAGGCCCTTCTGCGATCGGAGCGCCAGGCGCGCGGCAGCCAGAGTGGTGTCGGAGATGGCGCCGCCACTCGCGGCCAGGTTTACGTGCGCGGCGTCGAACAACTTCTTGTTGTCCGACATCGCCGGACCGATGCCGTTGTTCGCGGTGAGCAGGTCCACCAGGAACTGCGCCTCGAACTGAGCGGAGGCAGAAGCGAACAGCCTGCCGATATCGGAGAAGGCGGCCAGGTTGTCGTTCACGATGGATTGGCGATTGATGGCGAAGATGCGGCCGTAGGTGTCCAGCTTGTACGACTCGCGGCCTTCGGCGATGGTGCCGCTCTTGAACTCGCCGTTCTCGTTCACCTTCACCAGCGTGGGCGCCTGGCCAAGCTGGAGCGAATAGCGGTTGCGGAAATCGGGGATAGTCGTCTGGCGGCAGATCTGCTTGATGGCGACGGGCGCGGCGGCCATCTGCTCGCGCAGCACTTTGTTCGCCACGTCGCCCAGCAGCAACGGGAAATCGCTGGTGCTGTGGAGCGCGCGGTCCACGATGCCGCCATCGGAGAGGCCGATGATCTCGATACCCCGGAGCCGCAGCACCTCTTCAGCCAGGCGCACCATGCTGCGCCCGATGAAGGGCCGGGCTGCATCGCCGGGCTGGTGGGCCGGATTCATGCGGGTGTAGATCGCGTCGGCCATGGCGGTGCGCAGGAAGACAGGGTCGTCGTAGCCGGCTGCCAGCGCCACCGGCTGGGCTGTGCGGATCGGAGGACCGGCGCGACGCTTCATGGCGTCGAACGCTTCGGCGCGGGCCTGGTCCAGGTTGAGGTTGCGGGCAATCATGTCGTCGGGTTGGAGGCCGGCGATCTGGGCGATCACCCGGATTTCGTTTTCGTTGGTCTGTTCCATCATTTCTCCTCTCACCTTCGCCGCCGAATCCGCGGGGATAGCGACGAAGCTGATTTCTTTCGGGGTCCAGCGGGTCGCCGTCACGGTGCGAATACCGGTGGTGGCGTCCTTCTCCATGCGCCGCTGGTTGATCACGTAGCCCACGGACAAGTTGCGCAGAATGCCCTGGCGCACGTCGTTCATCACCGCTGTGGCGCGCTCGCTGAAGCGGATCGTGGCGGTGCCACGTTCGCCATCAACCTGAGCGGACTCGACCACCCCCAACACAGCGTTCACGTCGGAGCGGATGTGGGAATTGAGGACGGGACCGCCGATCAATTCGGAAAGATCGACGGCCGCCTGATTCATTTCGAGCCGCTCCTCGTAAGCGCCGTCCAAGTCCAACCTGCGGACGGGCGCGCTCGAGGCGAACACCACGGAGACCGTCCTGTCCTCGGCGTTGAAGGTGGCCGGTTCCAATGCCGCGTTGCGAATGTTGAGTTCGTCCATATGCCTCCTGAAAATGCGAAACCCCGCTCTGGGTCGGGCGGGGGTCCGTGGTTGAAGATGTATCGACTTGGGAATTCTCAAGTCACCTCACTGCGGAAAATCCGCAGTCGACATCTTAGGAATTTCCTAAGATGATCGCCGGATTACCCTGCTGGGTGACCCGTCGCGGGTCGGAGTCTAGTACGATCCCCGCCGCGTCGGCCGCCGCGTTTCCGGCGGCGATCTGCGCATCCACCTCGGCCAAGTCGTAGCCGAGCGATGCGACCGCCATCTCCCTCGACATCAATCCGGCGCGGATAGCCCGCACCATAGCGTCCACCTCACGCTGGGGATCGGTCATCTGCATCGCGGGTGGTGCCCAGGAAATGTTCTTGACGTACTGCGTGGTGCCGGTGTCCAGTACCGGAAGCGTACCGCGTAGAAGCTCCAGTTCAATCCAACGCTGGAATACTGGGCGGCAAAACATATGGATGAACTGCCACTGAAGTGCGTCGATATACTTGCGAAACTCGATCAGCCCGACCCGCGCCGAGGAGTAACTGGTGTCCGACAGATCGCCACTTAGGATCTGTCTAGAAATAAATAAATCAGGGAGAAGAATTTCGCGGTTGGATCTCGTAGTTCCAGTCGCCGTGGAATTTGTCGCGACGGAGTCGGACTTGTGCAAGGTCTTGATCGGAGACTTTGATGCCCGCCCGG
>JBBQGE010000162.1:0-7339 GCA_038322675.1 Bryobacterales bacterium
GGCCTTGGGCATCAAACGCGAGGTCCGCCGTAGGCGCTCCTTATTCTTGCCTCCGACGCCGCACCGGCCCACCATTAGCTTGACCAACTTGCCGGAAAATAAACTGAAAATCTCAAGAGGAAAGATCGTGACCCGTTACAAGATAAGCGGGTTAGTACTCGCGGCCCATTTTGTCACCATACCAGGCTACTACCCTCACCGCCCCCGCCTATAACTACTTGCCCAGGACTTCTAGTATGGGACTTTTCCTCCAGGCCTAGCGACCTATCACTTTAAACTTAGATCCTACGCAAACCCCTCACTACGAACTGGTTAGCTAAGAACTTCACTCGATTTCCATCTCCATCACATCGGATTAATCTTCGAATAGACCTTCAGTACGAGCGTCGGCGTGCCGGTTGAAGCGGTACCGGATTGGGAATCACGTTCCAAATCGGGACTGCGGAGGAGTCTGAGGACGTTTCACAACGGAACTCAGGCGTTTACCGGGATTGCCGAAAGGACCAGATACGGCCCGCCTGGCGGGTAAGTCGTTGTTTTTGTTACGGCTAATCGTGTCGCTCGAGCTTGGCCGCCGGGTTGCACTCTAAGGTGGCGCTGAAGGGAGAAGGGACATGACCACGATGGCAAAGAATACCGCAGAGAAGCAGACGAGCCGAATGGCAAAGCGTGACCGGGTAGTGCTGGACCATCTTTCGCTGGTGCGGGCCATCGCGATCCGCGTACACGAGAACCTGCCGGTGCATGTGGAGGTCGATGACATGGTGCACGCCGGGATTCTCGGGTTGTTCGATGCCGCCGAGAAGTACGATCCGAAGAAGCAGGTAGCCTTTTCCAGCTACGCGAAGCATCGGATCAAGGGCGCGATCCTGGACAGCCTGCGGCAGTCCGACTGGGCCTCGCGGGACCTACGCCGCCGGCACAAGCAGGTGGAAGCGCTCACTCGGGAACTGACGGAGAAACTGCAGCGGGCTCCGACGGACGCGGAGATGGCGGAAGCAATCGGTGTCGATGTCGAGAGGTGGCGGCAGATGATGCTCGACCTGCGGAACGTCGGCCTCATTTCGGCCTCGACGCGGGGATCCGAACAGGAGGATCTGCCGGCTCCGGAGTTTCCTGGCAAGGAAGACACCCAGCCGGATTCGATGTGCGCTCGCGAGCAATTGCGCGGCGTGCTCGGCACCGCGATGAAGACGCTGCCGGATCGGTATCAGAAAGTCGTGTTCCTCTATTACTCGAACGAATTAACGATGAAGGAAATCGGCGGCATGCTCGGCATCAATGAGAGCCGCGTTTCGCAGATTCACAAATCGGCTCTGGAGAAGATGGCCAACGTCCTGCACGCCGGCGGAATTCACTCCAGCCAAGCGTTCTGATTATTTCACTTCGATCGAAAACGGCATCAGCGCCAGCAGACCGCCGTCGAGTGCGGGGCGGATCCAGCGCGCACCGGGGATGCGGTCGATGAGGGCATTTACACGCGCCTCGGCCATCGGCGGTTGATCGGACCGGCTCATCAGCACTTCCCACAGGCTGCGGCGAGGTGGATAGGGGACCAGGGCAATCTTTTCGCGATCCGAGATTTTGGCTTTGTTTCGCAACATCTCGACCGCCCGGTCGAGTCCGCCGAGTTGGTCGACCAGCCCACGCTCTTTCGCCTGGGTTCCAAGCCACACCCGGCCTTCGGCAATCGAGGCGATCTCGGCGTACGGCCGGTGGCGTCCTGCGGCAACGCGGGATACGAATCCCTTGTACGTCGCATCTACCAATTCCGTCATCTTGGCGCGTTCCGCGGGGTCCAACCCGGAATAGTCCGAGTCAAGGGCCGCGAATTTGCCCCGCGTCAGAACATCCTTCGAGATGCCGAGTTTGTCGTACAGGCCGTGGAGGTTCGGTTTCGCGGTGATCACGCCGATAGAACCGGTGATCGTATTGGGATATGCCAGAATCGGATCGCCAGTGACCGCCATGAAGTAGCCGCCGCTTGCCGCCACATCGGACATGGAGATCACGGTTGGCTTCGTACTGCTCAGATCCTGCAGTTCGTGCAGAAGATCGTCGGAGGCGATGGCATCGCCTCCGGGCGAGTCGATGCGGACGATCACGCCGCGGATCAGCTTATCCGACTTGACACGCCGGATCAGCTTGGTGAAACTACCGGTGGTGATCCCGGTACCGCCGAACGCGGGGTCGGCGTTCCCCTGCGAAATTGCCCCCTCGGCGACAACCAGTGCGAAGCGGGTCGCGGAGGTATCCGGATCCTGAGCGCGGATGTACTCCCGCGTATCCATCTTCGTCAGTGACGACTGGTTCAGCTTCGCGCGCAGGTCCGACATCACGCGGTCCTCGTAGCTGAGCACATCGACAAGACCTGTTCGCAACGCCTCTCGCGAAACAAACGGGCCGTGATCCAGAAGGTCACGGACCGCGGCCGGCTCCTTCTTTCGTCCGGCCGCGATCGTGTCCACCAGATTCGAGTAGAACTGGTCGAGCAACTGGTTCAGCACCTCTCGCGTCTCCGGACTCATCGAGGTCCGGGTGAACATGTCGTACGCGTCTTTGTACTTCCCCGCGTGGACGACGTCCATCTCGATGCCCAGTTTGCTCAGCGTATTGCGGAGATAGAGCGTCTCCGCGCGAAGCCCTTTCACATCGATAAGATCTTCGGGAGCGGCGTAAATCCTTTCAGCCGCGGTGGCGAGATAGTAATCTTTGGTCCCCGGAAAGCGGAGGAACGCGTACAGCGGCTTACCGGACTTCCGAAAACCCTCCAGCGACTGGTGGATCTCCTGAAGTTTGCCCCAGCCGACGTTGACCCGCCGAGGGGCGATCACTACGGCTTTCACTCGAGGGTCCGCGGCGGCGCGTTTCAGGGTGGACCAGACGTCGCGAACCGTCAGGTTGGATTGGTCCTCAAACAGCGGAATCGGGATCTCGACAGGAGCCTTCTCGGGGATGTCGCCCTCGAGTCGCAGCACCAGGACGGTGTTCGCGGCAACAGTAGGGCGGCGATCCGACAGCCGGATAAGCGAAAACACGAAGATGACGCCGCACAGACCCGCCAGCACCAACCCGCAGAGCAGGCCGAGTAGAAATCGTTTCATGGTGCCTCGTCAGGCGCCAGTCAGGATGGAATCCACCCGGTGGCTCAGGTCGGTCAGATACGCCGCATCGCCGCCATGCAGTTCAACTGTCGCGGTGCCCTTGTACCCGATATCGGCGAGGGCCTGGTGTACCTGCTTCCAGTCGATGTCACCCTCCTTCAGATTCACCCACTCAGCCACCATGTTGCCGCCGGCACCGCGCCGGAATCGGAAGTCCTTCAGGTGCACTTTGGCGATGCGCGGGCCGAGAGTGCGAATCCAGTCTTGCGGGTACCCGTAGAGCACGACGTTGCCGACGTCGAAGTATGCCTTCAGCCACGGACTCTTGAAGTCGTCGACGTAGCGCGCGAATTCGATGGGGCTCAGCAGGAATTTGTTCCAGACCTCCTCGACCGCGATGATCACTTTCAGTTCCTTGGCCAGGGGGAGGAGTTTGCGGATGTGTTGCTGCGAACGCTCCCATGCATCGCGGTAGCTGACTTCTGGCGTGACGACCGCTGGGACAAGCAGCACAGTCTCGGCGCCCCAAAGTTTTGCATTGTGAAGGCTGGTTTCCATACCCGCGACGCACTTGGCAACTACGGCGGGATCGGGAGACGAGAGCGGGAACTTCCAATGGTCCGAGTTCATGACCGAATGGATGGGAAGGTTCGATTTCCGCGAGGCCGCCAGCAGTTCTTCGGCCTGTGCGGCGTCGGGCGTAGTCCCGCATTCGATGGCTTCGAAACCGGCTTCGCGAGCCAACCGGAAACGGTCGGGGACGCTCATCGAACTTGGCAGCATGCCGTACAGAACGGCCTTGCGAATGGGGAGGCGATCGGCTGCCGCGGCTTTGGCCACGAAGGCGGCGGCGCCGAGGGAACCACTAAGAAACACACGTCGATTCATAATTTGGACCTCCTGACCCGGATGGAGCACGGGTCGCATGAACTCCTATCTTATCGAACCGTGGGTTTCTCAGCCGCGGACGAACTCATACCGCTCGAGCGTTGCGGCGGCCGAAGCCGACTCGTTGCGGACGATCTTCCCCATGCAGCGCAGACGGACTGCATGATCGCCCTTGCCTTGGACGGGCAAAGTGATCAGATACTCAACTGGATCGCCGACATTGACAGGGTGACCGGTAGTCATCAGAACTCCAGAGGAACTGAGATTCTGTGTTTCACCAGATCGGCCAATCGGCAATGCGCCGGCTCGGATCAGTTCAACTGGTAGCTTAAGTTCGAATCGGCGCGCTTTTCTTTGTTCGACCACTTTGGCCTCATAGGCGACTCTATAGCCGATTGGTCGTAAGGTCAATAGGGGCAGAGCGTGACACGTCGTACTATGGCCCTAGTACAATCACTGTGGCCAAGCGATAACTTCGGTACTAGTGCTGCATGAGTTAGCATGCGCTCATCAGACATCGAGATCTTCAACGGCCTTGATGCTGACGAGTTTACAGCCTTTGTCGACGACTACATCCCAGCTGATGCGGATCGCGATTTCCTTCTCGCGACGCTCGGAATAGATGCGGCTGATCTTTTCGAAAGACTGAACCGGATTCGGATCGGACGTATGCATGAGATCTCTCCTTCTGCTCCGATTCTCTCGGTCAGGGCGTGCGAAGCAGGAGGGTTGATCCCGCGAAACTGTTGAGGATTCAGTAAATATAAATTTACAAAATCGGTCACCGGCTGGAGCGCAGCGTTCCTCGATTAGAATTCGGCGGGTAGAGCGTTCCGCTCGCCCATCGAATCAGCGATGAATCCCACGACCTCGGCCATCTCAGCGACGGCCGCTCTGGCCTGCGCGGGGAACAGAGAGCGCGTGATGCTGAACCAGATCCGAACGGCCTGATAATCGACGGCCAGCATGATCGATTCGATAGAAGCACCGGCACCGGCGGAATTTTTCGCCAAGTAACTCACTACGCGATAGTCGCGCTGGAGCATCTGATGAAGACGATCCAGATCCGCATCGGGCGAGGCGAGCGCCGACCGGACATCGAGAAAGCTGAGGTGATTGGCATGGGCCACCGAGGCCGCAAAATCCTGGGTGCTCTTGGCGCTCAGAATCAGCACGCAACTGTATCGAAACCAGTAGATGAACAGCGCGAGTGAGACAGCGATGATGCCGATACTGGTGATCACGGTTTCGTTCTCCAAATTGGCAAATTCATTTCCAGATCAAGTTGAGGATAACATCGCCACGTGAAGGCTTCAATACTCCTTTGCGGTACTAAGGTGATTTAATCCGAAGTATCGACTGTTTCCTGGTCGAATACCATGTTTGCGAGCGTAAGATTATTATCGCGGCAGTATCCGATGTACAGCGCGCCGTATGACTTCAATATATAGTCCGTCTCCGGGAAACCCATTTCCGCGGCGGCGTCGTCGATCCAGGCTGAATCGCCCTCCAGTTCGAGAAACACGCCAACGGGGGTTTCGTCAAGTGTGACGACGCCGGTGGCCGGAGGACGGTGGTATTCGGCCCGGTACTTTTCATACCGGAAGGCAGGGTGGAGTCCAAGCCGTTCGAGGATCTGGCCGAGGATGGAAGCGTCGCCAACCGTGGTTTCCAGTTCCTCGCGCTGCTTGTGCCGCGAATCTGTGCCGGCAGATTTGAAAGTGAGGATGGACCGCTCGCCAACCTGGCGGATGCGGACGATCTCGCCGCGGCGGCGGAGGGCGAAGTCGAGCGTGTCGTAGAGCGTATTGGTTTCGAATACGCGCGGATGGAGCAGCCGGTAGCCGTGGCGGTCCAGGAGGGCACTCGCGGACTCCGGATTCGAGACGCGGATCTTGATTTCGGTCTCGATATGCGGATGGTCGGACACTGGGACTATTCTACCGGGAACGGAGGGGTGTTGGCGTATAATGGGTTCACGCGCCCGTAGCTCAGCCGGATAGAGCGACTGGCTTCGAACCAGTAGGCCGGGGGTTCGAGTCCCTCCGGGCGCACCATCCAACCCCATTGACTCTTCAGTTTTTTCCGGCTGTCTGGTGCAGTTCCGTTGGACCGCTCTCTTCAGCGCTGTGCCCAGAATTGTGCCCACCTCGAACTTCTCGTGCCTTCTGCATGGCCGCTAGAACGGTTTCGGATCTTGGGTGAACGTAGCGGCGAGTAGTTGCGAAGTCGCTGTGACCGGCAACGTACGCCAGGACATACGGATCCATCACCGATGCCCACCGCGTCAGGCAGGTGTGCCGGCACGTGTACGGGACGAAGTGCTCAATGCCTGCGAGCGTACAGGCGCGTGCATGCTGCCCTTTAATTGAGAATTGCTCGATGTGACCGCTCCTAGTGGGAGCCGGAAACACCCATTCTCCGGGGTCCGTAAGGCGTCGCATCTGCAGAACCGCTGCGGCGCGGGGCGGGAGCGGGATCACTCGGCGTGCGTTCTCGGTCTTGCCGTGCGCCACGTGCAGCGAACCATCGCGCACGTCATCCCACCGCATGCGGTAGACCTCCTCTGGGCGCAACGCACACTCTAGAAGAACCGTTGTAACGTCTCGAAGCAGATAGGCATCGCGTGGCTTAACCGGCTGCTCACCGCGCCGCGTTGCACGAATCCCGTCGAGCGCACGTTCATACGACCACAGGGTCTGATCTCCGATCTTTCCAGCAGCTTCAAGGTACCGGCTCTCTTCGTCCGCCGTGAGCACACGCTCGCGCCTCTTCTCGCCAGGAAGCATGCGCACTGTGGGAAGTGCCTTCTCAGTTTTGCCCCACTCCATCGCCAACTTAAACATGCGTCGCAAGACCTCCAGTTGCCGGTTGATGCTGGACACCTCCAATTTGGATTCGCGCTTCTTGGCGACGAAGGCTGTAATCGCGTCTTGAGAAATCTCGTCCAAAGGACGATTCGCCAGCGCAGGGAAGTTCAGGATGTTTCTCAGTCCGAGTTCGTAGTAAACCGCAGTCTTCGGCTTTTCTTGGAACTGCGTTTTGATAAAGGGTCGGAAGTCCTTCTCGGCGTACTCGCTCAGCGTTGGCGAACGCTTGCGTTCCCGGATGCCGACCTCGCCCTTTGCGAGAGATGTTCGGTGGGCAGCTTCCATCTGTTCGGCCACCCGCTTGTTCGATTGCTTAGGCAGCGTTAGGAAATAACTGTTTCATCGACGAGGATGTAGTTCGTAGTTCCAGTCCCCGTGAAAGGTATCACGAAGGAGATTGATCTCGGCCATCGCTGCGTTCGAAACCTTGGTGCCGGCGGGATAGGAACGGTCATCGATTTCGGCCCGAACCTTAAG
>JBBQGE010000163.1:0-7200 GCA_038322675.1 Bryobacterales bacterium
GACGCTGAGCCCCAATGCGTGCGCGATCTCCTTGTTACTTCTGCCTTCCGCGACTAACTGGAGCACCTCCCGTTCGCGGGGAGTTAGTAACTCGTAGCTATCTTCCAGGTCGCGATCCTGTAACTGGCGGATGTAATCCTCTACAAGCATACGGCTCACCGCCGCGCTGAAGAACGACTTACCCACATGGACGGCGCGGATGGCGGCGATCAGGTCGGCTTCGGCGGATTCCTTCAGCACGTAGGCGCGCGCGCCAGCCTTCAGCGCACGCAGTACGTACTCTTCGTCGGAATGCATGCTGAGAACGACGATCGCTACGCCCTCGACGCCGGCCGTAATCTGCCGCGTGGCTTCGATCCCATTTAGATTCGGCATCGCAAGGTCGAGCACCGCGACGTCGGGCCGCAGGGCCTGCGCCTGCTCGACTGCCTGGCGGCCATCGGAGGCCTCGCCGACGACCTCGAAATCAGGCTGGCGCTCGAGCACCAGCCGCAACCCTGCCCGGATGACCGCGTGATCGTCGGCCAGCAACAACCGGATCCGGCTCATACGGCGGCCGCCGCAGTCGACTCCTCGATCGGCAGCAGCGCCGAAACCACGGTCCCCTGCCCCGGGCTGGATTCGACATGAAACACCCCATCCAGCGCTTTCACCCGTTCTTCCATTCCGATGAGCCCCATTCCCTTCTCCTGCCGCGGGTCGAAGCCGGCGCCGTCGTCCTGTATGGCGACGCTGATGCGATCCCCTTCGTACTGTACGCTGATCAGGACCGATTTGGCATGGGCATGTTTGGCGACGTTGTGCAGCGCTTCCTGAATCACACGATAAATGCAGGTGCGGTGTTGATCCGGCAGATCGTCGGGCACGCCCTCGGCGGCGACACGCACGCGGATTCCCGTACGGCGCGTCGTCTCCCGCGCCTGCCATCGGAGTGCCGGCACCAGTCCCAGATCGTCGAGCATGGAAGGCCGCAGCAGTAGCGACATGTTGCGGATCACGCCGACGCTGGACTCGGCGAGGCTGCGGACGCCCGCCAGCGGGTCGGCATTATCGGCGTGGCCCTCGCGAATCCGCGCTTCCGCGTTGCTCAGTTCCACCAGCAATGCGGACATGGCCTGACCCACCTCATCGTGCAATTCACGCGAGAGACGGCGGCGCTCCTCTTCCTGCATTGCGACCAGCCGGGCCGAAAGCTGCCGGAGTTCGGTGCGGGCGCGCGCGACTTCGCTGAACTGGGCAGCCGATGTGCGCTCGAGATGGCTGGTGCGCCGGATGCTGATCACGGCCACGCCGAGCCCCACCAATACGGCTAGAAACGCGGTCGCGGTGATCTGGCGGCGGAAGTCGGCGAAGATGCCGGTTACCCGTTTCTCGCCCGCCTCCAATTGCCGCGCGTTCACTTCCGCGATTCGATCGGACAGAGCCAGCAATTGCTCATGCTTTGGGAACACCTGCTGTCTCAGGAACGCATCGCCCGCGCCAAGGCGCATCGATAGATTCCAGCCGATGACGGGTTCCAGCACTGCCCAGTAATCATCTACGCCCTTGCGGAGCGCGGCGAAGGGACCAGCGGCTTCGGGCAGCAAGCGGCGTTGGTATTCATCGAGTGCGCGCAGCATCTCCTTGCGCGACGCCTGTAGTTCCTGGCCGCGATCCTCGGCGCGGATCTCGTCGTATTCGAGGAGATAGTCGCGAACATCGATGCTCGACTTGTACAGATTCGACCGTACCTGGTCGAGCAAATCGCCGCGGGCGAGAAACTCCTGGCGGATTTGCGCGCTGCTGCGTTCGATATCGCGAAGAGCGAAATCGGCGCGAACGGCCATCACGACCATGAGCACCAGCAGGGCGCCGAACCCGGCCCACAAGACTACCCTTTGCGACAGGACCAATCGCGCTGATTCAGGACTCTCGGACATGCGTCAGTTAAAATTGTGACACCCAACCGGGAGTGCCGTCACACGCCGTGCATCGTCCCCTATCACTGCGCCATCCTAAATAGCCTATGCAGAACGTCGCTTTCGACCCTGGATTGACCAACCATTTCTCGGGTGCGCTACGCCGGGCGATCAACCGGGACGGAACATTCAACGTACGGCGGCGCGGTATCTCGTGGCGCGACGTTCATCCCTATTTGTACCTGATTAACGTAAGCTGGCCGGCTTTCCTGGGAATCGTGGTGCTGTGGTACCTGGTGATGAATCTGATTTTCGCGACTGTTTATTTCTGGATCGGCGTAGATCAACTGCAGGGAGCCGGAGCGCCAACTGAGTGGGCGCGCTATCTCAACGCATTCTTCTTCAGCGCACAGACGCTGACAACGGTCGGATACGGAGGCATGTGGCCGAAGGGCATAGCGGCGGACGCGGTGGCAGCGGTTGAGTCGATGTTCGGAGTGTTGGGATTCGCGCTCGGCACGGGACTGCTATTCGGCCGTGTATCGAAGCCGTCGGCGCGGATTGCGTTCAGCAGTCACGCCGTGATCGCGCCTTATCAGGACGGGACGGCCGTGCAGTTCCGGGTGGTGAACCGGCGGTCGAATCTGATCATGGAACTCGAGGTGCAGTTGATGCTGATGACCGTCGTGCGGTGCCAGGACGGTACGTTGAAGCGCGACTACGAGGTGCTTCCACTCGAACGGGCGGGTATCTTTTTCTTTCCGTTGACGTGGACCGTGGTGCACCCGATTGACAGCCGTAGTCCTCTATATGGGAAATCGCCCGAGGATCTGGAGCTATTGCAGGCCGAACTGATGGTGATGCTGAAGGGCTACGACGATACGTTCAGCCAGACTGTGCACGCGCGTTACTCGTACCGCTACGACGAGATTCGCTGGGGCCATCGATTTACGCCGGCGTTCGAGATCGATGAGTCGGGTGCGATCGATGTGCATGTGGACCGGATCTCGGATACGGCGTCGGCGGGGTGATTGGTTCGGCCCGGCGATCAGATCGTCGCCACCAGTCGATACTTCGCGGCAAGAGGCCTAACCCAACGGAGTCAAGCAGAGCCACATCCCGCTTCACTGCTTTCCGGTCTCGCCCGAGTGTCGCCGCGAGTTCTGACACTGGCGCCGGCTTTTCGCGAATTGCGTCGACCGACCCGGACGAAACGGTCACGCGCGACAGCTTCCTAGCAGGATTTCCGGCGTTCTTCATCTTCATTCTCCAGAGATCGCGGACCTCCTCATAGAACCGCCGGGCCAATGCTTTATTGCTGCTTTCCCCTGAAGTGCCGATGATGGTGGTCCTGGCTCTTGTCATACCCGAACACCCCGTTGTCTTGACCACCTGCCCGTGCCGTCCTACCAGACTTCTTCCTTCGGCACTGCCCCACGCCGTGGCTGCTTCATCTCCAAAGTTCATCGAAGCGCAGGGGGCCTTACGTGACCCACCTGTCCCCGGGGAGACCCGCGAGTTGTTACCCCTCCATCACCTCGCGGACTCGCCGCATCAGCGACGCGAGCGTAAATGGCTTCTGCAGGACTATTGCGCCGGCGGGCAGTGAGTGGGTGCGTCCTTCCGCCTCGTCCGTGAAGCCCGACACGAACAACACTCGCAGGCTGGGGTACATCTCCGCGAGCAGATCCGCCAACTCGCGGCCGGATCGGCCGGGCAGATCGATATCCGTCACCAGCAGATCGATCGACGGGTGTTCGCGCCGCACGAGTTCAATCGCCTCGGCGGCTTCTTCGGCTTCGATCACGTGATACGACTCGCGCTCCAGAATCCTGCGCACCAGGCCGCGAATCCCTGCCTCGTCGTCCACTACTAGAACATTGCGGCCGGGCAACTCGAACATGGCGTTGTCCACCGGCACTTCCACCGGCTCGGCGGCGGGCGGCGGCGGGGCTGGGAGCGCAGCCGCGGCTTTCGGTTGAGCGACGGCCGGAAGCAGAAGGCGGATCTCGGAAGCATACTCGGTCCGTAGCGCGACGATGGTGCCGCCCCACTCGCGGACAATCGCGAACGCGCGAGCCAGATCCGACGCGTGCGGGCTCCGGCCCGCGATTAGAGTCTCAAACTCGGATGCCGCCACTTCCGAGGCGAACGGTCCACGCAACGCGATCTCGACGTAGGAGCCGGGCTCGAGCGATTGCGGCAAACTCGACAGCTCGCGAACTGGAGTCTCCGATACCGTCAGGATCATATGCGGATCCGATTTGTCCCGCAGGCGCCGCGCCAGTGAGAACAGGACGGCCTCGAGTTGATCCGCAGCGGCGTAGGCGGACAGCGGCGAGTGCGGCAGACGGCACACGAGCGTCGCGCCCAGTTCGTCGCGAATCCGCTGGCTCAATTCGGTTAGCAGAGATGTGATTTCGATGGATGCCGGAGGCGCCGCCTGCGTCCGAGTGAAACCCTGCAATTCGCCTGTCACGCCAGCCATCGACTCGGCCGCCGACAGGATCGCCTCAACGTCGGATCGCCGCGAATCATCCTCCCCAAACGAGTTCCGCAACTCCTCCGCGTACCCGGTCACAATCATGAGCGAATTGTTCAACTCGTGCGCAAGTTTTCGGGCCAGCCCCGCTAGCGCATCCACCCGCGACGCCTGCAGACTCCCTGCTTCCAAGTGGCGGCGAGCCCCGTTCTCCACCGTCAGGCCAGCGATCAGCGCGCCATCGCTCACCTCGAAAATGTCGCGGCACCAAACCGGCTGCTGCGCGCCGTTCACAGCCCGGAATTCGCATGCGAACACGCCGTGATGGCGGACCGCGCTCCGGTAGAACTCCGCGACGCGGTCCCGATCGTCCGCATGGACGCGCGTGATCAGAAAGTCCGGAGTACTGATCCAGTGCGCCTCCGGGTACCCCAGCAACTGCTCGGCGCGCCCGTGAACAGATTCGAATTGAAGCGTGGTGCGGTTCAGGTTCCAGAGAACGGCGGGAACATTGGGCAATTGGGTTGCGCCAGCCTCCTCAGCAACGTCGACAGGCAGGAGTGTGAGCACTGCCTCGCGTTCCGACTCCGAGTCCCACGGAGCCAGCGGCGCGAGCGATGCACGAAGCGCCCGTCCGGCCACCGTCACTGGGATGTTCGAATGCGAGACGCCGTCTCGAATCACGTCATCGAGGCAGTTTCGGAACTGCGGCGATGAAACAAAGCCGGAGATGGAGCACTGGAGAAGAGATCGGGATTCAACGCCGAGGATGGAGCGGATGGCACCGTTCGCCGACAAAATCGCCCCGTCGCGACGGAGGACGGCGATGCCGCATGCGACTGCCGCGACGATCTGTTGGTGATACTGGCGCTCGGCCTCGAGCAGCGCGAGGAGCCGCGCCACATCCCGCCGCGACCAGTGCTCGAGGTCCGCACGATCCATGAGAGGGCTCACAAATCAGTGTGGAACCTGGATCAAGGGTTCGGCAAGGTACCAGCCCGTCCCACGGTTCTGGTACCCTCCTGCGAGCGCAGCCCGCTGGTTCTATTCCTTCGGTGCAGGTTCGCGCGAAGCCTGCGACTTCTCGAGTTCAGCCAGTTGTTTCTTGGCCTGATCGACTTCCGCGCCTTCCTTCTGAATCTCGATGAACTTGCGAAGGTGGACCGCGGCTCCCTTGTAATCGTCTTTCTGCGCCAGTACCAGTCCCAGCAACTGCTCGGCCCGCGGGAAATGGTGCTGGTCGTCCATGGTGATCAGATCCGTCACGCTCTTCTGGGCGCCATCCAGCTGTTTCAGGTTGAATTTGGCCACCGCGTTGAAGAAGTATGCGCGGGGAAAGTCAACCGGGTTCAGATGGATGATGCGATCGGTGATATCGGCGACGTCCTTCCAGTTGTTCTCGCGCGCGGCGAGTTGCGCGAGACCCTCGTACGGACTGACGTACTTGGCGTCGGCGGCGATGGAAGCATCGAACGATTTATGCGCGTCCGCGTACTTCTTCTGCCGGTCTTGCACATAGCCGAGTTCGCACCAGGCAACGGCGTATTTGGGATAAATCTCCACCGCCTTTTCGAGATGGTTTTGCGCCTCCTCCAACTTCTCCTTCTTCAAGGCGTTGCGGCCCTTCTCCAACTCCTTGCGCGCATCCTTGGGTGCTTCCCGCGTGGTGGCGCTGATGGTGAGACCCTCGACGTTCCCTAACCGGTGCAACACGAGCGTGCCGACTTCCGGATTATCCATGAACTTCCGGTTGGCGAGGCTCACAATATCCGACCGGTAGCCGGGCATGTTCGCTCGGAGTTCGCAACTGAACAGGTCGCGCTCGCGAATGCCGCCCACGGGTCCGGTGGTCTGCGAACCGCCTGTGCCGTTAAAACTCGGGTCGCTGACGCTGGCATCCATAAATATGCTATTGTTCTGGCCCAACTGGAAGCTGAACCGGCCCTTGCTGTCGGTATAACCTTCGTGGTGAATCACGCCGGAGCAAACGCGATCGATCATGATCGGTTCGGGAGGCGGCGTGCCGTCATCCAGCATCACTTTGCCGCTTAGGAACATCGGACGAGGGGTGTCGGGGAAGGGGCTGCGCTGCTGGGTCGGGGAGTTGCTGGGAAAGGGGCTCGGCGTAGGAGAAGGAGTACGCGGGATATTGCCGCCCGCACCACCGCCGGCCGCACCGCCACCGGCCGCGCCGCCACCGCCGCCACCCGAGGACGGGGGGGCTGGGGCAGGCGTTCCCTGGCCGGTCGCAACAGAAGTGCTCAGTACCGCGCAAGCGAAAATACCAAGTGAATATTGCAGGAGAGATGTTTTCATTCGAATGTCCCCGCGTCTTAGTCCCGATTATACGCCTCCTTTCGGAAGGCGATCGGTCCAATCGCGGACCACTGCAAAAACTGCGTTATTCCACCATCACTGCACCCTTGTGCGGCTTCATGCGCTTCATCACGAACATGAACGGGATCAGGCAAATGAACGTGACTCCCAGCACCCAGAAGATGTCGATGAACGCCAGCATCGCAGCCTGACGCTGCACCATTCCGTACAACATCGCCTGAGCGCGATGGGCCGCATCCACGGCATCGATCCCATGCTGCTGGAGATTCGCCGACATACCGCTGAGCGCCGATTGATAGGCGGGATTCGTCGGAGTCACGTTCGCCACCAGCACCTGCTGGTGACTGGAGTTTCTACATTTTCCATCTGGAATGTTTTTGGCGACTGACACGCCACACGCCACAGAAACAGGTCGGTCTACCTATTGTGTGTTGACAGACCGACGTAAGTATGTCATCCTGTTCCTAAGCCCATACTCAGGAG
>JBBQGE010000164.1:0-6886 GCA_038322675.1 Bryobacterales bacterium
CAACGCGTTGAAGAATTCGCCTCGGACCTGCAGCCTGCCATAGCGCTCGGAGATCGGGAACGATTTCACGAGCGACACGTTCGTAAGGTCTTGCGATGGACCGGTGAGCAAGTTGCGGCCCACATTGCCATACTGCCCGGGCTGATTCTTACGGAGCGTTCAGGAAGTCGATCGCGTGAACGTCTCCATCAGTGCCGTATTTGTCAGCTTTGCCTGAGGCAAAACGCACCGACACCGCGGTCTTTTGTGGACCACAGCGAAGCTCCCTGGTTCCCCCACCGCCGATCATGACTCGTTCTGGCTGCCGAATCAGGAGAACGAAGGTCCCCGATCCGGCAACCACATGCAGTCGGGCGACCCTCCCCAGGCAGTCCAAGCGGTTTAGCAGGCCCTTTACCGTGATGAGCGGATCCGGCGGATGTATGGGCTCAACGGTAGGCTCCGCCTGTGTCTCCCTACGCACCAGTGTAGGGCGCTCCAAATCGCCATCCGGTGGGCCAGCAGGCGCGGCACCGGCTTCCGCGATTTTCTTCATATCTGAGTCCATCGCCTCTGGAGCCGTCGGGAATGCCTTGTTCAAACTGTAGCGTAACCAACGCTCCCCACCGCCAGCCCTTGGCTGCTAATACCTTGCCATCGCGGTCGATCAGCACATAGTCAGGTACACCCCGGGAAGGGAAGATTGCCGCGAGGTTGGTGTCTTCGCCGAGTACAATTTTGCACGACCGTGGCCTAGCGTCCAGATAGTGCTTCACGGTCCTTTTCGACTCACCGATGTTGACGGCCAAAACGACGGGTCCTCGATTCGCGAATTCCTCGTTGATGCTGTCAACCATAGACTGATCCTCGCGACAGACCCCGCACCAAGTGGCCCAGAACTGGAGCAGCACGACACTGCCTTTCAGCGTTGCATTGGTGAACTTCTCGCCGTCGGTCGTCCTTGCCGTGAAGCGGGGCGCAGATTGGGCGTACAGAGTGCTGGTGAGCGTGATCGCAATCAGAGCCACGAGCACAGGCTGCGCCGGGGTCCGCCGCATCGGTTTCAGAGCCGAAAATCCAGCCGATCCTAGCTCGGTCAACGTGAACGCTCCTCCGTGGAAAGATTCAAACCCACTCTTCAATTTTGAACGCGCAAAAATTCATAGGATCGGGCCAAAACGTTAGATTTAGAGTGCGTCTGGTACTGGGAATCGAATACCGTTGAGACGGAGATCCGTTATTGCCGGCGATCATCGACTTTCCTAGGGTACACGCCGCTGCCGGCCGCGGGGTCAGCAAGCGGCTGATCTCGAGTTCGCTGAGGGAAGCTTCGTGACGTGCTTGGCGCTTCAAGTCGATCTGTCGCCGAAGATCGTAGATCGCTTCGAGATCCGCAGATTGCATAAAACCGTCGACCAAGTCACACGATAACGATGCCTTCGAACTGACGTCAACGGTTCGCGCGTCGACTTGGTGAAAGCTCGTGCGCTGGAGGCGGCGCTCTCGAGTTGTGAGTTTCCTCTGCCGGTAGGGGCAGTCGTCCTGTCGAAGCCTTGGCGAACAGGTCGATGGCGGCCTCCCAAATGGTGTCTCGAACGAGCGCCTGCTTCCGCTGCTGCAGCGTTCGTTTTGGGATTGGCTTGCCGTTCTTCTTCTGACCGGATCGCGGGGCGGTTTTCGGCACTGGTGTCACATATACTCATTCCAGAGGCGATCCCAGCCAAAACAGAAAGGCACTTCTCTTGAAAATACTGATGCTTCTGGTTTCCACGGCGGCTCTCGCGGCCGCCGCCGACAGCCCATCGCTGACCGGCAAATGGCAGGTGCACAATAGCATCCAAGGCAATGAAAGCGACCAGGCGTGCGAGTTTACGCAGAAAGACAACGATTTGAGCGGCACGTGCACCTCCGACCGCGGGACCGTGACGATTGCGGGGAAAGTAGACGGAGACAAGGTCAACTGGAGTTTCAAGTCGGAGCATGACGGGACGCCGTTGACTGTGGTTTATGAGGGCAAGGTGAACGAAAACAAGATCACGGGGACGGTGAACGTTCCCGAGTTTTCGGCGGACGGCGAATTCACGGCGACGGCGGCGAAGTAGCGCGAGAGCAGGTGTGATGGTTCGCTTCTATTGGGAATAGAATGGGGCCAAATGTCCACAACGCGCAGGAGCTTCCTCCTGGGAGCCGCCGCCCCGCTGATGGCCGCGCCACGCAAGCGCCGGAACGTGCTTTTCATCGCCTCCGACGACCTCAACAACTGCCTCAGTTGCTACGGCCACCCGGTGGTCCGCACCCCAAACATCGACCGTATCGCGCGCCAAGGGGTCCGGTTTGACCGCGCATACTGCCAGTATTCCCTGTGCAGCCCATCACGTTCCTCGCTGATGACCGGCATGGCGCCGGACACAACGGGCGTATACGATCTGCGGAAGCATTTTCGCGAAACCCTGCCGGACGTTGTGACGCTGCCGCAGCTGTTCCAGAAGAACGGATATTTCGCAGCGCGCGCGGGCAAGATCTACCACTACGGCGTTCCAGGCCAGATCGGCACCAACGGCCTTGACGACCCGCCTAGCTGGAACCGAGTGGTGAACCCGAATGGCGTCGACCACACTCAGGAAGAGGCCCTGCTGACGCACCTTACCCCGAAACGCACTGGCCTTGGCTCCACGGTGGCCTTCCACGCTTCGGCCGAGCCAGACGAGAAGCACACCGACGGCATCCTTGCCGACGCCGTCGTCCAAATGATGAGCGAGCACCGCAACGAACCATTCTTCATTGGCGCAGGCTTCTACCGGCCGCATTGCCCTTACATCGCGCCGGCCAAGTATTTCGACCGAATACCACTCGACCGCATCGATCTGGTGCCGTTCGATGAACGCGAGATGCAGATGGCGCCGCAGTGGGCCTATTTCAATCGCGATGCGAACATGGGGATGACGCCCGACCAGCGCCGGCAAGGCATGCGGGCCTATTTCGCAGCGATTGAGTTCATGGATGCGCAGGTTGGCAAACTTCTGAACGCGCTCGACCGGCTGAAGTTGACCGATGATACGGTGATCGTGTTCTGGGGTGACAACGGCTACCAACTCGGTGAGCACGGCCAGTGGATGAAGCAGACGAACTTTGAGGCCGCCGCCCGAATCCCGCTGCTGTTCTCCGGGCCCGGTGTTCGCTCGCACGGACGCGGATGCAGCCGCACCGTCGAGTTGCTGGACATCTATCCAACGCTGGCGGAACTTTGCGGCGTGGAACATGTTCCGGCGAACCTGCAGGGCCGCAGTCTCGCCCCGCTGCTTGCGAAACCGAATGCCCCGTGGGATCTGCCGGCCATCAGCCAGATGCAGCGGCGGCCTCAAGACCGGCAAGTGATGGGCTACTCGTTGCGCACCGAACGCTATCGTTACACCGAGTGGGAATTCGGCGCTGAAGGCCGCGAACTGTATGATTACGAGAAGGACCCTCGCGAAGTCCACAACGTCGTGAACGATCCCATCGCCGCGCCGCTCCAAGCGCAATTGCAGCAACAATTGCATGCCGCCATACGGCGACGAGGCGCTCACGTCCCGGCATGATCTGACAAGAACGCCGGCGGAGCGGGGTCAGGATTTTTCATCGCGGCCGCAGACAAGTTGGGATGGAAGTTGACGTACCAACCATCCACACATGAGAAATGTCAGGCAGCCCAGACGATAGGTACAGGCGGGCGGGTATCCTACTCGGGTAAGCGAACACGTTCCAGGGCCGCTTGAAGGGCTTCCTCCAGGAACGGAACCACGCGGGTGTGCGACGCGGGATAGGTCAAAGGCAGCCGCGCGGCCAGGAGCCAGAATGGACCGGCGGCCCAAGCCAGGCGCCCTACACCGCGTGATGGCCTGGCCGCCTCAATAGACTGAAAGCGCATGGACCGCGGAATTGAACGTCTGATCGAGTGCTCGGGCCTCTCGCTTCCGCTCGCCGGTCGGATCGCCGATCTGATCGTTGCTTCCGGAGCCAGCCGCCTGGAGGTCCTCGCGGCGGATTCGATCGTGGACAAGCTGCTGCTCACTCTCCCGATTCCGATCGCTGCAGAGGGCGCGGCCTCGCCCGATCTGTTCGCGAGTACTTCGGACTGAAGTCCGGATCCAGCTTTTTCGCGATCGCTTCCGTTGCATCGGCGAAAGCCGTTTCAGCTGGCGCTCGAGCGTCGAAAAATAAGCCGCTATCTGCCTGTCGTCTATTTAGCTCCTCCCCTTACCCCTTCTTCGTTTTCCCGCTTTAGCACTCCGACAAGATCCTGGATTGCCTTTCGGATCTGCACCAGTTCGTAGATCAAGGCGGCAGCGATACCGATCGCGGCGGAGACAACCACATCCGCTTGCCAACCCGTGATTTCCCCGTCCTCTTTCCCGCCTTCTTCATCCCCTCCTCCAGCGCTGATCCTGAGCAGCGAATGCATCATGTTGCACTCCAGGTACGTGGGTGCCCTCCCGCTGCATCACGCACGTGAATCACTTGCGGGTCGGTAATCCAATACAGCGGCCGCCCCGGTTTCTCCGTAGTGAACAAGTGGGCAGCGTTCAGGATGACTGCCGCTCCGATGTGCAAAGCGGCCATCGCGCTCAACCCGTATTCTTCGGCGATGCCCAGCGCCATCTAAACGATCGAGTTCAAGTCCCGCCGCCATTCGAGTCCAGAATCCATGAAGAACTCGGTCAGGAACGCGCGCTGGAGAGGAAACGAATTGAATTCTACCTTCGGGTAAACTTCGAGGCGGACAAATAAGCTCGTGAGCAGCACCCTGTCTGGATCGGCTAGCACGTCCATCGCTGTTTTCGACTGCGGCCCTTCACCACGAGCTGCGTCGATCAGAACGCCCGAGTCAATGAACGTCCGGATCATCACTGGGCCTCATCTCCTCGAATTCGCGATCCAGATCTTCGCGATTCAGAAGCGTCACTTCGCCGCGCGCGGCGGCGGCCTCGATCCGTTCGCGAATTTTCCAGAGCCGAAATCCAAGCGGTGATACCGGACGGCCCTGATACACAACCGGTTGTCGCTTCAATTCAGTTGCCATTGACGAATTAGGACCTCCGCTACCCCTTTCTTCCCCGCCTTCTTCTTTAGGTATCGATGAGTTGCACCAGCTCCCAACAGAGATAGCCGTAGGCAGGCAACTCTGTCAAGAACGACACATCGCGTCGCCAGTCCGTATCTTTAATCCCGCAGAAATCGCGTCTAGCATACAGCCCAGCGATGCCGAGCAGGCAGGCCGTTTCGAACCGGCTCCCGCGATCGACATCCACACAACAGTTATTGCGAACAAAACCCCCGCACGCATCAGCGCCACGCCGAGCATGATGCTGAGCCGCCCTATCGCGTTCAGTTCCCCGCCTTCATCACGCGCTCCCGTGCGGCTCGTTGAGATGCCTGACCCGCCGTTCAATCGGCCATTCCTTGAACGCGAACACGAGTACTAGAACGAAATTCACAAGTGGCACGAGTATAAACACGCCCAGCCATGGCGGCCACCCTACGCGCGAAAAGATTCGAATCCACGCAATCAGCATTGGGATAACGATAAGCCCGACGAGTATCAGTGGGAGAAATCCGAGCCACGGGTTACCGCCGTTCATTTAACACCGCCCTTCTTCGCCCACCGCGCCTCCGCGGCCTTCTTCGCGATTGCCTTCCTCTGAGCTTTCGTGAGCGCCTTCGCTCTCGCCGGTCCCCCCAGACGCCCCATTGCCGCCGCCGCTTCGTTCTTTGGTTTCGGTTTCTTTGTCGTTGCCATCAGACATTACCATAATCCTTTTCGCAAGCACGTGCTTGACGTTAAGATTATGCTCGACGTCAAGCATAACAAATCAGGGGCCAATATGTGAACCTCGCACAGCAGATTGAAGACCTAAAAGCCGAACTTGCCGACCTGGCGCACGACGAGCCCGAATGCACCTTGCAGCCCATTGCAGCCGAAGAATACGACGCGTCGTGCTGCGGTCTGCACAACGACTCGAGCCCGTGGAACCGCGACGTGCGCGCGCGCCTCGAGGACCGCCAATCCGATTACGCCTACCAGCGGTCGGGCGAGTGGGCTTTGGACGAGGAGGCCGCGTAAGATGCGGCTCGATGAAATGACGCTCGAGGAGTCATTTGATCGCCTCGCGCGTGATCGCGGAACAACGAAAACAACAGCCAAATCAATCCGGAGGATCCATGGAAAAGTGGTTTTTGAAACC
This sequence comes from Bryobacterales bacterium, assembly GCA_038322675.1. Classification (GTDB taxonomy): domain Bacteria; phylum Acidobacteriota; class Terriglobia; order Bryobacterales; family Bryobacteraceae; genus TMP-7. Next base: position 6,201 of record JBBQGE010000164.1, read on the forward strand.
AACGTCCCGCAGACCGTCGCGCTAGAATTCGCGAACGGCAAGCGGGTGGAGAGTCGCTACGACGACTACGAGATGTACTACTCGATCACCGACGGGCGAGCGCTGTATGCGTCGCCCGCACTCGCCGAGCGGATCGCGGCCGTCGAGCCGCAGGCGGGGCAACCGCTCGTGATCGTGAAGAAAGAGATCCGCGAGGGGAACAAGAAGCGGATCGAATGGCAGGTGAGCGCGGAAGAACAGCCGGAACCAGTGACGAGACCGGCTGCCCCAGTCACCACGGCGAAGCCACAACGCCCGCGGGTGAAACGGTCCCGCTCCAATATTCCGGATCGGCGGGAGGGGCCTGACGAGGCCAACATCCCAGAGATCGCAAAGGTCCTCGCGCCGGATCGGCCGAATCTCGCGGTGCGGCTGGCGGCGGCCGTGGTGCGTGCATGGAAAGACTCGGCGATGGAGTTCAACCCCGGTCGACTGGTCATGCAACGCGGCGTTGAGGATCTGAGGATCGCGGGCCGCGTGGCGCGCATTCTCGGCGACTCAGCGATCCAGGCACTGGCTTCAAATCCTTACATCTTGGTACCACTGTTCTCGTCTTGGACGAAACTGGATGAATTTGCCCGCAGCGCGATGCAGGAGACACGGGCGCCCGGCGCGGACGTGCGACGCGGGATAGGTCAAAGGCAGCC
>JBBQGE010000165.1:0-6355 GCA_038322675.1 Bryobacterales bacterium
TCCTTCGTGTTTGGATCTGATCACGCTCCTGCGTAAGGAAATGGCCTTCCATCCCAACTTGCTTGCTTCCTTAGGCTTCAAAATCACCGATTCGGGCTTGGTTCAGGCCGCCGCTGCTTGAACAAATGTAGAAACTCCAGCAGCCGCTCAGCGAGCGGCTCAAGAGGATCGTGCAGCGAAAGCGAAACGGCACTTCGCGGGCCTGGCATTGTTGAAAGAGTTGGAGGAGCTTGCAAAGGAAACGGTGGCCCTCATTCAGGAATCGAAGCGACCGTTGACGGAGAGCATTGCCAGAGCCGCCCAGGAACTTCCGAGATACCCGATATACGGTGACCAGCACGGACTTCCGAGTTGAAACGCAATTGACCGCCGACGTGAATGCGGGCGATTCCAGCCTGCCGGTGCAGAGCACTGCGGGCTTCTCGGCCGCGGATGGCATCTGGATCGAACGCACCGGCACCAATGAGGAGCAGACTACGGTCGGCGGCGCGGAAAAGGCTGACAACGGCTACGTGTGGCAGCAGAGGTTTGACTCACGTTCTACGGACACTTTCAACCTGCCGCTAGAGAGTTACGGGACGCCCCGGTTCGACGTTATGGCGTATATGGGCTGCAGCGGTGCATCACAGGCCACGCCTCAAGTTGCAGGTCTCGCCGCGATGTTGCTGCAGCAGGGGATCAACGATCCGGCGGTGATCGAAGCCGCGCTCGGAAAGTTCGCGACACCGTGCAGCGAGTCGCTCAACAGGGGCGATGCCGACGTGGCAGCGAACCGCAACAACACGTTCGGACTCATCGAAGCGCGGAACACATTTGCGCGGACTCGGGCTGGCGAAGTGAAAACCAAACTGGTCAGGCTCGCCGTGCTCGGCATCCTGGCGTGCGCAGATTCCATGCCGGTCGCCCGGCCGAATACCGCTTGAAACGTATCATGAGCCGCGAAGCGCTGGAAGGTCGCGTTTCTGCCGGCCTGGTCCACCTACATTTTCCCGGCAGCAACCTGGCTGCTGCTCAAACGCGAAGAGATTCTGAAGACCGAACAGCGCTTCCGGCTCCGCTCTCGGATCTCTCGCGCCTCACCTGGTCGGGTCTGGACGCTGTCAGTGTGTCCGATGCGAATGCGGCGAGGAACACCAGCGGTCAATCTTCAACTCCGGCCGGTCCCTGAAGGGGCCTCAATCGGGCCCTCGACCGAAAACACTTGAATCGATTCGGCTTTGCCCTTTACGTGAAGCAGGTCGCCCTTCCTGAATCGAAACAGATTCCGGACGGCGACGTACGTATATTCGCTGACCAGCGTATCGACGTTGAGTTCCTTGGTCTTGGACTCAAGGCGCGAAGCCGTGTTGACGGTATCCCCGACGGCCGTGTACTCCATCCGCTGTTCGCATCCGATGTTCCCGACGACGGCCATGCCGGTGTTGATGCCGATGCCAATGCGGAAGTCCTTGACATGGTACCGTTCAAACTTCTCACGCAGCTCGCGAACACTGTTCTGCATTTCCAGCGCCGCGTAAATCGCGTGTTGTTCCTGGAAGGGATCGTCGGCCGGCGCGCCGAATATCGCCATGAAGCCGTCACCAAGGAACTTGTTGAGGGTTCCCTTGTACCGAAAGATAGCGTCGATCATCTTGTCGAAGTACTCGTTCAACAGGCTGACGACTTCCTCCGGGCTCATATTTTCGGACAGGGACGTGAACCCGCGCACGTCGGCAAACAAGACGGTGACCTTCCGCCGCTCGCTCTTGAGCTCCGCCATCTTGCCGGACGTCAGAATCTCGTCGGCAACCTCGCGTGACACATAGCGGACCAGCGTGAGCTTGAGGTTCTCCCGCTGCCTGAGTCCCACCACCATCTCGTTGATGGCACTGGCCAGCTGAGCGAACTCGTCGTTGCTCCGCCATTCGACCTGAGTGTTGAGGTGTCCCAGGCCCACCGACCTAACGGCCTGGCCGATCACCGTCAGGGGCTGCGTCAGCCTGCGGGACGCCACGACCGCCACGCCGACGGCCAGTCCCACCGAGAGCATCATCGCCGCGATGCCACTCAGGAGCAGCCGCCGCAGACTGCCTAGCACATCCTCGGCATTAATGTCCGCTCCCAGGAGTCCGACAGACTTCCCGGTCCGATCTCGAATCGGCACCAGCGCAGTGAGCCAAGCGCCCCACTGGTCCTTGATGAAGCCCTTCGGAACGTAGACGGCCTCGAAGTCGAGGGTGGATGCATCGATGGATTTGAACGCCTCTCCAAAGTGGGATTTGTCTACTCCTTCCTCCTCGGCCTCCACAACGAAGTGAGCCGCCTTCGGGTTCTTCGTGTCCTGCGCGATGATGTAGAGGTACTTCAGCCGCACATCCTGTCTGCGGTTGGCGTCTCGGGCGCGTCGCAGATAGGCCTCGATCTCACGGTAGTCGGGCGAGTCCTCGTCGGCCCGCACGCGAATCTGCAGATAGCGGTCGACGTCCATCAAGGCGGCTGCGGTGTCGGCGATCGACACGACCGTGGTCTCCATCTGCTTGACCAGGCTCGTTCGGGCCTGGTAGTAGACCAGGGCCAGCAGCACGCCGTTGGTCATCAGGGCCAAGGCTACAAGGCCAATCGAAACTTTAGTGCGGTACTTCATGGAGTGCCTTTGCGGAGCTGACGAAACCTGATCAAACGAACGTCCAACATATGCCCGCATGTGTTAGTCGCTCGATGGTTTCATTCGCCTCCTTAAGCTCGGGTTCTTTCGAGCGCTCTCGCGCAATCATCAAGGATAAATTGTTGGCCAGCTTGAGAATCTCGGTCTCAAATTGCGTATCGTGCCGGCGTTCTTGACTCCCTAGGAGCAGTATCCCGCCACTGCAACGGATTAATCCAACTTCCAATGTAATCGGGTCCTGCTGGCCGTTTGCCACATTCATCATCAGGCGACCATCCTGCAGGATCTCCGGCTTCGCTAGCTACCCGCAGTGCCTGTGAAAACACGGGGGATGCGTGCGGAATTTTAAGTGGGAAAGTAGCTAGCCGCTGGCGCAGGTCCTCGACATCCGAACACAGCAAGGTAGTCCCAGATGCATAGCCCGAACTTTTTCTCTGGTTCGGGAGGGAAGATTCGATAGCCCGGGCCTGCTTTCTTACCGTCCTGGTACTTGGCGTCCGGCGCCAAAAGTACAGCAAACACGGAGTTGGATTCCATCAGCCAATGCCAGAGTCCCAGCGTCTGACCCTCCAGTGCATCGCTTAGGGTTTGGGTGCCGGCGGGATCTTTGATCCTATTGCCTATCGTCAGAGATGTGTATGTCGCATCCAGCTTCAGTCCCTGGGGCATCGGCGCATGGGATTGAGGATGCGCCTCGCTGCGATGCCAAGCCTGGCATGAGGTTTCATCCGTCCATCGAATGAGGTTTCATCCGTCCATCGCGTAAGCAGCAAAAAGACCGACGGGTTTGCCGCGTCTGTCGGGACGTCGAGGCCGCAGAAACCAGCCGCTTTCTCCACCAAACGGGGACGGTGGAGAAAGGCCCTGCGCACTTCTTCCTCCAGGCCGTTGCGAACCCGAAACCGCGATATCAAAGTGACCACACAGCGCCCCCTTTGTGTATTAGAAGCGCTAGAGGCGGCCCCTGGATTATCCCGGCGATAAAAGCTCGTGGTGGGTTACGCCCTGCCTGGACTTACACTTTTGAACGTCTTTAATATACCATGATGCTGCGTCACGGCCCCGGTAGGCTTTGCAGGATTCTGAAATGAAAGAGTGTGCAGAATCCCTTGAGTATGATCTCACATGGGAGCCCAGTTTGGCTGCCGCGGCAAGATTGCACGGATATTGTTGATCGAAGAACAGTTGCAATGGTTCGAGCAGACCTCATTTCACGCCGCGAAAGTTCGAAACGTGTCCAGACTGGGGAGGCAAGCAGCGGCCTCGAACACCCTCTCGTAGACATCTTCCAGAGACGGAGCCACGAGCCCTGTAGTAACGGCCCATGAGGTATCCGTTCGTTCTCTCATGCACAAGTCAAGGGCGGCGGGGGCTTCGGCAATACGGGGACATGTCCACCCGCAGCGCTGCAGACAGGCTCGGATTTTGAAACCGTGAGCAACGTTCGTATTCACCACCTGGGAGAGTCCGCTATCGATGCCGAACTGGCCAACGCTGGTGGTGATCCATCGGGAGACAACGGGCTGGCGCGACCGGGAGAGCGCGGTGTACGAGGGGACCCTGCAGTGCAGGACGAAGTGCTGGCCGAGTTGGGCGAGGCAGCCGCGACCATCTGGATTCGCGAGGCGCTGGTGTGCACGGGGCGTTTGGGCGGCGTGGATTATCTGGCGCCGGCGCGGCGAGTGTTTGTGAAAGCCAAACGGGTATAATCGAGCGTAAATGCGCAAATTCGTTCTGGCGATCTGTTTGAGCTCGGCGATGGCGATGGCCGCCGATTGGAAGTTATCCCTCAAGCCCAGGGCCGATCTGAAGGCCGACGCACCCGTGCTCGTGGAGGTCACAGTCAAGGACGCGAAGGGTGCTCCGGTCGAAGGCGCGCAAGTGCAACTCGTGCTGACCATGGTGGAGATGGATCATGGAGCCACGAAGTTCGATGCCACCCAGATACGCCCCGGTATTTACGAGGCCAAGCCGAAGTTCATGATGGGCGGCAAGTGGAACATCGAGATGCGCGCGACGAAGGGCTCGGAATCGGCGACCGCGAAACAGCAGGTCGAAGTCGAGGATCAGTAACAGCCGCCGGCAATCGCTCCCACCACCAGGAACGGCTCGGTCCCGTTCGCGACAGCTTCCGGCAGTAGCGCGTCCGGTGGCTCGTGGCTCAAATCCTCCGAACAAGCGAAGAAGCGAATGAAGGCTCGGCGCTCCTTCGTCACGTGATCGCGCAAGGTCCCCTGCAACACCGGATAGCGAGCCTCGAGAGCATCGAGGACCGACCGTTGTGTGGCCGGTCCTTCGATGTCGAGTTCCACGTCGCCCTTCACAGACGCAAGCGTGCGCAAATGGCCCGGTAAGACGACGCGTATCATGCCAGCGTTTGCACTTCCACCGACAGCACGGCAGGCAGGTCGCGCACAATCGGCTTCCAACTGTCGCCCGCATCCGCCGATGCGTACACCTGGCCGCCGGTTGTGCCGAAATAGACGCCGCAAGAATCGAGCGAATCCATCGACATTGCGTCGCGCAGCACGTTTACGAAGCAGTTCTCCTGGGGCAGGCCGTTGGTGAGCGCTTCCCATTCATTGCCTCCGGAGCGGCTGCGAAATACGCGCAGTTTGCCATCGAGCGGGTAGTGCTCCATATCGCTCTTGATCGGAACCACGTAGATGGTCTCGGGCTCGTGCGCGTGGACGTCGATGACGAAGCCGAAATCCGTTGGGAGATTGCCGCTCACTTCGGTCCAGTTATCTCCGGCATCGTCGCTGCGCATCACGTCCCAGTGCTTCTGCATGAAGAGGACATCCGGCCGCGACGGGTGCATCGCCATGTGATGAACGCAGTGGCCCACTTCCGCATTCGGATCTGGAATGTACTCCGAACGCAAACCGCGATTGATCGCCTTCCATGTGGCGCCGCCATCATCGGTGCGGAATGCGCCGGCGGCCGAAATGGCGATGAAGATCCGCTGCGGATCGCTCGGGTCGAGCAGGATGGTGTGCAGGCACAGACCACCGGCCCCAGGCTGCCATCGAGGACCCGTGCCGTGACCTCGCAGTCCGGCCATCTCCTGCCACGACTTCCCGCCATCGGTGGAGCGGAACATCGCGGCATCCTCCACTCCAGCGAGCACGGTGTCGGGATCGGCGAGCGAAGGCTCCAGGTGCCACACCCGCTTGAATTCCCAGGGATGCGGGGTACCGTCGTACCACTGATGCGTGCCGGCAACACCGTCGTAGACGAACTTATTGTCCACGGCCTCCCAGGTCTGCCCGCCGTCGTTCGACCGCTGGATCACCTGACCGTGCCAGCCGGTGGACTGCGAGACATACAACCGGTTAGGATCTGCCGGCGATCCCTTCATGTGATAAATCTCCCAACCGGCAAAGTGGGGACCGCTGACGTCCCATTTCTCGCGCTTTCCATCCGAAGACAGGATGAAGGCGCCTTTCTTTGTACCCACCAGTACTCGTACCTGGCTCATGCGTTAGCTCCTCATTTTGAATTGGACAACAGGGATCAGGGCACCGAGGCGTGGTTCGCGCAGGAACAGGCCAGCCCAGATCAGCACTCCGAACAGAATCGGAAAATAGAAGGGTTCACCGACACGGACATGGGTGGCGGTAGCGCCTCCGAGATAACCGGTCAGCAGGATCGCACCGAGAACGGCAGTGGGCGGAATCAGATAGAGAATGGTACAGACCAGCAGCGTGA
>JBBQGE010000166.1:0-6309 GCA_038322675.1 Bryobacterales bacterium
TGCTTCACGGATATTCCGCTGCGCTGTTGTGCAGCGATTCGTTCGGCCCACTCGTCTGCTTTCTGGTTGGCCGGCCTCCCCTCGTTGACAGTGTCGCTCATGACACCACAATGCACCCCCTGGCGGTACCTCAGCAAGAGCGGTTCACGAGACGCTTACTATTACCGGACTCCGATGGCGGAGATCATTCGCCCCGCGGCTTCCTTGTCGCGGCGAAACGAGTGGAGAGCCGGAGTACACCGGGTACACGGCGCACCCGTGGTAATTTGCGATTCCGGGACTCCCGCCTCCAGTAACTGCTGGCGGTTCACGTCCGCCAAGTCCAGCATTTCAGGCCGATTTGTCCCCTTCCACTCCGGCCGCCAGTCCACAAACTTCTCCGCGACCTCCGGGCCGACTTCATAGCAGCACACTCCGATCGACGGGCCGATGGCAGCGTGAATCGATGCCGCATCCGTTCCGAAATGGCGCCGCAGTTCCGAAACGGCACGCACCACGATCCGCGCGGCGGTTCCACGCCAGCCCGCATGGACTGCGGCGACTGTCCGATTTTGGACATCCGCGAGTAAAATCGGCACGCAATCGGCGGTACGGACCCCGGTGAGCAGGCCCGGTTTGGACGAGATCAGCGCGTCACCGTTGCCAACATTTCCGGCAGAGTGTGCCGGAATGACGACATCCGAGTGGATCTGATGCAACATGGCGAGGCGTGATGCGTCGGGCCAGCCGTTGGAGTCGCGAGTACCGAACCCGTGCTCAAGCCAGGCGAACTGGTCGAGATCGGGCGCACGATAGACGTATTGGGAGTCGAGATAGAGGGGCGCGGGTACCAAGTACCAGGATAGCGACGGCGCTCGCAGTTTACGAAACGGGCGTGTAGATTTGCTTGTACTGATCGAGTTCTTCGGGATTAGGATTGGGGCTCTGGGCCACCATCACCTGGCGCTTAAAATCCGCGAGCATGGTTTCGTCGAGCCGCACCTCGGTGGGGCGCTTGACGAACGTGGCCATCTGGTCGATTTTGTCCTGAAGCTTCAGGAGACCGAAGAAGAGATTCTCGGGGCGCGGCGGGCAGCCGACGACGTAGACGTCCACGGGCACGATCCGGTCCACACCCTGGAGAGTCGAGTAGGTGTTGAAGGGACCGCCGACGTTGGCGCAGGCGCCCATCGAGATCACCCACTTGGGATCGGGCATCTGCTCGTAAATCCGCTTGAGGACGGGCGCCATCTTGAGAGTGACGGTACCGGCGACGATCATCAGATCGGATTGTCTGGGACTGGGACGGAACACCTCGGCGCCGAAACGGGCAATGTCGAATCGGGAGGCGCTGGAGGCGATCATCTCGATGGCGCAGCAGGCGAGGCCGAACGTGAGCGGCCACAGCGAACTCTTGCGCGCCCAGTTGAACACATAATCGACCGAAGTAGTGAGGAAGTTGCGCTCGAAGTGATTGTGCAGGAATGGCATGGTTTCCTGAAGGGACCCTTTCAATCTTAGCACCGGCACGGGCCCGGTCACACCTTACACGGCACGCGAGTAACCAGCGTTGAGCCCGCCGTATGTGGTTGATTCACAGGGCGGTCAATGTGGAGTAACTCAGAGCTAGCTACGTGATATTCCGCACCTCGGGCGTTTTGGCGACGCACCGCTGCACGACAATGCTACAATTCTGACTTCCATGAAAACGAGTATGGGACCCGAGTTGGTCGCCGAGTTCCTCGGCACGATGGTGTTGCTCGCGTTCGGCAACGGTGTGGTTGCGATGACGCTGCTGTTCGGCCATCACCTGCCCGGTGAGGTGGTGAATGGCGGGTTTACAAACATCACCTTCGCCTGGGGATTGGGCGTGACGATGGGGATTTTCGTTGCGGGCCGGATCAGCGGGGCTCATTTGAATCCGGCGGTGACGCTGACGCTCGCGATATTTCGCGGATTTTCCTGGGTGCGGGTGATCCCGTACATGGCAGCGCAGACGGCGGGGGCGTTTATCGGCGCGGCTCTCGTGTTCTGGAATTACCGGCCGGCCTTCCTGGTGGCCGATCCGGGACTGGATCACACGGCCGGCATCTTCACGACGTTTCCGGCTTTCCCCGCGCAGCTTTCGGCCGGACTTCTGGATCAGACTATCGGGACGGCGCTGCTTCTGTTGCTGATCTTTGCGATCACGGATCGGCGGAATCTGCCAGTGGCCGACGGGTTAGGACCGGTGCTGGTGGGCGCGGTGGTAGTCGTAATCGGCATGGCGTTTGGCGGCATGCACGGGTACGCGATCAACCCGGCGCGCGACTTTGGGCCGCGGCTGCTAACGGTGCTCGTGGGATTCCGGAACAACGGCCTGACCGACGGAAGCTTTGTGTGGTGGGTGCCGATCGTGGGACCGCTGATCGGGGGCGTCATCGGCGGGGCGGTGTATGATTTCGGGATCCGGCGCTATTTGCCGAAGTAGCCGGTGAAGCGGGCGAGTTCGAGCAGCCCGTAGGCAACCGGGACGGCGAAGAGCGTGCTGTCGACGCGGTCGAGCCAGCCGCCGTGGCCGGGTAGCAGAGTCCCGCTGTCCTTCATTCCCGCGCCGCGCTTCAGGACCGATTCGCAGAGATCGCCGATCTGGCCGGCGATGTTCGCGAGCATTGCGATGAGCGCGGCGATCCAGAGCGGCGCGCCGGGGATCGCGTAGCAAACCAGGATAACGCCGAAAACTACCGACGCGAGAACCGAGGCCACCGCACCTTCCCACGTCTTGCCGGGGCTGATTCGCGGGGCGAGTTTGTGGCGGCCCATCGTGCGGCCGGCATACATGGCGGCCGTGTCGCCGACCCAGTTCAACGCAATCGCGAAAAGCAGCCACCATGGGCTGATCAGCCGCAGTTGGTAGGCGCAGTGCCAGGCGCCGAAGATGTAGGCGACCCCGAGGGCGAGCGCTCCGGACCGTGCCAGCGCCGTCCGCAAGTCCGGTGCTCGGAGGGTCATCGCGAGTGCAACCAGTGCGACTCCGGCGATCAGTCCGGTTCCGCCCCAGGGCGACAACAAGACGATGAATCCGAGCACGAATCCGGCGATTCCGGGTTTTGCGACGCCGTTCGCGGCGACAATCCCGCTGTACTCGAGAAAGCATAGGAACGCGACTGCGGCGAGCACCGACAGGAACACGGCGAGCGGTGCGAAGGCGATGACGTAAGTAATGGTCGGAATCAGGACCAGCGCGGTGATGACGCGCTTCATGAGAGCGAAACGCCGAGGGCTTCGGCTAACTGATCCTGTTCGGCAATGGGTGGAAGATCCGGGCTAAGTCCGCCGAAGCGGCGGTCGCGACTTTGATAGTCGATGATGGCCCGCAGCAAGTCGGAACGTTTGAAGTCGGGCCAGAGCGTGCCGGTGATGTATAGCTCGGCGTACGCGATCTGCCAGAGCAGGAAATTGCTGATGCGCATCTCGCCGGAGGTGCGGATGAGCAGGTCGGGGTCGGGAACGCCGGCCGTATACAGGCGCGAGGAGATCGCCTCTTCGTCGATCTCCAGCGTGGATAGCGAACCCTCTGTTCTCGCATCGGCGAGCAGGGCGTTCATCGCGTCCACCAGTTCGGCACGGCCGCTATAGTTGATGGCGAGATTCACCAGCAGACCCGTATTGCGGGACGTCAGTTCGAAGGCCTGCTCGAGTTCGGCGCGCACCATGTCCGACAGAAGATGAAGCCTTCCGACGGCGTTGAACCGGATGTTGTTCTTCATCATCTCGGGCACTTCGCGCCGCAGATAGAACCGCAGCAAGCGCCAGAGCATGTCGACTTCGCCGCGGGGCCGTTTCCAGTTCTCGGTGGAGAAGGCGTATAGCGTGAGCGCCTGTATGCCGAGCCGGGCACAGGTCTCCACCGTGGTGCGAACCGGTTCCACACCCGCGCGATGGCCAGCCACTCGCGGGAGGCTGCGCTGCCGGGCCCACCGGCCGTTCCCGTCCATGATAACGGCGATGTGCGCCGGCAACCGTGTGGGATCGATGGATTCAGCCAGCTTCCAGTCGGAATCGCCCGGCCGCATTACGTCAAACAAGGCCTTCATTTCACAAAGTCCTATCGTAGCAGGATGTTCACGCCGGCACACCCGGTAAACAACCGCCGTAGGCCAGACGGAGCCGCGACGCAGGGGAGCGGTCGCGTTGGCTGTCATCTGCATGGTGAGGAACTGGTTCTGCTGATCGCCGGGCGCAAAGACTCCGGCCGATCCATGAGTTGGCGCTCAGCGGAAAGCCGCTGCGGATCGGCTGCCATCACACCTGCGTACAGGTTATGCTCGCTAGTATTGAAAGATAGTAGGCCCATCATGTACGCTTGTGTGATTTCGCTCTTCTTTTTATTGTTCGCCGCGGGAGTACCGTCCGGGCGAACGCTTGCCTGGAAACCAGCACCGCGGCACTTCGATATTCCCGCCAATGAGGTCCGGATCGTATTGACCGATCCGCTCCCGAACCATTGGGCGATCGGGGTGGTTCCTGGGGAGGCGAATGGCGATGGCCGGATTTCGGTGGCTTCGGTCCACCTCGACGGCGCACTCGTCGATCGTGTGGACAATCTGGGCCCAGAGCATCTGGATGTGAAGCCAGGGATGGTCCGTGTCAAGGATCTCGGGGGTTTGCCTGGAGTGGCCATCTGTGTCACGATCCCTTTACGGACTGAGGCGATCGTATCGAGGAAAGGGTTACTGGTCGCACGATCGTCTACCGGCCTGTTGGTCCAGGATGGAATGGTGGTCACCCGCAATCCAAAAGCTTGCGGTGCAGTACCGGCACTGGAGCACGCGATCCTCCATGAGGGATCGTTGCCTGTCGAGTAACTGGAAGTTTCAGACTCGTCGAGCGACTGATCGGCACAATGGTCAGTCCGTCCTCTCGATGCCTCTCGAATGCTTTTTCACCAGCGTTTTAGAACGATCATGCCGTCCCTTTCAAACACGTCAAGATCGTCGAATATCACCTTCCAGCCACTGCTCTCGGCCACGGCCGCCATCGCCTCCTTAGAGTTCGACGGCCACCAACTCTCTGCATCGGTTGTTGGCCTTTCAACCAAATCGGAGACCTGAAGGGGGCGTCCCGATCTGTAGAGCTTGCGCCACTCCGCATAGTGGTGCACGGCAACTCCACCTTGGACCATTTTCGGTAGCAATTCCGTCAATATCGTTCCGATCTGCTCAACGGTGTTGTGGCAAAGGACGCCAAACGACCAGCAGAAATCATAACTGTCGTCCGGGATCACCGAAAGCGAGAAGTCGCTCACCTGATGGCAGACCAGTCGTCCCCCATATAGCGCCGGTTTCAGCCAGGGAGTAACGTCCACGAAGTCGACTGTGGTGAGGCTGCCCTTTGGAATGAACCCCAGGATCGCCCTGGACCAGGATCCTCTGCCGGGGCCGATCTCCAGAACCCGGGAGTCGGGGCGGAGGAACGGAAATGCCGCTTTGAGAAAAGCGTCACGATACGATCCACCGGTCATCACCTCCATCTTGACTAGCCTGGAAGACGGAACCGCGGCGAGCACCTCGCCGCTGTCCCAGCCGTCTGTGAAGGTTGTTTTGAGCCATTCGATGGTTGCCATGCTCAGACTCTATCAATCCCCCGTTCATGCGGCAAACCTAATCGAGCCTTCCGGACTCCGGTCGCTCTGTTTTGGCTGACGGCGGAGCAACTCGACGGAGTATCACGTGATCGCCACCTCCAATGCCTTTAACACTCTCACGTCTGTAGAGTTGCTGCCGGCCATGTTCGAGCACCCGTATTACTGCTAAGGAAAGCGAGAAAGTGGCATGCCATGGAAGGGAAGCATGTGGTTCACCGAATCGGCTGGGTCAACCGCCGCGTGCTCAATGGGTTGAACTCCGCGTCGAGAATAGTCTCTTGATCCCAGTGATTTCTCAGAACGAGCCTCCAATTCTCACCTTGTTTGGAGATAGATACAATTTGCGTCTTATCTCCCTGGGGACAGTCGGACCTTCTTGGCTCCGGGCCGCAAAAGAATTCACGCGGGATAGGCCCAAGTGTTTGGCCCTTTGAGAGATCTAGGGGAGTAGGCCCCGCTTTGCCGCCGCCCTTGGACAGGGTGGGGTGCCCTCGCTCGAGCCATCCGAACACCGCTAACTCTGCCGCGTCCAAGCTTCCTGCGCGATCATGATACTCCGTAATCCGGCTCGTCAGGGGAATCTGTGGGTGAGTAGCGGGGTTCAGCGCTCAGGTTGAGTGAGGAAGCGGTAGAAGTTCCGGCAGGTGGAGTCGAAGGATCGTTGCTCATCTTCCCAGCCGTTATGGATCAGCGGGCCGCCGTCG
>JBBQGE010000167.1:0-5974 GCA_038322675.1 Bryobacterales bacterium
ATTTTGGGCTTGGCGATTCGAAAGACTTCGTCGGGATCCCAGCGGCCGCCGATGAAATCGACCATCACGTGTTCGTGAACCAACACGCTTGGCGGCGGGGCGGCCAAGGCAGGGACAGCCGCGGTCCCCAGCAGCAGTTCACGCCGCGTCACACGGGCTCGCCTGGGCGCAACAGCCAGCACGAGTTGTGCTGCTGGAACCCGATATGCGGATAGTATTCCACCGCGGCGGGCGCTGACAGCAGGATCAGCGTCGCGCCGGCTGCGGCATCCCGGGTGCGGCGAATCAGCTCCTTCCCAATCCCCTGTTTCTGATGCGAATCGCGCACCGCGAGATCGGACAGATAGGTGGCGTAAGCGAAATCGGAAATCGATCGGGCAATGCCCACCATTCGCGTCCCGTCCCAGGCGGTGATGGTGATATCGGCGTTCGCCAGCATCTCGCGCATGCGCTCGCGATCGTCGATGGGACGCCGCACCCCGAGGCTGCAATCGCGATACACATCGATCATCTCGTCGAGATCCAGATCGTTCCCGGTGCGGTAGAGAATATCCATTCCGAAACGCGATTGTATCAACCGCGGACATCAAAAGTGGTGGCGCGGTACCTCGCGTTCTCGTACCATGTACGCAAGGCCGAAACTTAGTAACATAAGGAATCTCGGTCGTTTTCATAAGCTGGAAGGAGCACTCGTTCAAAGTATGTGGAATCGAAGAAAAGACGACGAAATCGCACCGCCGAGACCGGTTGTGCCAACGCCTGCCCCTGCCGAGTTCAAAAAGGAGCTTACACCCTTGTCGACGCCGCCGATCAGAATGCCTGAACCATACAATGACTTGACGCGAGGTACCGCGTCGCTGGGAAAGTCCGTCCTCGTGAAAGGACAGATCCTGAGTCGCGAGGACCTGACCATCGACGGCGAAGTGGAAGGGACTGTCGAATTGCAGGACAGCCGCCTCACCGTGGGACCGAACGGCAAGGTGACGGCCAACATCAAAGCCCGCGAAGTGGTGGTGCTGGGGACCGTCAACGGAAATCTGGATGTCAGCGACAAGATTGATATCCGTAAGGAAGCCCGTGTCGTCGGCGATATCAAGAGTGCGCGGGTGGTAATTGAGGACGGCGCATATTTCAAGGGCAGTGTCGACATCATCAAGGTGGAGCCGCCGAGGGCTCCGAAACAGCAACCCGCTCCGCCGCCACCTGCGCCGCCAGTCGCCCAGGCCGCGGTTGCACCGACCGGTCCAAACGACCACAAGCGCTAGTCTGCATCGGGCCAGCCACTCGCGAAGTGGCCGGCCCCACTTGAACCGTGCGAACCCAAATTTCAACTAAAGACCAGGTTCATACGCGCCCGAGTCCCGGGCTGGATCAGTTTTTCTCCACGCTCGCGACGCACCCGACCGCGCTCCTGGATCTCGCCGGCGTGAGCCAGGCGAACCTGATGTTCATCACCGGACTCGGCCATCGCATCTACTCCGACGACATCGTCCGCGCACTCGAGATGGCGTTCGGTGAGGGTGACGACTTCTTCGCGAATCAGGGCGATCCTCTGCGCATGGAGCAGTTCATGAACAGCACCCTCGATTTTCAGGTGAACGCTTTCGGCGGCGCGTTGCTTTGGGACACCCTGCAGTTTCTGGCACCGAACCTGTTGCAGCAGACCCTCGACCAGTTGTTTCACATTCTCGAGCCAGGCTCTTCGTTGCTGGCCTACTTCCATTCCGAAGAGCGGTCGCCAACCGCGCCGGTGTACTCATACCGCATCGTCGATCAGAAGACGGTCCAATTGATCTCGAAGAACAAGCGGCGCCAGGCGCAGTTCTTCAACAACCGTGCCATCGAGAAACTGTTCCAGCGATTCAGCTCCGTGAAATTCTTCCTGAGCCGCGATCATCTTCGCGAAGTCATCGTGAAGCGGTAGACGCGGGTTCCCGGCTTCGGTTCGTATAATCGTAACTGGAGCTTCTTATTGTCCCTTGAAGATGAACTTCTGAGCCAGCGCGTCCAGCGCGCGAAAGAGATTGAAGCGCTCGGATTCCGCGCATATGGGCAGCGCTTCGACGCGTCGCACACCATTCCAGACATTCTGGCCAAATACGGCGAGAAGACTGCCGAGGAACTGGCCGATCCTGTTCGCGTCCGCATCGCCGGCCGGCTTCAAACGCTTCGCCGGATGGGCAAGGCCGGTTTCGCGCACCTGATGCAAAGCGCCGAGCGCCTGCAGATCTATGTCCGCAAAGATGCCGTACCGGAAAACGATTACGCATTGTACCAACTGCTGGATATCGGCGACATCATTGGGTGCGAGGGATACCTGTTCCGTACCAAGACGGGTGAGCTGAGCGTTCACGCTGAAAAGCTCTATTTTCTCTCGAAGACGCTGCTTTCGATGCCGGAGAAATGGCACGGCCTCGAAGACGTGGAGACGCGCTACCGCCAGCGGTATCTGGACATGATCGCGAATCCGGATGTGCAGAAAGTGTTCATGAAGCGCGCCCGGATTATCAGTTCGCTCCGCCGGCAACTGGAAGCCCGCGGATTCGTCGAGGTGGAAACCCCGATGCTGCAGCCTGTATACGGCGGCGCGGCGGCGCGCCCCTTCGTGACGCATCACAACACTCTCGACATGGATCTGTATCTGCGGATCGCGCCGGAGTTGTACCTGAAGCGGTTGATTGTCGGAGGGCTCGACCGCGTCTACGAGATCAACCGGAACTTCCGGAATGAGGGGATTTCGACGCGGCACAACCCGGAGTTCACAATGCTCGAGTTTTATCAGGCCTACACCGACTATCAGGGCCTGATGGACTTCTCCGTGGAACTGCTTCGTCAGACCGCAATCGACGCCAATGGAACCACGAAGACCACCTTCGACGGAGTGGAGATCGATTTCGACAACGTGCGCCGGCTGTCAATGCGCGAGGCGCTCATTGAATTCTGGAAGGGCGGCGAACGTCCGAGCCTCGAAAACGTGAACGACCCGGATTGGTTGAAACAAAAATCGGGGAAATTGACGGCGGGCGAAGGCCTGGCACATCTGTTCGAAACCATGGCGGAGAAGGAGCTGATTCAGCCGGTGATCATCTACGATTACCCGGTGGAGGTCTCGCCCTTATCGAAGAACAAGACGGAAGAACCGGCGTTTGTGGAGCGCTTCGAGATCTATGCTGCCGGCATGGAAATCGGCAACGCGTATACGGAGTTGAACGATCCGCAGGAGCAGCGGCGCCGGTTCGAGATGCAACTGTCGATGCGCGAACGCGGCGACGAAGAGGCTCACCAGATGGACGAAGACTATCTGCGCGCGATGTCGTACGGTATGCCGCCCACCGGTGGCGAGGGCATCGGAATCGATCGCCTCACGATGATTTTGACGGGGTCGAAATCGATTCGAGACGTGATCCTGTTCCCGCTGCTGCGTGCCGAGGGCGAGATCGGCATGGCGTCACGTTTGCGCGCGGCGGAAAGCGCCTAGTGGCAAGCCGGTTTGAACTGTTCGTCGCGCGGCGGTATCTTCGCGCGAAACGGAAACAAGCCGTCATATCCGTCATCACGGTGATCTCGGTGGTGGGCGTCGCGGCCGGTGTGATGGCGCTGGTAATCGCGTTGGCCATCAACACTGGTTTCCGGGACACGCTGCAACGGAACCTGCTGGGTGCGACGGCCCACGTGACGATCATCGAAAAAGAGCCGGGCAATGGCATCGAGGACTGGGAGGCTTTGATACCGAAGCTGAGTGCCCTGCCGCACGTCGTGCGCGCGAGTCCGGGGTTGTACGGCCAAGTGTTCTTCGCCGGTCCGATTCAAAGCTCCGGCGGCGTATTGAAGGGGATACCGCTGGGGCGCGAGCAGGCGGCCGCCGATGTCTTGAACCATCTGAAGCAGGGTTTGCTGTCGAACCTTGGCAAGGAATCCAGGTATTCGGGCGTGATTCTAGGTTCGGGGTTGGCCAAGAACACCGGGATGGTGATGGGCAGCATGCTGACGGTGATGAGTCCGCAGGGTGAGCTTACGCCGATGGGGCCGCGCCCGGCGTACTACCGGTTTCGGGTGGTGGGCATTTTCGAATCGGGGTTTTATGAGCTGGATTCGGGCTGGGCGTTTACGGATCTGAAGTCAGCGCAAAAGGTACTGTCGCTGGGCGACGTGGTGAACAGCATCGAGCTGAAGTTGGACGATCCGAATCGGGCGCCGGAAGTGGCAGCCGCGGCGGATGAGTTAGTGGGGCGGCGGCTGACGGCGACCACGTGGGAGGAACAGAATCGGCAGCTTCGGAATGCACTGAAGATGGAACGCGTGGTGACAGTAGTGACCATCGGGTTGATCGAACTGGTGGCGGGGCTCAACATTCTGATCACGCTGGTGATGATGGTAATGGAGAAGCATCGCGATATCGCGGTGCTGATGTCGATGGGTGCGCGGCGCGAGCAGATTCGCGGCATCTTCATGTTTCAGGGTCTGCTGATTGGGTGTGTGGGGACGGCAATCGGACTGGCGCTCGGGTATGGGCTCAGCTTCCTGGCTGGGCACTACCATTGGCTTCGCTTGGATGAAGAGGTGTACTCGCTGAGTTATGTGCCGTTTGAGGCGCAGTGGTTTGACGCACTCTGGATCGCGGGGGCAGCGATCTTCGTGAGTTGGGTGGCTACGCTGTACCCGGCGTGGAGTGCAACTCGCATCGCGCCGGCTGAGGCGCTACGGTACGAATAAAAGAGGCTCCTCGGGGGAATTCGTGGGTGAGTTGGTTGGCTAAACCGAAGGCACCGACCGCAGACGGGGAACTTCGCCTGCGCTACCCATCCCCCGAAAGACCTTTCTAAGAAGGAAACCCCTGGCCGAAAATCTATCGGCGCGCCTGCGCCTTCCCGTTGGTCGTACGGGAAGTGAAACGTCAGACAGGGCTCAGAAAACGTGTCCTGGAGCCGGCTCTGGAAGGGTTCCGCCGAGGCGCCGCCCAGGCACCATCCGGAAATGGCACCCCGCGACGGAAAAGCACAGGAAATCGAAGACGACGGCCTTTCTTCTTCAATCTTGAGAATCCAAGTGGATCGAGTTGGCTGCCCAACGCCGAACTCTTAACGGTTAATAGCGCCCGTAAGTTATTGAAAAATAGTGGATTAGCTGTTCAACTCGCAGCGCCGTCCGTATCCGCTGCACCGGCGCCAACCCACGAATCTTTCCGACGAGCCATAAAAGAACGGGCAGAGCCGCTGAGGGTTCGGCGCTCCGCCCGATGCGGTTGAGGTTGGCTGTGAGATTCGGGGTCAACAGCTACCGGCAAACCGCCAATCCCGAGGGTTCCTTGAACAAAACTTTGGTGTTCGTGCCGCCGACGCGGATTTCCTGCAGGTGATATTTGCCGTCGTCACCAAGGCAGCAGGAACTGGTCAGGCGGTACTTCTCGCCAGCGTTTTCGACCGTGACATCGGCTTCGACGCTGTTCTTCTTGTTGCGGAGCGTGGCTTTGTTTCCGTCGAGTTCGAGTTTGTAATCGCCGGGCTTCATTTCGGTAGAGCCGACAACCACGGGTTTCGCAAAGTTGATGCTGTAGCTATCGGCGGCGATAGCGAGGCCGGCTGCGAGAACGGCAGCGAGGAAGAATCGGGTCATCGGTGTCCTCATTGTGTAGGCTTGTACGTCGTAAACTTACTTAACAGCGTACATCAAGATAAACTCGTTCTCAAGTATTTTCTACGCCGTTTGAATAATTTGTTGGGGCAGAGCGGGCGAGTTGACGTAGGAGATTGGGTACGTTACGATGTTGATGCGGGGTGGAGCAGTCTGGTAGCTCGTTGGGCTCATAACCCAAAGGTCGAAGGTTCAAATCCTTCCCCCGCAACCAACCGAAGTAACTGGTTGTGGCCGGACTGAACCGCACCAGGCCCATAACTCAGATCTCGTCACGCCCCCACATCGGCCTCACCACCTTCCACGGCACCACCCACGGCCTCGCGAACTTGCGCGCCACTCT
>JBBQGE010000168.1:0-5686 GCA_038322675.1 Bryobacterales bacterium
AAAATGTACGAAACGACGTCCGTATCGGCGACGACTGTGGTCATGCGGACGGGTCAGTTCGCTTGTGGCCGCGCCATTCGCGGATCGTCGCCACGAACTCTTCAACAGACTCTTCTTCCGGCCAGAAGTCCCCGTGCAGCAAGGAAACGTCGGTGATAGGCCCCGTGCCCTGCTCGGCCATCAGTTGTTCGATGGAAGGGTGCCCCGAAGCGGCATAGGGGACAGTCGCCGGAAGGTTGACCGGCTTGCCTTCCCGTTGCTCGCGATTCACTTGGGCCACTGGATCACCTCTTCATCCCGATTATACCAACGAGACTTGAACCCATGAGCGATAACCCTGTTCTGATGAGCCAGGCGCAGTACGCGCGCCATCGCAATAAAAGCCCGCAGTACATCGGCAAACTGGCCTAGGCCGGTGTCCTCGTCATGCGCGGCCGCATGGTGGATGCTGTCGCCTCGGACGCCGTGCTGGACGACAAGCCCGCGGAACGGACGGTGCCCGATGGCCATCCGCCCACGAGCTATGCCCAGGCGAAGCTGGCCGATATGGTATTCCGTGCGAAGTTGCGCCGCCTGGAGTTCGATACCCGGCAGGGCAAACTGATCGAGGCCGCCCTCGTGAAGGAGCGGTGGGCATCCATCCTGGTGGTCCTCAAGGAACGCATCCTGGCCGTGCCCGATAAACTAGCGCCCGAACTTACCGCTCTCACCGATGAACGCCAGGTCCGCGACGCCCTGAAGCGCGAAGTGCACGGCATCTTGAAATCCATCCACGACGACATCCAATATGCGCGTTGAAGAGATCCAGGTGCTGGTGGCCGACGTCGTTCTGCCGCCGCCCGACATCACCGTGTCGCAGTGGGCCGACGAGAACCGCCGTCTCAGTTCCGAATCGGCCGCCGAGCGTGGCGAGTGGCGCACCGACCGCGCGCCCTACCAGCGGGCCATCATGGACGCGCTGAGTCCGTCCCACCCCTGCGAGCAGGTGGTGCTGATGAGCGGAGCGCAGTTGGGCAAGTCCAGCATGCTTGAGAACTTCATCGGATTCATCATCGACCTCGATCCGGGGCCGATCCTGCTGGTGCAGCCGCGCGAAGCCGATGCGGAGGCGTTCAGCAAGGACCGCCTGGCGCCCATGATCCGGGATTGCGCCACCCTGCGCGGCAAGGTCGCCGATGCGCGCAGCCGCGATTCTAACAACACGATCCTGCACAAGAAGTTCACCGGGGGTAGCATCACCATGTCTGCCGCCAGTTCGCCGGCCGGACTCGCCATGCGCAGCATCCGGTACTGTCTGCTGGACGAGGTGGACCGCTACCCTGCCAGCGCAGGGAGTGAGGGCGATCCGGTGAACCTGGCCGTCACGCGCACTGCCAACTTCTGGAACCGGAAGATCGTGCTGTGTTCCACTCCCACCATCAAAGGCGCATCGAGGATCGAGTCTGCCTGGCTGGAGTCGAACCAGCAGATGTACTGGGTGCCGTGCCCGGATTGCGGCGTGCATCAGGTGCTGCGCTGGGCCAATGTCGAATGGCCGGAAGGTGACCCGGAGAAGGCGCAGTATCGCTGCGAGCATTGCGGACAGATGATCGGCGAGCACCAGAAGTCCTGGATGCTGGCACGCGGCGAGTGGCGTGCCGCACGCCCCGCCAGCGACATCGCCGGCTTCTGGATCAACAGCCTGTATTCGCCCTGGCGTAACTGGCGCACAATTGCGCGGAAGTTCCTGGTGGATAAGAAGTCGCCCGAGATGCTCCGGGAATTCGTCAACACGGTGCTCGCGGAACCGTGGGACGACGAAGCCCAGACCAGCGTGGATCTGGTGGAACTGATGACTCGCCGGGAACATTACCGTGCCTCCGTCCCGGTCGGCGCCGCCATCCTGACGTGCGGCGTGGACGTGCAGTCCGACCGGCTTGAATTGGAACTGGTTGGTTGGGGCCGAGGCGAGGAAAGCTGGAGTCTGGAGTACCGCGTCCTTCCCGGCGATCCTACCGGCGCGGCGGTATGGGCCGAACTGGACGAATACCTTCAGCGCCAGTGGCGGCACGAGAACGGCAACATGCTTCCGTTCGCGGCTTGCTGCATCGACAGTGGCTACGAATCCCAGGCGGTGTATGACTTTTGCCGCACCCGTTACCACCGTCGGGTCTTCGCAGTGAAGGGCCAGGGTGGGCCGTACTCCGTCTGGCCGAAGAAGCCGACCGCAAAAAACGTCCGTGGCGAACGCCCATGGATGGTGGGCACTGACTCGGCTAAAGCCACCATCATGGGCCGCCTCCGGAACGCCCAGCCCGCCACGCCGGGCTACTCGCATTTTCCGGCCGACCGCCAGCAGCCATACTTCGAGCAACTCCTGGGCGAGGCGTTGGTGACCACGTACAGTAAGGGCCAGCCGGTGCGGGAATGGCGGCCCACGAAGGGCGTCCGGCACGAGGCCCTGGATGCACGTGTCTACGCCCATGCCGCGCTACGGGCGCTCATTTCGATGGGACTGATCCTGGACGCCGAGGTTGACCGAATGGTGGCCCACGGCGAACCGGTTGGCGAACAACAGCCAACACCGCCACGTGTCAGCCGCAGCTTGTGGATGGACCGCTGAATCGACCTGACGCTGCGCGGTACACTGTAGGGCTTAGACTATGTTTAGGCTGCGATTTTCGTGACGATGTTCCGATAATCGCGATCCTGCTGGATCATACTCGAAGGTGACCTTGCTGGCTTATGGAACAGGCATTTGTGGACGAGATTATCGATGAAGCTATCCCAGGTGGGGGCTTCAACCGGGCCGGCGCGGCTGCACTGCGAGGCGGCGTGTGGACCATTCCCTTTCGGCATTTCGAGCTCGGACTCGGACAGATTTTCGTTCCGGGCCGAGAGGCCGGCAATGTGTCAGATCGACGGACTCTCGCGACGGAGATTGGAGAACGGCTTGGCCTGGCGGTTGCCTCGTCCCGGTGACCAGCGCCCAGACACGGTTCGGAATCTCATCCCGAGGGCATACTCGGGGCGAACCCGAATCCAATGAACAAATGATACCCACGAATTCCTCTATTTCATCCCTGATTGACGGTTTGGTGCGTGAGGCCGCGCAAGCGCCTCGCTTGTTCTCTGATCTGGCCAAGATAGAGAAGTACATTGCTGAGAGCTACAAGACACGAGCCCTGATTGAATTACTTCAAAACGCCGACGACGCCAGATCGACGGAGTTCATAGTCGAATCCGTCGGCGATGGATTGGTCGTTGCCAATGACGGGAGAGAGTTCAGCATTGCAGATGTTGAGGCACTGTGTCGCAGCGGGGCGTCCAATAAGCAACGGGGAGATGGCACGATCGGCTACCGCGGCATCGGTTTCAAGTCCGTTGTGAACCTTGCCAGTCGCGTCTGGGTGTTCAGTGGTGATCAACGGTTCTTGTTCGATCGAGAGCGAACCCGCTCCGTGCTGGGTTTCCAAGATGACGTTCCACTGATTAGGGTTCCTCATCTCGTTGAAAAAGACGATATGGCAGCAACCGCGCTCAGTTTGTGGAGGAGCAAGTACTCTACGGTATTCTTTTTCGAGTCGCTTGAAGCCAGGCTCTTGGATGAAGAGATCGAGGCATTCGACGGCGAATGCCTGCTGTTTCTCAATCACCTTGAACGAGTCATTCTCCGCATTCGGGCTGCCGGAGAACGGACATTTGTCAGATCATCAAGTGTGGCGGATGGGCGCCGGTTCATATTGCTTGCCAGCAAGTCCGCCGACACTGCCTGGGAGGTGCTCTCCGAAAATGCGCACCCCATGGCGCGGGTCGCGCTGAAAGTCGAGGAGGAGCAGATTGTACCTGCTGAGCCAAGTCAGGCAATCATACATTCTTTCACTCCAACGACGGAATACACGGGTGCCCCGGTCAAGTTCAATGGGGATTTTACGACAGACCCATCGCGAAAGACTGTGGATCTCGACTCCACTTCAACCACCGAATTCCTAAAGAGCTGCTCAGTCTTGTGTGAGGCGGTCCGAGGCGCACTGGAGCGGCAAGTAGACAGGCCGGGCCTATTCCGCGCGCTGTCCCCTCAACATTCCGGGGATGGCCGGCTTAGGCCGCTCTTCTGGAAAACGATGTCTTCGATACTGGGGCACGTCGAGATCGCTTTTCCCGGCGGCCTCCGGGGTTCAGTGCCGTCTGTACGCTTGCGGCCGGAGTGGTTGAATTACGACGACTACGAGATTCTGTCCAGCGGCCGGTGGCCCTATCTCGACAGAAACCTCCTCGTGACCTACCCGGAAGCGGAGCTATTTCTGAATGCCGTGGGCGCCCGCCACCTTACTCTTGACGATGCGCTCGGGTCTGTAGCTGGTGTTAGGCCATCGATGCGCGGCCGGGCGGAATTGTTCGCGCGCTGCGTGGTCCAGTTCAGGTACGACTGTGAAGGCGACCGCCTGCGGTGGCTGCGTCAACTTCCGTTGTTCCCAACCGCGCAGGGTTTTCTCGCGGCAGAGCGGCTGTCTGAGTCGGACGATCTTGATCCTGAGTTTCTGCGTGACGTGGCTGCAATCGCTGAATCGTCTGACCTTGTATTCGTGATGAAACGCCTCGGACTTCAGCCCATTCACCACCACCCCGCTCCTGACAGTGATGCTCGGGCAGCCGTCGGCTCTTCCACTGTGGTCAACCAACCTACTGAGGTGGTGACCAAGCCGAGTTTCCAAAGGCCGCCAGCAATCGCGAAGTGGCGTAGCGCCGAGCGCAACGCGTTGGAGTACATAAAAGCGCTGGACACAGTCCTCAGTGTTTCCGATGTCTCACAAGCCAATCTCGGCCACGATCTGGAGGTCACCATGAAGACCGGGAAACGGAAATTCGTCGAGGTGAAAAGCGTGGCGTCATTCGGCGAGCCGTTCCGCCTCACTAGCAACGAATATGCTACCGCCTCCAGCTCGGGGGCAGACTACGTCTTGGCCATCGTGGTGAATAGCGATAAGTTCGAAATCAAATTCGTCAGCGATCCAGTGGCGGCGCTCAGTTTCGAGCGGCGTTGCGAAAGGTGGTCTTGGCAATGCAACGACTATGCCTCGTCCGGGAGCGATCCGGACGAGGTATTTCCGGACGGGAAAAGGCTAAAGGGCTAAAGAAATGATCCCCATCAAGGCTCTAGTCCGCGATGGTTGCTGGCTCAATTGCACCGTCAGAAGCAAATTTGTGCAAGGTGAGGTCACGGTTCGAATGCGAGTGCTATCCTTCGAACGGCTCGACTATGCCGAAATCGGTAAGGCGGTGAGCCTGGAGCCAATTGCGGAAGGAGCAATCCTGTGGCTCCTGAAACTAGAAGTCGTGAACCTATGTAAGGCCAGCGTGTTATTCGGCTATTTGACTGAAGAAATGCGCGTCGTCGATTCAGACGGATTTCAGTTCGAACGGGATGATGCAGGGCTGTATTTCTCAGATTTCGCTAAGCGGGTTGGGCTTTCTCTGGGATCGCTTTTGCCCAAGCTCAAGGCGCAGGGGGCCGTCATCTTCAAAGTGCCTGACGAAGATAGCGAGTTTTCACTAGCCTTTAAAAATGGCTCGTCTGGGGAATCTGTGGGTCAGTCGTAGCACAAAAGAGGACTGTGGCTGGGATATGATGCTGGGGAGCGGTGATGGCACCGCGCGGCAGACCCTCGTTCGCTCGGGTTGCTACTCGAGGCCGGGCTAGCGGGAA
>JBBQGE010000169.1:0-5433 GCA_038322675.1 Bryobacterales bacterium
CGTCAACATGGATTCGTAAACTCTATGCCGTCGATCATGAGAGAACTCCGCCCACAATGTTGTGCCATGATGGATCAGGAGCGGCACGTGAAAGCTGTAGAGTTCGAGGGCACGATCAACTCCGGCGGCGAGATTACGCTCTCGCCTGAGATTGCCGGGGAGATCCCTGCCGGCGAACAACTCCGGGTGGTCGTCATGTGGGAACCGTCCCGCGCCGATTCGGCGTGGCGGTCGGCGGGGAGGCAGAGGTTCGAAGCCGCATATTGCCCCGAAGATGCCGTTTACGAGCAGTTGATCGATGATGCAACGGTTCGGTGAACTCGTCCCGATCCGAATGCAGTTTCATCAGGCGCCCGGCTCCAAGATTCGCCCGCTTTGGTTCTCCTCGATACCGCGGACGATGACTTCGTGGCGGCGCCTGTCACATCCCAGCCAAGGTTGTTGGAATACGATCTTGCGATCGAGGATTGGCGGTCCGCAGGACTCAACGTGGCATCATCGGCCCGTATCCACAAACTGACCGTTCTGTCGAAAGCTGAAATAGTGCGCAGTCTCGGTTTGCTGTCGGATGCAGACCGCAAGTTCGCTTGTTGCAGTTCTTTGCCGAACCTTTTGCCCGCGAACCGCTGAAACATAGCTCTCACGGTAGGATCACTTTGGCCGCGCAACCGCCAGATTTTGAGAACGCCGATGGTGTCGTTCAAAGCGCTGAGATACGCACCGCCGCCGATGTACCGATCTCAACCGATGCCTGGCCGGAGTCCGCGCTTGAGGGCATTTTCCGACACTTTGGCCTTACCAGCGGCGGTCTTTGGGCCGGTGGGTTATTTGGCATTTTCGCGATTTGCTTTGAGACGACGCTCACTGATGGGGGCTTTGGGGGTGGTGCCGGGCGGCACGGCGGCCGGGGAGTTATCGCGTGTTATGGTATCTGCTGGATATTCTGCGGCCAGATGTCCTTCAGTTACATATTTATGTACGCACTTGTCTGTGTACGCTGGAAGCGGCAGAACCGTACTGTGAGCAAGCGCATCGTGGCCGTTCTCGATCGCGTGGCGACGAGAGCAACCGCAGCAGGTTCATCAATCGCACGGTGTTGAGCCAGATCGAAGCGGAAAGGAAAGGCAATTGCAGGAGGATTGAAGGCCGGAGCGGTCGCGAATGCCGAGCGCGACCGCGGTCTGGTGATGATCAGCGGCTGACGCCCATCAGCGGTCCCTATGATTGCGAAATCCCGGTCATGACGGCCGGGGTCATTGATCGTGCAGCCAGAGAACACGGTCAATAAGCAGCCAAGACAGAATTTTCGATTAAGCTATTGCTTTTTGCTGAGATTCCGTTATAATTACGAGCAAAAGTCATGACTGATCGTTCTACGGCGTTCCAAGAGGCGTTGCTTGCGTTGCTGTGGACCCCGTGGGATACTTCCCTGCTGACATCAGAGAACCGGGACCGCATGACAGACGAGTGGCGCGAGTCGGTCTGGATGCTCATTGGTTCTCGTCCGAGCGATGAAGAGGACCAGCGCATTCGAGAGGCAGAAGCGGCATTCGGCTACCTGGAGCCGCCGCCTCGCCCTGAAATCGAGAGACGGGGCATCACTCGATTCGCATCCATTCACCCGCTAGACGGTACGGAAATACCAGCCGGGCAGCCGAACCAAGCGGATGTGCGGCAGCGGTTACTGGATCTCATCCGAGAGACGGCGGACCGATGGCCTGTGGAGACGGCGGGCCGGAACGAGAGGCTTCTTCTCGACCTATGGCAACAACTCCCTCGTTCGGATGCGATGCTCGGCAGGCTGCCCGGAGATCTCGCCGCGCCCTATTACACGATTTGGGAACGCCAGTCAGTGATTTCGGCGCTGTCCGTAGCCATGCCGGCACCGGCACTTCTTTCATTTCGCATTGGCGGAATTCAACAATTCATTGATCAAGCCCGTACGACTGAGGATTTTTGGACGAGCAGCTATCTTATCTCGTTCCTGACCTGGCAAGCAGCTTCTCTGTTAATTTCTGAGTTCGGCCCGACGTGCCTTCTGTTTCCATCTCTGACCGAGCAGCCCGAAATGCACGAGTGGCTGCGGAGGGAAGGGATTCCGACGTTGAGCCGCGAGCCGGCGACCAAGCGGGGCTACGGCACTTTCCCGAACGGTCTCCTGGCCGTCGTTCCGTCGGACTGGGACACGCCAGAGAAACGCATTGGCGACGCCGTTCAGGAGCGCTTCGGCAAAGCCTGGACCGACATCTGCAGAAAGGTACGTGAACAGATCCCAGCTATCAGCGAGAGAGCCCTGAAGATTTGGGATCGCCAGACGGCAAGCCAGCGTGTCTTCGAGACATTTTGGACTTTGGTGAAGTGGCAGAAGGGTGAATCATACGCCGATTGGTATTCGCGAACCTCACGTTCGATGGAGAGCCGGAAGACTTTCAGAGGGTTCGGCCCGGGCCGGGAAGAGAACATCAAGTGCCATGTCTGCGGACAGCGGGAGGCATTGCAGAGTCACGAAGGGTTCGACCGCAAACTCTCCAGTGAATTCTGGGATTCACTTCGACAGAAGGGGATACGGTACCGCTTCCGTCCCGCGGAACGATTATGTGCAGTCTGCGTTGTCTGCAGGCTTGCTGGGCGCATTGCCTTCGACGTGCGACGGGGGTTTCCGTCTACCTCATCGATTGCCGCTACTCTATTTCTTCAACAATTGGAATCAATCGCGAGCGAACTCGAGCTGGATGCAACGGAGTTTCAGAAGTGGCTACGAGGGCTGTTCAGCGCACTTGGGGTGGATAACAGCCAACTGGACGCTTACCCGGCGCTAGACAAAGCGCCGGGTCCCCCATGGGATTGGTTCCGGAGGGTGGACGGCGACTGGTGGTACGACGAGAGTTATGAACCTGCTCGATTGGCGAACGAGTACGGCGAACAGGCAAAAGAGCACAAAGTGCGCGAAGCTGCACGGAATGCCCGCTTAGCACTCGGTGACCTAAGAAAACGTTGGAACCAGTTTGGGGTTTCCGACCCTCCATCCTACCTGGCGCTCCTGACCGGTGACGGCGACTCAGTTGGGGAATGGCTGTCTGGCGCACGGCTGCCTCAGGAATCAGAGTCGCTACATCCGGACTTGAGGCCGCTGGCTGAGAGTCAGTCGCGAGGTGAACGGAGACGAGTTCCCGGCATTGCGACTCACCTTGGCCTAAGCAGCCGCCTAGGATCATTACCACGAGAGATCGAGCGGATCGTGCGCGAAGACCTGAGGGGGGTCTTGGTGTACGCGGGCGGCGACGACTTCCTGGCACTGGCGCCACTCGCGCACCTCGCAACCGGGTTGGACCAGTACGGCGCGACGGTGAAAGCAGAGCACCTGATGGGCAATCGTTTTACGAGTTCCGCGGCAGCGCTAATTTTTTCACACATGGATCCGCTGGGTGGTGCGATTCAGTCGGTCCATGCGTTACTCGAGAACGAGGCAAAAGAAAGGATGCAGAGGGCAGCAGGTGTCATCTGCGTGAGGAGGCAATCCGGACAGGAGACGGTCGCAGGTTCCAAATGGTCCCTGTTCGGCACGTCGACGCCCGATGAAACTCGAGCGTTCCGGCTGGTCCAGGCGACTATTGACGCCATGGCGGCCGACAAACTCTCTCCGCGATTCGTTGCGCACATGGAAGCACTGGCGCACGGGGTGGAAGACATAGAGGCGGCCGACCGGCTTTTCCAATTGGCGAAAGTCCTTTTGCGCGGAGCGTGGCACGAGGAGACTAGGGACCCGATGCCTTTCGAGAGGGATTTCGAGGTACTTTTCGCGGATGCGTCAGGGCTTTGGCAGGCCCAACGCGAGCACCGCCTGCGGTATGACAAACCGTGGCGACATGCACTGAATCTGATGCTCGCGGCGCGGTTCCTCGCAAGATTCCAAACAGCACCATCGGGAGGCACGAATTGAACTCCACATGGTGGACGCTCGAAGCGGTGGATCGTCTTCTATTCAGAGACGGGCGGCCCTTCGGCCCTGGAGAGCTTTCACGAGCCAGGTCGTTGAGTGTTACTCCGCCACAGTCGGTCGCCTATGGCATGCTGCGCCACGCGCTGTTGGAGTCGCTCGATGTCTCCTATAACCGCTTTCGGGATGATGACATCGGTACCGAACATAGATCCTTGCTCGGGAGCGTGGAGAAACCAGGGTCACTAACAATCGGACCCGTGTTGACGGTTGAGGATACGCCGCGTGCCCTTTGCGCTCACCTCCCGTACCCCGCGGACGTGGTCGACCTGAAAACCAGCCGCGAGGGGAGTCCTGTAGCATTTCTGATGCCCGGCGGCGAGTCCGAGTGTAGCAATCTTCCGGACGGTTTGCAGCCTCTGATTCCAAAGCTATGGAATCCTGAGCTTCGGACCCATACGACTTGTCCGGCGACGATGGCGATATCCAGCGAGACCAGAGACAGGCTTTTGCCAGGAACGGAGGAGAACCTGGTGAACTATCTCTGTACGAAGAAGGCTGAGTTTCGGCCAACGAGTGACTTTTTCCGAGCGGAGCCGTCGACCGGCATCGAATTGGACTATGAACTGCGCCGTCCGAAAGATGGAATGTTGTATATCACGGAGATGCTACGGCCGGCCTTCGACGAGCCCACCAGATCCGGACGAGATGTTTTCCGCGCCAACTATCTCTTCGATGTGCGCGGGGCCACCGGCGCACTGCCTGCTCGGGCAACTGTTGCGCTCGGAGGGGAGCGCCGCGCGGCGCTTCTCTGGCGCCGAGATACGTTCAAGCCATTCATAGGCGCAGAAGTTCACGGAAAGGTAGCGAATTTCCTGCGGACTTCGTGCTTTCGGAACAACGAGCTTCGAAGGGGTAAGTCAGGAACCTCTCGCGACTGCCCAGAACCCCAATGTTTTCGCGGGCGTCTACGCGCCGGTGACCGATTGGAGTGCCGCCGATTACCGCGTGGCCTGCGCGCTGTTGCGTTCGGGAGCGAGCAAGCTGTGGATTTTGGTGGCGAGCGTGCACATCTTCTCGAACCGCTCCTGCAGGTGCTGCCGACGCTGGGCCGCGGAGGGTTTACAGGCGATGAGGATTCCGCGCCGGCTCCAGACACCGGTGACGTTCTGGTCGGCGAAGACGTGGCGGGCGGCGAAGTCGGAGGGAACGCCGTGGGGGCGCTCCGGATTCAAGATGGGCCAGAGAGTGCGCCCGATGTGCAGCGCGAGACCGCCCTCAAGCAGCGCGGCATCTTCGCGGATCTCGACGTAGCCGAAACGGAAGGTGCGGTGGTCGAGCGGTTTGGGAGGCGCCTCCGGCGTTTTGAGATCGAAATGGGTCTCGAACCTCAGAGCACCGGACGCGGCGGGCAAGTCGAGGACGGTGAGAATGGTGGTGTAGACGGCGGTGGTGACGAGCGTGCGGACGAGGGCGGCGATGGGGTCGTCGGAGAG
>JBBQGE010000170.1:0-5265 GCA_038322675.1 Bryobacterales bacterium
CAGAGACGCGCGGAGATCCGAATCGTCAAGAATACGGACGATGGCGGCTGCGAGCTTTTGCGGGTCGCGCGGTGGGACCAGCAGGGCGCTGACCGCATCCGTTGCAATTTCGGGTGTGCCGCCGACGGCCGTCGCGACCACAGGAACGCCCGCGGCCATCGCTTCCAGCAACACGTTCGGCGAGCCTTCGGTGAGCGACGGCAGCACCATGGCATCGGCAGCGGCATAGTATAGCGTCGTATCGCGAACCTGCCCGGTGAAGACGACTCCGGCACCAGCCACCGATTCCAGACGCTCGCGCTCTGGGCCATCGCCGATCAGAAGGAGCCGTGCCTCGGGGATGTGGCGCCGCACGTCGTCGAACGCGGCGATCAGATCAGCGTGGCCTTTCTCGCTGGACATTCGGCCGATGCAGACCAGAACGCGGGCCGCCTCGGGTAGATCGAGTTGGCGGCGGGCGGTCGCACGATCCATCGATCGGACCTGCCCGGCCCAGAGGGGGTCGACGGCGTTATGGAGCACGGTGATCCGCGATGGATCGACGCCTCGATCGACCAGTTGACGCTCGAAGGGCAGGCTGACGGTGACCAGCCGGGCAGGGGCGCGTCGAAGCGAGACGCGGTCGAGCTGATTGTAGACGAGCATCTTCCGATCCGTCGTCGTGTAGCCATGGTGAAACGCGATCCATGGATGCTTCTTCCAGACGCCTGACAGGTACAGCAGAAAGTGCGATTTCACCGCATGCGTCTGAACGATGTCCGCGCCGGCAGCGGCATTGCGGATCTGCGGCAGAACCGCGGGATCGAAAGCGCGGCGCTCGCGGAGGCGGATCAGCGGAATGCGCTCGGCTTCGACGGCATCGATAAACGGGTTCGCGGCATCGCTTCGGACGAAGGTTGCGATGGTCAGTTCCACCGCATTCGACGAATGGACGGTGCGGTGGAACTCGATCAGATTCTTGGCCGGACCCGTGACGCTGGACGCTTCGATGATGGCGAGCAGTCGGATGGGCGTCATTCGTTGTAGAGGCGGGCGAGAGTCTGGCCGACGATCGACCAGTCGTAGCGCGAGGTGACGAGTTGGCGGCCAGCATCGGCGATGCTGCGCCACGCGGACGAGCCGGCCTCGAGCGTGCAGATGCGGCCGGCGATCGCGGCTGCGGAATCGCCAATGAGGACGTTCTCGCCGTCGCGAACCGCGAGTCCTTCCACCCCGAGCGTGGTGGATATAACGGGAACGCCGGCGGCCATCGCTTCCAGCACCTTGAGCCGCGTCCCACTGCCCACGCGAAGCGGCGTGACCACCGTGAGAGCTCCAGCATAGTAGGGGCGGACGTCCTCGACAGTACCAGTGACGGTGACGCCGTCCTGACTGTCGAGCGCGCGAACGGCTTCCACTGGTCTCGATCCGACGATCTGGAATTCCAGGCCAGCGCGGCGGGCGCGGATCATGGGCCAGATCTCGGTGGCGAACCAGATGGCGGCGTCGATGTTGGCGTGATAGTCCATGGACCCGACGAACACGATGTTGCCGCGCGGTGTGGAGGGGCTGGTGGCGGAGTCGGCGAAGTAGGCGGTATCGACCCCGTTGCCGACTACCTCGATACGAGCGCCGGCATTGCGCGCCAGCAGCAGCGCTCGTTCGCGCTCGCTGCATACGGTGTGGGCATCGCAGGATTTGAGCAGCCTGTCCTCCATGCGGCGGAGCAGCTTCGCGGTGCGGACCGCGTACAGACGGCGCGCGGGATTGCGTTCGTTGTCGGCAAAGCGCTCCATGAGTTCCGATTCGATGTTGTGCCAGTCCGAGACCAGCCGTGCCCTGGGCGCGAGTCGTCGGACCGGATCGAGATACGCGGCCAGGTGGACTCCCTCGATCTGGATGGCGTCGAACGGCGTTTCGCGGAGGAGGCGCTCGAGTTCGGCCAGCATGGCGGGAGTGCGGTAATTCAGCACGCTGATGGGCTCGGGCCCGATGAATCCGCGGACCAGGTCGAGCGGGGCGTACCCGCCGTTGCGCGGCACCAGCACGACTTCGGAATTGGCGAGCGGCTCGAGGCGCTCGCGGCGGATGGAGTCGAGGCCGGTACCGAACCCGAGATAGGTGATAGTCGCGTGCTTGGCGAGTTGGCGGGCGAGGTGGAAGTCGCGCAGCCGCGCGCCGGTGGTTACGGGCCAGCAATCGCGCGGCGAGAAGTAGAGGAGGCGCAAAGGCTCATTTTAGCGCCTGGTGCGAAAGGGTTGAGCGCTATTGCATCTGACATCATTTTAGAGAGTTGATTTGCGGATCCTCTTGGATACCGGCGTAGTATTGGCCGCCTTGCGGAGAGCACCTGGCTGCAAGCGGCTGACGGTACAGGAGATGGATGAAATCGTAAATGCACTGGCTGCGGTCACAATACCCGTTCAGCGTTTCTTTGGCGGCCTCAGTTGGTGGACCCTGCAGACGAGATGGTGCTGGAAACAGCCGTAAACGGCGGCGCCAGTAGGCTGGTGACATTCAATATGCGTCGGGTAGCGGAACCCGCCGCCTTCAAGCAGCGGACATGGACAGCGGGGCAGGCAAGGACCGTTCCATGCCGCGATTATGAACCATCAAACCTGCAACATTCAAGCCCCCTGTTTACAGGGCTTCGCCGCGTGTTTCAAGTTCTACCCTTTGCGGCACACATCGCTTAACAACGGGTCTGGGGTCCCCCGCGTGGATTGATGTCTCGACCAAGTGTTTAAATGGGTTGGGGAGCACTTCATCCATGGCTGTTCCAGCAATCCAGTTGTTCGCACATGCTAAGAGTGCGGTCCACCTATTTGAAATGATCGAGGGAGATAAGCTTTCATCTTCACTTGGTGATATCGAAATGCGTGCAGCCCGCACCGCCTTTCAAGAAGTTCCTAGGGCACTCGACAAGCGTGGACAGGTCTGGACCTGCATTGGCCACCTGAACTCCGCACAGGCTGCCTACGAAACGTTCATATTATCCCGAACGCCCGGAAACGTAACAGGGACGAGGTCAACTGCAGATGACATAGCTGGGACAAAACGGAAGTACGTCTTGGCGGTGAAAGCAATCTGCTACAAGTATCTTGGAGAAGAGAACCTCTGCTCCGAAGCGTTAACGTTGGCTAAAGCGGACTTCAAAAAGAGCTTTTGGTCTGACGGTGCGCTAGGGGCAACCTATGCCGTAGTGGGACTGCTGAGCACTGCTGCCATTTGGGAGGCACTCTACAACGTTGTCGTTCTCAACACGGCTGAACGGGAGAAAGAATATCAGATCGACGAGGACACTCGTAAGAATCTTGAATCCATTCTTCGCTAGCAGGTCGAGAGTTGTTGCACAAACGACCTTTTGTGAGACGCGCCGGAACTGCTTCGGCGCGTTGTTTTACACCAATTCTAGCCGCTTGAGTTTGAGCCGGTCGCGGCGAACTTGTGCAAGGTCGTACTGAGCCTGTTGCACCAGCCAGCCTTGCTCGGTGCCGGTGCCGCCAAACACCTTCGAGAGCCTCACGGCCATTTCGGGAGATATTACCGCGTTTCCCGTTTTTACAAGTTCCGAAAGCGTGTTGCGCGTCACTCCAAGGGCTTCGGCTGCGTCCGTGATGGTCAAGCCCACCGACTCAACACATTCCT
Organism: Bryobacterales bacterium; assembly: GCA_038322675.1. GTDB lineage: Bacteria > Acidobacteriota > Terriglobia > Bryobacterales > Bryobacteraceae > TMP-7. The sequence continues at coordinate 3,628 of JBBQGE010000170.1, forward strand.
GCAACACGACAAGACCGGAGTGGGGCGGGTTTTTCATGGTATGGAAGGCGGCGCTACTTCGGCGCGATGGCGCGTAGCTAAACGGTGCGGAACAGGGGGGATTCACAACGCAAGCTGTGCCGGAGTGGCGAGGCGTCGGGCGTGAATCTTTCCGCTTCGTGCCTGAACCTGCGCCAAGTCGTAGTTCAGTTGCAAGCGAAGCCAAAAGCCCGCGCTACTGCCAATCGCCTTTTCGAGACGAACGGCCATCTCTGCGGATACCGCTGCCTTGCGATTGAGAACACGCGACAACGCCGCACGGCTTACGCCAAGAGCCTCCGCACCTTCCGTCACGTTGACGCCTAGCTCGTCGAGGCAATCCCGGATAATGTCGCCGGGGTGGTTGGGGTTTTTCATCTGCATGATCTGCGTTCCTCCTGTTAGTGATAGTCCTCTAGGTTCACGTCATACGCCGCGCCGTTGTGAAAGCCGAATGTTACCCGCCAATTGGCCCTGACCGTCACTGAAAAGGTGCCGCGCCGGTCGCCAGTCAACGGGTGAAACCGAAACATGGGAAGGGCCATATCTTCCGGGCTGTCGGCTGCTTCCAGCGCCGAAAGAATCTTTTGCACCTTGTCCACCATATCGGGCCGGATGCCGCTACGGTCGTTCTTTTCGTACAGCCGTCGCAAGCCCTTGTGCTTGATAGTTTCGATCACTTCGGCACATATTCCAGTGTATAGCGAAACGCTACGCTATACAATCAAGAGGATTCGTCAGGCCTGTTCTTTTCGACTTTTGTCGCATTGCGGCTACAAAATTCGCTCCTCGAAGAGGCTCGCCGGGTCTCGGAAGCCGAAGGCGTGGCGCTGAACCAATTCATCAACGTTGCCGTCGCAGAGAAACTGTCCGCCCTGAGAACACAAGAATACTTCCGGGAACGCGCAGCCGCCGCAAACATACCCAAAGCCCTGCGGATCCTCAAACGCGCCGGCCGTGGCAACCCGCCCGTACCCGGCGACGAGATCGAATAAAGCCCGCCAGTGTACGATGGGCCTGAGTGCTCTCGATCCCCATCATTCTGTTCGCCGTCCTGGGCGGGTTCACCGCCTACACCGTCGCTGGATACCCTCTGATTCTCGGGTGGCTCGCGCGGCGGTACTCCAAGCCCGTTCAGAAGCATTTCGAACCGCGCACGATTTCGTTCGTCATTGCGGTCCACAACGGCGAGAATTTCCTCGCGGACAAGCTTGATTCGATCCTGCATCTCGACTATCCTCGCGAACTGATGGAGATCGTCGTCGTCTCCGACGCATCCACCGATTCCACCGACGACATCGCGCGCCGGTACGCAACCGAAGGCGTCAAACTGATGCGCGTCGCTCGCGGCGGCAAGCCCGCAGCCCTGAACGTCGCGGTCCCGCAGACTTCGGGCGAGATCCTCGTCCTCACCGATGTCCGCCAGGTGCTCGAGCGCGAAAGCGTGCGGCGTCTCATTGCCTGCTTTGGCGATCCCGTGGTCGGCGTCGTCAGCGGAGACATGGTGGTCCGCACCGGCAGCATCGAGGAGACCAACGTCGGCCTCTACTGGCGTTACGAGCGCTGGATTCGCAAACAACTCGGCCGTATCGATTCGATGATGGGCGCCACCGGCCCCTT
>JBBQGE010000171.1:0-5229 GCA_038322675.1 Bryobacterales bacterium
TCACCGAAGGGGACGTGCGACGGCGCCTGGAAGCGGCACTCAAGGACAGTTGGGACGTAAACGGAGAAGCCATCCGCGCCGCGCTGGTGAACCAGGAAACGATTGCGGGCGCACGGCTGATTACCGGCAGCCACATTCGCGTCCGGTGAAAACGCCGGGAGCCTGAGGCAGTCCGAACACCGCACGGGAGCCGGGCTGGCTATTCTCAAATAGGGAGGTCGGACATGTTCGCGTCTCCGGTTCATCCTCTCCAACTCGCGGGCATCGTGTTCACCATCGCCCTGCTGGCAGTGGCGTGGGCAAGCCGTGGCCGCCTCAATTCCATGGGGTTCGAGTTCCTTCATTGGAACCGGACTAGCGCCCGTGAGAACGCGGAGGCTCTGGGCTTCGGCGCGGTCTGCGGTCTTGCGGTCGCACTGCTTTTCCATGCCCTGTACAAAGGCGCGCCGTTCAAATGGCAGGATGCCTGGATCGGAATCACACTCGGTCCGCTCATGGAAGAGGCCGTATTTCGCGGGTACCTCTTCGGCTTGGCGGAGTTAGGACTGCGAAAACGAGTTCCCCATCCAGGCTGGATTACGGGTATTGCGATAGCCGCCGCATTCGCGCTCTGTCACCTTCCAAAGGCCGGCATCACGGGTCTCCAGATCGGCGTCATCTTTGTGATGGGCATCGTTTACGCCTGGCTGAGGATCAAATCGAATTCGACGACGTCGCCATTCCTGGCGCACTCGGCGTACAACGCCATCATTTTTGCGGCAGCTGCGCTGATCGCGTGAAATAGATTCCAACACACTTTCAGAACCTCGGGAGCCTTCGGGCTCCCTTTTTCGTTTTTCAGGAGAGAGATTCAATGATTCGATCCACAGAAGATTTCCGCAGCCTGCTCAAGGCGGCTCGCCGGGCCGGTACTCCGCTACTTGCCGTAAGGACGGCCGATCCGGCCAGCGCAATGGCGCAAGTTTCGGCAAGCCTCTGTAGCAAAACCGAAGTTCCTGTGTTCGCCTGGGACATCATGGGCGGCATGGCCGCACGCAACAAGGCGGCCAAAGAGGCTACTGCCCACGTGTTCGGCGAGAAGGCCGCTATTGCCGGTCCGGCGGATGTACTGTTGACCCTTCACAAGGGCGCTGCGGTGAAACAGTTTGCGGACGCCATTGTGTTCTTCAACAATCCCCAGCGTATCTGGGAACAAGTCGACATCGTGCAGGGCGTCTGGAATCTCCGCGACGCGTTCAAGGTTGGCGGCCAGATGCTCGTGTTGGTGACGACTCCCGGCTCGGCGCTGCCGGTCGAGTTGCAGAACGACGTGATGATTATTGACGAGCCGCTTCCATCGGCGGACGACCTGCGCGAGATCATTCCCGGCCTGTTCGAGTCAGCCGAACTGGCTCCACCTGACGGGTCCGTCGTGGATCAAGCTGTCGATGCCCTGGTGGGACTCGCGGCTTTTCCGGCGGAGCAGGCGCTCGCAATGTCGTTATCGAAGAAAGGTTTGGACGTCGAGCGTCTATGGGAACGAAAGCGCCAGGCCGTGGAGCAGGCACCGGGCTTGACCATCTGGCGCGGCGGCGAAACGTTCGCGGACATCGGGGGTTGCGACAACATTAAGAGGTTTCTTAGCGCGGTGCTCACGGGCCAGGAATCTCCGCGTGTCGTGGTGTTTGTCGACGAGATCGAGAAGGCGTTCGCCGGCACTGGCACCGACACGTCCGGCGTGAAGACTGAGATGACCGGGACCATGCTCGGGTGGATGCAGGACCGTGGGGCGGACGGCATCATCGCCATAGGCCCTCCCGATCCAGTGACATTGTGCGACCTTTCACTATGTTGTTGAAAACAAGGCTTGCTGATTCTCGTCCATGCGTTGCTGTGGAGCGAGCCTTCCACGCCGCACTTGAATGATTGCCTCTTTCACAGGGTTGGTTTCCAAAGCAGCAGGTACGATTTGCCAGGGTGCGCAAGGGACGACTTGAGTTCCCTCGATGACACGGAGATCAATGAGCTTTCTGGCCGTGGTTGGGCAAATGCCAAGTTTCTGCGCAGCTTGCTCCAGGGTAAGAAAATCAGGCTTTGGCTGAGTGGACGTATAGGCGGGTAGCTTGTGATAGCACCGCATCGAGGCAACTCGCATCGGTGTCCAAGTATTCCCGACACCTGTTCGGATGCGAAGCCTGTTCATTGTCGCCGCGATTTCTTTGTCCGGGAAAAGCCCTGCCATCCGGCGGACTACTTCAACAGCTTCCAGACTGGTGCGATGGCCGTGCTCGCCGGGACCGTTCGCCGGGAATCGCAACTCCGTATGTCGCCCGCCATGCCAGTGAATCACCAGAACGACTTCTCGTTGCTTCTCATCAATGTCGGCGACGATCTCGCGGATCAGGATACGGGTGATGCGCTGCTTGAGCCGCATGTCTGTCGAAGGCGAATTCCATATGGTGGGTAAGTCGTGGGCCAAGCTGATAAGGAGGCCTCGGTCGGGTAGTGGCTTGTCGTCAGGAACAGGATTCAAACCTTGCAGTCGTTCCTCTACTTCAGCCGCTTTCTTCAGCGTTAGATTCCAGCGAGCCTCAAGCTCTCTGGCTACGAGGCGATTGTCTGGGTCCACACTCTCGTACCTCCGTGCCGCAAGGTGCGCTTCGTATCGCGCCTGTTCTAATTCCATTTCCACCAAACGCTGGCGTTCCTTGCTGTGCGCCACTGCCTGCTCGGCGGCGCGGATTGCTGCTTCAATAGCATCCCCGGCGATTGCTCGAAGCATCTCTGCCGTGATAGCTTGCTCTGTCTTCAGCCCTCCGAATCCGATGCAGCGTTTCCCGCCCTGCGCATTGGTGCCGAAGCAGTAGTAGCGCATAGTGTTCTGGTTGCTCTTGTACCAGACGTGCAACATGCAGGCACACCGGGCACAGCGAATCATACCGGACAACAACGCGTGTCCGCCTCGTCCGGCCTTCGGATCAACGCCAGATTTCATATGGGCGTTTTCTGCCAACCTTTGCTGGTTTCGTTCGAACTGCTCCCATGTAATGTAACCGGGGTGATGGTCTTTGAGCAACACCGTCCAGTCTCGAATGGCTTTCTTGTGGCCACTGGTTTTTCTTGCGCGTCCCTCATGGACATGCGTTCGCCGTTCCGTCTTACCGAACCCATAGGCACCAGCGTACATTGGATTGGTGACCACCTTATGGACTGCGTTGTATATAGGCGTCTTCCAAATCGTCTTTCGTCCGAACTCGTCATAGACCACGGCGGGTAACGAATGTTGCTCCTCAATAAACCAGAGTAAAACCTGGCGAACGCTGCCCAGTTCGTCCATCTTCCTGAATACCAAGTCGATGGCTTCCCGGACTCGCGCATCAGGGTCGATCTCTACTTTGCCGTCCTGTGACCAGCATAAGCCAACGGGCAAACAGAATCGCAACTCGCCGCGGCCTGCTTTCATCCGGATGGCTTCCATGGATCGCTGTCGGAACAGATTCAGTTCAAACTCCGACATCGTCCCCTTCAATCCAAGTAACAGGCGGTCATTCGTGACGCAGGGATCGTAGAAGCCGTCCGGATCAATCAAGATGGTTCCAACGAGTCCGCAAAGTTCGATCAGGCGATGCCAATCGCGACCATTCCGCGCCAAGCGGGACGCCTCAATACAGAAGATGGCACCAACCTGCCCAGCGCACACCTCGGTGACCAGATGCTCGAAGCCGGGCCGGTCCACTTGGCCACTTCCCGATTTGCCAAGGTCGTCATCGATCGTCCGCACGTCTTGGAAACCCAGCTCCTTTGCTCGTTCCGCCAGGTTGTACTGCCGCCGTTGGCTTTCGAGATTGTTCAGGACCTGCCCGGGCGTCGACTGACGCACGTAGACGATGGCTCGCCGTCCGAGTCGCTCCGGCGTCAACTTAGAATTCGTCATCTTTCACCTCCAGGCCAGCCGCGCTGAGCAACAGGCGGGCCAGCGCCAGCGATAGTTCTTGCTGGCGATCCTGCGGCAGTTCGGCTGGTGGCGTCTCGACCGGAAATAGAAGATTCAGTTGAATGATTTTAGGGTTGCGTGATTGTGGCACGGGGTTCTCTCCTGGCTGATCAATGCATCCGATACAAGCGGTCGCTGTGGAGCGGCTACCGTTGCTGCCCACTTTGACCACCAGGGAGACAAACCTTTGACTACAAGTACCACCAACTTTCAAACAGCGCTGAAGGCCGCACGTCGTGTGTCCACGCCGCTCATCGCGGTGAGAACCTTCGATCCGGCCAGTGCGGCGCAAGCAGTAGTTGCCAGCCTGCCAAAGAACGAGTCGACCGCACTGCTGCGGTGGGACATCATGCGCGGGCTTGGCCCCATCAACGATGCTGGAAAGGCCATCGTGGCCCAGCTTTTGAACGGACAGAATCCGGACACCGTCGGCCCTTCCGATGCGCTGGCTCTCGGCGCGCGTCTGCCCGAAGACGCAATCTTGATCGCTAACAACTTTCATCGATTCTGGAATGATCCTGCCGTGATGCAGGGGATCTGGAACCTGAGGGATTCGTTTAAGGTTGATGGGCGCGCGTTGATTATGATGGTCAGTCCCGGTGCGCAGTTGCCCGACGAACTTGCGCAAGACGTCATCACTCTCGATCAACCGTTGCCGGCGCAAGATGATTTGGAACGCATCGTTTGTGACACGTTCCAATCGGCGGAACTCCAGGAACCGTCGGCGACGGATCTGAGACGCGCAGTGGACGCCGTGATCGGGCTCGCTAGTTTTCCCGCAGAGCAAGTGCTGGCGATGTCCATGAATAGAGCCGGACTCGCCTTCGATCAACTGTGGGAACGAAAACGGCAAGTAATCGCGCAGACCCCTGGGCTGAATGTATGGCGAGGAGGAGAGACTTTCGAAGACATCGGTGGCTGCGGGAACATCAAGGGCTTTCTCCAATCGGTGCTGAACGGGACCGACCCGCCGCGTGTGATCGTTTTCATCGACGAGATCGAGAAGGCATTCGCCGGAACGGGAACAGATCTGTCCGGCGTAAAAACAGAGATGGCCGGAACCTTGTTGACCTGGATGCAGGATCATGAGGCCGAGGGCACGATCTTTCTTGGTCCGCCGGGAGCGGCCAAATCGGCCATTGGCAAAGCCACTGGAAATTCTGCTGGTGTGCCGACGATCGCCTTCGATCTTTCTGCCATGCAAGATTCGTTGGTGGGCGGGTCGGGTGAGCGTTTGAGAGCAGCCCTGCAAGTCG
>JBBQGE010000172.1:0-4857 GCA_038322675.1 Bryobacterales bacterium
CAGACACTCATCGGTTTTGACGAACCATCGGCCGGTTGCCACCCCTGGCCACGGGTCGCCAAACCGGTACCGGCGGCGGGAACCCTGAAATCGTGAAACCCGCGCCAATTGGGCACTTCATCGAATTCTCGCGCAGAGCCATACTTCTGTGGTATTTCATCTCAGCAATGGATACTGGCAAGTATGACGATCTCACTGCCGAAGAAGTGGCTCGGCATGCGGAGGCTGGGAACATCCGCAGTTACCTGGCGGACCACTTCGGCTCGGACATCCCAGGAGACTTGTCCAAGCCTCAGGAATGGGTCGAATTAAGCGAGCTCTGGGCCGATCTCGCCATTGCAATAAATGCTCGACGGAAGTTCGGAGTTGAGAGCCGGGGTATCTGCCTTCTGATGGCCTATACCTTGGAGAGCATGCAACGAATGCGACGCGCTGAAGAGGAAGAGACATGGATTTCAAACCGTTCACTGCCCGGTCATCCGCCAATCAACTCCAATACGCGACTCGCCCGTCGTGCAAATAGGCGGCGTCGCTGTCGATCATCTGAAACTGGATCGTCCCTGCCGATAGCTCGACTCCCTTACGGCATAACAGCCGCATCGCCGACTGCCCTCGGGGTCGAAAGCCACTATCGGTAAGTGCCTGAGTCGTGAGCTCGTCGCTGCCCAACGCCACTACTTCCGCGGCATCCTGATCCCGTTTCGCCTGCAACACCGCTAACTCGACGACACTGCGCCAGTCGTACGGATCCTCCGAATCGGCGAAGAAATCCGCGATCCGTACCTGGCCCGGCACGTGAGCCAGCATGAAATATCCGCGCTGCTTTCCTTCCTTGCTTACCGAATACAACTCCATCGATGCCACCGGGCAAGCGACTAAGTACCGGAACCGCTCTGCGCTTCGCTCGAAACTCGGCCAGCGCACCGCCTCGAACGCCACCTGCTCTGGCTCGGCCCGTGACGCACTCCACCCGTTGGGCGCTACCGACGGCGCCCGCCATGACCACAGCAGATTTCTCGCGAACTTCGCCGCGGACCGCAGACTCGGCTTCTGCTCTGCCCAATGCCGCCCAGGCCGCAGCGGAAGCGCGCACTTCGTCACCTCGCCACGGTCTTTGAACCCGAGCGCCGGCAGCACCTTCTGCGTCGTCTCGCTGCCGCCGGCGATGAGAACCGCATCGGCCATCGCCGCGATATTCTTCAGCAGCGTCACGCCGCTCCCCACCGCTTTCGGATCCGCCGCCCAGTCGATCAGGTGTACAAGTTGCAGGCGCTCGCCGCCGATCACACACGAGAGCGGCACAACGGCCCCATGCGCCGTAATCGCGCCGTCCTTCGTGATGACATATCCTCGCGACCCCACCCACCCGGGACAGTCCTGCCAGTACTTCCAATCGAGATGATCCGACGCGACCAGCGGCCGGTCCGCATCAATCGCGAAGATTCGTTGGAGAAACGCAGCCACTGCGAGCGCATCGTCCGGAGTCGTTGGGCGGAACCGCGATTTCATTACACGCACCGAGCCCCGTCGATCACCTGATAAGCCGCATTCTCGTTCCAGGTGTGTGTCGCCAGTAGTCCAGGCCTCCAGGACGGCGCGATATAACTCGCGGGCCTCTCCTCAAACTCGCGCGGGGTTAGCCGGGTAACTTCGCTGATCGTGATGCCGTAACCATATCGCACTGAGCAATCCTGGGTAAGCCGGAACAGTCTTCCGTCCCTCCAAAATAGCTGCCCCGCCGACCGGCAACTCCTCACCGACGTCGATACCGGACTCGCCGGATGTAAACTCCACGGCCCCTCGAGCTTCTCGGACGTGAACAGCACGGTTTCCAGAAACGGCTCGCGCGTGGTCGTGAAGAAATACCAGCGGCTATCGATGCACACCGGAGTAGTATCCACCAGCGCTACGCCCTCTACCGGCATCGCCACCAGTTCCAATGAGTCGGGAAATCGAGAGAACTGGTATAGCTCGATCCGATTCGCACCAGCTGTTTCGGGCAGCAGGAACAGATCCCCTCCTGAAGCCACAACACAGGGATAGGACAGATGGTACCGGCGCTCCAGCAGGATCGTCATCTCCGAGCAGGATCCGTCAGGCAGTAACTCAACGCATCCGAGCCGTCCTCGCGCTTGCCCAACGGCTAACTCCTCAAACAGCAAATACTGCCGTCCCTGAAATTCCCACAAAAATGGGTCCGCCATCGCCGCCACACTTACGGGTAAAGCGATATCTCGAAATCCCGATAAGTCCAGCGCGCCTGGATCCGTGATCGACGCACCGCGATTCGGCCGCATCGCGATGAACCACCGGGCATCTTTGCCACTGCTCCACCGCAGACGCGCACTGCGTATCAGCTTCCCGGCGGCGAATCGAGCCGCTTCGAAATTCGAAGGGAACTCCACGGAAGCCTCGAGCCGTCTCGACGACGCCGCGCGCACGCGTGCATCGAACTGCTCCGGTTCGCCCTGAATCTCCACACATAACTCAGCCAGCATCCGGATCGCAGCTACGAGGGGCTGTTCCGCGGCTTCGGTGACGTGGAGTCCTTGAGAGCAGGATAACTCCGCTTTCCGAATCGCTCGCCCGGCGTCGAGCGAAACATCGTGCCACACGATACTCGCACTGCATACGGGACTGCCCTGAGCCACTTCATCCCAGAACGGGATCATCCCGTCGCGATCCCCGAGCCGCACCGTCAAGACGCCGTGCTTTGCCAACCCCGCGATATCAGCGCCCGGCGTTCGAGCCAGCCAGATCACGATGTCGCACTCCGCCGCTCGAATCTCGTGCAGCGGCGGCCCCGCGCCCGCACTCTCATCGTCCAGCTTGCCGAATGGATCGAATCTCGCGCGGCTCGCCGAATACAGCCGGTCCACCAGCCAACCCGGCGTCTTCGCGTGTTGCGCACGGCCAGTGTCTAATACTCGAACGTCGAGTCCGGGAACCTGCCGCAGGAAGCCGGCCAGCACATCGCTCCACGGCGGGCGCCCGGCTTGCTGCACTACCAACCCAACCCGCACCATCCGGCCCGTCTGGCGGAAGGGCAGCAACAGCGTCGCCGCTTCCGGCGTCAATCGAATCACCCCGTCGTCTCCGTCCGCCGGGAGTTCTGCTTTGCGCGCCAGTCCTGCTGTGGAAACACCGCACTGAAACCCGTCAGCCACCCTTCGAGTTCCAGGTCCTGAATAGTCGGCATGTCCACCAGGCGCGGCAATTCCATCCGATTCGCGCTACGGCTCGCCAGCGCCAACTCGCACGTCACTGCCGACTCCACGCCTGCCTCGCGCAGCCAACCGAAAAACTCCGGGAAATACTCCCCACTCGGATAACAAAAATGTCGTGGCCGCTCACTCCGGCCCGTCATCTCCTGAATTGCCCGGACATTATCTTCTATCTCTCGCAGGAACAACGCGCGATCCCGAGGCGTCCGATGGCGGTGTGTGTGTAACTCGATATCCACGCCCTCGCGAGCTACCGCCGCTACTTCCTCCGGGTTCATGTAAAATAACAGCCGCCGCTTTAATAGCGACTCTAAGTCAAACTCCAGCCGCCTTGCTAACTCCCGCACTAACTCGTCTTTCTCGTCCGGCTCCGGCCGCACTCGCTGGAAATGCTGCCACATACCATAGTGCAGACGCCGCTGAGCCGCCATGTCGTCGATGCGAGCCTCACCACCCTGCGGCAGAAATCCCGTCGTGTCGAACGTCTTTCCGATCGACTTCCACAACATGTAACCGCACGTGATATCAAACACCGGCGCCTGCCGCCGGCAGTAATATGACGACAAATAGAGGGTGACCGGGTATCCAAACTCCCGCAACACCGGCATGGCCTGAGCATAGAAATCGTACGAGCCATCGTCGAAGGTGATGACGACGCTTCGGGCGGGCAAGCGCCCCTGATCCATCAACTCCAGAGCCTCGCCGAGCGGCAGCACGCGGTACGAACGGAGCATCTCCATCCGCCGCCGGAATGTCGCCGGATCCATGTAAAGACCCGCATTCCACTCATGCTCGTCCGCCTGAGAGATGCCGTGGTAGCACAGGATCAACAACTTCTGCGCCCGCATCTCCCGGGCAACAAAAAAGGCGCCTGAGGCCTTGCCGGCCTTCAAGACGCCTCTCTTCAAGGTCTTTAGCATCACAGAGATAAGGGACCGTACTCTCGCCTATTCTATCGTTTTGGCGCTCCTTCGCGCACGTGATTCATGAGGTTGTGGGGTGTGTTTGCCGCCTCGCGGGAATGGCACGACTCGAGACGTGAGAATCTTCTTGTCCCGCCTAACCAGCGGAACGCGGTGCACGATACTCGTCGCCGCGATCAATTCATCGGCGGGGTCGCTTTCGAAGTCGAGGTCCTCGACCATCGCCCGGCAAACGTCCGGGTCTATTTCCCACACATGCAACTCGGATAACAGCCGGCGGAACCCAGAGTGTTCGAGCCCTACGCTAATCCTGCCGAGTTCGCCCAGTCGGGCGATCTCCCAAAATACGGCTCTGAGCGAGAATGTGACAGAGCGGGCATTCTAGGCTGCTTTCTTTACAGTGTGAACAGCGATGAATTCGGTGTTGGTCACGGCCATCCGCTTGGCCTTCAGGAGCAAGTAGCGGAGATTCTGATAGCCACGGCCGCGGTTGATCAGCATGCGAATGTTCCCGTTGACCGCTTCGACCACACCAAAGCGAACCTTGGTCCGACAGTAGTTTAAAATGCCGTCCAGGTGCTTGCTCAAGGTGCCGGCGAGCTTCTGAAACGATGGCAAGCGCTGCCACCGCAGTTGATCCATCCACTGTCCCAAATACTTGGCCATGGCTCCTTCGTAACGATAGTCCCAGAGCCGTTCCAGGCTCTCCT
>JBBQGE010000173.1:0-4599 GCA_038322675.1 Bryobacterales bacterium
TGGACAAAAGTACAGCGCCAGAGCCCGGTGGACATTGGCGACGGCTCACTTCCGGTGGTGTGAAGTCTCGATCCGCGCCGGCGACCCAAATGAGGAAACCCAATGAAAGTGGAGTGCTTTACAGATTCCTGCTCAGAGCCGGAATTGTACTGGATGGCTCTGCTCAGGGATGTGCCATTCTCGCAATATCCAAAAAATGTGATTGCCGGCATGGCGGCGGGCGAGTTATCCCACAATGTCGCCAATTTCCATGGCCCGACGGAGGGTGGTAAGGTAACTCCGCGCCTCTTGTTCCGCGGATGTTCGCCGGGAGATACCCGCGGTCCGTACCTCTCGCAGTTCCTCCTTCGTGATATCCCATACGGCGCGCTGGCTGTCTCGCAACAGATCCGGACGGCGCAGCCCGGCATCGACTATCTCGCCGACTTTAAATCGTGGAGGGCTGTCCAGAATGGAGAACCGGTACCGCCGGATGCGCAATATGATCCCGTGCGCCGGTACATCCACAATCTGCGCGACATAGCCGAGTACGTGCACGTCGACGCACTGTACGAAGCGTATTTCAATGCCTGCCTGATTTTGTTGGGAGCCGGGGCTCCGTTCAATCCCGGCAATCCGTACAAGGAATCACAGACGCAGTTGGGATTCGGCACTTGGGGCGGCCCCCACATCCTGACTCTTGTCACGGAAGTGGCGACGCGCGCACTGAAAACGATGTGGTTTCAGAAATGGTTCCGGCACCGGCGCCTGCGGCCCGAAGCGTTCGGCGGACTCATCGAAGTGACGATGCGTGACAAAGAGGCAATGCAACTTCTCACCGCTGATAATCCGATACTGTCGAGCCGCGCTGTGGAACTGACCTATCTCACCCATGGCACACGATTGCTCCCTCAGGCCTTCCCCGAAGGTAGTCCCACTCATCCGTCCTACGGTGCCGGTCACGCGACTGTGGCGGGTGCATGCATTACCGTCCTGAAAGCGTTCTTCGACGAGTCGGCGATTATCACGAATCCGGTGGAGCCAAGTGCCGACGGTCTGGAACTGGTGCCTTACACCGGTGAGCAACTGACAGTCGGCGGTGAATTGAATAAATTGGCCGCAAATATCGCGATTGCCCGCAACGGCGCCGGAGTGCACTGGCGCAGCGACTACACCGAGTCACTAAAAGTCGGCGAAGCGGTGGCTCTCACCATACTGGAGAAACAAAGTCACGATTACAACGAAGACTGGTCGATGTCGTTCACTGGTTTCGACGGAAGAAAAATCGCGATTACCAAACCGATGATGGCAATGGCTCACTCGTGATTGCAACAGGCTATTGCGGTGTGCGATGCGCGATCCCAGCCGCCGTGGCTCCGGGGTAGGTACAGATCAACCGCATATCCGCTCCGTCCAGCATCCCGTTGCAGCGGATGGTGACCGGTTCATTTTCGAATTGAGGTGTGTGCCGGGTGAAGAAGGTCAGCCGGCGGCCATTCAGCCGGCCACCCTCTATGGTTCCGGTTCCAGTGGGATAGTCGACCGTCCCGGTCACCGTCGCGCTGGCGGTGGTGAATTCGAGACGAATCCGATAGGGCCGCTGATTCCCTCTCTTCATCTGTGCGATCCAGATGCCGTCTATCCGCTGCTGATGCGGCCGCGCGAAGTAAAGGATTCCGAGAACCGCAAGCACCGCCGCCACGGCAATGAACCACAACACGGGCCTTCGAACCAGCGGCCTGGTTGTCTTCATGCCCGGCATGGCGCGAATGGCCGCGATCATCCGGCCCACGTCGTCCGCGAATCCGGTGTCGGAGAGAACCACCGCTTGATGGCGGCTGAAGGGCACCAGTGGTTCCGGGAGATCGGCGCCGCCCGGCATCGTCGCACCGCCCACCAGCACCGGGATCACGCGAACCTCACGCTTGAGAGCGGACGCAATCTCGTGTTCCACGAAATCGTTAGGGGCCGCTCCACGCTGTTTGAGCGTGGATAGCCATTGCGGTCCCACCACCGCGATCACCACCGAGCAGCGGGCGATGCGGTCCTCAATGGCTTGCGCGAAATCCTCACCAGGCGGAATGTCTTCCACATCCATGAAGACCCGATCGGCTCCGAAGGCTTGGGACAGGCGATCGCACAAGCGCCCGGCATATCCAGCCGAATCCTGACGGCGATAGCTGATGAATATCGCACCCATCGACTCGGCTCATGATACAACGGCACGGAAATACCCGCGTGATAGTGTAGAAGCGTGCCAGTTCGAATCGCCGTAATCGGCGCTGGATCTTTTGGTCGGAATCACCTTCGCGTGCTCCGTCAGTTAGTCGGTGTGGAGTTGGTGGCCGTAGTGGACACGGACGCAAAACGCGCCTCCGATGCGGCCGCGCAGTTCGAATGCGAAGCGGCGAGCAGCCTGGATGATCTGACGGACCGCGTGAATGCCGCGGTGGTGGCCACGCCCACCGTCACGCATGCCGCCATCGGATGCGCCCTGATGGAGCGAGGCATCGATGTTCTGGTGGAGAAACCCATCGCCCACTCGGTGGCGGCCGCGGACCAGTTAGTCGCGGCGGCGGACCGGCATGGACGCATCCTTCAGGTCGGCCACCTGGAGCGATTCAATCCTGCGGTAGCCGCGCTGCGGAAACTGGTGCGCCATCCACTCTTCTTCGAGATTCACCGGCTCAGCCTGTTCAGCCCGCGCAGCCTGGACGTGGATGTTGTGCTCGACCTCATGATCCACGATCTGGACATCGTGCTGGCTCTGACGGGAATGATGCCCGAGGAGATTCGCGCCGCCGGAATCTCGATTCTCTCAGCGAAAGTCGATATCGCGAACGTGCGCCTGGCGTTCCCCGGCGGGTGTATCTGCAATCTCACGGCGAGCCGCGTTTCCACCGAGCGCGTTCGGAAGATCCGTCTGTTTCAACCCAGGCAGTATCTCTCGCTCGACTACGCGCGGCAGGATCTGGTCGCATTCGAAGTTGCGGCGGACCGGCAGATCGGCTTCCACACCGTCGAGGTGGAGAAGGACGAGCCTCTAAAACTCGAGTTGGCGTCGTTTGTGCGGGCTGTGGCGGCTCGGGAGAATCCCGAAGTCACCGGAGTCGAGGCGCGGCGGGCACTCGGGGTAGCTCTCGAAATCCTTGATAAAATAGAGGAGCACGCCCGCGTTGTAGCCCAGGCACTCGAAAGCACATAAAGCAACGTCCGGGTCCCCGGAAGCGTCAATTCATCGATTCATGATGTCCCAGGCACCGACCGAAACCGCAGTCGAACTGCATTTGTGTCTGCTGGACAGCGCGGTGGAGCGGCCTGCTCCGAAACGGATCGCGACGGTAGCTGCGGGATCGGTGCTGGTGAATCTGCTAGTCCTGCTGCTCGTCGTGCAATTAGCCGAGTTTATCCCCGCCCCCGCTTCGGAGCAGCCGGAAGTAGTAGACGTGAGGAAGGCGATACCCCTGATCGCGCCCCGATTGACGCAGAAGGCTCCCAATCGCGCGGAGGTAGCCAAGGACCTGACGTTGGAGAATCTGACGGCGCGACCGCAGACCAGGCCGGCCCCCAAGAGCTTCGTGCGGCCACCGTCGGCTCCGGCGGGTCGGCCGGCAGCGACGGCGCCACCGGTACTCGAACCGTCCCATGTTCAGATCGCGCAGGCGCCTCCGCCGATGGCGGGCACCACGCCCAATCTGCCCGGCCCGCCGGTTCCGCAGACTCCCAAACCGGCGGAGGAGAAGCCGAAACTTGCGTTCGAGACGCCCGGGAGTCAGACCGTGAGGCCGCCGGGAACTGGCAGTATCCAGGTGCCCAACGCGAACATTCAGGAGGCAATTCAACGTGCGGCGAAGCCCGGGTCGGGCGGCATTCAGGTTGGAGACGCCGGCGCCGATGCGGATGCGGGAGCCGCGGACTCGCCGATGCAGCCTGGGTCGCGCGGGCGCCAGGCGAGTAGTCTGGAGTTGTTGAGCGATCCGATGGGGATCGATTTCAAGCCCTATCTGATCCGTGTCCTGGCCGCCGTGCGGAAGAATTGGTTCGCCGTGATTCCGGAGAGCGCAAGGCTGGGACGCCGTGGGAAGGTAGTAATTCAGTTTGCGATCAGTCGCGAAGGTGCCGTTCCGAAGCTGGTAATCGCGGTCCCGTCCGGAACGGAGGCGCTGGATCGGGCGGCCGTGGCCGGAATCAGCGCGTCGAACCCGTTTCCGCCGCTACCTCCCAATTTCCGCGGCGAGCAGATCCGGCTGCAACTGGCCTTTTCATATAATGTGCCGTCCAGGTAGCGGCGCCTACAGTTTTTGGAGTTTTGTGACGATTCGATTTTACGCGACCATTTCCGCTTACGTGGTGCTGGGGTTAGTGGCAGGGTTTACTCTGAGCGGACCGTTCCGGCTGGCGACCTGGGTGTTCCTGGGTGGTCTTGCTTTCAAAACATGGCTGGTGACGTTACGGAAGGACGAAGAATAGACAAATTAGAGCCCGCTTATCTCACAAACAATTGGCAGAAGGCCGTCCTTCATGGGATAACTGAGTTTCCACACAGCAGTTAGCGCCAGAGAGGAGACGGCCTTCGCTATGACAGAGTGTAACCAATCGAGCTTCGGATTTGAAGGATGC
>JBBQGE010000174.1:0-4468 GCA_038322675.1 Bryobacterales bacterium
TATCCATGCGATAAACCCTATACCCCGGCCATCCAAGAACCCTCGTCCAGTCTTGTTCCTTCACCCTCTCAGGCTAGCCAAAGGCTACCGCTCTGAGTAGCTGGCCTTCGGATAGGTTGTCGGATTCCTGCGCAGAGCCCAAAAACTCCTGAAAAAGCACGTTGAGGAGTCCACGTGCGCTGCAACGCCTTCGTTACGCCTCACCGCTATGCGCTGCTGCCGATTTTTCGAGGGATGGATAGTGCCGGCAAGGACTGCGTCATCCGGCACCCGATGTCTGGAGTCAATCCGCAATGCTACTGATATTCATCTTCATCCTTTCGGTGTCACAATCTGCGTGGGTTGAGCCGTTCACGCAGCCCTATTTCTTCCTTGCGCTCAGCGCTTCGAAGCCGGAGATAACGTCGAATAGCTCCTCATCGATGCGGCTCTGGCGCAAACGATGGAATGTCCGGTTGAGATCCTCTAGGGATTCGTCGATGTTCTTGTCGGCGCGTTGCATCGCCGCCAAGCGGCTCGCGTTCTCGCTCGCGAGGGATTCGGCGCACGCCCGGAAGAGCGAGACAAACAGGTATCCGCGGATGAGTGCCCGCAATGTCGGAATGCCGCCACCTATGACCTCGGGCAAGTTTCCCGTTGGCCAAGGAAGTTGGGCAAGCCTGCGTCGCCAGTCTTCGTCCAGCGGAAGCAACCGCTGGCTGACCTGCTCATACGCCGCTCCGGACACAGGGCGGTTGTAGAAAAGGTGCAGTTCGTTGACTTCACCCCGACTGCGTCGTGCCTCGCATTCCACGACGATTTGGCCGACCAGTGCGGTAATAGCCGTGACGGCATTCGGCACCGCGAAGAGACCCACCACCGACAGTCCAGCCTCTTTCAATCGTGCATGAACACGCTCGCCGACCGCCCAGACCTGTGGTTTGCCGGTCATGGTCCCCAAGGTCTTAACCGCATAGTCGGCCACTAGATCGTTAAACTGGCCAACCAGTCCCTGGTCGGAGCCAAACACGACCGCGCCGATCGCTCCCGCACCGGTTCGTCTTGGCTTTCCCGTGATTGACTCCGCCGATCCCGTGCCGCGGAAACAAACCGCCAATCCCAGTTCCACACTGCGATAGTACTCACCCAGCGCCCGCACCGCTTCCTCGTATTCGCCAATACTCGACGCGGCCACGGCTTTCATGGTACGGACGACGGATTGGAGATCCCCGGCGCTAACAATCTTTCGGCGCAGGCTGGCCGTGGTGTCGCCCACGCTATGCGACTTTCGGTCCGGACACAGGCGGGTCGGTCCGGTGGGCCTGCAGATCGTGTTGCCGCCCAAGGATGGTATCGATCAATCTGGCCAGCTTGTCCGCGGCACCCCCGACGGCATCCTCTATGGTTGATGCCTGCTGAGTGACCGCGATGGGCTGTCGGCCTTCCAGCCGCGCTTCCATCACGCAGCGCTTATCGTTCGGGCCGCTCTTGTTGCTGCTGTTTTCGTCACTGAGGTGAACTTCCACCCGGGTGATGTGGCCGCTGACCAGGTTCAGTGCGTTCTCCACTACTTCCCTGACATAACTGGCGAGTGCCTCGTGGCCCTCGACGTTGTGGTCTGTGTTGATTTGGATCTGCATGATATTCTCCCTCTGTAGTTGTAAATACTTAGTATCGGTAGATCGCTGCGAGTCCCGTCCGTCCGGGCATCTGCCCGGCTGGAAGGACCAGGACCCGGCCGCCCGACTTCGAGGTCAATTCGCCCAGATCGTCGAGCAGGTCATCGACTTGCGGATCGCTCATCTCCGAAAACTGAACCCGGCCCGTCGCGCCGTCGAGCCGGCCGCCAATCAGACGGTCGGATTCGATGAGCAAGGTCCCGACTCGCCCGGCGGCGGCCGCCCGAGCCACTTCGGCCAGGTCGTCACTGCCACGCTCCTTAGACTTCGCCGCGGCGAACTCGCCGGCCAGCGTAGCGGCCTCCGCCTGATACCGCGGTTCGACCACGCTCCAGGCGCGCTCCCGAAGTTCATCGATTGGCAGCGTATCGGGATTGATTGCGATCCCTTCCGCCATCAGAAACGGGTTATGGCTGACCTGGTGAAAAAGGTGATGATGCTCCGGCAACGCGGCGAGGATCAAAGGCAGACCCGACGGACGGGAATGGTGCTCGGTTATTGCACGGTCGACGGCTCTGAAGAAGCGCTCCGTGTCAGCCTCTTCCTGGTCCCGCCTTCCGCCGTCGCCGTGACGCATGGGGGTGGTTCCCGGACCCACACCACCATAGGAGGCGACGGTCAGATGCGATTCGGTCAGCTCGCCGCCCAGCGCATCGGTGATGGTTCGTGGGACGCCGGGCGCCGGATCGATCTCGTCAAGGGCGTCGCGGTTCCCCTCGAAGAGTTGGATCTGCCGGAGGCTCAGCCCCAGAATTTGATAACGGCCAACAGATTGGAGAAAGCGGCGCAACGGCTTGGTGTGAAAGCTATCAGCCACGATGGCGAATTCGACGACTGGCCGCTGAAGCCGGAACACTCGAAATAGTGCCGGCCCGCCCAGCACTGCCAATCCATCGAGCGTATGGTTCCAAAAGTCGGCATTGTGAGCGAGGGCTTCGAATGGTCCCAGGAGGACCTGCGTCTCGACCGCCGGATATTTCTGCCGAAGCGACGACTCAAGCTCCCGTACAAGATTGCGGAATCGTATCGGGTCCTGCTGATTCTCCGGACGGTGCCGGTGAGTTGGCTGGTAAAGCGAGAGGCAGGGCGGTTGGCTGAGCGACGCCAACGCGGTCAGTGATTCGATGGTGAGTAAATTCCCGTTCTGTTTCATTTGTTGTCTCCTGTTTCGTGATTCGAATTCGGGTCGGCCTGGGCCTTTTGAGCCTTGTCGGTGGTTTGCTCAGGTGCTGGTTTCGGTTCCGGAGTGGATTCGGCTTCCGGCGCAGCTTTCGCCTCCCCTTTGGGTTGCTCTTCAGATTTTGGCTTCGCCTCTGCCTTGGTATCCGGTTGGGTGGCGAATCCTGCCAGCGCTTTGCGCGCGATGTCGACGATCGATTTGCGATCCTCGTCGCTCAATTTGTCGGCCGTAGCCAATCGGTCGCGCACTTCCGCCGGGATGTCTGACTCCGCCTTGCGAAGGGCGTGTTCGGCAGCCGTCATCTGGTCAAGCGGCACGCGGTCGAAAAGTCCTTCCGTCAACGCCAGCAGCAAGGCGATTTGCGATGGAACGGACACCGGATCGAATTCCGGCTGCTTGAGGCAGGCGCGAATGCGCCGTCCATGTTCGATGGTCTTCCGGGTGCCTTCATCCAGGCGAGCTCCAAAACGGGAAAAGGTCTCGAGTTCCTCAAACTGCGCGTAGGCCAGCTTGAGGTCACCGGCGACCGCGCGGTAGGCCGCTCGCTGGGCCTTTCCGCCAACGCGCGAAACGGACCTTCCGACATCGATCGCGGGCAGCACTCCCAATTCGAATAGAGAAGGCGAAAGGTATATCTGCCCATCGGTGATGGAAATCAAATTGGTGGGAATATAAGCGGAGATGTCCTGTGCCTCGGTTTCGATGATCGGCAACGCGGTCAACGAGCCGCCGCCGAGTTCTTTTCGCAGATGTGTCGAACGCTCGAGCAACCGGGAGTGGATGTAGAAGATGTCGCCTGGAAACGCTTCGCGACCGGGTGGACGGCGGAGCAATAGCGAGAGTTCCCGATATGCGCGCGCGTGGTGAGTAAGGTCGTCGTAGACGATCAGCACATCCCGGCCGGCCTCCATGAACGACTCCGCAATGCTGGTCGCGGCGTAGGGAGCGATGTAAGCGAGACCTGGCGGGTCGTTGCCCTCGGTCACCACAACCACGGTATAGTCCATCCCTCCCTTCTCCCGCAAGGTCGCCACGGCCTTCGCAACGGCGGAGGCGCGCTGGCCGATGGCGCAATAGACGCACAAAACGTTGTTGTCGCGCTGGTTGAGGATTGTGTCTATCGCAATGGCCGTCTTACCGGTCTGGCGGTCGCCAAGAATCAACTCGCGCTGGCCGCGCCCAACGGGAATCATCGCATCGATGACTTTGAGGCCCGTCTGCAGAGGCACCGTCACGGGTTCTCGGGCCATGATGGGTGGCGAGGGGCGTTCGACCGGCAGACGCCGGCTGGAGACCACCGCTCCTTTGCCATCGAGGGGGCGGCCGAGCGGGTCGATAACGCGTCCCAGCAATCCATCGCCCACGGCGACATCCATGACCCGACCCGTGCGCTGGACTTCGTCTCCCGCGTGAAGATGCCAGTATTCGCAAAGCAGGACGACACCAATTTCATCTGCGTCCAAATTGAACGCAATGCCAAGCACATCGCCGGGAAACCTTACCAGTTCATCAAAACCCGCTCCTGGCAGACCGGACACCTTCGCAATGCCGGTTGCGACGCTGGTGATCGTGCCGACCTCCCGTGGCGTCAGTTCCGGCCTGAATGCTTCTCGCGCCTGGCTGATTGCCT
>JBBQGE010000175.1:0-4378 GCA_038322675.1 Bryobacterales bacterium
CCCGGCAAGGCGTTTGCCGATATAGTCGCGCGACCCGGACGCTGGTGGGTCCCAATCGTGCTGGTGGTGATCGCCGCGTGCGTGTTCATGTTCCTGTTCTCGCAGCGGGTCGGGTGGGAACACGTGGTCCGGCAATCCGTCGAGTCCAACAGCCAGGCGCAGAACCTGCCGCCGGCTCAGCGCGAGCAGCAGATCGCGATGGGCACAAAAGTCGTCGGCATCATCGGATATGTCGGCGCGGCAGTGGGTACGCCGGTGGTTGCCCTGATTATCGCCGTCGTCCTGATGTTCGCGCTGAATGCCATGGCCGGTGCCCAGGCGACGTTCATGCAAAGCCTGGCGATCGTCTCGTACTCCTTCCTGACCGGCCTGGTTTCGATGGTGCTGAGTATCGTCGTCTTGTACTTGAAGAATCCCGAGGATTTCGACATTCGCAATCCGCTCGCGTTCAATCTGGGCGCGTTCGTGGGCGGGGACACTGCCCCAAAATGGCTGGCGGCGCTGGCGCAATCCATCGACTTGTTCAGCTTCTGGACCATGGCGTTGATGGCCGTAGGATTCGCGGCAACGGCGAAGAAGCTCAAGTTCGGCAAAGCATTCACCAGCATTCTTGTTTTATGGGGGGTGTGGGTGGTGGTGAAGGTCGGCTGGGCCGCGATGTTCGGCAGGTAAACGGGTGAGATAATCGCTGTAGTGAGGCTGGTCATCGCACTGGTTCTGGGATCCGTGTGCGCGGTTGCACAGAGGGCCACGGGAGAGTTGCGCATTACGGTGACAGATCCAGCGGGCCTCGGGCTGGCGGCCAGCGGCACGGTTCGCAGTTTGAGCACGCAGGATCGGCGCGACATCGTGACGGGGCCGGACGGACATGAGACTCTGACCGCCATCCCATTCGGCCATTATGTGCTGACGGTCGAGAGTCCTGGATTCGCCCCGTTTCGGGGAACCGTCGACATCCGGTCGGAAGTGCCGATCGCGTTGCCGGTAAAACTCACGCTGAAGCCGGTGGAAACGGCCGTGAGCGTGACGGAAAGCGAGACGCTGCTGGACGCTTCGCAGGCCGGGAGTGCGAATTATCTGGGGCCGGAATCGCTGCGGAACCGGAAAGCGGCCGCAGCAGGACGGTCGGTAATCGATCTCGTCAATTCCCAACCCGGCTGGCTGCTGGAAGCGAACGGCGTCCTGCATCCGCGCGGATCCGAGTACGGCGTTCAGTACGTGATCGACGGGCTTCCGATTTTCGATAATCGCTCGCCGGCGTTCGCGCAGTTGTTGAGCGCGGATGAGTTTCAATCGATGCGGATTCTGACCGGCGGCTATCCGGCCGAGTACGGGCACAAACTCGGCGGTGTGGTGGAAGTGACCACAGAGCGCGTCGTGGATGCCGGATTCCACGGCACTGCGTCGGTGGAGGGCGGCAGCTTTTCGGCGGTCACCGGATTCGCGTCAGGCCAGTACCGTTGGAAACGAACGACCGTCGGCGCGAGTGCGGAACTGCTCATGACGGACCGCTACCTGGATCCACCTGTCGAGCAGAATTCCACGAATCATGGATCGGGCGGCGCAGGCTCGGTCAAAGTGGAGCGTGATTGGAGCGACGACGACCGCACCAGCGTTTTCGCATACCGGCAACGCACGGGATTCCAGGTGCCGAACGAACTTCTGCAACAGACGGCGGGGCAGCGTGAGGATCGGGAATCGGTGGAGACATCGGGTCAATTTTCGCACTCGCATATTTTTTCGCCTTCGCTGATCGGCACGGTTCAGGGGCGGGTTCGGGACACGTCGGCGCTGCTGTGGTCGAACGGCCTGTCTACGCCGATTGAACCGTCGCAGGACCGCGGCTTTCGGGAGTGGTACGGCAGCGCGAGCCTGTCGGGTCACGCGGCAAACCACGAGTGGAAAGCGGGCATCGAGGCGTTGCACGCGTCGATACACGAGCGGTTCGACTACCGGATCACGGCTTACGAGGTGAACGGGATTCAGGTGTTCGACGATGCGGTGCCGGAGTCGTTCGCCTTCGCGGATCGAGGATCGGACAGCGAGCAGTCCGGCTTCGTGCAGGACAGCATGCGATGGGGGCGGCTGACGATCGGCGCCGGTGTGCGGTGGGACCGGTACCGGCTGCGAACCGCGGAACAAGCCGTGAGCCCGCGTCTGTCGGCGGCGTGGAGCGTGCCGTCGGCGGGACTATCGCTAAGGGCGGCGTACGATCGCGTGTTTCAAACACCGGCGATCGAAAATGTTTTGCTGTCCAGCGCCGGTATCGTGGATTCGCTGGGAGGCACTGGGGTGTTTTTGCCGTTGAAGGCCGCGCGCGGGAACTTCTTCGAAACGGGATTCTCCAAGACCCTGCTGAACCGGCTGCGTGTGGACGGCACGTATTTCCACCGCAGCGTGACGAACCTGCCCGATGACGACGTGCTGCTGAATACGGGCGTGAGTTTCCCGGTAGCATTTGCGAGCGGAACGGTGTACGGATTCGAGGCTAAGCTGGAGATGCCGCGATGGGGGCCCGTATCGGGGTTCGTGAGCTGGAGCAACATGGTGGGCCGCGGACGTCTGCCCATCGCGGGCGGGCTGTTCCTGGGCGATGAAGCGGCGGGACTGGCGCAGCAGCGCTCGGTTTTCGCTATCACGCAGGATCAGCGGAACTCGGTGCGGGGCCGCTTGCGAAGCGACGTGGGGCGTCGCGCGTGGGTGGCGTTTGGCGGCACCTACAACAGCGGTCTGCCGGTGGAGTTGGAAGGTGCGGCCGATCCGCAGGCGCTGGTGCAGCAGTACGGGCCGGCAATCGTGAGCCGCGTGAATTTCGATCGCGGGCGCGTGCTTCCGTCGTGGTCTCTGGATGCGTCGGCGGGCGCGGAGTTGTGGCGTCACGAGCGGCACCGGACGCGCCTGCAAGCGGATGTGCTGAATCTCACCGACAGGCTCAACGTGATCAACTTTGCCGGTCTGTTCTCGGGCACGGCGATCGAACCCCGGCGCAGTTTCGCGGTGCGGTTGGTCGCCGAATTCTAAGAACTCGGCCAAAGGCTGCTAAAATCGGGGTTTACTCATGAGAACGTCCCTGTTGATCTCCGCTCTGATTTTGTCCGCGATTCCCAGCATGGCCCAACAGTACAAGATTGCCGTTGTGGGCCTGGTCCATTCCCATGTGTGGGGGCATCTCCGCGATATGGTGAGGAACGACCCGGCTCAACTGGTGGGCGTCGCCGAACCGGTTGAAGAATTGAAAGCCGAGGCCCGCAAGGCCGGTGTCGCCGACAACCTGATCTTCGACGATTACACGAAGATGCTCGACCAGCAGAAGCCCGATATCGTGTGGGCCTTCGTCGAAAACAACCGGCATCTGGAAATCGTGAAGGCCTGCGCGCCGCGCAAAATCAACGTGATTTTCGAGAAGCCGCTTGCATCGACATACAAGGATGCGCTGGCCATCCGCGACCTGGCGAAGAAGTACGGTATTCAGGTGATGGTGAATTACCAGATGGCATGGTGGCCGGCGAATTACACGGCCTATGACAAGGCTAAGTCGGGCGAGATCGGGCAGGTGTACCGTCTGCGTGGTGTCGTGGGACACGGCGGGCCGGGTTCGGAAGGAGCGCGCAACAAGTATTTCTTCGCGTGGCTGACCGATCCAGTAAAGAATGGCGCGGGCGCGCTGATGGATTTCGGCTGCTACAACGCGCTGTGGAGCCTGTGGTATCTCGGGCGTCCGGAGTCGGTGTACGCGCAAGTGAATCATCTACAGCCGGAGCGTTTCCCGAAAGTGGAGGATAACGCGACCATCCTGCTGCATTACAAGAATGCCGAGGGCATTTTCGAGGGTAGCTGGGATCTGCCGCGCAGTTTCCAGGATCTGGAAGTATTCGGCCGCAAGGGCATCGTGTACATGCAGAACGGCAAAGTGGAGTTGAAGCAAGGCCGCGAGTCGAAGGAAGTGCCGATTGAGCCGCTGCCCGCCGATCGTAGCAAGCCGGTGGTGTACATGGTGGCGTCGATGAAATCCGGCAAGCCGCTTGACGGCATGGTGGGGATCGACATCAATGTCGAGGTAAACGAGATAATCGACGCGGCGAAAGAATCGATCCGGACGGGTAAGCCGGTGACCCTGCCGGCGCGCTAACGGGCATTACGAAATAACGCCCTTGCGGACGGCGTACAGGATCAATTCGGGCACGGTGTGGAGATTCAGCTTCTCCATCATGTTGCTGCGATGCGTCTCGATGGTGTAGACGCTGAGCCCCAATGCGTGCGCGATCTCCTTGTTACTTCTGCCTTCCGCGACTAACTGGAGCACCTCCCGTTCGCGGGGAGTTAGTAACTCGTAGCTATCTTCCAGGTCGCGATCCTGTAACTGGCGGATGTAATCCTC
>JBBQGE010000176.1:0-3906 GCA_038322675.1 Bryobacterales bacterium
GCCGACAACCACGCTGTCACGGGAATGGTGCAATGGCCGTGGCGGGTGCCGCTGACAGTAAACATCGGCGTCGAACAAGTTGGCCGACTTCATGTATACACCCAGACCTTGCCGCCGGATTGCGCGCGATTCCATATTCCCCTGAATGCTTCGCCATAACACGTGGTAGTCGGCATGTAATCGGGAAGCAGTGCGACGCGGACTTGGGAAGCACTGGCCTTGGGTAAGTTACACTTTTATCATTTGTTCTCAACCGGCTGCGGGCGATTCAGCAGCCTTGGCTTTGCTGGCCGTTCGTCCATTGGCTCCAGAACGCCGTGGGGTGGCCCCGGTGGACTCCCGGAAGCGGTAGCTCTCGCCGTTCATTTCCAGGATCGTGCAGCGGTGCGTGAACCGATCCAGCAGCGCTGCGGTCATCCGCTCGCCCTGGAACACTGCGGCCCATTCGTCGAACGGAAGGTTGCTGGTCACCAGAATGCTGCGGCGTTCGTACCGGTCAGCGAAGACCTGGAACAGCAGCTCCGCCGCCGTGCGGCTGAAGCTCAGGTAGCCCAGTTCGTCGATGATCAGCAGGTCGATTCGTTCAAGTGATTTGAGCGCCCGCTCCAACTGATACTTCTTCTGTGTCTCTTCCAGATGATTCGCCAGCAGCGCGGCGGTGGTGAATTTCACGCGTTTGCCGGCCCTGGCGGCGCACAGCCCGATCGCAATCGCCAGGTGCGTCTTGCCGGTGCCGCTGTTGCCCAGAAGACAAGCCGTATCATGCCGGTCCATCCAGTCGGGCTTGCACAACTCCAGCACACGCGGCTTGCTCAGGCTCGGCGTGAGCGTGAAGTCGAAGTCGGCCAGTTCCTTGTTAACCGGGAAGCCAGCCTGCTTGATCCTGACGGCGATCGCGTTACTCGATCGATGGGTCAGTTCCAGTTCGCTCAGGCGCAGCAGGTAGCCGTGATAATCCTCGTTGGCATCGGCGGCTTCCCGGGCGAGTTTCTCATGCTCGGCCAACATCGTGGGCAGTCTCAACGCCTTGAGGTTGTGCCTCAACAGCAGTTGACGGGTGGGGTTGGGTATCGTTGCGTTCATCGGTCGAATCTCCTTCGTAAGAACTTGGGTAAAAGGACAAAAGTTGATTGAATCGCCGCAGGTCGGGCCTGGGCACGTGGACGATAGGATGGCATCGGGGATTATCGTTGCCTGCGCCCGATGGCGCGCCGGACTGCTTCCCGTCGGCGCCGGTGGTCGCGTCGTTTTCGACGGCCGCATTATCGACGGCTCGGTCAGGATTCAGGTGATCACCGGCGCGGCATGTCGATTCACTCCGGGGTGATTCATCCCGGCGCGCCGGTACTGCTTCTGATTCGCGCGCCGGGGGTCGTGTGGTTTTTTCCCACGCCGATTCTGGCCTGCCGGCGATCTCGTCCGCCTTCGCCTGGATCATCTCGCTCCGCAGGTGTTCACGGTGCCACAGCCGCTTGATCGCCTCGGCAATACGCTCCGACGAATGCGTCGGCAGCATCTGTAACACCCGGATGTACTGCCGGATCCCGGCGTTGGCACCGTGTTCACGCTCCAGTCGACGCCGCAGCTCACTAAAAATCCCCGGCAGCTTCCAGTCCCGAAAGACGTTGCTGTGATCCAGCGCGTGCGGTCGGACCGACAAGGCCGCCACATAGTGCAGCGGCTCGACGACCCACCGGTCTTTCTCATAACTTCGCCGGTGGGTCGCGATCATCTTGTCGGACTGCAGGATCTGGACCCGATCCACGTACCCCTTAACCGCCACCGTCAGGAACGCCGCCCACTTCGGCACGCTGTAGCGGTTGTTCTCGAACATCGCCGTCTGGTACTTGTCCACCCCCACGCTCTTGCTGATGCACGGGTCGAAGCCGTGCTTGGGCAGTTCGATCGCGTGCCGTTTGTCGATCTCAAACCGCTCGCCGATGGTCTGAGTCTGGCCGCTGACCTTCCGATTCATCTCGTTCTGACAGAATAAGAGCAGGTGGGCGTTGAGTTCATCGTCGTCCCTGACCTGCGGCACCGGCGTACACGCCCGCCGCTGCAACGCCTTCACGCCGCTCTCGGCGTCCGGCTTCTCCTGCCCCTTGGCCGGCATACACGCCCGCGGGTCGAACCGGTAATGGCTCGCCAGGGCCGCGTAATCATCGTTCAGGACACGCTCCCGGCCCCGCAGCACCGTCGTCGCGATCGTCTTGGGATTGTCCCACCAGACTTCGGTGGCCACACACCCAAAGAACTCGAACGCCGTCGTCATCCCGTGCAAAACAGATTCGGTCCGCTGGTTCGGCGTCGCGATCATGAAAACCGCATGGCTGAACGACCAAGTCACGATCAACACGTCTTGGGTGCGCCGGCCATCGGGATAGTCGACGCTGATCTGACCGAAATCGCACTCGATCCGCTCGCCGGGAGAGTGGTCCAGCGGCACCAGCGTCTGACGCCGGTCCCGTCGATGCTTCTTCACGTACCGCCGGACCTGGTCATACTTCCCACGATACCCGTCCTCGCTCACCAGACGGCGGAACAACTGCATCGCCGTGTGACGCTGCTTGGGCGGGGCAGACTCATCGGCCAGCAGGATCGTGTCGATCCGAGCGATAAACGCTCCCAGCTTCGGATGTTTGTGCGGCGTGGAACGCCTGTAGCCTTCGGGAATACCCGTCTCCGACGCGATCGCCGTCGCCACCGTCTCTTGAGAATGGTGTAGCCGCCGCGCGATCGAGCGCTTCGATTCATTCTTCTGATGGGCGATTCGGATCGACAAATAATGATGCACATTCAACATCCCCGGCTTATCCACACCCGATCGCTTTTGGCAAATCAGACCCGGACAAAACCGAATAACGTGCTTCTCAATTCCGCGCCGATCTCAGTTCCCCGCACTGCTTCCCGATTGCATGCCGACTACCACTGGCAGCCGCGGTCGCTGTGATGCAATAATCCTTTCTGTGGTTTGCGCCGGGCTATCGCCATTTCTAACGCCTCGCTGCAAAATCATGCGACGCGTTTTAAAAGCTACGCGATCCGTTTTTGATTCCGAGTCAGTTGGGAAGCAATTGTGTAACGAACCTGCTGCTATCCGCCGACCTGTCGTATCCAGTCGCGTATATTCATTGCAACACGTTCGACATCGCCCATTTTGAGTAGACCGATAAACTGGTACATGCTCGCCCTCTCCGTCCGCCAGCACGGTTGAGGTCAAGAGGGGCCGCGTTGATCCTGCGCGGGATCAAGGCGGTGGAACATCGCTCGCGGGCGAGCCGCGGATTCAGAACATGGACGAAATTACGGCTTGACGGGGAGTTGGAATTTGAACCAAACCGGATCTACGTCGCTTCGTTGATCGGGTTTTTTGAAATCAGTGGTCATGCCCATAATCGCGCCGTCGGCGGTCAGCGATGGATAGCTGGTTGTGGCAAAATATCCCCCGTGCTGGGACAGACGGGGATTGTCCACGGGAACCGGGGTCCAGGTATCGCCCGCGTCTGTACTCATCTGAAGTCCTATCACGAAAGAACCCGCGGCGCGTTGCTTCTCGCCCAGCAGAAAAAGGCGTTGGCCGGCGGCATCTTCCACAAACGAGGTGTGCATCAGCAGGCCGTTCTCTTTCAAAGCTACATTCTTCTCGATGCTACCGGTGGCACGATTCAGGCGGACATATTTCAGGCAGTTAGCGGAAGTGCTCCAATAAGCGACATGCACGTGGCTGGCGGTGGCTAGTAAACTCGATATGGAAACGCCTCGCTCGGATGGCAGATTAATTGTGGTGGCGTTTTCGTCGCCGGTTGTGTCGGCGCGGAGCGGCAGGGGCAGCTTTTTTCCCGCCGCGTTATTCCAAGTGCGCCCGGAGTCGTCGGAATAAGTGTATTGCACCCGTATCCGCTGGTA
>JBBQGE010000177.1:0-3874 GCA_038322675.1 Bryobacterales bacterium
CGAAGTGGGAAGAGGCGATCGATAAGCTGATGGCGGCAGTCGACAGCTACATTCCGGTGCCGGAGCGCGAGATCGACAAGCCGTTCCTGATGCCGATCGAAGACATCTTCTCGATTCAGGGCCGGGGCACGGTGGTGACGGGACGCATTGAGCGCGGGATCATCAAAGTGGGCGAAGAGGCGGAGATTGTCGGCTTCCGGGACACGCGCAAGACGGTGGTGACGGGCGTGGAGATGTTCAAGAAGCTGCTGGACGAAGGACGCGCGGGCGACAACGTGGGGCTTCTGCTGCGCGGCATCGGCAAGGAAGACGTGGAGCGCGGGCAGGTGGTGGCGAAGCCGGGTTCCATTACGCCGCACAAGAAGTTTAAAGGTGAAGTTTACGTGTTGAGCAAGGAAGAGGGCGGCCGCCACACGCCGTTCTTCAAGGGATACCGGCCGCAGTTCTATTTCCGGACGACGGACGTGACGGGTGTGGCGCAGTTGCCCGAAGGCATGGAGATGGTGATGCCGGGCGACAACGTGAGTCTGGAAGTGGAGTTGATCACTCCGGTGGCCATGGACAAGGGGTTGCGCTTCGCGATTCGCGAGGGCGGCCGCACGGTGGGCGCCGGTACGGTTACGGAGATTTTGGAATAAACAATGCCTCGCGAAATTATTACGTTCCAGTGCACTGAGTGCAAGCGGAAGAACTACACGAACACGAAGAACAAGAAGACGACCACCGAGCGTCTTGAAATGAAGAAGTTCTGCCCGTTCTGCCGCAAGCATCAGGCGCACAAAGAGACCAAGTAGTGGGCGGTTTGCCGGCAGTGGTACACTAAGTGCAGCCCGCTGACAACCGGACTTAGGGGCGTAGGTTTAACGGCAGACCAGCGGTCTCCAAAACCGCGAGTGGGGGTTCGAATCCCTCCGCCCCTGCCAGATTTTCCTCGGATGGTTGTCAACCACCCGAATTTTTCATCAAGCTGGTGAATTGCGAATGAGTAAAGCTATGGCGATTGCACAGGTTCAAAGCGACGACGATTCACGAAGCCTCAGCCAGAGGGCGCTGGGCTGGCCTGCGCGTTTCAAAGACTACGTGGAAGACCTGCGTACGGAAATGCGCCGTGTCACTTGGCCGAGTTGGAAACAGGTCCGGGCTACAACGATCGTCGTTATCCTTGCCGTCTTCGCCTTTGCCGCGTATTTCTACGTGGTCGACCAAATCTTCGGCCGCACCATTACCAAGTTGTTCGACGCATTAACCCGGTAAGTTGAATGCAAACGGATCCCCACGAGTACGAAGAACTGGACACGCTGGAAGCCGGCGTCGATGATGCCGCCCAGCCGGAGTCCGAGCCCGAAGTCGAATCGCTTGAAGTAGCGGCGCCGGTCGTCGATGGGGACGTAGAACCCGAACCGGCCCAATTAGCTGCTTCCGAAGAAGTAGCTGTCTCCGAAGAAGCTATCGAGGAACCGGTCCCGGAGCAGGCTCCCGCCGCCGAACTCGAGCCCTCGTCGAAGCACTGGTACATCATCCACACGTACAGCGGTTTCGAGCAGAAAGTGGCGGACTCGCTCCGGTCCCGCGCCGAAGCGTTTGGGTTCGCCGACCAGATCGGCCAGGTTCTCATCCCGACCGAAGAGGTCGTGGAGTTGCGCAACGGCAAGAAAGTCACCAGCAAGCGTCTGCTCTATCCGGGCTACGTTCTGGTGGAAATGGACATGAACGACGAACTGTGGCACGCGGTAAAGAACACCCCGCGGGTAACGGGATTCGTCGGCGGCGGCAACACTCCGGTGCCGCTCACTCCGGACGAAGTGAATTCCGTCCTGTACCGTCAGGCGAGTTCGGCTGAGCGTCCGCGTCCGAAGCTCACGTTCGAGAAGAACGAGAACGTCAAGATCATTGACGGACCGTTCGCCAACTTCTCGGGCAAGATCGACGAAGTGAACGGCGATCGAAACACACTGCGGGTGTTGGTCACCATTTTCGGTCGGCAGACCCCAGTGGAACTCGACTTTTTGCAAGTAGAAAAAATCTAGCGTAGCTGGCGCGAACCAGCCCAGGAAGCAATGGCAAAGAAAGTAAACGCGAAAGTAAAACTGCAAATTCCCGCCGGCAAGGCTACTCCCGCACCGCCGGTCGGTACGGCACTCGGCCCGCAAGGCGTGAATATCATGGAGTTCTGCAAGGCCTTCAACGCGAAGACCTCGGCCAAGGATCAGGAAGGCCTGATCATCCCCGTGGTGATCACCATCTACTCGGACCGATCCTTCACCTTCATTACGAAGACGCCGCCGGTTCCGGTTCTCATCAAGCGCGCTGTCAGTATCGCCAAGGGTTCTGCCGAGCCGAATAAGAACAAAGTCGGCAAAATCACCGAGGCTCAGGTGGAAGAGATCGCCAAGCTCAAGATGCCCGATCTCAATTGCTTCGATGTTTCCGCCGCCGTCAATTCGGTGAGGGGCACCGCGCGCAGCATGGGCGTCGACGTCGTCGCCTAGTTCCGCACCATTTTCGTCCGATTCGAGGCCTCCGGCACCCGCCGAGGCCTCTTTCCATCTCTGCCCCTGCTAAAATAGAGTCATGCGTTTCACTGGGACCCTTTCGTGCATGTGTCTCCTCGCTGGCTCCATCTGGGCGGCGAAGCTTCCAACCAACAACAACCACGTTCGCGGCGAGTATCTCGAAGCCCGTACCGCCGACGTGTACACCGGGCCCTGTTTCGCAAACGGTGAAGTCGGCCAGACCGGCCATCTCGCGGTCATGGGCTGGCACATCGACCACGGGACTTTCGATGGCGTCAAACTCGACGGTCTCAACGTCGTCGGCGTGCTCCGCGCGAAGGATACCCTCGGCGATTTTGCACTCACCAGCAATCCCGCTAAGGCGGTGATCATCGTGGATGAGAAAGCGTCGCTGGAACAGCAGACCGCGCTGAAGGCGTTCGCTCAGAGCATGGGCGGCGACCTGCTTAGCGATGTCGTCCGGGTGGATATCCAGCCCATTGAGTTCAACGTGAAGGACAACAACGTTCATACCCGCGTCGCAAGCCTCGTTGCGGGGAATCTGGCGAAAGTCTCCACGCGGGCCATGACCGAGGGCGATCAGGTCTGCCACAACGAGAGCGTCTGGTATCAGCCGCTGATCAAGGTCGATCACGCGATGGCTGCTTACACGACAGGCAACATGTACTCGGGCAAGGCGCTGGGAGAGACCTGGGACTATCCGGAAAAGCGCGGCTCGTATGTCGCGAGGTTCAACTATCAGGACTAACGTGTGTGAGGGGGCGGCCGTCAAACCGCCCCTCTCTGCTTAGGCCAGCATGCTACGGCAGTAGGCGTAGCACTTCTTCACTTCCGCAATCGGATCCGTGCCCTTGTACTCGTACTCGATCATCGCCGGAATTGGATACTTCTTCTCCTCCAGCAGTTTCAGCACTCCCTTGATATTCGTCTCGCCTTCGCCGAACGGCATGTTGGGACCCTGATTCTTCTTTCGATCCTTCAGGTGCAGCGTGACGATGCGGTCGTGATGCTGCTCCAGGAACTGTACGGGATCGAAGCCGGCGGCCGTGAAATGGCCGATGTCGAGATTGATAGCGATGTACTTCGAGGTTCCGGTCATCGCATCGGCGAAGCTCTGCGGCGTATTGAACTCGTTCGCCTTCATGTTCGAGTGGTTGTGGCCTTCGCGATCTTGAACCCGCTCTCGATTTCCTGATCCGACCATTCCTCGCGAAAGCTGCAGTTCAGCGCGTAGAGCACGATTCCGGCATCGTCGAACTTCTTCCGAACCTGCTTCATCTGATCCAGCGGCGGATTCTTGCGCCACGCCACCGCTGCATCCTCGGATTCCGGTTCAATATGGCCCTGCCATAGCTCGCAAT
>JBBQGE010000178.1:0-3743 GCA_038322675.1 Bryobacterales bacterium
AAACCGTGCTAAAATTCGAAATTGGGTATGTCTTCGCGATTTACGATCTTCAAAATCGTCGCCGTTGTCATCCTCCTGCTCACAGCAGCGGAGTTGGTTGCCTGCGAAGCCTTTTCCCCCGCCACCTGTGAGCTTGCCGGAGGACCGGGTGGACAAACTACCGACTCGGGTGACGCCTGTCTCTGCTGCTGCTTCCATATCGTGGTCGTTGCGCCAGTCGTCTTTGAACCAGCCGAAAAGGTAGTAGCTCTCGATCCCCTTCCCTCTGTACCGTTATCCTCTTTCGAATCCGCCGCCATTTACCATCCACCGAAGGCCTAAACCTCATCCACGGTTCCAAATTTCATTTGAGGAGAAGCCAATGCCTTGCAAGGTATCGGTGGCATTATTGTCACTGCAGTTATGCGCAATGGCCGCGTCACCGCAGTCGAGCGGTCAGGCGTATGCCGTCAACGATCTGATTCAAACCGCGGTGGAGAAAAACCGCGAACTCCTGGCCCAGCGGCAGAGAGTCGTGGAGGCAAGAGGCCTGCTCAGGCAGGCCGGAGTGCGTCCTGCGTCAACCCTCCAGTTTGGCGGAGCCACCGGGAGTCCCCTTGGCTCGACTGGGAAGGAAGAATACTCAGCCGGATACTCGCAGCCAATAGAGACCGGCGGCAAACGCGACAAAAGACTTGTGGTCGCGGAGAAATCAGTGCGTCTGGCCGAGGCAGAGCTCGCGGAGCGAACTCTGCGTCTGGCGACCGAAATCAAGCTACGTTATCTGGATGGGTTCACGGATCAGTCAAAGCTAGCTGCACTCGATCGATTGATCGGAACATATCGCGAGTCTCTGAAGCTCATCGAA
The DNA here is from genome assembly GCA_038322675.1 of Bryobacterales bacterium. Lineage (GTDB taxonomy): Bacteria > Acidobacteriota > Terriglobia > Bryobacterales > Bryobacteraceae > TMP-7. The sequence goes on from JBBQGE010000178.1 coordinate 848, forward strand.
GCACGAGTGCGGTTGGGCGATGCGGCCCCGCTGGACAGCCAACTTCTTCTGGTCGAAGTCAGCCGTGCGGAAGCCCAGAAGATAACGGTTGCAGGAAGGATTCAGGTCGCACTATCGGACCTTCGAAGGCTGTGCGGCTTCGGCGCCTCCGATTCCCTCGTGCTCGCCGATCCAGCCCAGCCAGACGGAAATCGCTCCTACACTTTGGCTGAACTCCAGCGGCAAGCCGTCGAACATCGGCCCGACTTGCACGCCGCCAAATTGGAAGAAGAGCGTGGCACCGCGGAAGTCACCCTGACTGAAGCGCAGGCGCGCCCAGACCTCACACTTTCCGCCCAGTACGCTCATCGCAACGAGAAAATCGGGGATCTGTATGGGGTCACAGCCTCCGGCCAACAGGCTGCTTTGAAAGACCGGGACAATGTCGTCAGTTTCGGCGTATCCTTTCCGCTCCTTACACGCCGAAGAAACCAGGGCAACGAAGAGGCGGCGGCCGCACGGGCCGCAGGGTCCAGCACGTTGCGCCAACACCTCGAAGCGACGATCCCTCTCGAAGTGCAAGCTGCCTGGCAGCATTGGGACGCCGCGACGCAATCGCTCAGCATTCTTGACACTGGAGTATTGAAACAGTCTGAGAAGAACCTCGATGTCATCCGCCAGGCGTATGCGCTGGGGCAATTACGGCTGCTTGACGTTCTGAACGAGCAGCGCCGCCTGATCGAGACCCAGATGACCTTTATCGACGGTAAGTCGGACGTGCGCCGAGCGTTCATTGAATTGGAACGGGCCGTAGGGGGAGATCTGAAATGAAAAGCACACTGATCGTAATAGTACTGTCGCTGGCGGTGGCTTCCTGCTCGAAAACGAAGCCCGAAGAGTCGCCAGATAAGGAGAAGAAGGCAGTTTCCGGCCTGATCACAATGGAACCGGAGGCACAGCAGCACGTCGGCATGAAAATAGCACCTGCGAAGATTACGCAACTCACAGAATACCTCCAGGCCACCGGAACGGTTCAGCCCGTTGACAGCCGCGTCAGCCAAGTGCGTTCTTTGGCTCGTGGCCGGTTGCTCGAAGTGAGGGTCAAGGTGGGCGACCGGGTGCGGGCCGGACAAGAGCTGGCGCGCATCGACAATATGGAAGCCGGTGAATTGACGGCGCAATTCTCCTCGGCTCGCGCCGAACTCCAGCGTTATAAAGTTCTATTGGCGGCGCTAGCGAAACAAGTCGATAGAAATCAGAAGCTCTCCGCAATTGGAGCGGCTCCGCAGAAGGACTACGAGCAAAGCCGGGCTGAGTACCAGGCGCTGGAGGAGAGCATTCGCTCGCAAAATGGCGTGATTGCCGGGCTTACTAGTCGGCTTCGTCGTTTCGGCATCTTCGACCCAGATCCAACCGCGACCGTGGTAACGGCGATCACTGCCCCTTTCGCCGGCATTGTTACGAAGGCGGTGAGTTCGCCCGGCGATGTTGTCGAATCCTCAACCGAGCTTTTTACGGTCATTGACATTTCGCATGTCTGGGTGCAGGCCGAGGTGTACGAGAAAGATCTGGGCCGAATCCGAGTCGGCCAATCCTCGATCATCCATGTTGACACCTACCCCGATGAACCCTTCGCAGGCAAGGTCACCTACATCAGCGACACGCTCGATCCACAAACCCGAACAGCCAAGGTGCGCTGCGAAGTCGCCAACAGCGATTTCCGGCTGAAACTTGACATGTTCGCGACTGTTCAGTTGCCGACGACTTTCAGCCGGAAGGCAATTGCCGTCCCGATTGGAGCGCTTCAGCAAGTGGGCGCCAAGATCGTCGTGTTCGTGCAGTGCGGTGCGGCGCAGTTCGAGGCTCGGGAAATCAAGCCGGGAAAAACTGTGAGTGGCCAACTGGAGGTCCTTGCAGGGCTTCGCGAAGGAGAACCGGTGGTTATCGTGGGGGCATTCCACTTAAAGTCCATCGTCGCGGGTAAAGACCTGGGGGAGGAGTAGCAGTGGAAAGACTCATTGCTTGGGCGCTCTCGTACAGGTTCATCGTTCTTCTTGCGACCATTGTTGTCATCGGTGTGGGGCTATATTCTCTGCAGAAGCTGCCAATCGACGCCGTCCCCGACATCACTCCGAATCAGGTACTGGTGCTCACCCGGGCGCCAAGCCTATCGCCGATAGAGGTAGAAAAATTCCTTACGTTCCCGGTCGAGACGGCGATGAGCGGGCTTCCCGGCATCGACAAGATTCAATCCGTGTCGAAGTTCGGACTGTCCTATGTCGCCGTCTATTTCAAAGAAGACATGGACCCGTATTTTTGCCGCCGCCTTGTCATGGAGCGGTTGTCCCAGGCGCGCGAGGCGATTGTGCCCGGAATGGGAACGCCGGAGATGGGGCCAATCACCACAGGACTCGGCGAAATCTACATGTTCAAAGTCTCGGGCAAAAACCGATCTCTGATGGAACTGAGGAGCATCCTGGATTGGGAGATTGCGCCGAAATTACGATCCACGCCGGGCATCGTGGAGGTTAACACGCATGGAGGGGAGCTCAAAACCTACGAGGTTCAGGTCGACAACGACAAGCTCACTGGCTACCATGTCACGCTCGGCCGTGTGCTGGAAGCGTTGGAACGGAATAACGCGAATGCAGGCGGCGCGTATCTTGAGCGCGCGGAACAGCAGTCGCTGATCCGCGGCGAAGCGCTCATCACAAGCTTGGCCGACATTGAAAACATAGTGGTCGGGGCTTCTCCGAGTGGCACGCCCATCCTCATCCGCAACGTCGCGAGCGTTCAGTTCGCTCCCATGGTTCGGCAGGGGTTCGCCAGCCAGGACGGGAAAGGTGAGGTCGTGATCGGTATTGCCATGATGCTGCTAGGCGAGAACTCCCGCGTTGTGGTGGATCGCGTCAAGGAA
>JBBQGE010000179.1:0-3570 GCA_038322675.1 Bryobacterales bacterium
CCTGTTCTAAACAATTCGCAGTTCCTCTCTGAAACTTCCGCCAATTGGGCCTTCCGCAGACCTGTTTTATGGTGGCTCCGACAGGGTTCACCGACTACAGCCACCACTTCCACGGTCTCACGTCGTCAGTCCGGGCCGCTCGCCGACGGCCTAACCTGTTCAGAACCTGTTCTAAACGATCCGGGCTTCGTACTCATTGAAGACCTCCCCTCTTCGTCTCCCGCGAACCTGGCCGATCGCCTGTCAGCTCGGCCTCCAGCATAACCGCCGCCGCCTTCACACTCTGCGGGACCGACTTCTGATAGTGCTTGAGCGTGATGGACGGATCCGCATGCGGCAGTTGTGCCTGCGTGGTCTTCGGGTCCTTCGCCCGGTCTCCAAACAGCGTGGCGCAGGTCCGCCGCAGCGCCTGGAAGGTGACGTCCGTCTCGAGGACCGGTTGGCCGTCCGGGTCCTTTTCACCGGAGTCCGTCACGCCAACGCCGGCGCGGATCGCCGCAGGCTGCAGAACCCGCTTGCGGTAATTGTTCGAGTTCAACGGTCCACCCGGGCCACGGCCCCGCGAGTGGGTGAAGAGCCAGTCGCCCGATTCGCCGGGCGAACATTCGATCCACGATCTCAATTCGAACGCCAGGTCGGGCGGCATGTAGACGGACGCTGAGGACGCGTCGGTCTTCACCGGCGCAACGCTTCCGAACACGATCGCCTCATCGACGCGAAGCGAGTCTTCACCGACGTCATCGCGGCGCAGCGCGAACACCTCCTCAGGCCGCAAGCCAAGCTGGATCAATACTCGGAGAATCAACCGGTCACGACCCATCAGCACCGACAACATACGACGGCATTCATCGACGGTCAGCGTCCGCTCACAGACCCGTTTTCGGGATTTCGCACGGATATCCTCCGCAGGGTTCTCGTCGATCAGCCGCTTCTTGCGCGCGTACTTCATGATTCCGCGAAGGTGGGCGAGGATCTTCTTAAGGAGCGAGTTCGATGCCCGCTCTTTCACGTACCCGTTGACGAACTGCTGCAGTTCGATCTCGGTGAGGTCGGCGACTGGCCGGCAACCGAGCTTGCCGACGAGATGACGCTGGATGATGCTCTTCGCTACCAGCGCCATGTGCGGTCCCCAGGAAGTCTCATGCAACGCGATGTACTCGCGCGCGAGCTGCTCGAACGTCGCCTCCCGGTCCGGCGGCACGAAGGCGCCGGTATCCTCGGCAATGAGCGCCTCGAGAACGCGCTGCGCGTCCGTCTTGGTCAGCGGCCCGTCATAGTCCTTTGCGATGCCGTACTTGGCGGCGAGGTCCTTGGTGATGATCTTCTCGCGGCGGCGGCCTTCGGAGCCGTCGGCCTTGCGCACGTACTGATACCACTGGCCCCAAAAAGTGCCTCTTGGCAGTTTTCGCTCGGGACGAGTCGAGTTGCCCGGCACGCTCGTAGCAAGCGTGCCGCGCTGATAGCGTTGTCTTGGCATCGAGCTCCAAGTGCGCAATTTAGTGAAATCAATTCTGGTTGCTCGTCAGAATGATCCCAAGCGGCCTGAAAACGAGTCTTGACAGATAAAACATTCGTCGATTAATCTGCTCTAGCCCGCTCTGCTAGCGATCCCATGACGCCTTTCATGATCGAACAGCGGGGAACTGGCGCTTCTCGCTGAGTTTGAGCAACGATTTCTAGCCGCAAACAGCCTGGTTCAACGGATTCGCTCCGGTGCGCCGATCGAGGAAGGCCGGCTCACCATCGGGGGCTCCGTACTTGAAAATACCGACAAAATCAGGCCCTCCGTGGTCATTTCCGAGAAATCGAAAAGCCGAAGGGCCGGAACTAAAACCCATACTCGAGTACAGGTGTCGGGAAACGTGTAACGCAGACTCGAGTATGGCTTTTTCCCATACCCGAGTGCAGGATTCCGGCGCCCGGTCATCATGTGTGTAGAAAAGAAAGAAACCGACTGTAGGTAGGTTGGTGAGTTTCTCGCCGGCAACGAACCGACCGACCGAGGGGACTTTCATGGTAGCGATAACTATAATTATCGTAACCATCCGCCGGAATTCGGAATCACTCAGAAGCGAATTCCCGGGACTCCCGCGATGAATTCCGTACGCCATCGATCGATTTCCACGGGTACGTCGGCAGTTATTGAACAACTCCGTCTATTTGACTTCGGAGTCGACCTGGCGCGGCTGCGCAGCCAGGCGCAAACGCTGATCGCCGCCGGCACCCGCGCCGCCAACACGGAGCGGGCGTATGCAAGCGACTGGCGCCAGTTCCTCCGGTGGTGCGAAGCGGCGGGGCGGCCGGCCCTACCCGCAGCCGAAGAAACCATCTGCTTCTATCTCGCCGATCTCGCCTCCCGCGTAAAAGTGGCCACCGTTGCGCACCACGCGTTCGCCATTAGGCGGCGGCACTTGGCCCAGGGCTTCGATACCCCGATCGGCCGCGATGCGCTGGCGCTGCTGGCAGGCCTCCGCCGGTCCCGCGGATCCGAGCAGCGCCCGAAGGCGGCGCTTTCGCCCGAGCAACTGCGCGCCATCGCCGGGCGCCTCGATCGCAACACGTGCCTCGGCGCGCGTAACGCGGCGGTGCTGCTGTTCGGGTTCGCGTGCGGCCTGAGACGGGCCGACCTGGTGGCGCTCAACCTCGAGGACCTGGAGTTCACGAGCCTGGGCGTCGTGGTGCACGTCGGCCGGAGGCTGAGAGAGAAGAACGACCAGGCCGGCCGAGGCCGCGAGGTGGCGGTCTTCTACGGGCACGCACGGGAAACCTGCCCGATCCTTGCGCTGGACGCCTGGCTCGAGCACCGCAGCCGCAGCCCGGGCCCGGTATTCTGCCGGTGCGATCGCGGCGCCGTCGGCGATCGCGTCCGCCTGGGTGCGGCGTCAGTCGCGATGATCGTACGCAACGCCGTCGAAGCGATCGGCCTGGATCCGGCCGCCTATGGGGCGCACAGCCTTCGAGCCGGGATGATCACGGCCTGCGCCGCGGCCGGGGCTTCCGACAGCTCCATCATGCAGCGCAGCGGTCACGGGAGTGTGGAGATGATCAAGCGGTACCGGCGGCATGCGGATCTGTTCTATGCGAATCCACTCGCTGGCGTGCTGTGATAAGCGCCTAACCAACCGATTGCGCCCGCTCGCTCTGCTCGAGCCATCCGACAATCTTCCTCTGATGGGCGGACAGGAGCGCGGGATCCTTGGAACGAAGGGGGAGCAGGTAATCCTTCAGTACGGCGATTGTGAGCTCATTATCCCCACTGTCGGAAAGCGTGCGAAAGAGATTCCAAGCCGCAGCGGACGTGTCCGGGTGCTCGGCGCCCAGCAGCCGCCGCCTCGCCTCGAGCACCTGCTCCTGAAGTTCCCGCGCTCCGGGATAGTCCCCTCGTTCGAAATCATGGCGAGCGATCCAACCCGCTGCGGTGACGGTCTCCGCAGTGGTCAGCCCTGTGGCAACGAGATGGCGGGCATGAACTATCTCCCGCCGGATCTCCCCGTGGACCCGTATGTCCGCGGCAGCCGGCAGGATCTCCAGCAGCGCTGCCAGGGCCGCGTTTCGCGCATCCGTGGCAAC
>JBBQGE010000180.1:0-3382 GCA_038322675.1 Bryobacterales bacterium
GCCATCGGCCATCATGCCGCTGAGCGCAGGCAGCATGGCCGAAATCTTCTCGTCCGTATCGATGCACTCAATACGAATCGGCAGATGCTCGGCCAGCAGTTCCGAGCTTTGGGAGTGCATCGTGTGCGATCTGCCGTAACCCGCGATGGCCCGGGACGCCGTAGCGCCGGCGATTCCATGATGCCTCAGCAGTTCCATCACAGCCTGATACAGCGACCCGTGATGATACTGCGAATCCTCGTTGATGTAGATGGTCAGTTTCTTCGCGGGTCCGGGCGTGACCATGGTTTCTATCCTACCGCCGCGATGCTGCTATCACACCCAGCCACACGGCGACGAACCCCGCTACAACACTCGAAAGAACATATAGGAGCGCCGTCCAATGCGCACCGCTACGCACGGTTTGGAACGTCTCGTACTCGAAACTCGAGAAGGTGGTGTATCCGCCCAGGAATCCGACAACGACGAACAGCCGCAAATTCGGATGCGGAGCCAGGCGCTCGGTGAGCAGCGTCATGGCCATGCCGATCAGGAACGACCCGGTGATGTTGATGACGAACGTGCCAATTGGAAACCGTCCGCTAAATCGTGTTGCGATCGCCGTGCCAAGAAGATATCGAACCAGCGACCCAACGCTTCCGCCGGCCGCCACTGCGAGCCATCTGTCCAATTCCCGAAGAGTCCTCCTGTTCAAGGTAGCAGAACAAACCTCAACGCCTGACGGCCCCGTTAGCGTACAATCATGGTCGTTGCTGCGCCTCGCTGTACGATGGTGGCTGCTCCATTGCGGGCGGGTGCGAGAACTATCCGAATGAAGCTGAACCTGGACGTACTCAAAACTGAGATTCAAGAGCACCTGGAGAGCTGCAAGTTTGCCATCTTCCACGGCTACTCCCGAGCTCTCGACTCCACACCCGTCGTGTTCTGGGACACCGATCGCTATCCCGACTACACGCAGTTTCTCGATACCGCTGAATCAACGAGCGCGAAGATGATGGTGCTGCACGCGCGTGAGTTCTCCGCCGTGCTGGTGGACAATGCGCTCGAGGAGATGGAAGACGCCGACGTGCTGCCCGATGACCGCCGCGCCATCGAACGCCGGTTGCGCGACTTGAGAGCCTACGACGGCTTCACTTGCGCCATCGAACTCTCGTTCGACTTGAGCGGCCGCGTCTACATGTTCGAACTCCGCACCGACTGGTACGAAGAATTCTCCGATATTCTCGATGAGATCGATTCCGCGCTTCCTCACCCGGGCGACGAGGAAGATGAAGGACCCATCGGTGGCTTCTTCTCCAAGAACTGACGCGCAAGCTGCCGCAACTTCGCGACCCGAATTCAATGCCCCGCGCCGGCGGATGCGCTGGGTGATGCCACCGGCGATCGCGCCCGAACTACACGAGTTCGCATCACAACTCGGGTTGCATCTGCCAGCGGCGCAGGTATTGTGGAACCGTGGCTATCGCGAACCTGCGGCCGCCCGCGCGTTCCTCGATGCACCGCTCGATGGTTTGCACGATCCCTGGCTGTTGAAGGACATGGACAGAGCAGCCGAGCGGCTACTTCAGGCCGTGCGCGGCCGCGAGCCAATTCTGCTCTACGGCGACTACGATGTCGACGGTACGAGTTCCGTCGTGATCCTGAAGAAAGCCATCGAACTCGCCGGCGGGGTCGCATCGTTTCATGTCCCGCACCGCCTTCGCGACGGCTACGGCATGCGGTCGGAAGTGGTGGAGGCGGCCGCCGCCAGCGGTGTGCGGCTCATCGTTAGCGTCGACACCGGCATCCGCGCCGCCGAGGTAGTGCGCCATGCGGCCGAAATCGGAATCGACGTCATCATCACCGATCATCACCTGCCCGAAGAGGCCCTGCCCCCTGCGCTCGCCGTTCTGAATCCGAATCGCGCCGATTGCGGCTATCCCGAAAAGAACCTGTGCGGAGCGGGCGTGGCTTTCAAGCTGATACACGCGCTGTTCCTGCGTCTGGAATGGCCCGCGGACCGGATCCGGCGGCTGCTCGAGTCGTTCCTCAAGCTCGTCGCCATCGCCACCGTGGCGGACGTCGTACCGCTCACCGGCGAGAATCGAATCATCGTGAAGCGCGGCCTCGCGGGACTGCACACGGTTCGCAATCCGGGGCTGCGGGCGCTGCTCGATATCGCCGGACTCAACCCGGGTGAGCGTCCCTCCGCAACGCAGGTGGCGTTTCGTATCGCGCCTCGCATCAATGCCGCCGGACGCATGGCGACGGCTAACGACGTCATCGATCTGTTCACTACCGATGACCCCGAGCGCGCCCGTCAACTCGCGGACCAGTTACACCAGTTGAACAAGGAACGCCAGGACGCAGAGGCCGAGATCGTGCGCGCCATCCTGCGTCAATGCGAGGAATGCCCGATTACGGACGACCAGTTCGCGCTAGTGTTTTCGGCGCCGAAGTGGCATCGCGGTGTGGTCGGGATCGTCGCGAGCCGCATCGTCGAGCGATACTGCCGGCCCACGATCGTGCTGAGCGAAGAGGGTGACGAGGCGCAGGGTTCGGGGCGCAGCATCCGCCCGTTTCATCTGCTGAATGCGTTGGAATCGATGCCCGATCTGTTTACGAGATTCGGCGGTCACCGCCAGGCCATCGGACTCGCCATGCCTCTGTCGAGAGTGTCCGAGTTCCGCGAGCGCTTCAATCGATATGCCGCGCAGCAGTTGACTCCCGAGGATCTACAGCCCTCACTCGAGATTGACGGGACCATTCGCTTCGCCGAAATCCATGACGAGTCGGTTGCGCAGGTGCTGCAACTCGCGCCCTTTGGATTCGGCAATCCCGGACCCGTGTTCGCGGTGAAATCGGCCGAGGTCTGGGGACCGCCGGAAGTATTCGCGGAGAAGAATCTGTTCGTCCGCCTGCGCGAGAGCGATCGCAACTTGCGCCTCAGAGCCTGGGGCTTCGCCGAGCGTGCGTTCGAGTTCGAGCGCGGCTCCGTCCTGGACGCCGCCATCGTCCTGGAGGACGACGCCTACTCCGCCGCGCGCGGCTATTCGCCATGGTGCATTACGCTAAAGGATGTCCGCCCACCCCGAGCCGTAGCCTCCGGCTAGAGCGCGTCCAAGCAGCCAACGTGAGTCCCCGCGTCGCCGGCCCTCTCCACCACGGTTGGACCGGTCTCGGGTGGCGAACTGCCAGCATCCTGACCGCCACCGGAGACTGATACTTCACACCCGCATGCGAATCCTGATAAAACCAAAGCATGACTTTTCGAAAAGTACTGCTCGGCTTCGCGATCTTCGGCGTTAGCGCGTTCGCCCTCGATAACGGTCTGGCTCGCACGCCGCCCATGGGCTGGAACAGTTGGAATAAGTTCGGATGTAACGTCAGCGAAGATCTCATC
>JBBQGE010000181.1:0-3315 GCA_038322675.1 Bryobacterales bacterium
CAGCGGCGTCATCGCAGCGGAAATGCCGGTCACGTCATCGAACCAGATCCACACCCGCTTGAGAAATTGCATGGCGTTTCCCTCTGGTCTCCTCTAGGCAATGGGAGCGGGACTGGTCAGAATTTGAACCTGGCCTTCGTAAACGCGTACCGGATATTGGCTCAGAGGTTTCGGCGGAGGTCCGGAGGCTACGCGGCCGTCGCCATAGAAAACGCCGCCATGGCAGGGGCACATGAACAGGTCGGCGTCGGCCAGCCAACGGACCGGGCAGCCGAGATGCGTGCAAACCATCGAGAATGCGATGAATTGCCGGTCGTCCACGCGGCGCAGCCAGGCTGCCGTTTGAGCGGTCACTCCGGACCAAGGCAGAGGCGAAGTGTCCTCGAAGGACACATTGACGGTGGACCCGACCTTGAAATCATCCAGTTTGCCCACGGTTCGCCAGATTCGCGGCGATTTCCGGAGTCCCAGCAGGAACCCAACGCTCGGTATGGCGACGAGAGCAGCACTGAGGGAGCCTAGAACGATGCTGAGGCGGGTCAAGAATCGCCGCCGGCCGTTTTCTTGGCAGCCCTGCGTGGCTCCATGCTCTGTCATCGGATTACCTCCCTCGAATAGGCGCTTGTTTCGCGTGGCCGTCGATTCCAGATCACCACCTGATGAGGACGCCAGAGGAATTGAACCGGAAACATGACTAAATGGACGAGACGGCTGAACGGGAACAAAAGAATAACGACGAATCCAGTCAGGAAATGCAGCTGTGGTAGGAACGGGAGGGCAGCCACGGTACTGATATCCGGGTGTAGAGTGACCAGCGACCAGAACCACGGAACCGCAGTGTAAAGATACCACACGCCGCCCCAACGATTGAAAATCGCGATGCCGATTCCGCTTCCCACTTGAATCAAGAGGACGAACAGAAGCACCCCATCCATGTAGGAGGTTACCGACTGCGCCAGTGATTTCGGAGCCAGACGGCGGATGATCAATACGATCAATCCAAACAAGGCGTACAAGCCCAGGGCCATCCCGGTCAACTCCAGCACAAGGCGCCGCATCTGCCCACCGAGAAGCCACCCGGCTACGCCTGGCAACAGGGCTGCGAGTACATGCGCCAAAAGTATCAGCGTGATTCCGTAGTGGAAAGGCACCGAGCCCCAGAACAGTTTTCGATTCTCTAAAATCTCCGAGGAAAGGCTCGAGTAGGTATAGGGCTTGCGGGCGTAACGATAAACGCCAACACCGACGGCGAGGATTAGCGCGATGTAAGGGAATGCGATGAAAAGAAATGCATCCATGCCAACTACTCCAGAATATTGAACGCGCTGACAGGCGCGCACTCGATCGCGGGTTCCCCGACTTCGGCGGACGTCTTGAACCCTTCGTGCTGGTGGCGAAGCAGACTCAGGAGAGCGCTTAACGCGTGCCGATAAGGGTTCCCACCAGACTTGAGAACTTCGACCATTCGCGCAACCGCGGGAAGCAAACAGTCCTCGATCACGATGGTGCGTTCTTCTTCTTCGGCTATATCCAGGTATCGAAGCAAGAGAGCGATATGATCGGGCAGTTCCACGCCAAGCGGCATGCCGCGAGACTCCATCCGGCCCTTCAGCTCCGCCAGAAAAAGGCCCCGCCTGGCATCGTCTCCGAATAGGTGATATCCGAGATTGGGTGTGCAATCGGGGCGCAGATCGAAGGCGTTCGTGTAGACCTCCTGGAGTTGCCTGAAACTCATCTCAGCGACCGTCGTTTCGAATTCCTTCAGATGCGCGAACGCTTCGGGAACCTCCGGACCGAGTTCGGCCGCGCAATCGGTGAGGGGCTTTGCGATGGACAGCTGCGGATAATCGAGAATGCCGGAGAATAACGCATAGATTGGCATCACAACGCCCGTTTCGGCCAGTACAGGAATCCGGCGCCGCGTTCTTCCTGGAATGCATGGGTGTCCAGGTCGATCCCGAGTTCGACGACCTGTTCCCGCAAAAACGGAGGAACGACCATACGTTCATCGGCTCCCGCAAGCACCGTCAGGTGATAAATGCCTTCCACATCTTCGGGAGTCAACTGCGCCTCCGCAAGCACCCGGAGAGCTGTTTCCATAGAAATGTCGCCCACGGTTTGAGCGCGCTTGTAGATTCGCACGGCCATCAGCTTACGGTAGACGGCGATCACTTCCGCTTCGTCTCCAGCCGAAAAAAGACTTGCCATATAGCGAATGGGGAGCCGGGCGTTTTCGAGCGAGCTGAAGAAGTCCGTTTCCATCTCATAGCAGCCCTGCTGGTTCAAGGTGGCGGTAACGGGCAACAGCGGCGGAATATAGAACAGCATCGGCAGCGTTCGCCATTCCGGATGAAGCGGCAGAGCCATTCGCCATTTCTTGACGTACTTGTAGATGGGTGATTTCTGAGCGGATTCCACAATCTTCCGGTCGACGCCGCTGTTTAGAGCGTCGCGAATTACTTCGGGATCGAACGGATCGAGAATCATATCTCTCTGGGCTTCGACCAGTTCGGCCTCCGGCCTGGACGCGGTTTCCTCGATGCGATCCGCGTCGTACAAAACCACCCCAAGGTAGCGGATCTTCCCAACGCAGGAGTGCATACACGCGGGCGCCTCGCCCATCTCCATGCGCGGATAACAAAGGATGCATTTTTCCGCCTTGCCGCTGTTCCAGTTGAAATACACCTTCTTGTACGGACAGCCGGACACACACATGCGCCAGCCTTGGCACTTTTCCTGACTCACCAGGACGATGCCGTCTTCTCCACGCTTATAAATCGCTCCAGAGGGGCAGGCCGCGACACAGCTTGGATTCAGACAGTGATTGCACATCCGCGGCAGATAAAAATAAACCAGTTGTTGGAGCTCGAAGAACCGCCGCTGTTCTTCTTCGGTCAAGACTTTCAGATTCGGGTCGTTCGCCGCGTAAATCGGCGAACCGCTCAGATCGTCGTCCCAGTTCGGGCCCGCCTCGATCTCCCTGTCCTGGCCCGTGATCATTGAGATTGGGCGCGCGACAGGCTGATCGTCCCCCAAAGGCGCGTCGATCAAGTCGCTATAGCGGTAGGTGAAAGGATGATAGTAGTCGTCGAGCGTCGGCAGTCGTGGATTGTAGGCAATGTTGAGCAGCTCGCTCTTCTTGCTGCCCAACTTCAGACGAAGCTGGCCATCTTTGAGCACCCAGCCGCCGTCATATTGTTCCTGATCTTCGTACAGCGTGGGGTAGCCGGTGCCGGGCTTGGTCTCCACGTTGTTCCACCACATATACTCAGTGCCCGGCCGATCGGTCCAGAGGTTCTTGCAGGCGAGGCTGCA
>JBBQGE010000182.1:0-3234 GCA_038322675.1 Bryobacterales bacterium
GTGGCCTGGATCAGGCCGTCGAGAAAGGCGGACCCGCCATCGCCTGGCTGGGAGAAGAGTTCTTCCATCTGATCGAGGATCAGGAGCCATTGCGCTTCCGCGGGGGCGTGGGCGAGAACGGCTTCGGTGAGAGTGGAAATGGATGCATCCTTCAGGCGTCGGAGTTCCTCGCGCCAGTCGCAGCGGCTACGGAACGAGTCGTGAGTTTGCAGCGCGTGGCGGGTGGAGGCGCGGAAGGCGGCCATGGCATCGTCGTCGGAGTCCGTGGGCGTCATGGCGCTGATCAGCCAGTGACGGCTGCCCGGCATCTGCGCTAATTCGCCGTTTTCGAGAGCCGCCCACAATCCGGCCCGGACCAAGGACGACTTGCCGGAACCGGACGCGCCCAGGACGACGCTGAAACGACGTCCCTGTTCCTTGTTGAGGGCTTGGACGAGTTGCTTCAATTCGGACTCGCGGCCGAAGAAGATGGGAGCGTGCCAGCGGTCGAAGTAGGTGAGGCCGAGGTATGGCACGCCTTGCCACGCCGCGCGCGGGCGGGGACCGCTGCCGAGTTGCGAGGACAGGAAATCGATTTCCTCGCGGCGCGTGGGGTCCGTCGCGTACCGGGCGCGAAGGCCGCTGAGGAGAATGCCGAGAGAGCCGGGGGCCTTGTCGCGGCAGGTGCTGATGACGGTGTTTGCCGATACCGCGACGCTGTCATCGAACTGGAGGTAAACCCAGACGGAGTGTTCGCCCAGGATGTCGCTGAGGAGGGCCCGGCGCTCGCGCTCCTGTTCCCATTCGGGCAGTCCTCGGAGCAGGTGTTCCACGCGGGCGTACACGTCGTGCGGCGTGCTGCTAGGCGTTGGTGGCATGGCGCGGATTCTTGCCGGTGATGCCGAAGATCAATTGCTCCATGGGGTCCGGCGGGTTCTTTCGGAAGTCGACCCGGGTGCGTGCGTCGAGGAATGACGGCAGCCCTATGTTGGCGGGAGCGCTTTCGAGCATGACCGGAATGACGGGCCGGTTCTGCGCTTTGAATCGCCGGAGGAGGGCGTCGATTTCCTCGTCCTGCCAGGGCCCGATGCCGGAGCCCCCGACGATGACCGCGGCGGATCGGATGGAGTCGATTTGACTTTCAAGTTTCGGGATCCAGCGGAGCCCGGGCTGCAGTTCGTCTTCATCGAGCCAGGGCCGTAAGCCGGCTTGGCGGAGGCGCGCGCTGAGGGCTCGGACCTCGGGCTTATCTTGGCTGTTATGGCAGAGGAAGACGTCGTACTCCTGTTGCCCGCGTTCGACGGTAACGGCCGGGAGTACGGCATCCTCGCGCGGGGTGTGGCTCGGGTCGACGGCTTTCGCCAGGACGTGTAGCGCGGGGACGCCCGGGGCGATTTCGTGTTCATTGAGGAACCGGAGCAGGTCGTTCGCCACGACCATGGCCGATCCCTCCCAATCGACGGATTGCAGCACCTTTTCTATCTCGGGGCTGAATGGATATTCTTCCAGGACCGAGTGGATCCATATCTGGCGTTCGCGCGCCGTTCGGAACTGGGGAGCCGCGCATAACCGATCGCGGAGAGTTTTTCGGTCGGCAGATGTCATGTTCATCCCGGTGTCCGGCACCAGGATTCAAGTTATCAGAATTCCTTACTCAAGGCCTTACTGCCCGGTTTTGAGAGTTAGTTGGAGAGCGGGGTGTTGCTGGGACATCTGCACGTTGGGCATGTGGTTCCGCATGGCTTTATGGTGACGATAGATGGCGGCGCTCCACCACTTGAGTTCTCCCTCAGCCTCCGGACTGCATTGGCGTCACTGATCAACTGCCGACGATCGCTTCATTCTCCGTGTCTCACCAGAAGGGTGCACCCCACGCTCTGCGGTAAGTACGAGCATTTTGACTCGTTACGAGAACCATCAAAGAAGCGATCGGGCTCTATCTGGAGACCTTGCCCGCGGATGAACGGGACGTCCTTCTCAGCCGTGAGATCCTGACCGCTGCTGTCGAAGTGAATGCCTAAGCTGCCCCGTTGGACAGCGCTCGAAGCAGAGTGCGTTGCCGGCGGCAGTTATCGAATCTATGGCAACGCCGGCCGACGGGTGACGGTGCCGTTCCACACAGGTACGACCCTGCACCCAAAAATCGTCAAGCAGGTGCTCGATGCCATTGATGGCGCCGGTCAGAGCACGATGCCCGAGCATTCGGACTACTAAAAGCTTTGACCTTATCAGGGCTGTCCCGGCGCCCACAGTCTCCGGGCTGGGGCGGAGGGTGGCCGTCTGGCAGCTTCGATAAGGCCGTTTGAACGAAGGCCTGGAATTCGCGGTGTATGTATTTCAAATGTGATTCGCCGACCGGGCAGGCCGGGTTGAGGCGCTTCAGCGGCCGACTGACCGAGACGGAGCGTCGATTGGGGAAGTTGGAAGGGAATATCATGGCTGGGGACTCCGATGCGAGAACTGCTATCGAGGCGTGTACTTGTAGAAATGCCGTGTGAACGCATTGAATCGGTAACACCAGCTTGCCGTTCTCTTCATCACCGCCCTGACGCCGGCATTATGGCATTCCGGTCCTGATCGTCGCACGAACGCACACCCGCTGAGAACCTTGGCTGGCAAAAAGCCATGGCGTGGATGAATCCACCGCTGGTGATCGAACGAGAGGCCACCCGCGGGAACGACGCAATGAACGTGAGGATGGTGCTGCAGCTACACGCGAAGCGTCTGCCGCCCCAGCGGCTTCGTTCAAACGCCCTTGCGACGGCTTACAGCGGCCCACGTGCCGGCGGCGCGTACTTGTAGAAGTCCCCGTACCTCACCTCCGTCTGGCTGAGAAGCTCTGCCGAATCCCAAGACCTGCTGCGTTGCACTTGTGCAGCATAGCAGCATATCATCCACCCCAGGCCGCCCACGCTACACTAGCTGTTATGGAAGTGCCCATCCCCCCGCAACTCGAGGCCGAACTGGCCCAACTGGCCTCCAGCACCGGGCGCAAACCCGAAGAAATCGCTGCCAGCATACTCGCGGCCGGACTCGAAGCCGAACGCCGCTACCTGGCAGCCGTTGACCAGGGCATCGCATCCGCGGACGCCGGCCGGTTCGTCGAAGACGAACACTGGAGTTTCTACATTTGTTCAAGCAGCGGCGGCCTGAACCAAGCCCGAATCGGTGATTTTGAAGCCTAAGGAAGCAAGCAAGTTGGGATGGAAGGCCATTTCCTTACGCAGGAGCGTGATCAGATCCAAACACGAAGGA
>JBBQGE010000183.1:0-3210 GCA_038322675.1 Bryobacterales bacterium
CAGAGACGCGCGGAGATCCGAATCGTCAAGAATACGGACGATGGCGGCTGCGAGCTTTTGCGGGTCGCGCGGTGGGACCAGCAGGGCGCTGACCGCATCCGTTGCAATTTCGGGTGTGCCGCCGACGGCCGTCGCGACCACCGGCACGCCCGCGGCCATCGCTTCCAGCAACACGTTCGGCGATCCTTCGGTGAGCGACGGCAGCACCATGGCATCGGCAGCGGCATAGTATAGCGTCGTGTCGCGAACCTGCCCGGTGAAGACGACTCCGGCACCAGCCACCGATTCCAGACGCTCGCGCTCCGGACCATCGCCGATCAGAAGGAGCCGTGCCTCGGGAATGTGGCGCCGCACATCGCCGAACGCGGCGATCAGATCAGCGTGGCCTTTCTCGCTGGACATTCGTCCGATGCAGACCAGGACGCGGACAGTCTCGGGGAGATCGAGTTGGCGGCGGGCGGTCGCGCGATCCGTCGATCGGACCTGCTCGGCCCAGCGGGGGTCGACGGCGTTATGGAGCACGGTGATCCGCGATGGATCGACGCCTCGTTCGACAAGCTGACGCTCGAACGCCAGGCTGACAGTCACCAACCGGGCAGGGGCGCGGCGAAGCGAGACGCGATCGAGTTGGTTGTAGACGAGCATCTTCCGGTCCGTCGTCGTGTAGCCATGGTGAAACGCGATCCACGGATGCGTTTTCCAGACACGGGACAGGTACAGCAGAAAGTGCGACTTCACCGCATGCGTCTGGACGATGTCCGCGGTGGCGGCAGCGTTGCGGAGTTGCGGCAGGACTGCGGGATCGAATGCGCGGCGCTCCCGGAGGCGGATTAGCGGAATGCGCTCGGCCTCGACGGCTTCGATAAACGGGTTCGCGGCGTCGCTTCGGACGAAGGTTGCGATGGTCAGTTCCACCGCATTCGACGAGCGGACGGTGCGCTGGAACTCGATCAGATTCTTTGCCGGACCCGTGACGCTGGACGCTTCAATGATGGCGAGCAGTCGGATGGGCGTCATTCGGTGTAGAGGCGGACGAGAGTCTGGCCGATGATCGACCAGTCGTAGCGTGAGGTGACGAGTTGGCGGCCGGCATCGGCGATGCTGCGCCACTCAGGCGAGCCGGCCTCGAGCATGCAGATGCGCTCGGCGATCGTCGCGGCGGAATCGCCTATGAGCACGTTCTCGCCGTCGCGAACCGCGAGTCCTTCCACGCCGAGCGTGGTGGATACGACGGGAACGCCGGCGGCCATCGCTTCCAGCACCTTCAGCCGCGTCCCGCTGCCAACGCGAAGCGGCGTGACCACCGCGACGGCTCCGGCATAGTAGGGGCGGACGTCCTCCACGGTACCAGTGACGGTGACGCCGTCCCGACTGTCGAGTGCGCGAACGGCGTCCACGGGTCTCGATCCGACGATCTGGAATTCGAGGCCAGGCCGCCGGGTGCGGATCATGGGCCAGATCTCGGCGGCGAACCAGATGGCGGCGTCAATGTTGGCGTGATAGTCCATGGAGCCGACGAACACGATGTTGCGGCGCGGTGTGGAGGGGCTGGCGGCGGATTCGGCGAAGTAGGCGGTATCGACACCGTTGCCGACTACCTCGATATGCGCGCCGGCATTGCGCGCCAGCAGCAGCGCCCGTTCGCGCTCGCTGCACACGGTGTGAGCGTCGCAGGATTTGAGCAGCCGGTCCTCCATGCGACGGAGCAGCGTCGCGGTGCGGATCGCGTACAAACGGCGCGCGGGATTGCGCTCGTTTTCGGCGAAGCGCTCCATGAGTTCCGATTCGATGTTGTGCCAGTCCGAGACCAGGCGGGTCTTGGGCGCGAGGCGGCGGATCGGGTCGAGATACGCGGCCAGGTGGACGCCTTCGATCTGGATGGCATCGAACGGCGATTCGCGGAGGAGGCGCTCGAGTTCGGCCAGCATGGCGGGGGTGCGGTAGTTCAGCACGCTGATGGGTTCGGGCCCGATGAATCCGCGGACCAGGTCGAGCGGCGCGTACCCGCCGTTGCGCGGCACCAGCACGACTTCGGAATTCTCGAGCGGTTCGAGGCGCTCGCGGCGGATGGAATTGAGACCGGTACCGAAGCCGAGATAGGTGATAGTCGCGTGCTTGGCGAGTTGACAGGCCAGGTGAAAGTCGCGGAGCCGCGCGCCGGTGGTTACGGGCCAGCAATCACGCGGCGAGAAGTAGAGGAGGCGCAAAGGGTAATTTTAGCGCTTGGTGCGGAAGGGTTGAGCGATTGCATGTGACTGCGCCCAGTCCCAAAAATCAAGATATTGTCCGTTGGACCTGCTTTCGTGCGATGCTGCCCCGCGACGTGCGAAGCGGCTCGCCGGGTCTCGGAAGCGGAAGGCGTGGCGCTAACCAATTCCTTCAAAATACGCGCCGTCCAACCCCCGCCAGCTCAATAACCCGACTGCCGCCGGGCCCACAAAAACTCACAATTCTCGAGACACCCGGTGGCGTGTTTCATGCCCCGTTCTGGCGGGCCCGCAATGAGAGTTCATCAATGTCGCAGTGACAGAGAGATTCTCCGCCGGCCGTGGCAAGCCTCCCGTACCCGGCGACGAGATCGAATAAGCCCGCCAGTGTACGATGGGCCTGAGTGCTCTCGTTCTCAATCATTCTGTTCGCCGTCCTGGGCGGGTTCATCGCCTACACCGTCGCCGGTTACCCGCTGATTCTCGGGTGGCTCGCGCGGCATTACTCCAAGCCGGTCCAAAAGCATTTCGAACCGCGCACGATTTCGTTCGTCATCGCGGTCCACAACGGCGAGAATTTCCTGGCCGATAAGCTCGATTCGATCCTGCACCTGGATTACCCGCGCGAGTTGATGGAGATCGTCGTCGTCTCCGACGCATCCACGGATTCTACCGACGATATCGCGCGACGGTACGGTGCCGAAGGCGTGAAACTGATGCGCGTCGCTCGCGGCGGAAAGCCCGCGGCCCTGAACATCGCGGTCCCGCAGACTTCGGGCGAGATCCTCGTCCTCACCGATGTCCGCCAGGTGCTCGAACGCGAAAGCGTGCACCGTCTCATCGCCTGCTTCGGCGATCCGGGGGTCGGCGTCGTCAGCGGAGACATGGTGGTCCGCACCGGCAGCATCGAGGAGACCAACGTCGGCCTCTACTGGCGTTACGAGCGCTGGATTCGCAAACAACTCGGCCGTATCGATTCGATGATGGGCGCCACCGGCCCCTT
>JBBQGE010000184.1:0-3070 GCA_038322675.1 Bryobacterales bacterium
GGGCATTATAGCTACGGCGCGGGAGACTGCGATGTGATCGATGCGCTGAATCGCCTCGGCGACCGGGTTTGGTACATCCACTGCAAAGACTGCGATCTGGATGTCGCGCGCAGCGCGCGTGAGGAGCAGTGGGACTACTTCTCCGCTCTTCGCCACGGCGTGTTCTGCGAGTTAGGCAAGGGCTGCGTCGATTTTCCCGCGGTCCTTCGATGGCTCGCCACGAAAGGCTACAAGGGCTACGTCCTGGTGGAGCAGGACATTCTACCGGGCATGGGTACTCCGAAAGCGAGCGCGTTGCGGAATCGTGAATATTTGCGCTCGATTGAAGGCAACTTTGAAAGAAGGTCACGTGAGTTCGCAAAAGCTTAACATCGGCATCATTGGTGCGGGACGAATCGGAACCGTGCACGCCGAGACGCTGGCGTTCCGATTGCCGCAGGCTCGAATCACCGCGATCGCAGATGTCAATCGGGACGCGGCGTGCCGGCTGGCGGCCCACTGCGGAATCGCCGAGGTGGTTGGGTCTGCCGCCGAGATCGTGCAGAACCCCGCGATTGAGGCCGTGCTGATCTGCTCTTCCACCGACACTCATGCGGACCTGATCGTCCAGGCCGCAGACGCGGGGAAACATATCTTTTGCGAGAAGCCGATAGCCCACAGTCTTCGCGACATCGATCGTGCACTGGCGGCGGTGAAGCAAGCCGGAGTGAAACTGCAGATCGGGTTCAATCGTCGTTTCGATTCGAACTTTTCGCGCGTGCGCCAAGCAATCACCAGCGGTGAAATCGGTACGGTGCGGATGATGCACATCATCAGCCGCGACCCTGCGCCTCCGCCCCTGTCCTACATTCGTGTCTCTGGCGGCATGTTTATGGACATGACCATCCACGACTTCGACATGGCCCGTTTCCTCATCGGCGAGGAAGTGGAAGAGATCTACACGGCGGGCGGCGTGATGGTGGATCCAGCGATCGGAGACGCCGGGGATTTGGATACGGCCGTCTTGTGCCTGCGATTCAGAAACGGCGTGATCGGTACGATCGATAACTGCCGGCAAGCCGCGTACGGTTATGATCAACGAGTGGAGATTCTGGGCAGCCAAGGCAAGATCGCGACCGAGAATCGATATCCGAACCAGGCCGTGGTGAGTACGGGGGACGCGGTCCGTCAGGACTTGCCGCTGAATTTCTTCATGGAGCGCTACAAAGAGAGCTTCGCGAACGAGCTTCAATCGTTTGTCGAGGCCGTGCGCGAGAACCGGCCGACCGAGGTAACGGGCGTGGACGGGCGCATTCCCGTCATTATGGCGCTGGCGGCCCGGAAATCCTATGACGAGCGCCGCCCGGTCCGGTTGAACGAGATTGCCTCCGTATGAAACAGAAACCGTCTACTCTAACCGCCATTCTCTCCGACGTACATTTCTGGATACCCGTAGCCGTCCTGATTTTCGGGACCGCACTGTTGATGGTATTGAGGTGAATTTGTGGCCCAAGCCGTGAAACGCGCAACCGAACGATCGTCGCTCTCGCTTCACAAACTCGGAGTGGTCTGCGGATTGGCCGCCGGCGCGTGGCTGGGAGCCGCTGAGGCGCCGACCAAGCTGGTGACGATGGGCTTCTCGCCCTTCGTGATCTCGCTGGGCATGGTAGCCGGCGTGTTTGTGGCTCGTTGGACGGTCCCGATGGCCATCAAGGGGACCGGCTTCCTTTGGATGGACATTCGTGAGAAGGCACATCTGATCGTGTGGGCCATTCTGGCGGGAATGTTGTGGGCCGTCGCGAATACACTGACCGTGTTCGCGATCCGAAACGTCGGGTTGTCGATTGCGTTCCCACTGTGGAATACGAACAGCCTGGTGGGCCTGTTCTGGGGTTGGCTGCTGTTCAACGAGTTGAAAGGTAGCAGCGTGCGCGGATGGACGAAAGTTCTTGGAGGCGCGGCCGCCATCGTGACGGGTGCGTGCGTGCTGGCTTACGCGACATCGCACCAGTCGTCCGGGACCTCCGGGCAGGCGACGCTCGGCATCCTGGCCGCCCTCGGGGCAGGCGTTCTGTGGGGCACCATGTACATCCCGTATCGCAAGGCGTACATCAGCGGAATGAATCCGCTCTCGTTCGTCACAGTTTTCACCTTTGGCGAATTGGGAACCACGTTCGGCTTGGGCGCGGTGTTTCACGGCGGAGTCCATAACCTGATGGCGGAGTTGAACACTGCGCGGCCGATCCTGTTCTGGCTGTTTCTCGGCGGCTTCTGCTGGGTCATCGGCGATCTGTTTCAGCAATACGCGGCCAAGTATATTGGCATCGGCCGCGGGATTCCTCTCTCGAATACGAACCAGCTTTGGGGACTGGCGTGGGGTGCCCTGGTGTTCGGCGAACTCACGGCACTGAGTCTGAACGCAAAGCTACTGGTGATTGCGGGATCGCTGGTGATGATTGCCGGCGCGGCGGCGATCGGATCCGCCGAAGCACCTGAGGCGGAACTCGACTCGTGGAAGGAAGCGGTGGAACGGGAGTGTACGCGCTACGGACTCGACATCGAGCGCGTGACGGAGGCTGTGCAAGGTGACGATCCGCTATCGCGGCAGGTCCATAAACGCCATTGGTGGGAGGCGCTGGTCTTCGTGGCTGCTGTAGTCATCTTTGTGTGGCTCGGCGCCGGCGCGGCCCGTCCATCGATTGCCGTAAACACGCCGTGGATGGTGCTGCTGATCGCCGCCACACTGGTCGCGCTGGCGGTCAGCGGGACTCTGTTGTGGAAGCGGACCCGATTCTCATAACCACGGCAACTGCGCCGCCCATCATCGGCACCGCTTTCGGAAGTGGCACACCGCATTGGCTCCGCACAGGCACAACTTCTCGCGACATGGCGGCGGTTCCCAATTTCCCGAAGCCGTTTACAAGCCGGGTTTTAAGAGGGCAGTCATAGTCCAGCGTTCCTTGGATTTGTGTTCCAGTTGTTCTGGGAGGACACCTCAGCCGGCGTTCGTTTGCACGGGCGCCGGATTTCAGCGGCTAAGTTGCAGAAAGTAGACTAGTTTAAGTGGTAGCACTAACGGGAATCGAACCCG
>JBBQGE010000185.1:0-3048 GCA_038322675.1 Bryobacterales bacterium
GGTGATGATGATCTCGGTGTGGTCGGCGGATCACCCGGCGCACGATGTACTGGAGCGCATGTATTCCGAACGCCTGTATCCCGGACCGCGCGACGTGTTCGCGACCAACATGCTGGAGGCGAACCGCCTGGTGATTGGGCCGCTGCTCGATCGTCTGAAAAGCGCGCAGGGCCACATCGTCGTCCGCGTGGATCCGGGTGGCGATATTTTCCGCGTCATAGTCCTGGACGACTCGGCCGAGACGTACCGGGTGAAATCGATTCACGGTCCGTATCACTCCCGCTGATCCGGATCGGCTACACTGTTTCAATACCGTTAGCGCACGCCCCGACGCGTCCAATCCCCCTGTTGACTGGAAGACTGCCCGAGATGCACGAAATTGACACGATGACACAACCTGCGATGGCGCGAGATACCAGGCACGTATTGACGCTCGACGAAATCGCCAATCTGGCACAGGAGGGCGGCAAACCCGCCGAAACCCTAATGAATGTGGTGGCGCTGATTGCGGACCGGTTTAAGACCGATGTCTGCTCGGCGTACCTTCTCGAACCTGACCGCGCGAACCTGGTGCTGGCCGCGAGCGTCGGATCGCGGCCGGAGTGCATCGGAACGCTGCGCCTTGCGCTGAGCGAGGGACTCACTGGACTCGTAGCTGAACAGGTCCGTCCCATAGCAGTCGAGCACGCTCGCAACCATCCCCGATTCAAATACTTTCGGGAAGCCGGTGAGGACGGTCTGGAATCGTTTCTCGGCGTTCCGCTGATCGATCGCGGCGTGCTGCAGGGGGTGCTCATCATCCAGACGGTGGAATCGCGGCTGTTCGTCGAAGATGAGATTCGAATGCTGGTGGCCGCCGCGGCTGAAGTGGCACCACTGGTGAGCGAAGCGCGGACGTTGGATCGTTTCATCGCGCCGACGCAGGAACGCCTCTGGGCACTGGCGCGCAATCTGTGGTGGAGCTGGGATCACGATTGCGCGAGTTTGTTTCGCGATCTCGATCCGTTGCGATGGCGGCACCTGAATCAGAATCCGGTTGCGCTGCTGTCGGAGATGCCGCTCGCGCATCTCGAGCGCCGCGCCAGCGAACGGATGCTGCACAGCAGGATCAATTACGCGTACCGCCGGCAGCAGGAATATCTGCACGCCGATCGAACCTGGGGCGCCACTCACGCGGGTGTTCTGCGGCCGCGCCCGGTGGCGTACTTCTCGGCGGAGTTCGGACTCCACGAATCGATTCCCATATACTCGGGCGGACTCGGAGTACTCGCGGGCGATCACATCAAGAGCGCCTCCGACCTCGACATCCCGTTGATCGGCATCGGGCTCTTCTATGGCCAGGGCTACTTCCACCAGCGGCTCGATAGCAGTGGATTTCAGGAGGAAGAATATCTCGCTGCCGATGTCACGCAACTTCCGATGGAGCCGGCGATCGGCGCGGGCGGCGAGCCCGTGGCTGTCGAGGTTCAGACACGCGGCGGAGCGATTCGAGCGGCCGTGTGGCGCGTCAAGGTGGGACGCTGCGATCTGCTGCTGCTGGATTCGAACGTGCCCGGCAATGCTCCGGAGGATCGTGAACTCACGTCGCGTCTCTACGGCGGCGATGGCCGGACCCGTATCCGCCAGGAACTGCTGCTCGGCGTCGGCGGATTCCGCGCGCTGAAGGCGATGGGTATCGCGCCCGGCGTTCTGCACCTGAATGAGGGACACAGCGGATTCGCGGTTCTGGACGCGATCCGCATGCGCATGGAAGAGGAATCGATCGGGTTTGAGGCCGCCCGCTCACGGGTGGCGCGCGAGGTGGTGTTCACGACGCATACGCCGGTTCCGGCCGGTCACGACCGCTTCTATTCCGCGCTCGTGGACGAGCATCTGGGTCCCCTGCGCGACAGCATCGGGCTCTCGCATGATCAGTTGATGGCGCTGGGCCGGGAGAACCCCAACGACGGGAACGAAGAGTTCTGCATGACCGTGCTCGGCTTGAGGCTGTCGCGGAGGGCGAACGCGGTCTCGGCGCTCCATGGTGAGGTGTCGCGAGCGATGTGGACAGGCCTGTATCCCGGCAAGACAGAGGATGAGATCCCGATCGGCCACATCACGAATGGCGTGCACGTACCGTCGTGGCTGGCGCCGCAGATGTTCCGCCTTTACGACCGGCATCTGGGTCCGAACTGGCATGAGCATAGCGGCGAATCGGGAACGTGGGAAGGCATTGAGGGCGTCGACGATGGCGAACTCTGGGAGACCCATCTCGGCTTGAAGGCGCGCTTGCTGGAGTTTGTACGAAACCGTGTGGTGAGCCAGGCGCAGTTGCGGGGCGAGTCGCCGCAAGTGATCCACCGGCTGAAGAACGTGCTGAGTCCTGACGCGCTGACGGTGGGCTTCGCGCGACGGTTCGCAACCTATAAGCGTGCCAATCTGCTGCTGGCCGACATTGAGCGACTGGGCGCGATGGTGAACGATCCGAATCGTCCCGTGCAGTTCGTATTTGCGGGCAAGGCGCACCCTCGCGACGAACCCGGCAAGCGCGTGCTGCAACAGATTGCCGAATTGATGCGCAATTCCCAGTTCGCGGACAAGTTCGTGTTCGTGGAGGATTACGATATCAGCGTCGGCCGCCACTTTGTGCAGGGCGTGGACGTGTGGTTGAACAATCCGCGACGGCCGCTGGAGGCGTCGGGCACCAGCGGTCAGAAGGTGGTGCTGAACGGCGGCCTGAATCTGTCGGTGCTGGATGGCTGGTGGGCCGAGGCATACGACGGTATGAACGGATTCGCGATCGGCACTGGCCGCACGCATTCAAACATGGATGTGCACGACCGGCGCGACGGAGAGGATTTGTACCGCGTGTTGAGTGAGGCCGTGATCCCGATGTACTACCAGCGCGATCGCGACGGTCTGCCCCGCGACTGGATCAAGCGCATGAAGCGGACGATCCGGACGCTGGGTTGGCGCTTCAACGCGAATCGGATGGTGATGGACTACACGCTGAAATGCTATGTGCCGGCAGCGGGTGGGACGTCGAGCGACATGAGCCGCAGGGCTTAG
>JBBQGE010000186.1:0-2906 GCA_038322675.1 Bryobacterales bacterium
CAGATTCTGTTTCACCCGTCCTGCAGCTCCGACGAAATCGAAGCCGTTGCGTGGAAGCGGATCTCGGGCCGCGCGCAACAGCCCGCTGGGCCCAATTCGAAGATCTTCCATTGTGTCGCGAACACAGTGGGGCAGTCGCCCGACGGTAAGCAGACCTCGAGCGGCATGTCGTTCATTCGCGAACCGAATGGGATTCCTCTGGCAGAGGCCGGATTCTATCAGGAGGAGATGATTACCGCCGTATTGGATCTCGAGCGCGCCGACCGCGGCTATGTTCTCGACAGTCTGCAGAATCCGCCGTTCCTGCGCGACTACTGGCGCGAAATGGTGGACGCAGTCCGCCGGCGCAAAGACGTGAAGCCCGAGTAGTTACTCCGGCTTCTCGCGATCCGGAATGCCCGCCAGCTTCTTCGCGAGGTCCTTCTTCTCTTCCAGCTTCATCTGCCGCGCAATCTGGATACGTTGCGCCTGCGGGCTGCCGGCGCCGTGCATCGACTCGGTGAGGTATCCCACCGCGTTGCGTCCCAGCGTCATGTTCTCGATCAGCCGCAGAATGCGCGCGCGATCTTCGGGCTCCACACCGTCGCGCCCCTTGAGATATTTGCGCAGCAGCGGACCTGTCTCTTCATTCTCGAAGTCCTTCTCCGATGGCAGCGTTGCCACCAACCCGCCTGCCAGGTCCTGCGCGAGGCGCGCGATTTCGTAGGGGAAGCGAGTCACGTTGTGCTTGCAGACGTTCGCTAGCAGGTCGTCTGGCTGGTAGTTGCCGGCTGCAGTCGGCTGCGATTCGTGCGAAGCCGCGATTCCCGCACCGTAGATGGTCTCATTGAGATGAGCCATCTCCACCAGCTTGTCGCGAACGTGGGACGCCTTCGCAACGCCGTTGTAGTCGGCCGCCAGCGCTGCCGCGCCGATGATCACATCGCCCAACCCTGTCTTGCAGACATACGACCGCCGGTGGTACGACGTGAAGCGCTCCACCAACTCCGCGGCGTATTCGGTCTCGCCGTTCATGAACACGAGTTCGCCGGGCACGAAGACATCGTCGATCAGGATCATGGCCTCCTGGCCGGAGTACTGCGCGTTTCCCTGGTCGATCGACCCGCCCTCGAGCGCCCGCGTATCGCAGGATTGCCGTCCGTAGATGAATGTCAGCCCGGGATGGTCCACCGGGATGGCGGCGACCACAGCGTAGTCCCGGTCCGCCGGCTGCAAACGCATGGTCGGCATCACGATGATCCAGTGCGAGTTCAGACAGCCGGTCTGATGCATCTTGGCGCCGCGCAGCACCACGCCGCCGTCCCTGCGCTCGACGATGTGCGTGAACAAATCGGGGTCAGATTGTTCGGAGGGTCCTTTTCCACGATCGCCCTTCGGATCGGTCATCGCGCCGCCGATCACGTAGTTCATCTCCTGCATGCGGATCAGGAATTCGCGAAATCGCGCGTGGTAGGCCGTACCGCGCGACTGGTCCATGTCGTAGGTGACCGAGTACAACGAGTTGATCGCGTCCATTCCGACGCAGCGCTGGAAACAGGTGCCCGTCAGTTGACCGAGCCGCCTCTGCATCCGATTCTGGCCAACGACATCCTCGACGCTCTCCGTCACGTGCAGGAAGCGGTTGACGCGCCGGTTCGAAAGGCTCGACCAGGCAGTGGCGAGTTCAGGGTGTTCCACGGCGAGGTCGTACGTACGCGCGACCGCGTTGATGGATGGACGAATGATCGGATGATCCACCGGTTCGGCGATGCGCTCGCCCAGTAAGTGGACTTTGAGATTACGTCCGCGGAGACTCTCGATGTAGTCGGCGCCGGTGACAATCGGCGTCGTGCGTGCCGCAACGCCTGGAGCTGAGGAAACAGATTCGATAGCCATGGTTGGCGTCCCCGGTGGAAGTGTAGCAGATAGGGCAGTGATGTCGGAGCAGATCGCTAAGATGGCCCAGCAGGATAACTCCGCCACATAGAATATCAGTGTGCGCTCTGTCGTTGGCCTGTGCCTGCTGAGTTACTTAGCGGGTGGCCAATCCGTAATTCGTATCCCGGGCGAGAAGCTGCGCGGCGCCGCGTTTGATGGCACCCGCTTGTACACCTGGGGTACACGGTTCCATGTCGTCGATCTGAACCGCCGAACCGTTCGCAGTGCCGGCAAATCGGAGCATGGCGGATTCGGCGAAGGAGGGTGCGTTGACTCCAGCGGCACTGTTTATCTGCAGGACGGTCCCGATGCCGGCCCGCTCATTGCAATCGCGAGGAACGGCCGACGGACCCAATTCGATCCGAAGGTGGAAATGCACGATTGCATCGCGACGGCGCTCCTCGGGCATAGTGGCGTGCTCATCACGGATCACGACGGACAGGTCCGATTCTACGACGCGCCCGGACAGTATCAGGAGGTCTATTCGTTCTATACGCCCTCGAGGCAGACAGGCTTGCTGATGGCCGATGTCGATGGTGACCGGTTGCCCGATCTGTTCTGCGGCAATTACTGGATTCGCAGCCCGACGCGATTCGATCTACCGTGGCGCCTGTTCGCGATCAATACGCGGCATGAGCAGCCGAGATCGGCGAGCATGCGCCTGGTGCTACGCGGACGCGAGTTGTTCGCGGCACAGGGACACCTCGACGATGGGTCGCTGTTCAAGTACACCCCTGGCGAAGATCCCAGGCAGTTATGGCGAGAAGAGACACTCGCCACTGGCCTTCATCAACCGCACGCGATGGCGGGAGGAATGGGTGGCATTGTGCTCGGCGAGAACGCCGGGCCCTGGAGTTTCTACATTTGTTCAAGCAGCGGCGGCCTGAACCAAGCCCGAATCGGTGATTTTGAAGCCTAAGGAAGCAAGCAAGTTGGGATGGAAGGCCATTTCCTTACGCAGGAGCGTGATCAGATCCAAACACGAAGGA